>NZ_JAUEYW010000015.1:0-273047 GCF_032489875.1 Bradyrhizobium sp. SZCCHNR1015
CAACTTGCCAAAAACCCACAACAGTTGAGCCTCGCAATATGCGGAAGCTGAACCGGACAGCCGTGGGCTTGACCCGGGCATCCATCCTCTCACGAATCTGCCGCGAGACGTGGATGGCCGGGTCAAGCCCGGCCATGACGGAGTGGAGGCAGACCCGCGCTGTCATTCCGGCGCGCGACGCAGTCGCGAGCCCAGAATCCATAGGCATGATCGCGGCTATGGATTCCGGGCTCGCGCTGCGCGCGCGCCGGAATGACGAGCTCGGTGAGGCTCTACCGCCCCAGCCACTTGGGCGGCCGCTTCTCCGAAAACGCCTTCGGTCCCTCGATGTAGTCCTGCGAATGAATCATCGCCTGGACCGCCGGGTAGTCGCGCTGCTCGGTGATCGCCTGCTCCAGCGACACCGCCAGGCCCTTCTCGATCGCCTGCTTGGAGGCGCGGATCGACATCGGCGAGTTCCTGGCAATGGTCTCGGCCCAGCGCTCGGCGGCCGCCAGCGCCTCGCCCCGCGGCACCACCTCGTTGACGAAGCCGAGCTCGTGGCCTTCGCTGGCGGCGACATGGCGGCCTGTGAGGATCATGCCCATCGCGCGCTTCATGCCGATCTGGCGCGGCAGCCGCTGCAGGCCGCCGGCGAGCGCGGCGAGGCCGACGCGCGGCTCGGGCAGCGCGAAGGTCGCATTCTCGGAGGCGATGATCAGGTCGCAGGCCAGCGCGATCTCGAAGCCGCCGCCCATCGCGACGCCGTTCACGGCGGCGATCAGCGGCTTGTCGCAATCGAAGCGCGACGTCAGTCCGCCGAAGCCGCTTCGGCCCCAGCCGCGCTTGCCGCCGGCCGCCTGCCATTTCAGGTCGTTGCCGGCGCAGAACGCCTTGTCACCCTCGCCGGTGACAATCGCAACCCATTGCTCGGGATCGGCGGCGAACCCGTCGAACACCGCCTCCAGCTCGTAATGTGCGTCGGTATGCAGCGCGTTGTAGACCTCGGGACGGGCAAGGGTGACGATTGTGATCGGCCCCTTGCGCGTGACCTTCGAGAATTTCAGCTCCATCGACCGTTCCTCCTGGTTTCTGATTGGCTGCCGTGCGCGAGCTTAGCGCCTGCGCCGCGCGCGCGGTCATCCAAATACGCAACCGCGCCGCGCGCCACAAGCACGCGGCGGCGGGCTGGCCTGACCAAGAGCAAGAACAACAACGACACGCACAGGGAGACACGCCATGGATTTTTCCTTGCCGAAGGAACTGATCGCCTATCTCGACGAGCTCGACCGCTTCATCGACGCCGAGATCAAGCCGCTGGAGCAGGCGGACGACAACATCCGCTTCTTCGATCATCGCCGCGAATGGGCGCGCACCGATTTCGAGAATGGCGGCCTGCCGCGGCATGACTGGGAGCGGCTGCTGCGCAAGGCCAAGGACCGCGCCGACGCGGCCGGCCATCTGCGCTTCGCGATCCCGAAACGCTATGGCGGCAAGGACGGCTCGAACCTCTGGATGGCGGTAATCCGCGAGCATTTCGCGTCGAAGGGCCTCGGCCTGCACAACGACCTGCAGAACGAGCATTCGATCGTCGGCAATCTGCCGATCGTGACCATGCTCGACCGCTACGGCCGTGACGACCAGAAGGCGATGATCGACGGCTCGATCACCGGCAAGTACCGCATCACGTTTGGTCTGACCGAGCCGCATCACGGCTCGGATGCGACTCATATGGAGACCAAGGCCGTCCCGGCGACCCGCGACAACGTCAAGGGCTGGCTGATCAACGGCGAGAAGATGTGGACCACGGGCATGCACGTCGCCACGCATTGCGCATTGTTCGCGCGCACCTCGGGCAATGACGGCGATGCGCGCGGCATCACCTGCTTCCTGGTGCCGGCCAAGACCGAGGGTGTGAAGGTCGAGGAATATCTCTGGACCTTCAACATGCCGACCGACCATCCGCGCGTCAGCTTCACCGACGTGTTCGTGCCGGAGGACGCGCTGTTCGGCGAGGTCGGGCGCGGGCTGTCGCTGGCCCAATGCTTCGTGCACGAGAACCGCATCCGCCAGGCGGCGAGCTCGCTCGGTGCGGCCGTCTACTGTATCAACGAGAGCGTGAATTACGCGCGTGAGCGCAAGCCGTTCGGCAAGGCGCTGGCCGAGAACCAGGCAATCCAGTGGCCGCTGGTGGAGCTGGCGACCCAGGCCGAGATGCTGCGGCTGTTGATCCGCAAGACCGCGTGGGAGATGGACCAGCTCACCCAGGCGCAGGTCGAGCACACGCTCTCCGACAAGGTGTCGATGTGCAACTACTGGGCTAACCGTCTGTGCTGCGAGGCCGCCGACCGCGCCATCCAGGTGCATGGCGGCATGGGCTATTCGCGCCACAAGCCGTTCGAGCACATCTACCGCCACCACCGCCGCTATCGCATCACCGAGGGCAGTGAGGAGATCCAGATGCGCAAGGTGGCGGGGTTCCTGTTTGGCTATATGGGGGCGAACAAGCGGTGAGCGCGGCCTGATCGCGTGGCGGCATCGCGAGCGTCAGCACGGCAATCCAGACCTGTCACTTGGCCCCTGGATTGCTTCGGCGCAAGGGCGCCTCGCAATGACGGTGTGGAGAGAGTGCGCGCTCTCTCCACGTCATCGCGAGCGCCAGCGACGCGATCCAGGCTGTCGCAACGAGAAGACCGCCGGTTGTCAATTCACCTGCCGGTCCTTGCCCGCCCAATATGGGTCGCGCAGATTCCGCCGCAGGATCTTGCCGGAGGGATTGCGCGGCAGGGCGTCGAGGAAGTCGACGGTCTTCGGCGTCTTGAAGCCGGCGATGCGGGTGCGGGTGAAGTTGATGATGTCGGTCGCGGTCGCCTGCTTGCCCGGCTTCATCACGACGATCGCCTTGACAGCCTCGCCCCATTTCTCGTCGGGAA
Source organism: Bradyrhizobium sp. SZCCHNR1015 (assembly GCF_032489875.1). NCBI lineage: Bacteria > Pseudomonadati > Pseudomonadota > Alphaproteobacteria > Hyphomicrobiales > Nitrobacteraceae > Bradyrhizobium > Bradyrhizobium sp. SZCCHNR1015. Next base: position 2,913 of record NZ_JAUEYW010000015.1, read on the forward strand.
TGCCGATCACGGCGGCTTCGGCGACGTCAGGATGATCGCAGATCGCACTCTCCACCTCGGCCGGATAGATGTTCTCGCCGCCGGAGATGATCATGTCCTTGATGCGGTCGTGGATGTAGACGTAGCCGTCCTCGTCCATGTAGCCGGCATCACCGGTGCGCAGCCAGCCGTCCCTGCCAAGCGTGCGTGCGGTCGCCTCCGGCAGGTTCCAGTAGCCGGTCATGTTGGAGCCGGAGCGGGTGGCGATTTCGCCGACCTGCCGCGGCGGCAGCGGATTGCCCAAGGGATCGATGATCGCGACTTCGACGCCCGGCAGCGGCTTGCCGGCCGAGCGCATCCGCTCCAGCCCTTCGACGTGATCCTCGGGCGGCAGCGCGATGATGGTGCCCGTGGTCTCGGTCATGCCATACATCTGCACGAAGCCGCATTTGAACACCTCGATGCATTCCTTCAGCAGCGCCGCGGGGATCGGCGAGGCGCCGTAGAGCATGTATTTGAGCCGCGAGAAATCGACCTGCCGCGCGCGCGGCTGCCGCACCACGAACTGCATCGCGGCGGGCACCATGAACAGCTTGGTGATGCCGGACTGCTCGAAGAAGTCGAGGATCTTCGTGGGATCGAACTCGCGCGCGATGACGCCACGGGCGCCGTGGTAGAGGCTCATCAGGCCCCAGCCGGAGCCGCCGATGTGGAAGATCGGCATCGCGATCAGCGAGACGTCGTCGGTCGACCATTTGTTCCAGTCCGGTTTCTCCTCGGGATTGCCGGTATTCACCAGGTTGAGGAAGTTCGCGTGCGACAGCATCGCGCCTTTCGGCTTGCCGGTGGTGCCGGACGTGTAGAGCTGCAGCGCGATGTCCCGCGGCGTGATCGCTACGCCAGGATCGTCGGCACTCTGCGCGTCGCGCCAGGCCGTGTAGTCCTGCCATTCCGGCGCGCCGCCTTCGGTCGTGATGATGTGCCGCACGCTCGGAATCTGGCCGCGGATGTTGCGGATCATCGTGATGAACTCGGGACCGACGAACAGGGCAGGCGCCTTGCAGTCCTCGACGATGAAGGCGACCTCGGGACCGGCGAGGCGCCAGTTCACCGGCGCCATCACGACGTTGGCCTTCATGGCGCCGACCAGCAGCTCGAAATAGATGTCGCTGTTCTTGCCGAAATAGGCGATCCGCTCGTGCTGTTTGATGCCGAGCGCCTTCAGCGCGTTGGCGACCTGGTTGGTCTTGCGGTCGAATTCGGCGAAGCTGGTGACGCGGCCTTCGAACTCATATGCGGTGGCGGAGCCCAGCGTTTGCGCTCTGTCGCGCACGACGTCGACGAGCGTCGACGTTGCCGTCGAGACGGACATGTTTCCCCTCCGATTACGTCTTTTTCTTTGTTCGATGTCTTGTCGTGGTCCTCGCCCCGGATTGCGCCGGAGCAAGCATCTCTCGATCAGTCTACAGAGAGCACGTCGCCGATCAACCGGGCGATTGGGCCATCAGCTCGTGCGCGTCGCGCGGTCCTTTTCGTTCTGCGCCTTGATCGACTCCTTGGCCTTGGTCCAGTCGTCGTCGCTCCAGTCGCGCAGCTGATAGAAGTTGCCGCCCATCGCCAGCGCCTGGGCGCCGTCCATCGCGATGGTCTCGCCGTTGATCCAGTTGCAGCCGCCGGAGATCAGGAACACCGCGAGGTTCTGCAACTCCTCCATGGTGCCGACGCGACCCATCGGGTTCATCGCCTTGGTGCGCGCGCCGGCCTCGTCGCCGGGCTTGATGCGCTTGCTCATGCCTTCGGTCGGGATCTCGCCGGGTGCGATGGTGTTGAGGCGGATGCCGTAGCGGCCCCATTCGGTGGCGAGCGACATCGTCATCGCGTGGATCGCCGACTTGCTCATTGCCGAGGGCACCACATAGGGCGAGCCGTTGCGCACCCAGGTGACCGTGATCGACACGACGTTGCCCGGCTGCATCGCTGCGATCCAGCGCTTGCCGACGGCATGCGTCACATAGAACGTGCCGTGCATCACGATGTTGGCAACCGCGTCGAAACCGCGCGGGCTCAATTCCTCAGTGCGGGAAATGAAATTGCCGGCGGCGTTGTTGATGAGATCGGTGAGGCCGCCTTCCTGGAAGATCGCCTCGATCATTTCCTCGACCGCCATCGCATTGCGGATGTCGACGCCGTGGCTGGTGACGCGCCCGCCATAGAGGTCCATCAGTTCGGTCGCGGTCTCGTCGCAGACGATTTTCCGCCGGCCGCAAATATGCACTTCGGCGCCAAGCTGCAGGAAGCGTGCGGCCATCGCTTTGCCAAGGCCGGTGCCGCCGCCGGTCACCAGAATGCGCCGACCTTCGAGGAGATTGTCCTTGAACATGGGAGAGTTTCCGCCTGACATGTTGTGAGTTAATTGGTCGATTGACTAAATCGCTCCGACAGCCTTCTGTAAAGTCACAAAGACATTCGTGAGGAGACCGCTCGATGGACAACCGCATCGCGATCGAGATCAAGGACGGCGTCGCCGACGTTCGCCTGGTCCGCGCCGACAAGATGAATGCGCTGGACATGGAGATGTTCGAGGCGCTGGTGGCGGCCACCGAGCGGCTGGCGAAGGAAAAGGGGCTGCGCGCCGTGGTGCTGTCCGGCGAGGGCCGCGCCTTCTGCGCCGGGCTCGACATGGGCCGCTTCGCGGCGATGAAGGACTCCGGCGGCAACGGCATACCCGGCGGCGAGAAGCGCGACCTCACCGTTCGCACCCACGGCAAGGCGAACTTCGCCCAGCAGGCGGTGTGGGGCTGGCGGAAGTTGCCGGTGCCGGTGATTGCTGCAGTGCATGGCGTGGCCTATGGCGGCGGCTTCCAGCTCGCGCTCGGCGCCGACATGCGCTACGTCGCACCGGACACCAAGATGTCGATCATGGAGATCAAATGGGGTCTGGTGCCGGACATGGCGGGCACGCCGATCCTGGCGACCCTGATGCGCGACGACATCCTGCGCGAGCTGACCTATACCGGCCGCGTGTTTTCGGCGGAAGAGGGGCAGGCTTACGGCCTCGTTACGCGCATCTGCGCCGATCCGCGCGCCGCCGCGCTGGAGACGGCGCGTGAGATCGCAGGCAAAAATCCGGATGCGATCCGCGCCGCCAAGCGCATGCTGAACAACCTCTCGGTCGATCCGGGCCCAGCGCTGCTCGCGGAATCGGTCGAGCAGCAGAAGCTGATCGGCAGCCCGAACCAGCTGGAGTCGGTGCGGGCGAACATCGAAAAGCGTGCGCCCAAGTTTGTAGATTAGCCTCCTCCTTGCGGGCAGCCCCGAAGGAGCTGAGCCAAACAATTTCCAGATTCCGGGTTCGATGCTGCGCATCGCCCCGGAATGACGGCGGAAACTCGAACCGACGCCAGATCGGACAAGGCAATAACAATGGAAACGTCCTCCCTGTTTTGCGGCATCATCTCCGGCGAACGCCGGCGCAGCCACGCTGACATCGCCGACCGCGCCGCGCGGATCGCGAGCGGTCTCGCGCAGCTCGGCGTGCGCCAGGGCGACTGCGTCTGCATGCTCATGCGCAACGACATCGCCTTCATCGAGGCCGCCTACGGCGCGATGCGACTGGGCGCCTATGGTGTGCCGGTGAACTGGCACTTCAAGTCGGAGGAGATCGATTACATCCTCAAGGACTCCGCGACGCGGGTGCTGATCGGTCACGCCGATCTGCTGCATCAGCTTCGCGGCATGATTCCCTCCGGCATCACCGTGCTCAGCGTCCCGACGCCGCCGGAGATCCTGTCCAACTACAAGATCGGCGCGGATCTGCTCGCAACACCGGAGTTCGCGACCGACCTGGAAAGCTGGCTCATGCAACAGGGTCCTTACGAAGGACCGCAGGTGCCGCAGCCGCAGAACATGATCTACACCTCCGGCACGACTGGTCATCCCAAGGGCGTCCGGCGCAATGCGCCGACGGTGGAGCAGGCGGCCTCGGCCGAACGGATGCGGGCGCTGATCTATGGACTCAAGCCGGGCTCGCGCGCGCTGCTGCCCGGACCGCTGTATCATTCCGCGCCGAACGCCTTCGGCCTGCGGGCCGGACGGCTCGGTGGCGCGCTGGTGCTGATGCCGCGGTTCGAGCCGGAGGAGTTTCTCCGTATCATCCAGGTGGAGCGGATCGACACCATCTTCATGGTGCCGACCATGTTCATCCGCCTGATGAAGCTGCCCGAGGAGGTGCGCGGCCGCTACGACATGTCGTCGCTGCGTCACATCATCCACGCCGCGGCGCCGTGCCCGGCCGACGTCAAGCGCGCGATGATCGAATGGTGGGGGCCGGTCATCTACGAATTCTACGGCTCGACCGAATCGGGCGCAGTCACCTTCGCGAGCTCCGAGGACGCGCTGAAGAAGCCCGGCACCGTCGGCAAGGTCTCGCCGGGCGCCGAGCTGCGCTTCCTTGGCGAGGACGGGCGCATCCTGCCGCAGGGCGAGATCGGCGAGATCTATTCGCGCATCGCGGGCAACCCGGATTTCACCTATCACAACAAGCCGGAGAAGCGCGCCGAGATCGACCGCGACGGCTTCATCACCTCGGGTGATGTCGGCTACATGGACCCCGATGGCTATGTGTTCCTGTGCGACCGCAAGCGCGACATGGTGATCTCCGGCGGGGTCAACATCTATCCGGCCGAGATCGAGGCGGTGCTGCATGCCGTGCCGGGCGTGCATGATTGCGCTGTGTTCGGCATCCCCGACACGGAGTTCGGCGAGGCGCTGATGGCGGTGGTCGAGCCGCAGCCCGGCGTGACGCTGGATACCGGCGAGATCAAGGCGCGGCTGAAGGCGTCGCTGGCCGACTACAAGGTGCCCAGGCATATCGAAATCCACGGCAAGCTGCCGCGCGAGGATTCCGGCAAGATCTTCAAGCGGCGGCTGCGCGATCCGTATTGGGAGCGAGCCGGAAGGCAAATCTGACCGAGGGGAGGAACGATAGCTTGGAATAGGGCAGGCGACGCCTCTTTCTTGATCTTGCGCTGCAATGCGGATACGGCAGACTGACCCGTAAATGGGCAGCTGCTGGAGAGCGCATCCATGTCGCCGCAAGCCATACCAGAGGAAATCCGTCCCAACCGCGCCGCCGAGGCGCAGGCCATGGAGGAGGATGCGCGGCTTCGGGACGACATCCGGCTGCTCGGCCGCATCCTCGGCGACACCGTTCGCGACCAGGAGGGCGCCGACGTCTTCGACCTCGTCGAGCTGATACGCCAGACCTCGGTGCGCTTCCATCGCGACGAGGACCGCCAGGCGCGGCGCGAGCTGGAGCAGATCCTCGACGGCATGTCGACCGCGGAGACCGTCCGCATCGTCCGCGCCTTCAGCTATTTCTCCCATCTCGCCAACATCGCCGAGGACCAGAACAACATTCGCCGCATGCGCGCCAAGAGCGACGCCAACGGCGGCAATGGCATGCTGGCGGCGACGCTCGCCCACGCCAAGTCGGCCGGCTTCGAGGCGGCGGAGCTGCGCAAGTTCTTCTCCACCGCGTTGGTCAGCCCGGTCCTGACCGCGCACCCCACCGAGGTGCGGCGCAAGAGCACGATGGATCGCGAGATGGAGATCGCGATGCTGCTCGACCGCCGCGAGCGGATGCAGTTGACGCCGGATGAGCGCGAGGCCAATGACGAGGCGCTGCGCCGCGCCGTGCTGACCTTGTGGCAGACCAACCTGCTGCGCCGGACCAAGCTGACGGTGCTCGACGAGGTCACCAACGGTCTGTCGTTCTACGACTACACCTTCCTGCGCGAGGTGCCGCGGCTGCTGTGCACGCTGGAAGATCGGCTCAACGACGGCGCGGAGGTGGCGGGCGATCTCGCCTCGTTCCTGCGGATGGGGAGCTGGATCGGCGGCGACCGCGACGGCAATCCGTTCGTGACCGCCGAGGTCATGCGCGGAACGCTCAAGCTGCAATCCAGCCTGGCGCTGCATTACTATCTGGAGGAGCTGCATCTGCTCGGCAGCGAGCTGTCCATTGCGGCGCATCTCGCCGATGTCTCCGAGGAGCTGCGCGCGCTGGCCGAGCGCTCGCCGGACACGTCGCCGCATCGTCGTGGTGAGCCGTATCGTCTCGCGGTGTCCGGCATCTATGCGCGGCTGGCGGCCACCGCGAAGAAGCTCGGCATCCAGATCAGCCGCCTGCCGGTGGCGGCGGTCGCGCCTTACGACAGCGTCAAGGAGCTGCAGGACGATCTCGACGTGCTGCATCGCTCGCTGATCGCCAACAATGCCGAGGTCATTGCGCGCGGCCGGCTGCGGATGCTCCGTCGCGCGGTCGACTGTTTCGGCTTCCATCTGGCGCGGCTCGACATCCGCCAGAATTCGGCGGTGCATGAGCGCACCGTGGCCGAGCTGATCGACACCGCGATGCCCGGCATGTCCTACATGGCGCTCAGCGAGGATGCCCGCGTCGGCCTGCTGGTCAGCGAGCTGCGCAATGCCAGGCCACTGGTCTCGCAGTTCGTGAAGTACAGCGACGAAACCGTCGGCGAGCTCGCGCTGTTCCGCGCCGCCGCCGAGGCGCACGCGACGTTCGGTGCCGATGTGATTCCCCAGTGCATCATCTCGATGTGCAAGGGCATGTCGGACATGCTCGAGGTGGCGTTGCTGCTCAAGGAGGTCGGCCTGATCGATCCATCGGGCCGCTGCGCCGTCAATATCGTGCCGCTGTTCGAGACCATCGAGGACCTGCAGGCGTCCAGCGGCATCATGGACCGCATGCTGGCGCTGCACGATTACCGCCGCCTGGTCGATAGCCGCGGCGCCGTGCAGGAGGTCATGCTCGGCTATTCCGACAGCAACAAGGATGGCGGCTTCGTCACCTCGGGCTGGGAGCTCTACAAGGCCGAGATCGGCCTGGTCGATATCTTCGAACGCCATGGCATCCGGCTCAGGCTGTTCCACGGCCGCGGCGGCTCGGTCGGCCGCGGCGGTGGCCCGAGCTACGATGCCATCATCGCGCAGCCCGGGGGCGCCGTGAACGGCCAGATCCGGATCACCGAGCAGGGCGAGATCATCTCCAGCAAATATTCCAATGCCGAGGTCGGCCGCAACAATCTGGAGATCCTCGCCGCGGCGACGCTCGAGGCCAGCCTGCTGCATCCGCGCCAGCCGGCGCCAAAGCGCGAATATCTCACCGCGATGGACCGGCTCTCGGAGCTCGCGTTCAAGGCCTATCGCGGCCTGGTCTACGAGACCGACGGCTTCGTCGACTATTTCTGGGCCTCGACCGTCATCAACGAGATCGCGACCTTGAACATCGGCAGCCGCCCAGCCTCGCGCAAGAAGACCCGCGCGATCGAGGATCTGCGCGCCATCCCCTGGGTGTTCTCCTGGGCGCAGTGCCGGTTGATGCTGCCGGGCTGGTACGGCTTCGGCAGCGCGGTCGAGACCTGGATCGCGGAGAATCCGGAGCAGGGCATGCCGTTCCTGCGCGAGCTCTACCGGGAATGGCCGTTCTTCCGCATGCTGTTGTCGAACATGGACATGGTGCTCGCCAAGAGCTCGATCGCGATCGCCTCGCGCTATGCGGAGCTGGTCCCTGACGAGGCCCTGCGGGAAAAGATCTTCGGCCGCATCCGCCGTGAATGGAATCTGGTGATCGAGACCTTGCTCGACATCACCGGGCAGGAGCGTCTGTTGCAGGGCAACCCGCTGCTCGAGCGCTCGGTGCGCAACCGCTTTCCCTATCTCGATCCGCTCAACCACGTGCAGGTCGAGTTGTTGAAGGAGCACCGCGCGCAGAACCCGGACGAGCAGGTGCTGCGCGGGATTCAGCTGACGATCAACGGCATCTCGGCGGGGCTGAGGAATACGGGCTGACGCGACGAACGCGGACTGGCGAGGACAATGAGCTCCTCGCCAGCCCGACACATCAGCTGTCTGCGGATCAGGGCTTCAGAGCGCCTTGTGCACTCGTATACACCGCATAGAGCGATGTTGAGCCGCAGATGTAGAGTCGATTGCGCTGCTGGCCGCCGAAGCAAAGGTTGGCGACCGTTTCAGGTATATGAATCTTGCCCAGCAACGTTCCGTCCGGGGCATAGCAGCGCACGCCGTCCTCGTTCGGATCACCCCAACCCACGGAGCACCAGACCCGTCCGTCGCGGTCGCATCGGACACCGTCGGAGATGCTTGGCTTCGGCATTTCGGCGAACACCTTGCTGTTGGCCAGCTTGCCGGCCGCGTGATCGACGTCGAATACGCGGATGTGTGCGGGATTGTCCGGCCCGTCGGTGAAGCCGGTGTCGATGATGTAGAGTTTCTTCTCGTCGGGCGAGAAGGCCAGCCCGTTGGGTTCGACGAAGTCGTCGACCACAACCTTCACCTCTCCCGATTTCGGATCGACCCGATAGACATTGTGCTTGTCCTGCTCGGGCTGCGCCTTGAGGCCCTCATAGAAACCACCGATGCCGTAGACCGGATCGGTGAACCATATTGCGCCGTCGGCCGCGACCACCGCATCGTTGGGCGAGTTCAAGCGCTTGCCATTGTAGCTGTCGGCGATGATCGTGATCGAGCCGTCAAGCTCGGTGCGGGTGACCCGTCGGCCGCTGTGCTCGCAGGTGATCAGCCGTCCTTCCCGATCGATGGTGTTGCCGTTCGAATTCATCGACGGTTGTCGATAGACGCTGAGATGACCATCGTCCTCGGAGAAGCGCATGATGCGATTGTTCGGGATGTCGCTGAACAGCACATAGCGGCCAGCAGCAAAATAGACCGGGCCTTCGGCCCAGCGCATTCCGGTGGCGACGCGCTCGACGGCCATAGTGCCTGCGAAGGCCGGAAATTCCGCCGGCCCGAATGACAGCTTGGGCTTCTTCGCCGACTCCAGATGAGAGTCCGGATAGCGGCTGCCCGGCAAGGGACCGAGCGGCAGCGGGTCCGTCGAGATTGTCGGCGCCCCCGTCTGGCCCGGCGGCGTGACGGTTGCGGCCGACGCAGTCGTGACTGTTGAAGCAGCGGCGAAAGCCGCGGCTCCTTTCAGCAGTCTGCGCCGGTTGAAGCCGTGAGCTGCGACCGACAAGTCCGGTGCGCCGTCGTGTCGTGAATTCGTCATCTGTGTCCTCCCGACTTTTTGTTGGGAGGCGACCATACGACGAAATCATGGCGGCGCGCGGGTCGTGTGGATAAAAAACAACTTGAGATGGTGTGCGCCGCAAGCGGAATTTCGGCGCTGCAATCTCAGATCGGGTCCCAGCCGAACACGTCGGCGGAACGATCGAGCTTGTAGAACGACGGCTTCAGCGCCGGCATGCCATGCTCCGCAATGGTCTGCGGCGTCCAGCCCTCGCCGCGGTGCACCGAGCGCAGCGGGCGCGACTGGCTCATCAGGAAGATCTCGTTCATGCGAACGGCGAAGATCTGGCCGGTGACGTCCTTCGAGGCATCGCCTAGCAGATAGGCGACGACGGGCGCGATCTTCTCGGGCCCCATCCGCTTCATGCGCTCGACGCGCTCCTTCTCGGCCTCGGTCTCCGCCGGGATGGTGCCGATCATGCGGCTCCAGGCGAACGGCGAGACGCAATTGGAGCGCACGTTGAAGCGGCCCATGTCGAGCGCGATCGACTTCGACAGGCCGACGATGCCGAGCTTCGCCGCGGCGTAGTTGGCCTGGCCATAATTGCCGATCAGCCCCGAGGTCGAGGTGAAGTGGACGAAGGAGCCGCTCTCCTGCTCGCGGAACAGCCGCGCGGCGGAGTGCGCGACGTAGAACGAGCCCATCAGGTGGACCTTGATGACGGCTTCGAACGCCTCGATGCTCATCTTGTGGAAGATCATGTCGCGCAGGATGCCGGCATTGTTGACCACGCCGTCGAGCTTGCCGAAGTGGTCGGTCGCGGCCTTCACGATCTTGCTGGCCGGGATCGCTTCGGACACGCTCTCGAAATTCGCCACCGCCGTGCCGCCGCGCTTCCTGATCTCCTCGACCACTTCCTCCGCCGGCGCGGCGCTGGTGCCCGAGCCGTCGGAGGCGACGCCGGGATCGTTGACGACGACCTTGGCGCCTTCGGCGGCGCACAGCAGCGCGATCTCGCGGCCGATGCCGCGGCCGGCGCCGGTGACGATGACGACTTTGTCCTGGAGCGATTTGGTCATGAGTCTTCTCCTGTTTTGCTCCGTCATTCCGGGATGGTGCGAAGCACCAGACCCGGAATCTCGAGATTCCGGGTTCGCACGTGCCGCGCGCCCCGGAATGACGGAGGCTGCTATCTCTCGTTCGTGAAGATGATCGTGCCCGATGCGGCGAACATGCCGCCGACGCCGTGACACACCGAGATCTTGGCTCCCGGCACCTGCGCCGGCGCGATGCCCCGCATCTGGCGCACGCTCTCCTGCAGCGCGTACATGCCGTACATGCCCGAATGCATGTAGGACAGGCCGCCGCCATTGGTGTTGAGCGGCAATTTGCCGCCCGGCCGCGTGTGTCCGGCTGCGATGAACGGCCCGGTCTCCTCATGCGGCATGAAGCCGAGATCGCCGAGACCGAACAGCGGCAGATGCGCGAACGCATCGTAGATCATCAGATGATCGACGTCGGCATGGCCGATGCCGGCTTCCTTGAAGGCGAGGGGGCCCGCGACCTTGAAGGCACGCGACGAATTGAACGTCTCCATCTGGCTGACCATCGGCGTCTCCACGCTTTCGCCTGTGCCGAGAATGTACACCGGCTTGCGCGGAAAATCCTTGGCGCGATCGGCCGAGGTCAGGATCAGCGCGCCGCCGCCATCGGTGACGAGGCAGCACTGCAGCAGGCGGAACGGGTAGGCGATCATGCGCGAGTTCAGGACGTCGTCGACGGTGATCGGGTCCTTCATCATCGCGCGCGGATTCTTTGCCGCCCATTCGCGCTGTACGACCGCAACCATCGCCAACTGCTCATGGGTGATGCCGTAGGTCTTCATGTAGCGCAGCACGGGGATCGGGAACATGCTGGGCGGGCCGTAGACGCCGAACGGCGCCTCGAACTGGCCCTGCAGGCTATCCGGCGCAATCGAGCGCGGCAGCTTGCCGATCATCGATTTGCCGCTCTCGGCATGGGTGATCAGCACGGTCTTGCACAGGCCGGCTTCGATCGCAGCCGCGGCGTGGCGGACATGCAGCATGAAGGAGCAGCCGCCGACCGAGGTGCCATCGACCCAGGTCGGTGTGATGCCGAGGTAATGGCAGATCTGCTGCGGCGTCTCGACGGCGGTGGCGAAGCCGTCGATGTCCGACAGCTTCAGCCCGGCATCGGCGATCGCATTCAGTGCCGCGTCCGCATGCAGCTGGATCTGCGACATCGTCGGGATGACACCGAGCTCGGTGGTCTCGGCCGCGCCGACCACGGCAACCTGGTTTCGACGCATGGCGTTATCCTTTCGCCGGCCGGAACAGGGGCAGGGTGATCTGCTCGTCCAATGTCTCGAATGTGACTTCGAGGGCCATGTCGAGCTCCAACGCCTCCGGTGTCTGCGGGCAGCCCGTGATGTTGCTCATCATGCGCGGGCCCTCTTCGAGCGCCACGACGGCAATGGCGTAAGGCGGCGTGAAGCCGGGCGCAGGGGGACGATGGTTGATGACGTAGCTGTAGAGCGTGCCTTTGCCCGTGGCCTTGAAGACGCTGACCTTGCGGCTGGCGCAGGCCGGACAGAACGGGCGCGGCGGGAAGTAGACGTGGGCGCAGGCGTCGCAGCGCTGCAGCCGCAACTCACCGGCCCGGGTGCCGTCCCAGAAATGCTGCGTCTCCGGCGTCGGTTTGGGACGTGCGCGCATCGGCTCGGCCATCCGGGTTGATCCTCCCTGCGGCGGGCTCCGTCGCCCGCTCCTTTGCATCCGTGATGCGCCATTTGACGCAGACGCGTCAACGGTCCATCACGCCGCGCATGCGGCCCTCCGGGGGGCGCAGAGGTGTTTGGACGGCAATTGCCGCCTGATGAAAATTGGTCTTTGATGCGGAGAGTAGGATCGGAGCCGAGATGAAGCTGCGTGACATCGCCCATTCCAGGACCGGCGACAAGGGTGACACCTCGAACATCTCGGTCATCGCCTACGACCCCAAGGATTACCCGCTGCTGCTCGCACAAGTCACGGCGGAGCGGGTGAAGGCGCACTTCGCCGGCATTGTCCAGGGCGAGGTGGTCCGCTATGAGCTGCCCAACATTGCGGCGCTGAACTTCGTGATGAGCCGGGCGCTCGGCGGCGGGGTCACCCGTTCGCTCGCGCTGGATGCGCACGGCAAGTCGCTGAGTTCCGCGCTGCTCGATCTGGACATCGCGGCCGATGCCGCAGACATGCGATAGGATGCCATGACCGTTTCAATTCCGACCCTGGCCGCGCTGGCCGACGATCTCGCCGCCGGCCGCACCACCGCGCGCAAGCTGGTGGAGGGGTGCCTCGCCCGCATTGCCGATCCTGCGGGTGAGGGGGAGCGCGCCTTCATCCATGTCGACAAGGAGGCGGCGCTCGCTGCCGCTGATGGCATGGACGCGCTGCGCAAGGCCAATGCCGCGCCGTCGCCCTTCGCCGGCATTCCGGTGTCGATCAAGGATCTGTTCGACATCAAGGGCCAGGTCACCCGCGCCGGCTCGCGGGCGCTGGAGGATTCCGCGCCGGCCGAGGCCGATGCGCCGGCGGTGGCGCGGCTGCGCCGGGCCGGCTTCGTCGTGATCGGCCGCACCAACATGACCGAGTTCGCCTATTCCGGCATCGGCATCAACCCGCATTACGGCACGCCGAAGAGCGCCTGGAAGCGCGACGTTGGCTACGTGCCCGGCGGCTCGTCGTCGGGCGCCGCGGTCTCCATCGTCGATCGCATGGCCTATGGTGCGCTCGGCACCGACACCGGCGGCTCCTGCCGCATCCCGGCGGCGTTCAACGGCATCGTCGGCTACAAGCCGACGCAGGCCCGCGTGCCACTCGACGGCGGCGTGCCGCTGTCGACCACGCTCGACAGCTTCGGCCCGCTCGCCAACACCGTGGCGTGCTGCGCCGTGCTCGATTCCGTGCTGGCCGACGAGCCGATCCGGCCGCTGGCATCACGCCCGGTGAAGGGCCTGCGGCTCGCCGTGCCCACCACCATCGTGCTGGACGAGCTCGATGCCGAGGTGGCCGCTACGTTCGAACGCGCGCTGGAGAGCCTGGCGAAGCAGGGCGCGCTGATCGCGCGCATCGAATTCCCGGAGTTCCTCGACGTCGGCATCATCGGCGCAAAGGGCGGCTTCGCCGCCGCCGAGAGCTATGCCTGGCACCGCTTCCTGCTGGCGGCCAAGGGCGACGTCTACGATCCGCGCGTCTCGGTGCGCATCATGCGCGGCGAGGCGATCACCGTGCCCGACTACATCGAGATGCTCAACGCCCGCCGCTCGCTGGTGACGCGCGCCGCCGCGCGGATCGCGCCCTACGACGCGCTGGTGATGCCGACCACCGCCAACGCGCCGCCGAAAATCGCCGATCTCGCCGACGACCAGGCCTTCGCCCGCGAGAACGTCCGTGCGCTGCGCAACTGCACCTTCATCAACATGATCGACGGCTGCGCCATCTCGCTCCCGGCGCACCGCCATGGCGAAGTGCCCGTCGGCCTGATGCTGGCGCAGTCCGGCGGCCACGACCGCAAGCTGCTGGAGATCGCGGCGGGGATCGAGGGCGCGGTGCGGGGCTGAGGAGGGCGCGGTGTCGGATGACATCCGGGTCGGGGACCGCGTGAGGCTGCTCGGCCTGCCCGACTGGCTGCTGCATGATCTGCCCGCGAGCGAGCAGGCGGAGATGCGCGGCTTCCTTGGCCAATCATGCGCGGTGAGTGAGATCGATGCGCATGGCTATTACTGGCTCGGCTTCGGTATGACTGTCGACGACGCCGATGGCTCGCGCTGCACCGGCCACAGCTTCTGCGTTCCGCGCGACTGCATCGAACGCGAGCCGTGATCAGGGATTGCGTGGCGGGCCGCCGCTGGTGGGAGGCTGGACGGCTTTCGCCGCTGCCGCCTGCGCCTGGTCGATCAGGCCGGCCGCCAGCATCGTGTCGATGACGCGATCGCGGCGCTCCTGGTCGTATCGCGTAGGCCTCGGAATTCGCAGCCGGGTGATGAGCCAGGCGATCTCGCCGATGTCGAGGCTGGCGATGGATCTGCCGAAATACGCCGTGGCGGCGTCTGCAGCACCAAAGGCGCCGCGGCCGAAATAGGCATTGTTGAGATAGGCCTCGAGGATGCGGTCGCGCGTGAACGTGCGCTCGATACGGCCCATGAAGACCTGTGTGCCGAGCTGCCATTCCAGGCTCGGTCCCTTGCAGCAGTCCGGAACCAGCGTCCAGAGACAATCGCGGCTGACCGCGTGGATGATGCTCGAATTGCCCGGCTGACGACCGGCCACGATCTCGGATGCGAGCCGTGCCAGCGGGCCGATCGACCGTCGTTCGTAGAAGTCGCGATCCTGGGAGGCGACGACGGCGTTCCGGACCAGGTGCGGAATCTCTGAGAGCGGCACATAGGAGCTTCCCGGTTTCGTCGTACAGAGCGGGCCTGTGGTAGGGAGAGCCGCAAGCTGGCTCTCGGTGGGCAGGCCGAGGCCATATTCGAAGTACCAGATCACATAGCCTTCGGCGTAGAGCAGCAGCATGACGGCGAGCGAGAGCACGGCCAGGATCGTTTTGCCGAACAGGATGAAGACGCATTGGGTGCGGGAACGTGGCATCGTCGGAAGATTGGTTCCTTGGGATGCGTCCTGGTTCATCAGGTCTTTCCTGCGTGATATCGCCAAAATGTCCAGGAAACGGGTGGGCGCTGCGCCCCTTCTGTCGCATCCTCGTCATTCCGGGATCCGCGCCCTTGCGCGCAGGCCCGGAATCCATAACCACGATCGTGAGTATGGATTCCGGGCGCGTCGCTGCGCGCCGCCCCGGAATGACAACTGGGATGAATTGCATGGCCAGACTCACGCACGCAGTGCCCGACCTCGCTTCTCCCGCCGCGACCGGGATCGATGCGATCGATTGGCCAGTGGTCGAACGTGATCTCGATGCCAGCGGCTGCGCTGTGTTGCCGCAGCTCGTGTCGCCCGATGAATGCCGCGCGCTGGCGGCGCTTTATCCGGATGACGCGCATTTCCGCAGCCGCGTGGTGATGGCGCGGCACGGGTTCGGGCGCGGCGAGTACAAATATTTCAGCTATCCGCTGCCGGAGCCGGTCGCGAAGCTGCGGCCGCAGCTCTATGCCGGCCTGGTTCCGGTCGCCAATCGCTGGAATGCGACCATGGGCATCTACGTGCAATATTCCGACGATCACACCGCGTTTCTCGCCCGCTGCCATGCTGCCGGTCAGACGAGGCCGACGCCGCTGCTGTTGCAATATGTCGAAGGCGACTACAACTGCCTGCACCAGGATCTCTATGGCGAGCACGTGTTTCCGCTGCAGGTCGCGATCCTGCTGTCCGAGCCGGGGCGCGACTTCGCGGGCGGCGAGTTCGTGCTGACCGAGCAGCGGCCGCGGATGCAGTCGCGCGCCGAGGTGGTGCCGTTGCGCCAGGGCGATGCCGTGGTGTTCGCTGTCCACCAGCGTCCGGTGCAGGGCACGCGCGGCAGCTACCGGGTCACCATGCGCCATGGCGTTAGTCGGCTGCGCTCAGGCCGGCGGCATACGCTCGGCGTGATCTTTCACGATGCGAAGTGAGGCGGATGACGGCTGATCTGTTCGATGGCCTGGAGGCGGCGGGACCGGCGCGCGAGCCGCTCGCGCCCGGGGCAATGCTGCTGCGCGGCTTCGCGCGGCCACAGGAGACCGAGCTGATCTCTGCCATCGAGGCGATCACGGCGCAGGCGCCGTTCCGCCGCATGGTGACGCCGGGTGGCCATCAGATGTCGGTGGCGATGACCAATTGCGGCCTGGTCGGCTGGGTGACGGACCGCAGCGGCTACCGCTACGATGCCCGCGATCCGGACAGTGGCCAGCCCTGGCCGGCGATGCCGCCGCTGTTTCGGCAGCTTGCCGAGCAGGCCGCGACCGACGCCGGCTTTGCCGCCTTCGCGCCCGATGCCTGCCTGATCAACCGCTACGAGCCGGGCGCGAGGATGTCGCTGCACCAGGATCGCGACGAGCAGGATCTGGGGGCGCCGATCGTCTCGGTATCATTCGGGCTGCCGGCGACGTTCCTGTTCGGGGGTCTGAAACGCACCGACAAGACGCAGCGCCATCGGCTGGTCCATGGCGACGTCGTCGTGTGGGGCGGTCCGGCGCGGCTCGCCTTTCACGGGGTCGCGCCGCTCGCCGATGGCGAGCATGCACAACTCGGCCGCCAGCGCGTCAACCTGACGTTTCGCCGCGCGCGCTAGTCCTGGCCGCTCTGTGACCTTCCTCATTTTGCAATGGGCATCCCTGGCTCTATGCTGCGCCACGGAGAGGGGCCATGAGCACTGTCGAACTTTCGGACGAGCGCGCGTCGGGGGCGACGCGCCTCGGACTTCATCTGGCGCTGCTGCAACTGGTCTTCAGCCTGCTGTGGACCACCTATGTGATCTATCTGCCCAAGCTCGCGGCGCAGGCCGGCATCGCCCCTTCGGCCGTCGTTCTGATCCTGATGCTGGACCAGGCGATCTTCACGCTCTCGGATACGGCCATGGGAATCGCCGCGGACCGGTTCGGGAGGATCGCCGCGCGATTCGGCCTCTTCATCGGCCTGGTGACGGCGGTCTCCTGCTGCGCGTTCGTCGCGCTGCCATTCGTCGCGGCGTCGGCCGGTCCGACCGCCTTCGTCGGACTGATCGTGGTGTGGGCGCTGACCTCCTCCGTGCTGCGGGCGCCACCCTTGACCCTGCTCGGGCGCCATGCGGCGCGGCCGACCATCCCATTCCTGATGGCGCTGGTCATGCTCGGCTATGGCGTGGCCGGCGCGGTGTCGCCGTATCTCGGCGTGGTCCTGCGCGACTATGATCCGCGGCTGCCCTTCATCGTCTCCTCGGCCGTGCTGCTGCTGACGGCGCTCGGCCTGTCGCGAATCGCGCAGGATGGCGGATCGGCGGCCAAACAGGTCACACTGAAGGTCGAGCCCAAGCCGTTGCGGGGATTGCCGCTGCTGTTCATCGGCGCCATGGTGATCCTCGCGCTCGGCTACCAGCTGCATTTCAGCATCAACAGCTCGGCCTTCTTCCTGCGCTTCGCCAGGCCGGAGGACTTGTCCTGGCTGATGCCGGTGTTCTGGATCGGCTTCAACCTTGTGCTGTTCCCGGCCAGCGTGGTCGTCAAGCATCGCGGCGGGCTCATGGTGATGGGAATCGCCGGTCTACTCGGCACGCTCGCGATCGTGATCGCCGAGCTCGCGGGCGCACTGACCGTGCTGATCGTGGCGCAGTTCATCGCCGGGGCCGCCTGGGGCTGCATGATGATGAGCGCCATTTCCGCGGCGCTCGCGATCGGGACGACCGGCGCCGAGGGCAAGGTGACCGGGCTCGTGTTCTCGGCGCTGGCGCTGGCAACCTTCGCGCGGATCGCCGCCGTCGCCGGCGGCCTACAGAAGCTGCCGGATTATGCGCCGCTGGTGCAGTGGGCGCCGGTCGCCTGCTGGCTCGTGGCCGGCGCCGGCCTGCTGGCGATGGCCGCGGCTGGATTGCAGGGACGCCGCGCGTCCCCACCGTGAGGACGATCAGATCCCTGCAGGCTTCGCCGGATGGATGAAGGCCCAGGGCGAGACTTCCGAGTCGCGCGGCACCTCGATGTCGATCAGATAGGGCCCGCCATGCGCGAGCGCCGTCTCCAGCGCGGCTTTGAACTGACCGGGCGCGGTAACGCGGCTCGCCGCGACACCGAACGACTCCGCGAGCTTGACGAAATCCGGGTTGACGAGGTCGGAGGCCACGACGCGGCCGTCGAAGCGCTCGCGCTGGTCGCGCCGGACATTGCCATACGAGTTATTGTTGAACACCAGCGTGACCACGCCGATGTTGTACTGCACGGCCGTCGCCAGCTCCTGCACCGCGAACATGAAGCCGCCGTCGCCTGTGATCGCCACCACCGGTCTGTCGGGATGCGCGACCTTGGCGCCGAGCGCGGTCGGGAAGCCCGCGCCGAGCGTGCCCTGATAGCCCGAGGTGATGAAGGTGCGCGGCTCGTACACCGGAAAGCCGTACCAGGAGGCGAAACCGACCTGCGATAATTCGTCGGTGACGATGGCGTCCGGCGGCAGCACCTCGCGCAGCACGTTCAGATAGGCCATCTGCGGCTGCACCTTCTGGATCTCCTGCAAGGTCGCGGCGCTGGCCTCGCGAATGGTTGCGCGGCGGCCGGAGGTCTTGCGGTAGCCCGCCTTGCCGACGGCCGCCGAGAGCGCGGCCGTCCCGGCCTTGGCATCGGCGACGATGCCGGCATCGACGACCAGGCGCCGCATTTCGGCGGGGTCGATGTCGATGCGGATCGACTTCAAACCATCGGGCTTGAACGGCCAGCGGAACGTGGTCGGCAGCTCCATGCGGGTGCCGATTCCGATCATCAGGTCGGTGGTCGGCCAGAGCTTGTAGGCGGCGGCCATGGTGAGCCCGAGCTCATGCGCGTTGGAGACGATGCCGCGTCCGGACCGGAACGCCACGACCGGCGCGTCGATCATCTCGGCCAGCTCGAGGATCTCCTCGCGGGCCTCGATCGCGCTGGCGCCGACGAAGATCATCGGCGTTTTCGCAGAGGTGATCAGTCCGGCGGCCTTGGCGATGCGGTCGGGATCGGGCTGCGGCGGCGCGAACTGCGGCAACGGCTTGGCAGCCGCTGTCTCGGCCTTCTGCGTGAACACGTCCCACGGCATCTCGAGGGCCGTGGGACCGCGTCGCCCCGACAGCATTTCCTGGAACGCGCGCGCGACCAGCGTCGGCGCGCTATCAGGATATTCGATCCGCTCCGCCCATTTGACGAAGGTGCGCAAGGTGGCGAGCTGGTCCGGCATCTCGTGCAGATGGCCGCGGCCACGGCCGAGATAATCCGTCGGCACCTGGCCCGTGAGACACAGCACCGGCTCGTTGCAGCCGAAGGCGGTGAGCAACGCCGCGCCGGCGTTGAGCACGCCGGGTCCGGGAACGACGCTGAATACGCCGGGCCTGCCGCTGGCGCGGGCATAGCCGAACGCCATGTAGCCGCAGGCCTGTTCGTGGCGGGCGCCGACGACCTTGAGCTGCGCCTGGTGGAAGGCGTCGAACAGGCCGTAGACCTGCGCCCCAGGAAGGCCGAACACGGTGTCGACGCCGTGGGCGACGAGCCCGCTGACGATGGCTTCGCCGCCGGTCATGGTGGTCATGCTGACATTCCGTTGCTGATTTTATAGAGCTTCGTCGACGACGCCATTGCGCAAGGTGCCGACGCCCTCGGCTTCGATCTCGATGACGTCGCCGGGCTTCAGATAGCGCGGCGGGTCGAACCGTGCACCGGCGCCGGTGGGCGTGCCCGTCACGATCACGTCACCGGGCATCAGCGTGGTGAAGGTCGAGATGTAGTTGATGAGGTAGCGGAAGCCGAACATCAGCCGCGACGTGCGATCGTCCTGGCGCAATTCGCCATTGACGTGCGTCGTCAGCCGGATGTCGGCGATCTGGCTTTCGTCGGTGTAGGGCACGATCCAGGGCCCGAGGCTGCCGGTGGAGTCGAAGTTCTTGCCCTGGGTGACGTTGAACTTGGCATGCCGCACCCAGTCGCGGATGGTGCCCTCGTTGCACAGCGTCAACGCCGCGATGTGATCCAACGCCTGGGCCTCGGGAATGTGACGGCCCGCCTTGCCGATGATCAGCACGAACTCGCCTTCGTAGTCCAGTTGCAGCGAGGCGCGCGGGCGCACCAGCGGCGTCTCGTGGCCGACGAAGGAGCGCGGCGTGCGCATGAACATCGACGGATATTTCGGCGCGTCCTGGCCATCCTTGTATTCGGCGTTGCGATCGGGATAGTTGACGCC
The DNA here is from genome assembly GCF_032489875.1 of Bradyrhizobium sp. SZCCHNR1015. NCBI lineage: Bacteria > Pseudomonadati > Pseudomonadota > Alphaproteobacteria > Hyphomicrobiales > Nitrobacteraceae > Bradyrhizobium > Bradyrhizobium sp. SZCCHNR1015. Next base: position 22,833 of record NZ_JAUEYW010000015.1, read on the forward strand.
GATGCAGATGATCTTCTCGGGCGAGGGGATGGGCGGCAGCCAGGTGATGGCATCGAGGCCGTGATCGGGCGAGAGGCCGGCGGCGGTCTCGATCAGCCGCGGCAGGGCGCCCGCCGCGATGACTTCGCGTAAGGTCGGATAGTCCTTGGCGAAGCGCGCCGAGAGATCGACAAGACCTTTGTCAGTGACAAGTCCATAGCGGACAGAGCCGTTGACGGAGTAGGTCGCGAGGCGAGGGGAGGTCATGGGCATCTCTCCTTACACGCCGAGCCGCTGGATCTTGTGGGTGCCGCGCGCGAGCGAGACGTGCTTGGTCTCCATGTAGAAGTCGAACGAATAGTCGCCGCCGTCGCGGCCGATGCCCGACGCCTTCATGCCGCCGAACGGCGTCGGCAGGTGGCGGACGTTCTCCGAGTTCAGCCAGATCATGCCGGCCTCCAGCGCGTCGGCGACGCGCAGCGCGCGGCCCATGTCGCCGGTCCAGACATAGCCGGTGAGGCCATATTGCACGTCGTTGGCGATCGCGATCGCGTCGGCCTCGTCGCGGAACGGGATCACGGTGAGGAACGGCCCGAACACTTCTTCCTGCGCCACGCGCATGGTCTGGCGCGCGCCGGTCACCAGCGTCGGCTCGACGTAATGGCCGCCGCCCGGGCCGTCGAACCGCTTGCCGCCGACGGCGATGATCGCGCCATCCTCGCGCGCAACGTCGACATAAGAGCAGACCTTCGCGAGGTGCCGCTCATGGATCAGCGGTCCGATCTCGGTGGCGGGATCGAGCGGATGACCCACTTTCAGCGCACGCACGCGCGCGGCGAGCTTGGCCGTAAAAGTCTCGGCGATGCTCTGCTGCACCAGCAGGCGGCTGGACGACGTGCAGCGCTCGCCGTTGAGCGAGTAGATCATGAACACGACGGCGTCGAGCGCGCGGTCGAGATCGGCATCGTCGAACACGATCACCGGGTTCTTGCCGCCGAGCTCGAAATGCACCCGCTTCAAGGTCGGTGCTCCCTGCGCCATGATCGCAGACCCCGTCGAACTCTCGCCGACGAAGCCGATCGCCTTGATCGCGGGATGCTCGGTCAGCGCCTTGCCGGCCTCTTCGCCAAAGCCATGCACCGTGTTGAGCACGCCGTCGGGAATGCCGGCGTCCTTGGCGAGCTTGGCGAGCCATTGCGCCGTGATCGGCGACCATTCCGCCGGCTTGTGCACGACCGTGCAGCCGGCCGCGAGCGCGGGCGCGATCTTCCAGGTCGACAGCATGAACGGCGTGTTCCAGGGCGTGATCACGCCGACCGGGCCGATCGGCACCCGGGTCGAAATGTTCCAGTGCTCGTCGCTCGGCGTGCTCTGGCCGTCGCGGGCCTCGGTGCATTTGTCGGCGAAGAAGCGGAAGTTTTCCGCGGCGCGGATCGCGGCCTTGGCCATGAAGCGATAGGCCTGCCCGGTATCGATACATTCGAGCACCGCGATGTCGTCGGCATGATCCTCGATCGCATCGGCCACGCGATGCAGCAGCTTGCGCCGCATCGCCGGCGCCATGTCGCGCCAGGATTTGAAGGCAAGTGCGGCCGATGTCGCCGCGCGGTCGATGTCCTCGGCATTGCCGCGTGCGACGGTCGCGAGCACGGTGTTGTCGATCGGAGACTTGGTCTCGAACGTTGCGCCCGAGATGGCCGGCACCACCTTGCCGTCGATGAAATGGCCGATGCCCTCGTGCTTCAGCTTCGCGAGCAGGGGAGCCGCGCGGTCGAGGTTGGACTTGTAAATGTCGGTTTTGGGATTGGCCTTATCCATGGGATGCCTTCGCTTTCAGGGCGTCGTGGATGTTGTTGCGTTTCCAGCTGGTCGCGGCGTCGTTGATCTGCATGTCGAAGGACAGCGCGAACTTGCTGCTGGCGAAGACGGGATCGAGGTAATCCGAGAGCGCCTTGAAGACGTATTCGCCGGCCTTCTGCCGTGCCGGGAGGTCGCGGCCTTCGCCGAGCCGCAGCAGCATGGCGAGGAAGGCGGCATCGGGCTTGCCGTCGGCGATCGCGTAATGCTCGCAGCGGATCGCGCGCACGCGGATGCCGCCGATCGGAAAGATCCCGGTCTCACTGGCGGCCTTACGGACCACCTCGCAGACGTTGGCCATCACGACAAAGGCGTCGAGATTGGCGGAGTATTCGATGCTGAAATGCGGCATGATGCGGTCGCTCCGGTGCAGGCGTCAGGTGAAGTAACAGCTCACCGTTCCATACGGGCCGTAGTCGGCCTGGATGGTGTCGCCCTTGCGGGCCTCGATCGGCCGGATGAAGGAGCCGGCCAGAACGACCTGGCCTGGTTCGAGGGCAAGCCCGCGCGCTGCGATCTTGTTGGCGAGCCAGGCAACGGCCGTCGCCGGGTTGTTCAGCACGCCGGCGGCCAAGCCGGTCTCTTCCAGTTGGCCGTTCTTATAACAGAGTGCGCCGATCCAGCGCAGGTCGGTATCGAGCGGCCGCAGCGGCCGGCCGCCGAGCACGATTCCGGCATTTGCCGCGTTGTCGGCGATCGTATCGAAGATCTTGCGGGTCGCCTTGGTCGCGGGATCCACCCGCTCGATCCGCGTATCCAGGATTTCCAGTGCCGGTACCACGAAATCGGTCGCGTTGAGCACGTCGAACACCGTGCAGTCCGGCCCCGACAGACGGTGCTTCATGACGAAGGCAAGTTCCGCCTCGATCCGCGTCGCGATGAAGCGGTCGGACGGCACCAGCCCGCCATCGGCAAAGAACATGTCGTCGAGCAGCACGCCCGAATCCGGCTCATCGATGTTCAGCGCGCTCTGCATCGCCTTCGATGTCAACCCGATCTTGTGCCCCTTGATGACGCGGCCCGCGGCCACCTTGATGCCGATCCAGGCCTCCTGGATGGCATAGGCATCTGCGATGGTGATATCGGGAAACTCCTGCGAAAACTGCCTGATCTGGTGGCGGCTCTTTTCAGCCTGATCCAGGCGTAACGCGCAGCTATGTATCTGGTCGCTCGAAAGAGGCATGGTTGTCGCTCAGAAAAGAGGTGGCCGCAGATGATTAACATGTTAAGTTTCTGCCGGCAAACCGAAAGGACATTTGCTGCAGTGCAAATATTCGGGGCGACCCCCAGGAGATTGATGTGAGCGAGACCAGGGCGAAGGTCGCGAGGCCGGCGGCGAAGGACGCCCGCAAGGTGCCGATGCGCGACTTCTCGCAGTCGCTGCCGATGGCCTTGTTGCGGGCGCGCGAGGCCGTGATGCGGCAGTTTCGTCCCAATCTGCGGCAGCACGGCCTGACCGAGCAGCAATGGCGCATCCTGCGCGCGCTGGCGGCGGTCGACGTGATCGAGGTGACCGAGCTGGCGCGGGTCGCGTTCCTGCTCGGGCCCAGCCTGTCCCGCATCCTGCGCGATCTCGAGGCGCGTGGCTTGATTCTGCGCGAAGTCGATAGTCGCGACATGCGCAGGGGCGTGCTGTCGATTTCGAGCAAGGGCATGAAGCTGATCGCGCAGGTCGCGCCGAGCTCGGAGGCGATCTACGCATCGATTGCCAGCCGGTACGGTACACGCAAGCTTGCCGCATTGCACAAGATGCTTGGCGAGCTCGAGCTGAGCATCGGCGGCGATCTCGCCCCCGACGACAGCGGTGACGGCTGATATGCCGCGGACGAGGCGCAACGGAAGGGGTCTCGTACTTGGCAGGCCGTTCGGCGTTTTGATAAGAAGCGATGCAGTCGAGCGGAGATGGCGTGCGTCGCAGGCATGGCATTCCATGCTAACTCTGTCCGCATGCTGATCGAACCCGCGAGTTGTCATGGTCACAATCAAGGTTGCCCGCCTCATCGATTTCGTCGCCGACGTCTTCGAACATGCCGAGTCCTCTGCTGAGGAGGCGCGGCGGATCGCCACCTATCTCACGACGGCAAATCTCACCGGGCATGACAGTCACGGTGTGATCCGGGTGCCCGTCTATATCCGCTGGAAGAAGATGGGATCGATCGTGCCCAACCAGACGGCGGACATCGTGGTCGACACGCCGTCGCTGGTGGTCGTGGACGGCAAGTTCGGCTACGGCCAGACGGTGACGCCGCAGGCCGTGAGGATCGGCATCGAGCGCTGCAAGAAGAGCGGCCTGGCTGCGCTGGCGCTGCGCAATTCCGGCCATCTCGGCCGCGTCGGCGACTGGGCAGAAATGGCCGCCGCCGAAGGACTCGTGTCCATTCATTTCGTCACGGCCGCGGGCTCCCTGCTGGTGGCGCCCTATGGCGGCGTCGAGAAGCGGTTCTCGACCGCGCCCTATTGTGTCGGCATCCCGCGCCAGGGGCAGGACCCCATCGTGCTCGATTTCGCGACCTCGATCGTGGCCGAGGGCAAGGTCCTGGTGGCGAGCCGCGGCGGCAAGAAGCTGCCCAAGGGCGCTTTGATCGATGCCGACGGGACGCTCAGCGAGGATCCGGCGGTGCTCTATGGACCCTATGAGACCGAGGGGACGCGCGACCACACCAAGGGGACGGGAGCGATCCGCGCTTTCGGCGAGCACAAGGGCTCCGGGCTCGCCTTTATCTGTGAGCTGCTCGGCGGCGCCTTGACCGGCACCGGGGCGACGTCGGCAAACCGGCGCTTCGCCAACGGCATGCTCGCGATCTACATCGACCCGAAGGTGGTCGATCCGGCGAGCTTCTTCGACGGTGAGATCACCCGCTATACGGATTTCATCCGGGCGACCAAGCCGGTCTCCGGCGTCGATCAGGTGCTGGTGCCGGGCGACCCCGAGCGCAAGATGCGGGCCGAGCGTACGGCCAATGGCGTGCCATTGCCCGACGACACCTGGGCGGCAATAGTGAACACGGCGCGCGACGTGGGTGTCAGCGAAGCGAGCATTCAGCGGGCGACATCGTGATATCAGTGTGATCGCCGGTGGCGCGAGCGATCCACGCGCAGATTGAGCGGGATTGCATTGCGTTGCGCCATCGGCGAGAACGAATTTGAACGAGACAGAACGGTTGAACAACAAGGGAAGGAAACGCAGTCGTGGCGAACAATAAGGTCAAGCAGCTCTGGGCCGAAGGCAAGGCGGTGGTGAATGCCTGGCTCGCGATCCCCTCGGGGTTTTCCGCGGAGGTCGTGGCTCAGTGCGGCTTCGACAGCGTCACCGTGGACATGCAGCACGGGGTGCAGGACTATCTGTCGATGGTCCAATGCTTCCAGGCGATGCATGGCCATCCGGTCACGCCGATGGTGCGCGTGCCGTGGAACGAGCCCGGCATCATCGGCAAGGTGCTCGATGGCGGTGCCTATGGCGTCATCTGCCCTATGGTCAACACAGCGCAGGAAGCCCGCAACCTCGTTTCCTACTCAAAATATCCGCCGAAGGGCGTGCGCTCCAACGGTCCGATTCGTTCGGGCATGTATGGCAGTGCGGGCGAGTATCAGAAGACGGCCAACGACGAGATCGTGCTGCTGCCGATGATGGAGACCAGGACCGCGGTCGAGAACATGGAGGCCATCCTCGATGTCGAAGGCATCGACGGCGTCTATATCGGGCCCTCCGATCTCGGCTTTTCCTATGGTCTGGTGCCGAAGCTCGATCGCGACGAGCCGGAGATCCTCAAGATCTATGAGAAGATCGTGAAGGAATGCGGCAAACGCGGGCTCAATCCCGGCATTCATTGCAGCGGCGCCGAGGGTGCGGTCCGCGCCATCAACATGGGCTTCAAGCTCGTGACCTTGTCGAACGAGGTCGGCCTGATGCAGGTCTATGCCCGCCAGCAGGTCGCGCAGACCCGCAAGGACTCCGGCGGCAAGGCGTAACGAGAAAGGCGAATGGCGAGGAGGGCGTAGCGAAGAGGATTCGTTTCCTTTCGCTATGCGCCGCTCGCCATTCGCATGTTTGTTCGCGATCGACGTCCTGATACGAGAGAGACAGCCATGGCTCCGCCCCCCGTCATCCGTCTTCATCCCGAGGACAGCGTCCTGATCGCGCGCGCCAGCCTGCCTCCGGGGCTGTCGATCGCCGAGGGGGTCACGACGACCGACCGGATTCCGGCCGGTCACAAGGTCGCGGTGCGTCCGATCGCGCAGGGCGAGCCGATCCGCCGCTACGGCCAGATCATCGGCTTCGCCACCGCGCCGATCGCGCCGGGCCAGCATGTTCATACACAGAACTGCGGCATGGGCGATTTCGCCAAGGACTACGCCTATGGGGTCGACGTGAAGCCGACACCGAATTTCGATCTTCCGGCGACGTTCGAGGGCATTCGCCGGCCCGATGGCCGGGTTGCGACCCGCAACTACATCGGCATTCTGACCTCGGTGAACTGCAGCGCCCATGTCGCGGGCCTGGTCGCCGATGTGTTCAAGCGCAATCCGTTCACTGGCGACGATCCGCTCGCCGACTACCCCAACGTCGACGGCGTGGTGGCGCTGACGCACAAGACCGGCTGCGGCATGACGCTGGACGAACCGCTGAAGCTGTTGCGGCGAACCCTGGGTGGCTACGCGCGGCACGCGAATTTCTCCGCTGTGATCGTGCTCGGCCTTGGCTGCGAGGCCAATCAGATCGGCGGATTGATGGAGGAGCAGAAGCTCGCCGGCCGCCTGCGCGCCATGGACATCCAGGAGGTCGGCGGCACCCGCAAGACCGTCGAGGCCGGCATCGGCTTCGTGAAGGAAGCGCTCGCCGACGCCAACAGGGTCAAGCGCGAGACGGTTCCGGCCAGCGAACTGACAGTCGCCCTTCAATGTGGTGGATCCGACGGCTATTCCGGCATCTCGGCCAATCCGGCGCTCGGTGCGGCAAGCGATCTCCTCGTGCGACATGGTGGCACAGTAATCCTGTCGGAGACACCGGAGACCTATGGTGCCGAGCATCTGCTGACGCGCCGCGCGGTCAGCCGCGACGTCGGCGAGAAGCTCGTCTCCCTGATGCGCTGGTGGGAGGAGTATACGGCGCGGGAGGGCGCGGAGATGAATGCCAATCCCAGCCCGGGCAACAAGGCCGGCGGCCTGACGACGATTCTCGAGAAGTCGCTCGGCGCGATGGCCAAGGCCGGCAGCACCAATCTGGTCGATGTGCTGCATTATGCGGAAGCGGTCACCAAGAAGGGCTTCGTGTTCATGGACACGCCCGGCTACGACCCGGTTGCGGCGACGGGGCAGGTCGCCGGCGGCGCCAATCTCGTCTGCTTCACCACCGGCCGCGGCAGCGTGTTCGGCTGCAAGCCGGCGCCGTCCATCAAGCTTGCGACCAACACGCCGATGTACAAGCGGATGGAAGACGACATGGACGTCAATTGCGGCACCATCCTCGACGGCGAGGAGACGGTGCAGGACTGCGGCCAGCGCATCTTCGAACTGATGCTGAAGACCGCCTCGGGGCAGCCGACCAAGAGCGAGAGCTTCGATTTCGGCGGGGCCGAGTTCGCACCCTGGGTGCTCGGCGCGACGATGTAGCTTGATCGGTGTAGCTGGATCACTCAGCTATTCGACGGCCCCCATCGGGGCTGTGGTTCGGATGTCCCGGCATCTGATCGCAGCTGAGATCGCAAGTTAGCTGAGATTGGATCGCAACTGAGATCAGATGACAGGTGAGCGCGCCGCCATGTGCTGGCTGTCGTGGTCAGCCTGTTATGGGCAGTCCGTCATGGGCTTGCCCTGCCGACGCTCGCGCGACAGCGGCGCCGAGCAATTTACCGCTGGTGACCCAGGCCGATGCCGAGCGCCAGAGCCTTCTGGCGGAGCGAGCCTTCGGTCCGCTTCATCGCCTTGGCGATCTTGGCAACCGGGGTCTTGGACTTCGAGTGCTGCTTCAGCAGCTTGATGTCGGCGGGCGTGTAGGGTTTCCGCGCCAACTTCTTGGTAGCTGCCTTCTTAGCTGTCTTCGCCACTTGATTCTCCTTTTGGCAATGGTGGTCCTAAATAGCATGTGTAGTCGAGCTATCAAGCGATTGCGGCAAATGCAACGCTATTAGTTCTTGTTAGTTCATCATTCGGGGTTAATCCCTGCTTTGACGAACTGGTCAATCTTCCGTGAGCGCTTCCGCGGCTTCCTGTGGACAACTCTGCGTGGAGCGGCTGATAGGTTGTTTGTTCTTCTCTCGTTCTTCGTTCCAGCCCCGATTGGGGCGCGCAGCGGCCGGAAAAGCGACCGGTACGTGCAGCGGAGGCACCTGATAGGGGGGATACATTCCAACGGCGCGGCGCCAAATGCCGCCTTTCGGGCTTAGGATAGTTCAATAGGCAGCTCTTGCCCTTTGTTAGTGCTTGATCCCTAAGCACGGCAATGTTCTGCTCAAAAAAGTTGCTGGAGCGCCGAAACCTCGTGTCAATCTACGTCGCGTTACATCACGTCACCCATTACAAATATGATCGTCCGGTCGAACTGGGCCCGCAGACCATCCGCCTGCGTCCTGCACCCCATACCAGGACCCCCGTGCTGAGCTATTCGCTCAAGGTCACGCCGCCCAACCATTTCGTGAACTGGCAGCAGGACCCGCAGGGCAATTGGCTGGCCCGCTACGTTTTCCCCGAGAAGGTGAACGAACTCAAAATCGAGGTCGACTTCACGGCGCAGATGACCGTGATCAATCCGTTCGACTTCTTCGTCGAGCCTTATGCCGACAGTTTTCCCTTCGCCTATCCGGACGGCCTCAAGGTGGAACTCGCGCCCTATCTCGAGACGATCGAGCCGGGGCCGTTGTTCGCGGAATACTTGAAGTCGATTCCCCGTGACGCGGACAACACGGTCAACTATCTCGTCGAACTCAATGCGCAGTTGCAGAAAAAGATTCGTTATATCATCCGGATGGAGCCCGGCGTTCAAACGCCGGAGGAGACGCTGTCGCAGGCCGCCGGATCCTGCCGCGACTCGGCATGGCTGCTGATCCAGACGCTGCGACATCTCGGCCTCGCCGCCCGCTTCGTCTCCGGCTATTTGATCCAGCTCCGTCCCGACATCGATCCGGTCGAGGGACCGGTCGAGGTCGAGAATGATTTCACCGATCTGCATGCCTGGGCCGAGGTCTATCTGCCCGGCGCTGGATGGATCGGCTTCGACGTCACCTCGGGCATGCTCGCGGGCGAGGGGCACATTCCGGTCGCGGCTACGCCGCACTATCACTCGGCCGCGCCGATCAGCGGCAGTGCCGGCGTTGCCGAGGTCGATTTCAACTTCGAGATGAATGTGAGGCGCATCCGCGAAGCGCCGCGGATCACCCGGCCATTTTCGGATGAGGCGTGGGACCGGCTCGACCGCCTCGGCGAAGCGGTCGATGTCGATCTCGCCGCGCACGACGTGCGCCTCACGATGGGCGGCGAGCCGACCTTCGTGTCGATCGACGACATGGAATCGGCGGAGTGGAATACGGCGGCGGTCGGCCCGGCCAAGCGCGGGCTCGCCGACAGCCTGATCCGGCGTCTGCGCGCGCGGTTCGCGCCCGGCGGCCTGCTGCACTACGGCCAGGGCAAGTGGTATCCTGGCGAAAGCCTGCCGCGCTGGGCGTTCGGACTGTATTGGCGCAAGGATGGCGAGCCGGTCTGGCGCAATCCGGATCTGATCGCCAGCGTGGATGGCCCGCGCATGGCGACGATCCAGGACGCAGAGCGTTTCCTCGATACGGCCGCCGAGACGCTCGGGCTCGAGCCGGACTACGTGCTGCCCGCGTTCGAAGATCCCGCGCATTGGCTGCAGAAGGAAGCCGCGCTGCCCGAGAACGTCGATGCGCTCGACTCCAAGCTCGCCGATCCCGAGGAACGCGCGCGGATGGCGCGGGTGTTCGACGAAGGGCTGCACATTCCGCGCGGCTTCGTGCTGCCGATCCAGCGCTGGAATGCACAGCCCAGGCGCTGGCGCAGCGAGCGCTGGGGCCTGCGGCGCAAGCGGCTTTTCCTGATTCCCGGCGACTCGCCGCTCGGCCTGCGGCTGCCGATCGGCTCGCTGGCCCACATTCCGCCGGAGGATTTCCCGTACATCCACGAGCAGGACCCGATGGAGGAGCGCGGGCCGCTGCCGACCTACGCGCAGGGACGCCCGGTGATCGTGCCGCAGGTGCCGCCACTGCCGAAGCTCGATCGTGCACAGTCGCCGCAGGACGTGCAGTATCAGTACTGGGGAGGGCTCGGCGTCCGCACCGCGATGTCGGTCGAGATCCGCGACGGCATTCTCTGCGTGTTCATGCCGCCGGTCGAAACCATCGAGGACTACCTGGAACTGGCCGCAACGGTCGAAGCGACGGCCGAGGCGATGCAGATCAAGGTTCACGTCGAGGGGTATGCCCCGCCGTTCGATCCGCGCATCGAGGTGATCAAGGTGACACCCGATCCCGGCGTCATCGAGGTCAACATCCAGCCGGCCGCGAGCTGGCGGCAATCGGTCGACATCACTTTCGGGCTCTATGAGGACGCGGCGAAGGTGAGGCTCGGCGCCAATCGCTTCCTGATCGACGGCCGCCACACCGGCACCGGCGGCGGCAATCATGTCGTCGTCGGCGGCAGCTCGCCGCCGGATTCGCCGTTCCTGCGGCGCCCGGATCTGCTGAAGAGCCTCGTCCTGTATTGGCAACGGCACCCGTCGCTGTCTTATTTGTTCTCCGGCATGTTCATCGGGCCGACCAGCCAGGCTCCGCGAATCGACGAGGCCCGCCACGACAGCCTCTATGAGCTCGAGATCGCGCTCGCCAACGTGCCCCACGTCGGGCAGAGCGTGCCGCTGTGGCTGGTCGACCGGCTGTTCCGGCATCTGCTGGTCGACATCACCGGCAACACCCATCGCTCGGAGATCTGCATCGACAAGCTGTACTCGCCGGAGGGACCGACGGGCCGGCTCGGACTGGTGGAGTTCCGCGCGCTGGAAATGCCGCCGGATCCGCGCATGTCGCTGGCGCAGCAGCTTCTCATCCGAGCGCTGATCGCCAAATTGTGGCGCGAGCCGCAGGACGGCCGGTTCGTGCGCTGGGGCACGGCGCTGCACGACCGCTTCATGCTGCCTCACTTCATCTGGGAAGATTTTCTTGATGTGCTGGATGAGCTGCGGTCGTCCGGCTACGACTTCTCGCCGGAATGGTACCAGGCGCAGCTCGAATTTCGCTTTCCGACCTTCGGCCGCGTGCAGCATGGCGGCGTGACCCTGGAGCTGCGGCAGGCGCTGGAGCCCTGGCATGTGCTGGGCGAGGAGGGCGCCGCGGGCGGCACCGTGCGCTACGTGGATTCCTCGGTCGAGCGGCTTCAAGTGAAAGCCGAAGGGTTTGTCGAGGGCCGCCACCTCATCACCTGCAATGGTAGGAGGATGCCGATGACCTCGACCGGGCGATCCGCCGAGGCGGTCGCGGCGGTGCGCTTCAAGGCGTGGCAGCCGGCCTCCGGCCTGCACCCGACGATTCCCGTGCATGCGCCGCTGACCTTCGACCTGATCGACACCTGGAACGGCCGTTCGCTCGGCGGCTGCGTCTATCACGTCGCCCATCCCGGCGGCCGCAACTACGACACCAAGCCGATCAACTCCTACGAGGCTGAGGCGCGGCGGCTCGCCCGCTTCCAGGACCACGGCCACACTCCCGGACGAATCGCGCTGCCGCCGGAAGAACGCACAAATGAATTCCCGATGACCCTCGACTTGCGCAGGCCGCTCCTGCATTGATGGCACGGAGTTTGTGCGGAGGACCAGGGTATGGACGGCTCGAGCGGCCAGGACCAGGGAGCGAGCCCCGCCGCCGGTCGGCCGGCGGCACGTTCTCCGCTGCGCCGTGCCGAGCAGTGGGCCCGCGATTATGCCCGGCTCCCAGGCATCCCCGATGAGTTCATCGGCGCCGATCGCCAGCCGCGGCCGGTCTGGACCCGCTTTGCCGACACCTTCGCCGCGCTCGCGCCGACCGACATCGACCGCCGCTTCGCGTCCGCCGACCGCCATCTGCGCGAGGCAGGCGTCACCTATCGCTCGCCTAGCGACAACGCCGAGCGATCGTGGCCGCTCAGTCATCTGCCGCTGCTGATCGACGAGTCCGAATGGGCGCAGCTCTCGCAGGGCATCGTCCAGCGCGCCGAGCTGTTCGAGCGCGTGCTGCAGGACATCTATGGCGAAGGACGGCTGATCGCGAGCGGCGCGCTGCCGGCAGCCGCCGTCGCCGGCTCCAGCGAATATCTGCGTCCAGTCTGCGGCGTCAAACCGCCGGGCGGGCGCTTCCTCAGCATCTATGCCGCCGACATCGGCCGCGGCCCCGACGGGCGCTGGTGGGTGCTCAATGATCGCACCCAGGCGCCGTCCGGCATGGGCTACGCGCTGGAAAACCGCCTGGTGCAGTCGCGCGCCTTCTCCTCGATCTACAAGTCCATGAACGTGGAGCGGCTCGCGCCGTTCTTCGAGGCGTTCCGCGATGCGCTGCGCGCCAGCGCCGATCGTGACGAGCCGCGGATCGCCGTGCTCACGCCGGGCATGTTCAGCGAGACCTATTTCGAGCACGCGACCTTGGCGCGCTATCTCGGCTTTCTGCTGGTCGAGGGCGACGATCTCGCCGTCAGCGGCGACCGCGTGCACATCCGCACCGTCGCCGGTCTCAAGCGCGTCGACGTGCTGCTGCGGCGGCTCGATTCCAACTCGCTCGATCCGCTCGAGCTCGATGCCGGCTCGCGGCTCGGCGTCGCCGGCCTGATGGACGTCGTGCGCAAGGGCGGCGTGGCGATCGCCAACATGCCGGGCTCCGGCGTGCTGGAGGCGCGCGCGCTGCTTGGCTTCCTGCCGAGCCTCGCGCGGCGCGTGCTCGGAGAGGATCTCAAGATCCCGCACATCGCGACCTGGTGGTGCGGCCAGAAGTCCGCGCGCGACGAGGTGCTGTCGCGGCTCGAGGAGTTCGCGATCGAAGGCGCCTATGGCCGCGGCGTGCCCGGCTTTGCAAGCAGTGGTCCGGTGCTGGCCGGCGAGCTCTCGGCCGCGGAGCGCGAGCGGCTGCGCGCGGCGATCAGCCAGCGCGGCATCGACTATGTCGGCCAGGAGGTGGTGCGGCTGTCGACCACGCCGGTGTGGGAGGACGGCCGGATCGCGCCGCGGCCATTCGTGTTGCGGGTGTTCGCGGCCGCCACGCCGGACGGCTGGACCGTCATGCCCGGGGGCTTCTGTCGCATCGCCGACAAGCCCGATGCGCGCGCGGTGTCGATGGGCGACGGCGCCCGCGCGGCCGACGTCTGGGTGGTCGCCGACAAGGCGGTGGCGGCGCGCACCTTGCTGCCGGGCTCTGACAACGTGCGGATCCGCCGAATCGCCGGCGTGCTGCCGAGCCGCGCCGCCGACAATCTGTTCTGGCTGGGACGCTATCTGGAGCGCGCCGAGGCCACCGTGCGGCTGATCCGCGCGCTCGCAGCCCAGCATCGCGATCCCGGCAAGGGGTCGCTGGCGCAGCTCAACACCGCCGAGCGCATCCAGCGGCTGTTGCTGGCGTGGGGCGCGGTTGAGCAGACCTCGCGCAGCAAGGGATTCCAGGTGGCGGCCGAGGCTTTGCAGGCCGAGGCGCAGTTCGGCTCGGCGCTGTCGCTGCTCAGATCCGCCCAGCGCACCGCGACCTCGCTGCGCGAGCGCCTCTCGCCCGACGCCTGGCAGGTCATCACCGAGATGCCGAACCGGCTGGCGCAGGAGGCCGAGGATGAGGACGCCGTCGTCAGCATCGCCGAGCTCACGCTGGACCGGCTCGCGAGCTTCGCCGGCCTCGCCCAGGAGAACATGAACCGCGCCGCCGGCTGGCGGTTTCTCGACATGGGCCGCCGCGTTGAACGCGCCATCAACACCGCGCGCTTCGCGCGCCAGTTCGGCTATGACGAGGCGACGCCCGAGGATCTCGACGTCCTGCTCACGCTCGTCGACTGCCAGATCACCTATCGCTCGCGCTATCTGATCGGCCCGTCGCTGGCGCCGATCCGCGACCTCGTCGTGCTCGACCTCTACAATCCGCGCTCGGTCGCGTTCCAGGTCGAGCTGCTCAACGAGCACATCGCGAGCCTGCCGGTGCTCAAGGAGAACGGGCTGATCGAGCGGCCGCAGCGCCTCGCGATCTCGCTGGGCGCGCGGCTGACCGCGGCAGAGGCGGCGCATCTCGATGGCCGCGCCCTGTTTGCGCTGGAGCAGGACCTGCTCAACCTGGCGGAGGCGATCGGCCAGCATTATTTCCCGCATGGTCCGAATGCGACGCGGCCGGAAAAGCTGACGGGCCTCGCGTGATCTACGACATCCGGCACGTCACGACCTATGAGTATGAGAGCGCCGTCAGCTTCGCGCGCTGCTCGCTGCGGCTCGAGCCGCTCAGCGGCGACGGCCAGGAGCTGATCTCGCACAGCGTCGACATCCGGCCGCGGCCCTCGGAGCGGACCGCGCGGCGCGATTTCTTCGGCACGTTGACCGAGAGCGTCGTGATCGACACCCAGCACCGCCACCTGCGCATCGACTCGCGCTCGCGGGTGAGGCTGTCGCGCACGCCGCCCGAGCGCGATGCGCCGAGTGCGGACTGGGAGCAGGTGCGCGATGCAGCGTTCGAGGCGACGAGCCTCGGCCCGTCGTCGCCGATCGGCTACGTCTTCGAAAGCGCCCTGGTGCCGGTGCTGGAGCTGGTGACGGACTATGCTCAGGCAAGCTTTCGCGCCGGCACCCGCATCGTCACCGGCGCCGCCGATCTGATGCGGCGCATCCGCAAGGAGTTCAGATACGATCCGAAGGCGACCGTGATCTCGACCCCGCTGCGCGAGGTGTTCGACAATCGCCATGGCGTCTGCCAGGATTTTGCGCATGTCATGATCGCCGGCCTGCGTGGCCTCGGCCTGCCCGCGGCCTATGTCAGCGGCTATCTGCGCACCATCCCGCCGGAGGGCCAGCCCCGGCTGCAGGGCGCCGACGCCACCCATGCCTGGGTGTCGCTGTGGTGCGGCGACGAGCTCGGCTGGATCGGCTTCGATCCGACCAACGATCTCCTGGTCGGCAATGATCACATCATCCTCGGCATGGGCCGCGACTTCTCCGACGTGTCGCCGGTCGACGGCATCATCGTCGGCTCGCCCAAGCAGAAGCTCGGCGTCGCCGTCGACGTCGTGAGGGTCGAGTAGGGCGGTTCCCTCGAGGGGAACATCCGGAACATTTTTCCCGCATCGCACTTGATCCGCCCGAGGGGCCCGAATGGGGGCTGGCTGACCCTTTCGAGCGATGGAGTGATCGACATGAAACGTGTTGCAATCGTGATTGGCCTGGTCGGCGCCTGCGTCGCCGGCACCGCTTCGGCCCAGCCGAGCGCGAACCTCACCGGCACCTACCGCTGCATCCAGATGTGCCGCGACGGCATGATCGGCGCGCCGGCCTTCGTGACGCAGAACGGCGATGCCGTGAACCTGACCACCGAGACCGGCGAGTCCCTCCAGGCTTGGCCGGACTGGAATGCGCCCAATAGCCGGCTCTGGATCGATGCGCGTGACGAAAGCGCGGTCTATTCGCCCGACGGCATGCGTATCCAGTTCGACGACGGCCGCGTCTGGCAGCGCGACCTGCCGCCGCCGCTGATCGTCCAACGCGCGCCGGTGGTGTACGGGCGGTAAGCGATCGCTGTTGTCAGGAAGGCCCTCGCGCATGCGGGGCTTTCCGTTTCCAGTGAGTTGGAATGCGCTTGCGCAACAACCAGTGTCGTCCCGGCGAACGCCGGGACCCATAACCCCAACTGTTTTATTGGCCGGCACAGCGTTAGCTACATCTCGCATCTCACTCCTGCTGCGGAGTATGGGTCCCGGGTCGGCGCCGTGCCAACGCTGTCGCGCTGGCACGGCTTGCCCGGGACGACAGCCAATCTGTTGCACGGTCTCTCATGAGCGCCAGACATTGAATATGCTGCAGTAGTGTCGCTACACGTCGTGTCCGAGTGATGCTGGTCGTGTCCCACCCGGCTGAGCAGTCAGCACGTCTGTGTCTGCAAGCAATGCTCGCGCCCTTCGACATCGGTGCGAAAGGACTCGACGAAGCCGCCCTGACGCTGGGTGACGAACACGGTCTTGCCGTCGCTGCCGCCGAAGGCGAGGTTGGTCGGCTCCTTGGCTCGCAGCGTGATCTCCCTGATGGCGCGGCCGTCGGGCGTCAGCACGGCGATGCTGCCCTTCAGGATGCGTGCGACGAACAGCCGGCCGCTGGCATCGGTACGCAGGCCGTCGATCGTGTTGGGCTCGAACCTTCTGATCAGTCTGGGCGTGGCGAGCGCGTCGCCATCCACCGCATAGGACCAGATCTCGCCGCTGTTGGATTCGCCGACATAGAGCGTGCGGCCGTCAGGGCTCAGATCGATGCCGTTGGCGGTGCCCATCGCCCGCGGTGCCGCCATCGCCTCGCCCTGCAGCGCGCCGTTGGGCCCCCTCGCGATCCGCCAGATGCGGCCGCTGCGCGCCTTCCAGTTCGGATCGCTCGCATAGATCGTGCCGTCGCGCGACAGCGTGATGTCGTTGGGCTGGCTCATGTCGTCGGCATGGAAGACGAGATGCGGCGCGGTCTCGCCCGGTGCGATGGCAAAGATGTTGTGCTTCTTGTAGTCGGCGATGAACATCGTGCCGGCGGCGTCGATGCGGATCGCATTGCCGACGCTGCCGTCGGGCAGCTCGGTGAATTTCTCTGACGTGGTCGCCTCAGGTGCGAGCCGGCCGATCGTGCCGGGCTTGCCGAGATTGACGACGAAGAGATTGCCGTCGCGATCGACGGCGGGCCCCTCGATGCCGAAGGTGTATTCGCCGGAAGGTGTGAGCTGCGCGCTCTCGAACAGTTTCGAGGTGGCCAGGGCAGGGACGGTCGCGAGGGCGAGCGTGACGAGCATCGCCCAACAGGAGATGCGTAGGGTGGGCAAAGGCGCGATACGCCACTGCGCGCGCCACAACGCGCTCTCGTGCGCGCCGTGCCCACCATCACGGAGACAGGTGCCCGCGGCCGGCGGGCACGGCGCGCGCGAGATTGCGTTTTGGCGGAGGAAGCGTCGCCCTGCGCCTTTGCCCACCCTACGATTCATCGCGGCGTCGTCAGAGCGGCACCAGAAACTGCTGTTGGATGTAATAGCCATCATCGTCCGTGCAGGCGCCGTTGAGATAGGTGTCGGCCGGCCGGAAGAAACGGCTGAAGCCGGGCTTATTGACGGCAGACCTCTCGGTCACCACGACGATCTTGCCGAACGGAATGTCGCCGCATTCGCGGCCATCAGCGGCGAAGAACTTGCGGTGCGGCGGACCGCCGGGCTTGACGCGCATCCGCGTGCCGGGAACCATGCGCGCGACGAGGTCGTCGGCAACATCAAGCAGCTTCGCATAGCCTGGTTCCGTCTTGATCAGATCTGCACCGGGCGGCATCTGCCGCTCGGCGCCCAGTCCGCGCAGCCGCTGACGCAGCCGGCCGGACTCGGGATCGCCGGGATAGATCCAGCCGTCCTGGGCCAGCATGAAGCGCAGCACCGCGAGGTCCTTGTCTCGCTCGGACTGTCCGGCCTTGAGGCCGAAATCCGAATGGCAGCCGCTGCAATGTCTCTCGACCAGGGTCCTGCGCACCGTCGCCAGCCGCGCGCGGTTCGTGCCATCGTCCATCACCAAGGCGGCCAGCCGGTCGATCAACTGATCGCTTCTGACATCGCAGGGCAGCGGCTCGGGCGCAGCCTCGCCGGTGCGGTCGATCCGGATCACGGTCTGGTTCTTGTCCTCGACCAGCCAGAGCGCGCCGTCGTCAGCCATGGTCATCCCGACCGGTGCGCCCTGCGGCCGGATGCCGTTGACGCGATGCCAGCCGGCGATGATCTCGTCGAACGCGGCGGCGCGCGCCGGCCCCGCCGCGGTCTGGAAGGCGCGCGTCGGCTCGGCGGCACAGCTCACGTGATAGCGCACCGGCGCCGGGCTCAGCTTGGGAAAGCCGTGCTCGTCGACTTCATAGGCGAGCAGGCGGCTGCCGGTCGGGCGATAGCCGTGCAGGCCGACCAGCAGCCTGCCTTTCAGCTCCTCGAAACGATCGCCCGTGTAGTAGAGCATGCCGAGCGGCGCGCCATGCGGCGGCAGCAGCGACCACGGCTGCTGATAGTGCGAGGCTGTCGTGCAGAAGCTCTTGAGCGTTCCGGATTGCAGCACGCGCCTGAACTCCGGGCTCGGCGTGGCGAGGTCGTAGCAATAGGGCCAGCCATAGTGGCGCCCTTGCTCGATCGCGTTGATCTCCTCGTTCGGTGCGAACACGTCCTGCAGGTCGCGCGCGTTCTCGCCCTGCAGGAAGGCGGTGCCGGGATCGGGAAAGCGCGGATGCAATGCCAGCGCCATCGAGTTGCGCAGGCCGCGCGCGTAAACCTGGTGCGGCGGCGAGGGATCGCCGGGCTTCAGCGCCGCAAAGACGCCGCCGGCCGGTGGCGTGAACAGCCAGATCGCGGCGAGTGCCGAAGGGCCTTCGCCCGCGGCGCAGGGCTGCGTGATCGGCGCCGGCGACAGGCAGTTGTCGCTGGGCGCGCCGATATTGACGAACAGCCGTCCGGTACGGTCGAAGGCGAATGCCTTCAGCGGATGCGCACTTTCCGACAGGCGGGTGCCGTCGGGCAGCGTGAGGCGGCGTCCCGGCAGGTCGCGGATGATGGTCTCGATCGTTGCTCTCGGATCGGCCGCGAGCGGATCGAAGCGGAAGATCGACGTGTCGGTGGAGGCGTAGATGCGGCCGCCAGGGCCGGCCGCAAGTCCGAACGGATAGGATAGCCGCGTGATCACTTCGCGGAGGCGCTGGCCGGCCGGCGCCGCGGGATCGAGGATCAGCAGCCGGCCGTCATCATGGCCCCAGCCGCCCATGTCCGCGATCACGAACTGCCGATGGCCGGGGATCTGCACGATGCCGCGGGGAAATCTCAGGCCGTCGTCGCGGCTGGCGACGAGGCCGGCGCAGAAGCCGGCCTTCATGTCGATCCGCAGCCGTGGAAAGCCGAGGGGCGCTTCGCCGCAGCTCTTCGCGCCGAGCGCGTAGCCGCTCTTGAGCGTCACGTCGTCGGCGCGGCCGTCGCCCGCGCCGAGCAGCAGGGTCGCGACGACTGCCAGAATGCGCCACGACCAGCTCATGCGATCCGCTCAGTGCAGCAGATTGTACTGGACGATGTAGGCCGCGGCACCGGCAAAATAGCCGAGCAGCGCGAGCAGGCTGATGCGGCGGACGTACCAGAAGAAGTGGATGTTCTCGAGCCCCATCGCGGCGACGCCGGCCGCCGAGCCGATGATCAGGATCGAGCCCCCGGTGCCGGCGCAGTAGGCGACGAACTCCCAGAGAAAACTGTCCGGCGGAAACTGGCTCAGGCTGTACATGCCCATCGATGCCGCGACCAGCGGCACGTTGTCGATCACGGCGCTGGCGAGCCCCAGCACGATCACGATCAGGTCGAGCCGGCCGACGCTGCGGTCGAGCCATTGCGCCAGCGCCTCCAGGATGTGGGTGTGCTCGAGCGCGGCCACCGCCAGCAGGATGCCGATGAAGAACACGATCGAGGGCATGTCGATCCGAGTCAGCGCATGCACCAGGGTCAGGCGCTGCTTCTGCTCGAAGGCCTTCTCGCGATGGACGATCTCGCCGACCATCCACAACAGGCCGAGGCCGAACAGGATGCCCATGAACGGCGGCAGGTGCGTCGCCGCCTTGAACACCGGCACGGCGACCAGGATGCCGAGGCCCATGAAGAACATCAAATTGCGCTCGAACGGCAGGATCGGGCTGATCGAGGCGAGGCCGGCGCTCGCCGGCGGCACGAGCTGCTTGCCGCGCAGGGTGAAGCTGATGACGGCAAGCGGGACCAGCAGGTTCAGGAGCGAGGGGATGAAGACCGACTTCATGATCGCGAGCGGCGTGATCTGACCGCCGATCCACAGCATGGTGGTGGTGACGTCGCCGATCGCCGACCAGGCGCCGCCGGCATTGGCGGCGATGACGATGATCGATGCGAAGACCAGGCGGTCCTCGTCGCGGCCGGACAGCTTCTTCATCAGCGACACCATCACGATCGCGGTGGTGAGGTTGTCGAGCATGGCGCTGAGGAAGAAGGTGACGAAGCCGACCAGCCAGACCAGCGTGACCTGGTTGCGGGTGCCGATCAGCGAGGTCACGACCTCGAAGCCGTTATGGGCGTCGATCACCTCGACGATGGTCATCGCGCCGATCAGGAAGAAGATGATCTGGGCGGTCGAGGCCACGGACTCGTTGAGCTCGGTCGCGACCGCCGGAGCCGTGCCGCCCATGACAGCATAGACGGTCCACATCAGGCCGGCGCCGACCAGGGCGGTGGCCGCCTTGTTGATCCGGAACGGGTGCTCCAGCGCCACCACGGCATAGGCGAGCGTGAAGACGGCGACGATGGCAGCGGTCATGAGTGAGGCATTCCGGGCTTGATCGGCGGAGGGGCGGGATGGAACTGCCCAAGATATGACCGATCGGCGTCCGGCCAGCAAGCCGTGAGCGCTGTTCAGACCGGCGAACGCCGGATTACACCAGGGCCGACACGATCGCGTCGGCGTGGTTGCGGATGGCGCGGATCTCCGCCGCGCTGCGGCGCTCGAGATTGACGTACTGGTTGCGCATGCGACCATTATTGGCGAAGCGGCGGCGGTGCTTGGCGAGGAAGCTCCAATACAGCGTCGTGAACGGGCAGGCGCTGTCGCCGGTCGCCTGCTTCGGATCGTAGCGGCAATTGCGGCAATGGTCGCTCATGCGGTCGATGTAGTGGCCCGACGCCGCATAGGGCTTGGTGCCGACCACGCCGCCATCGCCGTGCTGGCTCATCCCGAGTGTGTTGGGCAGCGACACCCAGTCGATGGCGTCGTGGAACATCGACATGTGCCAGAGGTGCACGTCGTAGGGCCGGACGCCGAGCAGCATCGCGAACAGGCCGAGCACCATCAGCCGCTCGATGTGATGCGCATAGGCATGGTCAATGGTGTGGCCGATCGCCTGCGCCAGGCAGCGCATCTCGGTCTCGCCGGTCCAGTAGAAGCGCGGCATCGGCAGGCTGGCGTCGAGCGCGTTCTCATCGGCGTAGTGAGGCATGCGCTGCCAATAGATGCCGCGCACGAATTCCCGCCAGCCGATGATCTGGCGGACGAAGCCTTCGAGAGCGTTCAGCGGCGCGTTGCGGCTTTCGAGCGCGGCCGTGACCACCTCGCGCGGGTTCAGCATGTGCAGGTTTAGCGCGCCCGACAGCCGCGAGTGATACAGGAACGGCTCGTCGCTCAGCATCGCGTCCTGATAGGTGCCGAACAGCGACAGCCGCCAGGCGACGAAGTCCGACAGCTCCGTCAGCGCGTCGACGCGCGACACCGGCAGGTCGAAGCGGCCGAGCTTGCCCGGACTGTTGGAGAAGCGCGCCGCGACCAGCTTGAGCACGTCGCGCGTGATCGCGTCGGGAGCATAGGATCGGGGCACGGGAATAGGCGGGCGGCTCCTGCCGAACCCCTTGCGGTTGTCGGCGTCGAAATTCCAGCTGCCGCCGACCGGGCGGCCGCTGTCGTCGATCAGGATGCCGGTCTTGCGCCGCATCGCGCGGTAGAACGTTTCCATGATCGGGCGGGGATGGCGCTCGGTGAAGGCGTCGAACTCGTCCGCCGTGCACAGGAAGTGGCGGTCGGCGCGGATGTCGATCCGCTGCGGCAGCTTGCGCAAGCCCTCGCGCACGCGAAAGTCGCCGGGCTCCAGCACGATCGTCGCCGCCGGCTGCAGCGCGGCCTGATGCCGCGCAATCTCGCTGTCGAGCGTGCCGGTGTTGGCGGGATCATCGAGCCGGACATAGTGGACGGTACGGCCGCGGCCCTCGAGATCGGCGCGGAAGTGGCGCATCGCCGCGAAGAAATAGGCGATGCGCATCTTGTGCTGCGGCACGTAGCTCGCCTCGTCGGCGACCTCCATCTGCAGCACGGCATCCTGCTCCGGGTCGAAGCCGTCGAAGGCCGCCGAGTCCGCATCGAGCTGGTCGCCCAGCACGACGACGAGATGTCTGACGGGACGTGTCCTGATCATGATACGTTGGTCATCGCGCCATGCCGACGATCAGGCCGCCACGGTAACCGCGTGGGCCTGGCCGAGACAATCCTTGCGCACCGTGAGCAGGCTGCGATGCAGCCAGGTCTTGATGGTGCCGACCGGCACGCCGAACCGTTCCGACAGCCGCGTCCGGCTTTCGCCCTCGAGATAGGCGAGCGCCAGCAGCCGTCGGCGCTCCTCCGGCAGCCGCTCGAGCGCCTCGCGGGCGATCGGTTCCGCCAGCGCGTAGTCGAACTCGTCGTCGGCGGCGCTGTCAGCGGGATCAGGGATCGCGAGCGCCTCATCGAGCTCCGAGGTCGGCACGCCGGTGGCGCGCAGCGCATCGATCGCGGTGTTGCGCATGATGGTGCACATCCAGGTGATGGGCGAGGCGCGCGCCGGGTCGAAGCTCGCGGCATGCCGCCAGATCTTCAGGTAGCCATCTTGCAGGATGTCGTCGAGGTCGGCCGAGGAGGGCAGCAAGGCGCGCACGGTCTTCCGCATCTTCAAGATCGTTGCAGCATGCAGCTCGGCAAAGGCTTGCTCGTCGTTGCGTCCGGCACGGGCCAGCAAGCCGCCGAGATGCGCGACGTACCCCTTATCCGCGCTTGCTGATCGCATCTGTCTCCTCCATGCGCTTCCTGAGCGGAAACGGGTCAGAGTCCGATGCGGATCACCCGAATGCTTGCGGTCATGGTTGCGAGGAGCGAAACGACGAAGCGATCCAGGCCCTCCGCGTCGCTCCGGATTGCTTCGCGGCGCTCGCAATGACGGCGGAGCAATTCAGAGCCGGACGAATGGGCTGATCAGCCGGCCGAGCAGGCCGTGCATGCGCAGGTCGCCGGTCATGGCGACGAGGCAGAGGCAGGGGCCCTCGTCACCGACCACCGGACGATGGTCGACCTCGTCGTCGCCATAGTCGAAGTCGCCGGGTCCGTAATAGCCGCCGAGATGGCTGAAGCTGCCCTTCAGCACGCAGGTCAGCTCGTTGCCGGAATGCGTATGCTCCAGCATCCGCGCCCCAGGCTCCGAGCGCAGCAGGAAGGCGCGCGATTTGCCGGTGCCCGGCAGCAGGATCGGGCGCATGCTGATGCCGGGCGCCACACGCCGGCGCTTGCCGATCTTGCAGCGCTTGACCATCTCGGGGAGGTCGGCGAGCTCGGGATCGTGCTCGGCGACCTCGCTCACCTGTGGCGCCGCCTGCGGGCGTCGATCGATGCGTGCCATCACGGCATCGAACGCATCCGCGCCCGTCGCGATCGGCTCGGCCGCATCCAGCGAGGCGCCGGCGAGCTGCTCGATGGCGCGGACGAAGCGCTGGCATCGGCCGCAATCGGCGACATGGACACCGACGACCAGCCGCTCGGCCTCGTCGAGCGCACCAGTGGCGAAGTCGGCCAGCAGGTCTTCCGGCGGGTGGTGGCTGATCGTCATGTCGCGTCGTCCAACAGGTCTCTCAGGCGATTCATCGCCAATCTGATTCGTGACTTTACCGTACCCAGCGGCAGGCCGAGCACCGCCGCGATTTCCGAATGCGGTCGTTCTTCAACGAACGACAGGCGGATCACGGTGGATTGCTCCACCGACAATCTTTCGATCGCGGCCGCCACCCGTGTGGCATCTTCGACACGCGAGACGATCTGGTCGGCTGCGGGCGTCGGATCGGCTTCCTCGTCCCGCCCCACTTCTCTGCTCAGCCGGCTGTCGCGGGCAGCCTTGCGCGCGGCGTCGATCCGCTGGTTGCGCGCGATCGTGAAGATCCAGGCGGCCGCGCCGGCCGTCGACGGATCGAATTGCCCCGCCTTCGTCCACACCGCCACCATGGTGGATTGGGCGATTTCCTCAGCGTCGTCGGCGTTGCAGCCGGTCTTGATGAGGAAACCTTTGATGCGGGGCGCAAAATGCGCAAACAGGGCCTTGAATGCCTCGCGATCGCCGCGCGCGGCGACGCGTCCGATCAATTCAGCCCAGTCCACAGTCGCCTTCGGCCCTCTGCTCACATTCACCCTGGTACGGGCACTGAAGGCCCGTGCAAATCGATGCCGGGACGATGCCACGTTCCATTGCGCTAATCCAGTCGCTCTCAGTCGCGTGGTCATGGTCCCCGGCACGCTGCTTGACCCTGGATAACGTGGACCATGGACGGCTGGATCACAGTGGGCGGAGGATTTTCCGGCCCCTTCAATCCTTCAGGTCGGAATTGACCATCGCCAGGAACTCCTGGCGGCTCATCGGGTCGGTGCGGAAGCAGCCGAGCATGCGGCTGGTGGTGAGATCGACGCCGTGCTTCTTGACGCCGCGCGAGCTGATGCAGTGATGGGCTGCCTTGATCACGACCGCCACGCCCTGCGGCTGCAGCACCTCGTCGATGATGTTGGCGATCTCGGCGGTCATGCGCTCCTGGATCTGCAGCCGGCTGGCATAGGCCTCGACGACCCGGGCGAGCTTGGAAATCCCGACCACGCGGTTGCGCGGCACGTAGCCGACCCAGGCGCGGCCGATGATGGGCGCCATGTGGTGCTCGCAATGGCTCTGGAACGGGATGTTCCGCAACAGCACCATCTCATCGTAGCCGGCCGTCTCCTCGAACGTCTTGCGCAGATACTCCTCGGGGTTCTGCTCATAGCCGGAAAAATAGCTCTTGTAGGCCCGCGCCACGCGGGCCGGGGTCTCGGAGAGACCCTCGCGTGACGAATCCTCGCCGATCCAGGTCAGGATGGTGCGGATGGCGTCCTCGACGTCATCCTGGGTGACCGCGACCGGGTCGCAGGCGAACGGAAGTTTCTTGGCTGTCTGGCGCACGACGGCTCTCCAAAAACCAAGAAACGGTTCCGGTGTCGGAACGGATCACGTCTTGCGGGGGGCGATTTCCGCAACCGAGGGCTCGCCCCGGTCAGCTCGCCTTGCGCAGCCGCATCTCCGCGGACGGACCCGAGCGCAGGTTCTGAAAGAACTTCTCGACCTCGTTGGCGAGCGTCTGCGCGGTCGCGTTGAGGTCGCCGGACGCCGACAGGACGGAGGCGGCGGCCGTCGAGGTCTCACTGATGGCGTCGCGGAGCGAGCCGATGTTCATGACCAGCGTCTGGTTGCCCTGGGCGGTCGACTGCGCGTTGGTCGAGATCTCCCGCGTCGCCTGGTCCTGCTGCTGGATGGCATTGGAGATGTTCGAGGTGATCTCGTTGATGCCGCGGACCGCCTGGCCGATCTCGCGGACCGCGTCGACCGCGGTCTTGGTCGAGGCCTGGATCAGGCCGACGTTCTGGCTGATCTCCTCGGTCGCCTTGGCCGTCTGCCCGGCCAGCGCCTTGACCTCGTGAGCGACGACGGCAAAGCCGCGGCCGGCCTCGCCGGCGCGGGCGGCCTCGATGGTCGCATTCAGAGCGAGGAGGTTGGTCTGCTCGGCGATGGTCTGGATCAGGGTCAATACGCCGTCGATGCGCTGGGTGGCGGCGGCAAGGCCCTCGATCTCCGTGACCGACTTCTCGGTGCGTTGGCCGGTCTGCTCGACGGCGCCGGCCGACTGCCGGATCTGCCGGCCGATCTCCTCGACGGACGTCGACAACTCCTCGGCGGCGCTCGCGACGGCGGAAACGTTGGTCGAGGCCTGCGACGTCGCGCCGGCTGCGGTGACCGCGCGCTCGTTGGCGTCCGCCGTCAGCCGTGTGATCGCCTCGGCGGTGGCGCGCATCGCGGCGGCGTTCTCGGTGACGGTCCGCATCACGCTGCCGATTGCGGTGCGAAATTCCTCGACCGCGGTTTCGATGTGGCGGGCCCGGGCTTCGCGGATTTCGGAGTCCTGCGAGACCTGGACATTGAGGTCGCGGTTGTGGGCCATCGCCTGCTGGAACACGCCGATGGCGCGGGCCAGCTCGCCGACCTCGTCGGCGCGCCCGGCATACGGCACTTCGACGTTCTCGGCGCCGGTGGCGACCTGGCGGATCGTCTCGGTGATCTGAGACAGCGGCCGAGCGATCGAGCGAGCGATGATCACCACGCCGGCTGCGACCAGAACCAACATCAAGCCGCCAAGGCCTGTCAGCATGAGCGAGAGCTTGTTGTTCAGCGCCGCTTTCTCGGCGATCTTTCCTCCGCGCTCGACATAGACTTTGGACAGCGCTTCGAGGTCCGTGTTGAGCGCCTTGCGCACGGAGCGATTGGCGTCGTTGTCGCCCCACTCGCGTCCCGCAGCCGGGCTGATTTCATTGGCGCGGCGGACCAGTTCGGCGCGGAATTCGACGAATTGCTCGATCCGCTTCTTGAAAGTTGCGAATTGCTGGGCGTCGTCGGCCTGTACGATCGCCTGCCACTTGTCGACGACCTTCAGAATCTCGGCGTTGAATTTGAGCAAGCCGTTGCCGTATTGCTTCACGACGGCCGGATCTGTCGACATGTAGACGCCACGCGACTCCATCACGACGGCATAGACGAGGCCGTTGACCAGCTGAACGTTGTGAGCGGCGAGATTGGCCGTCTCGATGGCTTTGATGAGCTCCGTGGCCCGCCGCGAGTTGTAGTCGGACAGCCAGGTGATTGCGGCGGTCAATAGCGCAAACAACGCGAAGATTGCATAGAGCTTGACTGCGATGGATCGGCGCGTGGCCGTCTTCGTTGACGTCGGGCGTGAGGTCATGAGGTGAGACACCGCGAGTTTTTGCTGCGACGGAGGAGGCGCTTGATTGTTAATAGTTATGCAAAACCTTCATGGAGAAAGCGTTAAGTGGACACCGTCAGTATTATACAACCACAGCGTACTTTGCTTGGCGTTTCAATCGATTAGTTGGTGCTCCGCAGCAGGGGCGCGCGCCGGGGCGTCCGGTTGACTACGGAGGGCATGCGCCCTTTCGAGGCCCCTCGTTCCCTTGCAAATGCATTGCAAACCAGTGACCGCGCGCACGCGCGCTCAGCAATTGGTCGCCGATCGGAGACAGGCGGGAGCGGTCGTCGCGCTCGACCGATCGATGATCCATCTGATTGGAACCTTGGATCGCCCGTCGCATTCCGCCATCCGTATTGCGATACATTGGATCAGGTCGCCTCATCAGGTCGCGTCTGATCATGCCTGGCAGCGTGAGCATCGGGCACGCGGCGGGGACGTCGCGCCTTGCGACAGGAGCGGAAAACTCGATCGCACCTCAACTTTTCCGGAAGGGGTGGCGAAGCCTTGTCTTCGGCCGTAAGGTAACCAGTTAGCGGGTTGTCGCGAGGGGCAGTCGATGAGATTCGAGGGCATCGAAACGGTACGTCGCATTCTCTGTGTGTTTCCGCGCTACACCTCGTCGTTCGGAACCTTCGAGCATGCCTATCCGCTCACCGACGGCATCCAGGCCTTCATGCCGCCGCAGGGGCTGCTGCTGATCGCGGCCTATCTTCCAAGCTCCTGGCAGGTGCGCTTCATCGACGAGAACATCCGCCCGGCGCGGGACGAGGATTTCTCCTGGGCCGAAGCGGTGTTCGTCAGCGGCATGCACATCCAGCGTCAGCAGATGAACGACATCTGCCAGCGGGCGCACGCGTTCGACCTGCCGGTCGCGCTCGGCGGCCCTTCGGTCAGCGCCTGCCCGGACTACTATCCGAGCTTCGACTATCTGCATGTCGGCGAGCTTGGCGATGCGACCGACGAGCTGATCGCGCGGCTGGCGCGGGATCCGTCACGGCCTGCGCAGCAGGTCGTGCTGCGGACCAGCGAGCGGGTGGCGATGACCGATTTCCCGGTGCCGGCCTATGAGCTCGCCGAGGTGAAGAAGTACTTTCTCGGCAGTATCCAGTATTCCAGCGGCTGTCCCTATCAATGCGAGTTCTGCGACATCCCCGGCCTCTATGGGCGCAACCCGCGCATCAAGTCGCCGCAGCAGATCATCGCCGAGCTCGACAAGCTCAGGGAATGCGGCGTCACCGGCTCGGTCTATTTCGTCGACGACAATTTCATCGGCAACCGCAAAGCCGCGACGGAGCTGCTGCCGCATCTGATCGAATGGCAGAAGCGCACCGGCTATGTGATGCGGCTCGCCTGCGAGGCCACGCTCAACATCGCCAAGCGGCCCGAGATCCTGGAGAAGATGCGCGAGGCCTATTTCATCACCATCTTCTGCGGCATCGAGACGCCCGATCCGGATGCGCTGACGGCCATGCAGAAGGATCACAACATGATGGTGCCGATCCTGGAGGGGATCAGGACCATCAACAGCTACGGCATGGAGGTCGTCTCCGGTATCATCATGGGGCTGGACACCGACACGCCGCAGACCGCGGACGCGCTGCTGCAGTTCGTCGAGGAGAGCCGGATCCCGCTGCTCACGATCAATCTGCTGCAGGCGCTCCCGAAGACGCCCCTGTGGGATCGCCTCGAGCGCGAGGGCAGGCTGGTCCACGACGACGGTCGCGACTCCAACGTGAAATTCCTGATGCCCTATGACGAGGTGGTCACGGCGTGGCGGCGCTGCATGGAGGTGGCCTATGAGCCGGAGCGGCTGTTCGCGCGCTACAAGCACCAATGCGACACCACCTACGCCAACCGCATCGAGGTGCCGGTCAGCGACGAGATGAAGAGCTGGCCGAACGTCAGGCGCGGCCTGGTCATGATGGGCAAGATCTTCTGGAAGGTGGGCGTGCTCGGCGACTACAAGCGGCCGTTCTGGCGCTTTGCCTGGAGCCAGCTCAAGCGCGGCGAGATCGAGAATTTCATCGCCGTGACGCTGATCGCGCATCACCTCATCATGTTTGCGCGCGCCGCCTCGCGCGGGCATCAGAACGCGTCGAACTACTCGATCCGGCTGCGCGAGGCCGCCCTTCCTGCGGGGTGATGGCCTCGCCGGGGCAGGGCAGCGGGGCGCTCGCCGGCGCCGCGGCCTGCTCCGGCAAGGACGGCTCAGTCGGATACCGGTCCTTGAGTCGTTCAGGTTTCGAGCCCCGCGTCCGTCGGGGCCGTCCACCTCTTTTCAAGCACGGCAGAATCGTGGCGTGATCGGAAGCCGTCGCGGCTCGCCGTCTTGTGTGGCCGCGCATGGTTGCGGCCGGGGAGTGAACCCTGCTAGACCGCCTCGACGAATTTTCACGTGTTTTCAAGGATTAGCTTCGGCTGCGGGCCACAATGCGGTCATCTCTGCTTCGCTGAGCGGCCTTATTTCTGCCCTATGCGCTCAGGCCTTCCGAATTGGGCCGCGCCCCAACCACTGGACACCGCATGCTGGAAGTCAGGCACGACAACGAAGTCCATGTCGAGAAGGTCGAGCACCGGCCGGCCGACAGCATCGCCTTTGGCATCGAGCGGCTCGGCCTCCTCGCGGTCAAGGCGCCGATCTTCTCCTGCGTCGTCCTGCTCGTCCTCATCGTGGCGGCGGTGTTCGGCATCAAGCGCATCCAGATCGACGATTCGCTCAGCCAGCTGTTTCGCTCCGACAGCAAGGAATTCCACCAGTACGAGGAGGTGACGAAGAAGTTCCCGGCCGAGGAATTCGACGTCCTCGTCGTGGTCGAGGGCAAGACCCTGCTGGCCCGCCCAAACCTCGAGAAGCTTCGTGACTTCGTGACCGACCTGCAACTGGTCGAGGGCACCCGGGGCCTGGTGTCGCTGTTCTCGGCCCGTCAGGCGCCGGCGCCCGGCAAGCTGCCGGCCGCGCTGTTTCCGTCGGATCTGCCGGAGGGCGAGGCCTACGACAAGTTCATCGAAACGGTGAAGTCCAACGAGATCATCCGTGGCAAGCTGTTGTCGGAGGACGGCACGCTGGCCCTGATCGTGCTGTCGCTCGAGCCCAAGGTGGTCGCCTCGAACGATCTCGGGAAGGTGGTGGGCGACATCCGGAAGCTGATGGCGGAGGACCTCGGCGACACCGGCCTGAATGTCCAGCTTTCCGGCGTGCCGGTCATGCAGCTCGAGATCCGCAACGCGGTGGAGCGTGACGGGCTGACCTACAACATTCTCGGCATTCTCGCCGGCTGCGTCATCGCCATCATCTTCTTCCGCAAGGTCTCGTTCATGATCGCGGCGGCGTTTCCGCCGCTGATCGCGATCATGCTCGCGCTCGGCGCGCTCGGGTGGGCCAATTTCAATCTCAACATGTTCCTGAACGTGATGACGCCGCTCATCATGGTCATCAGCTTCTCCGATTCGATGCAGCTCACCTTCGCCGCTCGCGACCGCCTGATCGCGGGGCAGGACAAGGTGACGGCGTTCAAGAACGCCGTGCTGGTCGTCGGCCCGGCTTGCGTCCTGACCCACGCCACCGCCGGCATTTCGTTCATCGCCCTGCAGTTCTCCGACAGCGACCTGATCCGCAAGTTCGGCGAGGCGGGGCTCGCCGCCACCATCATCGCGCTGGTCGCGGTGCTGTCGCTGGTGCCGGTGTTCGGCGTGCTGCTGGTGCGCAACGAGAAGACGTTCGCGGTCAAATTCCAGGGCGCCGACGCCGGCGTCCAGGCGCTGCGCAATTTCTGCTACTGGATCGCGGTGCGCATGGTCGGCCGTCCCGGCCTGTTCAGCCTGATCGCGGTGCTGTTCGTCGGCTCGCTCGCGGTGGTGTATTCGACCCTGGAGCCGCGCTATCGCCTCGCCGACCAGGTGCCGGACAAGCAGCAGGCGGTTGCGGCGAGCAACCGGCTCGATGCCAAGCTGACCGGCGCCAATCCGGTCAACGTGCTCATCCAGTTTCCGAAGGGCGCCTCGCTCTATGCCCCGGAGACCCTGCAGACCATCGCCGACGTCCATGCCACGGTCGAGAAGACCGCGGGTGTCGGCAACGTCTGGTCGGTCGAGACGCTCCGGCGCTGGCTGGCCGAGAAGGCCGGCTCGTCGGATACCGCGACCCTGCAGGAATACGTCAATCTGATCCCCGAGCATCTGGTGCGCCGCTTCATCGACAAGGAGCAGGATGCGGTGGTGGTCGCCGGCCGTGTGCCGGATGTCGACTCCAGCCAGCTGCTGCCGGTGGTCGACAAGCTCGACCACGAGCTCGATGCGGTGAGAAAGAAGCATCCCGGCTATGAAATCGCCGTTACCGGTCTCGCCGCCATCGCCGCGCGCAACTCGGCCGGCATGATCGAAAAGCTCAACCATGGGCTGACGATCGAGTTCGCGCTGGTGGCGATGTTCATCGGGCTGGCCTTCCGGTCCTGGGTCGTCATGCTCGCCTGCATCCTGCCCGGCATCTTCCCTGTCGTGATGTCGGGCACCGTGCTGTGGGCCATGGGGGAGGGGCTGCAATTCGCCAGCGTGGTGGCGCTCACGGTCTCCTTCGGCCTTGGCCTGTCGGCCACCATCCACTTCCTGAACCGGCTGCGGATGGAGAGCGCGCCCGGCGTCAGTGCCGCGGTCGCAGTGGAGCGGGCCACCGTGTTGGTCGGACCGGCGCTGATCCTCACCACCGTGGTG
The DNA here is from genome assembly GCF_032489875.1 of Bradyrhizobium sp. SZCCHNR1015. NCBI lineage: Bacteria > Pseudomonadati > Pseudomonadota > Alphaproteobacteria > Hyphomicrobiales > Nitrobacteraceae > Bradyrhizobium > Bradyrhizobium sp. SZCCHNR1015. The sequence continues at coordinate 54,182 of NZ_JAUEYW010000015.1, forward strand.
CTGGCCTGCGGCCTGGTCGTCACCGTGTTCTCGGATCTGCCGTCGCTGCGGCTGTTCGGTTGGCTCAGCGCGTTCTCGATGGTGGCGGCGCTGTTTGCCGACCTCTTCATCCTCCGCCCGACCGCGATGTTCCTGATCAACCTGTCGCAGAAGCTGAAGCGCAAACCGCTCTAGCCCAGGCTGTTGCGTAAACCAGGGCCGTTATACCCGCGAAAGCGGGTGATCCAGTACGCCGTGGCCTATCGGTTCAACTACGACAGCCTCTGGAACACTGGGCGCCCGGTCCTGTCTGCGCCTTCGGCTTCGACGCGGCTAAACACCTCGGGGGCGTGCCGAAGCGTGAGCGAAGGCGGCAAGCCGGGCGACGACGACGGTGGGTCTCATTCGTATCCGACGGCTGCGGAAGCACCGCAAAACAAAACGGCCCTGACATTGTCAGGGCCGTTTGCGCATTCGACTGCCCGTGAGCGCGCGACGCGCTCCGGTCCAAAGATCAGGTCTTCGACATCGTGATGTTGACGCCGCGAATCTCGCCCTTGGAGGAGATCTGCACGACCTGCTTGTTGCCGCTGGTCCGCAGGGTGATGCTGGCGGCGAAGCCGGCGGCCTGCACGAACACGTCGATCTGGCCGTTGCCGGCGGTGCCCTGCAGCTCGCCGTTCACGTTGCGGCTGGATTCGCTCCAGTTGCCGGAGATGCGGTCGCCCTGGCTGGTGACGTCACTGGACAGGAGGAACTTGTAGCTGTCGCTGGCGCATTGCAGGCTCTGCTTCAGATTGGCGCCGGCCACCTTGTAGCTGGCCTTGCAGCGGATGCGCTCGGTGGTGCCGTCCGACAGCGCGACCGTGCCGTTGCCCGACCACGAGCCGTCGAAGCCGGCGAACGGGCCCGACTGAGCCTGAACTGCGGTCGCCGCCACGAACAGTGCCGCTCCGAGACCGGCGGCCTTGACGACGTGCCCAGAGAAAGGTGAGCCGAACAGTTTCATATCGAGTTTCCCATCCAAAATGACACCGCTGTGTCGGCGTATGCCGCCGCTTCGAACACTTGGTGTTCTCGCCGAAGGTTAGGTTCAAATGACGGCCGGTCGGGCGCTGCGACCGGATGCCATGATGCCCGCCGATACCGTGCGACCGGTCGGCGCCGAATGGTCGTCCTCGCAAGACGGCTGCACGCAAGCCGCCTCGACGGCGCCCGCATCTAACGGTCCGCGCGGCATGCTTGCAACAGCCAAATGCGAAAAACGTGTTCCGAGAATAACGCCCTAGTATCAACGCCTTGTTTGTGCCAAAGCTGTGATCTCCGAGCTTGATCCGCTCGGGATCATAGGGCGCAAATTTGGCCGCATTTGGCAGCGTACCTCCGGCGCTGGGGGGCTTGCGGTCCTTGCCAAACCAAACAGGTGTTTCCCGGGCAGCATCGGCGATCCGGGAGGTCTCCTCTGCTGTCAAAATGAAGGAACACGATGCGTAAGATTTTCCTGGCACTTTCCCTGCTGTCGTCGGTGTCCGTTTCCACCGGTGCGTTCGCGCAAGGCCGCGGCGGCACGCCCGAAGAGCAGGCGGCCTGCACGCGTGACGTTCAGAAGTTCTGCCGTGCGGTCATCGATCAGGGTGACTTCACGATTCTGGCGTGCCTCAAGGAGAACCGCCCCAAGATCAGCTCGGCCTGCGATCAGGTGCTGAAGACCCACAACCAGTAAGCGGTTGCCGTTCGGAACGGTTGTTTTCGAACTCTCTTGGTTAACGACCGCCGGCCCGCCCCCTCGGGGCAGGACGGCGGTTCGCTTCTATGGGCTGCCCGACATCGATTGCATTGGTTTTGGCGGGATCTTCGCCTATATGGGGGGCGAGCAATCCGTTCGCATGAGCGAAGCGGCGGGCATTGTTTTCGGTAGCGCCCCTTCAACCTGATAGCTGTTTCGTCCATGACCACCGCGAGCGATTTGCGATCCGGCAAGACACACCGGGACGAGAACTTTCCGGTGGCGTCGTGGATCATCCGTCCTGAGCATCGGGCGCTGATCCTCGCCTTCTACAATTTCGTGCGCACCGCCGACGACATCGCCGACCATCCGAGCCTGCCGGGCGACGAGAAGCTGCGGCTGCTCGACCTGCTCGAGGCTGAGCTGACGGGAACGGGCGAGACCCAGGACGTCGCCGTCAGCCTGCGCCGGGCGCTCGCCGGGCGCGGCATGTCGCCCCGGCACGCGCTCGATCTGCTGGTTGCCTTCCGGATGGACGTGACCAAGCTGCGCTACGAGAACTGGGACGAGGTCATCCACTACTGCCGCTATTCGGCGATGCCGGTCGGCCGCTTCATGCTCGATGTGCACGGCGAGTCCACCGCGACCTGGCCGGCCTCGGACGCGATCTGCGCCGGCCTTCAGATCAACAACCACCTGCAGGACTGCGGCAAGGACTACAAGGCGCTCAACCGCGTCTATCTGCCGCGCGATGCGCTTGCCGAAGCCGGCGCCACGGTCGAGATGCTCGGTGAGGCCAGATCGCCGCCGCAATTGCTGGCCTGCCTGCAGAAGCTCGCCGTCCGCAATGCGGCGCTGCTCGAGGAGGGCAGGGACCTCAACGGCGGCGTCCGGGATTTCCGCTTCGGACTGGAGATCGCCGTGATCCAGGCTTTCGCCGACCGCATCGTGGCGTTGCTGAAGGTGCGCGATCCGCTGAGCGAGCGCGTGCACCTGTCGCCCATCGGCATGCTCGGTCTCACCTTCACCTCGGTGATGGGCGAGATCGGCCGCCGCGTGGCCGGGCGTCATCCCCAGACCAAATCGGCAGCCGGCGCATGACCCTCGAGGCGACCGCGGATAACGTCGATCACGGCACGGCGGCCTCCGGCAGCTCGTTCTATGCCGCCATGCGCATCCTGCCGCGCGCCCAGCGCGATGCGATGTTCCAGGTCTACAGCTTCTGCCGCGAGGTCGACGACATCGCCGATTCCGACGGCCCGCGGCCCGAGCGGCTGGCAGCGCTGCAGAAATGGCGCGACGACATCGACGCGCTGTACCAGGGCAACCCGCCGCCGCGGCTGCGCGACTATGTCGCGTCGGTGAAGACCTTCGGACTGAAGCGCGAGGACTTCCTCGCCATCATCGACGGCATGGAGATGGACGTGCCGGCGGAGATCCGCGCGCCCGATCTCGCCACGCTCGACCTTTATTGCGACCGCGTGGCGAGCGCGGTCGGCCGCCTCTCGGTGCGCATCTTCGGCATGCCCGAGGAGGACGGCATCCTGCTCGCGCACCATCTCGGCCGCGCGCTGCAGCTCACCAACATCCTGCGCGACATCGACGAGGATGCCGGCATCGGCCGGCTCTACCTGCCGCGCGAGGCGCTGCTGTTCGCCGGCATCACCAGCGACGATCCGGTCAAGGTGATGCAGGAGCGGGCGCTGCCCAAGGTCTGCAACTCGGTAGCGGTCAGGGCCAAGACGCATTTCGAGAAGGCCGACGAGATCATGCGGCGAAATCGTCGGCGCGCCGTGCGGGCGCCGCGGATCATGTCGAAATATTATCGCGCCGTGTTCGACCTCCTGCTCGAACGCGGCTTCGCGCTGCCGCGCGAGCCCGTCCGCGTGAGCAAGCTCACGAAGATCGGCATCATCCTCCGTTACGCAATCATCTGATGCAGAAGACAGCTCACATCATCGGCGCCGGCGTGTCCGGCCTTTCCGCCGGCGTGCGGCTCGCCAACGCGGGCTACATCGTGCACGTCCATGAGGCCACCCAGCAGCTCGGCGGCCGCTGCCGGTCCTATTACGACGCCGCGACCGACCTGGTGATCGACAACGGCAACCATCTGCTGCTGTCGGCCAATCATCACGTGCTGTCCTATGCCCGTGCGATCGGCTCGGAAGCGGGGCTGGTCGGGCCGGAGAAGGCGCAGTTCGCATTCGTCGACATCCGGAGCGGCCAGCGCTGGCTGCTCGATCTCGGCAACGGCCGGCTGCCGCTGTGGGTGTTCGACGAGGGCCGCCGCGTGCCGGATACCAAGCTCGGCGACTATCTCGCATTGTCGCCGCTGATTTGGGCCGGCACGTCCAAGACCATCGGCAGCACGATTCCCTGCAAGGGCGCGCTGTACGACCGGCTGGTGCAGCCGCTGCTGCTCGCGGCGCTGAACTGCGATCCGCCGGAGGGCTCGGCGGGGCTCGCCGGCGCCATCGTCCGCGAGACGCTGTTGGCCGGCGGACAGGCCTGCCGGCCGCTGATCGCGCGCGACGGGTTGTCGGGCGTACTGATCGATCCGGCCGTGAAATTCCTGGAAGGCAAGGGCGGCAGCGTCCGGATCGGCCGCGAGCTGCGCGGCCTCGACAATGCAGGCGGTCGCGTCACCGGGCTCAGGTTCGGCGGTGATGAAACCGTCGCGCTCGGTCCCTCCGACGTCGTGGTGCTCGCCGTGCCGCCGCGGCCGGCGATGGCGCTGCTGCCGGGACTCACGGGGCCGACGAAATATCGTGCCATCGTCAATGCCCATTTCCGCATCACGCCGCCGCGCGATGCACCAGCTCTGCTCGGAGTGGTCGGCGGCCTGGTCGAGTGGCTGTTCGCCTTCCCGCAGCGGCTCTCGGTCACCATCAGCAATGGCGATCGCCTGGTCGACATGCCGCGCGAGGAACTCGCCGCCGCGATCTGGGCCGACGTCTGCAAGGCCGCCGGGATCTCGGGCGAGCTGCCGCCGTGGCAGATCGTGCGCGAGCGTCGCGCCACCTTCGAGGCGACGCCGGAGCAGAACGCGCTCCGGCCCGGAGTGAAGACGGCGTTCGGCAATCTCGCTCTGGCAGGGGACTGGACCGATACCGGCCTGCCGGCAACCATCGAAGGCTCGGTGCGCTCCGGCGACCGCGCCGCGAATCTCCTGCTCGGGCACGGCTGACGGGCGCAGGGCTGCCGAATCTGGACGCGCCGTCAGGCCGCCTGCGCCGCGAGTCTCACATTTTCGTGGCGTAGTTCTTGCTTAAAGTTCCACGCCTGGAGGCGCTGGCGCGATCTGTTCCAGGGCGGAACAGGGGTCGGCGGGGCCAAATGGCAACACCCGGCAAAAAACGCATCGGGTGCGGGTGCAGTGCGGCGCAAACGGGGTTTCCTCGTGGAAATTTTCTGCGTAATCCTCGGTTTGTTAAGGTCTTTCCGCTCTGGCGCCGCCGCGGCTGAGGCTTTGGAACAAGAGACGGAGACGTCGGATCACGCGACGTCCGAGAAGGTGTCAGGGGTCGGATTGTGAAGTTGGGGATGGGGGACGACACGTCCGCGGATCGCCCGATTGATCCGCGGCCGGTCTTGGTCGTGACGGGCTTGGTGCAGGAGGCCCGGATTGCTGCCGGGCCCGGCATGATGGTGATCTGCAGCTCGAGCGACCCCAGACAGTTGCGCTCGCTGCTCACCGTGTTCGACCCGACCTCGATCCGCGGCGTCGTCAGCTTCGGCGTGGCCGGTGGCCTCGATCCGACCCTCAAGGCCGGCGACATCGTCGTCGCCACCGAGGTGACCGCCGGCGATGCCCGCTGGCTGTCGGGCCTGTCGCTGCGCGAGGAGCACATCGCCCGCGCCGCCCTGAAGAAGCGCCGCGTCGTGCGCGGCGTGCTCGCCGGGGCCGAAGAGGTGGTGGTGGCGCAGGCCCGCAAGGCGGCGCTGCGCATGAAGACCGGCGCGGCCGCGGTCGACATGGAGAGCCACATCGCTGCCGCCTATGCCGCCGAGTACGGGCTGCCGTTCGCGGCGCTGCGGGTGATCTCCGATCCCGCCCATCGCACCCTCCCGTCGCTCGCCAAGGACGCCATCAAGCCCAACGGCGACATCGACCTGCCGATGATCCTGCGCGGCGTCGCCCGCAATCCGGCCGTGCTGCGTGGTCTGGTGTCGACGGGCATCGAGTTCAATCGCGCCCTGCGCTCGCTGCGCGGCGCCCGCGACCTGCTGCTGAGCGGCCTGCTGGCGGCCGAGCATTTCCTCGAGACCGAGACGCTGGCCGCCGCCGAAGCGTAAGGCGCCGGCTGGCGAATGATCGTCGGCTTTATCGGCTAAGGCTCCGATAATCCCGCTTGCTCCGTCGCTGCGCTCGCAATGACGTGTGGAAAGAGCTTCGCTCAGAGGCGCAATCCCTGCACCGAAACGGAGCGGCGCCTACGAGCCCATAGCACCTCAACGAAAAACGGCCGCCGGTTGCCCGGCGGCCGTTTCGTTGTGGACTGATCTCAGCGGCCTCAGGCCGCGGTCGAGGCCTTCTGCTGGGCTTCGACGGCCTCGTCCTTGCGGATCTCGGAGAGGCGCTTCTGCACCTCCGACGAGAACACGTATTGCGCCGGGCGCTGCTTGGAGAGGTCGATCTCCGGCGCCATCGGGCCTTCGGTCTTGATGCCGCGCAGCGACACGAACATCGCCTTGATCGGGTTGGTCAGCGCCGCATTGGCGGCGGTCGCCTCATAGCCGCAATGCGCCATGCAGTCGGCGCACTTCTCGTACTTGCCGGTGCCGTAGGAATCCCAGTCGGTGGTCTCCATCAGCTCCTTGAAGGTCTTGGTGTAGCCTTCGCCGAGCAGATAGCAGGGCTTCTGCCAGCCGAAGATGTTGCGCGCAGGCATGCCCCAGGGCGTGCACTCGAATTCCTGGTTGCCGGCGAGGAAGTCGAGGAACAGGCCGGAATGCATGAAATTCCACTTCTTGCCCTTGCCGAGCTTGAAGACGTCGCGGAACAGCTGCTTGGTCTTGGTGCGGTTGAGGAAGTGCTCCTGGTCCGGCGCGCGCTCATAGGCATAGCCGGGCGACATGGTGACGCCGACGCCGAGCTCGGTGGTGAAGTCCAGGAACTTGGCGATCTCCTCGGCCGGGTGGCCGTCGAACACGGTGGCGTTGACGTTGACGGTGAAGCCGCGCTCCTTGGCGGCCTTGATCGCGGAGACGGCGCGGTCGAACACGCCCTTCTGCGACACCGCCTTGTCGTGATGCTCGCGCAGGCCGTCGAGATGCACCGAGAAGAACAGGTAGGGCGACGGCTCGAACAGGTCGAGCTTCTTCTCCAGGAGCAGCGCGTTGGTGCAGAGCGAGACGAACTTCTTGCGCGCGACGAGGCCGCGCACGATCTCGCCGATCTCCTTGTGGATCAGCGGCTCGCCGCCGGGGATCGCGACCATCGGCGCGCCGCATTCGTCGGCGGCGTCCCAGCACTCCTGCGCGCTCATGCGGCGGTTGAGGATCGCGTCGGGATAGTCGATCTTGCCACAGCCCGCGCAGGCCAGGTTGCAGCGGAACAGCGGCTCCAGCATCAGCACGAGCGGATAGCGTTTCCGGCCGAGAAGCTTCTGCTTCATCAGATAGGCCCCGATACGCAGTTCCTTATGGAAGGGGATTGCCATTACGTCTCTTCTTTCTGGACCAAACGAGGACCGATCAGCCCGCGACCAGCTCGGCCGGCAGGCGGAATTCGATGTTTTCTTCCCGCCCCGGGACCACCGCGACCTCGACCGGTCCGATGCGCCGCAGGGCTTCGATGACGTCGTCGACGAGCACTTCGGGAGCCGAGGCGCCGGCGGTGATGCCGACGGCCTTGGCCCCCTTCAGCCAAACCGGATCGAGCTCGCTGCCATCAGCGATCAGATAGCTTGCGACCCCGGCCTCGGTGCCGATCTCGCGCAGTCTGTTCGAGTTGGAGCTGTTGGCGGCGCCCACCACCAGGATGACGTCCACCAGCTTGCTCAAGTCCCTTACCGCAGATTGCCGGTTCTGTGTCGCATAGCAGATATCCCGGATATCGGGACCTTGAAGGTCTGTAAAGCGGGCTTGAAGGGCTAAAATGATGTCTTTGGTGTCGTCCACGCTGAGCGTGGTCTGGGTAATATAGGCCAAGGGGGTGTCGAGCGGCAGGGGCAGGGCGGCCACATCGGCCACGTTCTGCACGAGGTAGACCGGGCCGGGAACCTGGCCCATGGTTCCCTCCACCTCCGGATGGCCGGCATGACCGATCAGTACCAGGGTACGTCCCTTGGACATGTAGCGCTTGCCCTGGTTGTGAACCTTGGTCACCAGCGGGCAGGTGGCATTGAGCACCGGCAGCCCGCGGGCGGCCGCTTCCTCCTCGACCGTCCGGGCGACGCCGTGGGCGCTGAACACGGTGACGGCGCGCGGCGGCACCTCGGAGAGGTCCTCGACGAAGATGGCGCCCTTGGCCTTCAGGCTCTCGACCACATGCTTGTTGTGGACGATCTCATGACGCACGTAGACCGGCGGGCCATACTTCTCCAGCGCGCGCTCCACGATCTCGATCGCACGCACGACTCCAGCACAAAAACCGCGCGGCTGCGCGAGATACACCTGCATGGGACGTCCAGCCACGTTGCCTCACTTTCGACCCGGCACCTCCGTGCGTGCGACAGGGTTGCAATAATCGCACCAGCGAGTGCCCCAATGGCCCGCCACACGGATGGAAACGCAGGGCTTTGTGTCAAAAATCGAGCGAAGAGAAAAGCCGGTCTGCAAGTCGCTCGCATGTGATGCGTCGCACGCAGCCCCCGAGAGGTTGCAGGTAATTTAGTAATTATAAATTAGATCAATCAATTGAGTTGGTTATGCTCTCACTCGTTCGTCACTTTACCGCCGAGAACAGCCGCTATATCAGCCGGCCCGACGGTTCCGTGCATCGTTCAACTTGATCCGCCGTCGAGGGACCATCCTCGTCTTCAAGGTTGGGCCAGGCCGGGTCGGGGCGCGCTCAGGATGTGTGCGTCCGGGGCTCGCCCTGATCGGGGAACTCCGCCATGAAGCGGACGTTTCCGCCCAGCTCTCTAAACATTAGAAAGTCACGAAGTGCTGACCACGTTTGTCGTCTCGATCGTCAAGGCCTGCACCCGGTTTGCCTGGCCGACATTGATTGCGGCCCTGCTGCTCTCCGTCGGCGCGGGCTTCTATACGGCGCGTCATTTCTCGATCAATACCGACATCAACAAGCTGATTTCGCCTGATCTCGACTGGCGCAAGCGCGACCAGCAATATGAGCAGGCGTTCGATCGCGATCGCATGATCCTGGGCGTGGTCGAGGCGGCGACACCAGAGCTGACCGGCGTGGCGGCTGATGCGCTTGCCAAGAAGCTCAAGGGCGACACCGCGAACTTCTCATCGGTCGAGCTGCTCGGCGGCGGCGAGTTCTTCGCCAGGAACGGCCTGCTGTTCCTGCCGACCGAGGAGGTCAAGCAGCTCACGGACCAGTTCACGGCGGCGGCGCCGCTGGTCGAGATCATGGCCGGGGACCCCTCGATCCGCGGCCTGACCGGTGCGCTGGAGACCGGCCTTGCCGGCGTCAAGCGCGGCCAGGTCAAGCTCGATAATGCCGCGCGGCCGTTCGACTACATCTCCCAGACGGTCGAGACCGTGCTCGACAAGGGCGATGCGACCTTCTCCTGGCGCCAGCTGATCTCCGACAAGCCGCTCGAAGACAGCGACAAGCGCGCCTTCATCCAGTTCAAGCCGATCCTCGACTACCAGGCCCTGGAGCCCGGCAAGGCGGCGACGGATGCGATCCGTCAGGCGGCGGCCGAGCTCGATTTCCCGCACCGCTTTCACGCCCGCGTGCGGCTGACCGGGCCGGTGCCGATCGCCAACGAGGAATACGCCACCGTGCAGGAAGGCGCCGTCGTCAACGGCATCGGCACCGTGGTCGTCGTGCTGATCATCCTGTGGCTGGCGCTGCATTCGGCCAAGATCATCTCGGCCGTGTTCATCAACCTGTTCATCGGCCTCGCGCTCACCACGGCCGTCGGCCTGATGATGGTCGGCTCGCTCAATCTGCTGTCGGTCGCGTTCGCCGTGCTGTTCATCGGCCTCGGCGTCGATTTCGGCATCCAGTTCAGCGTTCGCTATCGCTCCGAGCGGTTCAAGAACGACAATCTTCCGGAGGCGCTGGCGGAAGCCGCGCGCCGCTCCGCGGTGCCGCTGTCGCTCGCGGCGATGGCGACGGCTGCCGGTTTCCTGTGCTTCCTGCCGACCGACTACAAGGGCATCTCCGAGCTCGGCGCCATCGCCGGCGCCGGCATGATCATCGCGTTCCTGTCGTCGATCACGGTGCTGCCGGCATTGCTGAGGATCCTCAATCCGCCCGGCGAGAAGGAGCCGGTCGGCTACGCCTTCCTGGCGCCGGTCGATCATTTCCTCGAGAAGCACCGCGTGCCGATCATCGTCGGCACGCTCGGCCTGGTCGTCGCCGGCCTGCCGCTGCTCTATTACATGAAGTTCGACTTCAATCCGATGAACCTGCGCAATCCGCGCGCCGAGTCGATCGCGACCTATCTCGACCTGCGAAAGGATCCGAACACGGGCGCCAATGCGATCGACGTGCTGACGCGCTCCGAGACCGAGGCCAAGGCGATCGAGGCCAAGCTGGCGAAGTTGCCCGAGGTGGCGCGCGTGATGTCGCTCGACAGCTTCGTCCCCGAGGACCAGCCGGCCAAATTGAAGCTGATCGCGCAGGGCGCGAAGGTGCTGGGGCCTGCACTCAACCCCGATCAGGTCGATGCGGTGCCGAGCGACAAGGAGAATGTCGACGCCCTGAACTCGACCGTCGACAATCTCCGGCGCACCGCGGGCGAGAGCAACGGGCCGGGCGCGGTCGCGTCGCGGCGGCTCGCCGACGCGCTTGCCAGGCTCGCGGGCGCCAGCGAAACGGTTCGCAACAAGGCGCAGGCGGTGTTCGTCGAGCCGTGGAAGATCACGCTGACGCAGCTCAGCGCCACTCTCCAGGCGCAGCCGGTCAGCCTCGCGAACCTGCCGCCGGAACTGGTGTCGCAGTGGAAGAGCAAGGACGGACTGATTCGGGTCGAGGCGCAGCCCAAGGGCGATCCGAACGACAACGACAATCTCAGGCGATTCGCCAACGCCGTCCTGACGGCCGAGCCCAACGCGATCGGCGGTCCGGTCTCGATCCTGAAGTCCGGTGACACGATCGTGAAGGCATTCATCCACGCCGGCATCTACTCGCTGGTCGTGATCAGCCTCCTGCTGTGGGTGACCTTGAAGCGCTTCAGCGACGTGCTCATGACGATCGTGCCGCTGCTGGTTGCGGGCGCCGTGACGCTTGAGATCTGCGTGCTGATCAAGCTGCCGCTGAACTTCGCCAACATCGTCGCCCTGCCGCTCCTGCTAGGCATTGGCGTCGCGTTCAAGATCTACTACGTGGTGGCGTGGCGCGGCGGCCGCACAAATTTGCTCCAGACCAGCCTGACCCGGGCGATCTTCTTCAGCGCACTGACGACGGCGACCGCATTCGGCAGCCTGTGGCTGTCGAGCCATCCCGGCACGTCCAGCATGGGCAAGCTGCTGGCGCTGTCGCTGGTCACCACGCTCGCCGCCGTGCTGCTGTTCCAGCCGGCGCTGATGGGCAAGCCTCGCGAGATCAAGGAGCAAGAGGGCTCGTGATCACGGAATAGAAAAAGCGGCCGATCTCTCGGCCGCTTTTTTTTTGTTCGCGTGACGGACGCCCGTTAGTTAGCGGGGGCGCGCGATCTCGGGCAGCAGGCAGATATCGCCGACCTGGTCCGCGGGCTTGTGTCCCGGCTTGGCCGATGCGGTTGCGCCACTGCCGACGCCGGTGGTCGTCTTGGCCGCCGGAGCAGGGGCCGGCGCGATTGGTTTCTGTGTACCTTTGGCCATGCTGTTCACAGGGCTCGACGGAATCGGCGGAGCAACCCGCGTCCAGGTCTCGCCGCCGCACAGGAAGCCGAGCACGCAGCCCTTGATCTCCAGGTGATCGGGGTCGACCGGCGTGATGGTGGAGCTGTAGAGCTGCCCATCCTTGGCGTTGTAGACTTGGCCTTCCCACGCGTCTGCGCCGGGCTTCTTCTTCATGTCGATCAGGATCGGCATGCCGAGCGTCGGGCGGCTCTGGCGGGCCGGATCGGGGTTGTTGCTGTCGCGTCCGCCCGGGGTCTTCTCCCAGGCCACGACGCCCCACATGCTGCCATTACATTGTGCGACTCGGATGTTCGCGACGCCGTCGGCAACCCGCCAGTCGCCGGTGGGGTCGGCCGCGAGCGCGGAAGAAATTCCTGCTGCGAACACGACTGCGGAGTATGCTAGTGTCGTCGACATGAGATATCTAAGGCGATGCAACATTGGCAGAAACCCGTGCTTGCTTTGATGGTGCGAATGAGGGCAAAACGCCGCATTGCGCGTTTTCAGTTGACGTCACGTCCATCAACCGAAGTATGTAGCCGATGCTAAAACCCAATCTAGACGTTTCCGAGATGTTTGTGGAGCGCCAAGCGCAGCGCAGCACGATGCACTCTCGGCATCTGAACGAGCAGCTTGTCCGCGTTCTCAAAACGATTGGATATGATGTTGGGTTCCAGAAGGGACAAGGGCAATATCTCTACGATCGTGATGGGGCCCGTTATCTTGACCTGCTCAGCGGTTTTGGCGTCTTTGCAATCGGCCGCAATCATCCGACACTGCGCGCCGCGCTGAAAAGCGTCCTCGACACCGACCTGCCGAATCTCGTTCAGCTCGACGTCTCGACCTTGGCGGGCGTTCTTGCCGAGCGGCTGCTGGAATATGTCCCGTATCTGGACAAGGTGTTCTTCGCCAATTCCGGCGCCGAGACCGTGGAAGCCGCGATCAAATTCGCGCGTGGCGCGACCGGCCGGCCCGGCATCGTCTATTGCGGGCACTCCTATCACGGTCTCACCTATGGCGCGCTGTCGCTGACCGATGATTCGAACTTCCGCAACGGCTTCGAGCCGCTGCTGCCGGGCTGCACGGCGATCCCCTTCAACGATCTTGCCGCGCTCGAGCAGGCGCTGTCGTCGCGCGAGATCGCAGCCTTCATCGTCGAGCCGATCCAGGGCAAGGGCGTCAACATGCCCTCCGACGAGTTCCTGCCGGGTGCCGCTGCGCTCTGCAAGAAATACGGCACCATCTTCATCGCCGACGAGATCCAGACCGGGATGGGACGCACCGGCCGGTTCCTCGCCGTGGAACATTGGAACGTCGAGCCCGACATGGTGCTGCTGTCGAAGGCGCTGTCCGGCGGCCACGTCCCGGTCGGCGCGCTGCTGACGCGCAAGCAGATCTTCGACAAGATCTTCAACCGCATGGACCGCGCCGTGGTGCACGGCTCGACCTTCGCCAAGAACGACCTCGCGATGGCCGCCGGCATCGCGACCCTCGAGGTGATGAAGGCCGAGAAGCTGGTGGAGGCCGCCGCCAAGCGCGGCGCCGAGCTGCGGCTGGCGCTGACGCGGATGGTGCCGGGCTACGAGCTGCTCAAGGAAGTGCGCGGCAAGGGGCTGATGATCGGCGTCGAGTTCGGTCCGCCGAAATCGCTGCGCCTCAAGGCCTCGTGGACCATGCTGGAGAGCGCCAACAAGGGCCTGTTCTGCCAGCTCATCACGGTGCCGCTGTTCAAGGATCACAAGATCCTGACCCAGGTCGCCGGCCATGGTCTGCACACGATCAAGCTGCTGCCGCCGCTGACCATCACCGAAGAGGACTGCGCCTGGATCGAGCGCGCCTTCGACGACGTCATCGCACAGAGCCACAAGGTCCCCGGCGCGATCTGGTCGCTCGGCAAGACGCTGGTCGACAACGCCATCCGCAAATCGGCGTGAACTGACGAACATGTAGGGTGGGCAAAGGCGCGACGCGCCGTGCCCACCATCTCGATCCTCGCAGGACCTTTGGTGGGGCACGCTACGCTTTGCCCGCCCTACGAAGGGCTTGTCATGGTGAGCGAAGCAATCCAGCCTTCCTTCGCGCCTCGGGATTGCGTCGCTTCGCCCGCAATGACGGAGCGCGCGAGAGCGACTCAGCTGCTCCCACCCATCTTCCGCTCGAACCGCTCGCCGAACTCCTCGAGCTCGTCGCCGCCGATATCGCTGATCGCCCAATAGCTGAGGCCGCGGTCGCGCCAACTCCTGATATTGAAGCCCTGGATCGTGTCCATCCGTGCGGCGCGGCGCTCGGTGGACGAGGTCTGCGCCACGAACAGATTGATGACGTGCTGGCGGCGGCGATAGACCACCGCGCCGATCGGGCGGGCATCGACATAATCGAGCCGCCCGCCGATCAGGGTGAATCCCTCAGCGGTGAGGTCGATCACCGGCGGCGCCACGTCGAGCCTGCCGTTGAACCAGGGCTTGACGGTGTGCTGGTCGGTCGAGATCACGTCGGTCAGGTGGCCGGCCTGCAGCGAGCGCAGATGCGCCGAGACGATCTCGGCCTCGATCCGCTGCTGGTCGTCATTGCGCAGCACGATGGCGACGAGACCGGTGGCGGCCAGCGCCGACACGGCCGAGCCCATCGCAAAGCCCTTCAGCAGCGAGCGGCGGTTCGGCCGGACGGCAAACGGAGTAACGACGGCCGCCTCGACCGGCGGCAGGGCGGCTTCGATGCGCTGGCGCAAGGCGGCGGGCGCCTTGTAGCCGAGGTCGGCGCCGGCGAGCATCTGCTTCATCTCCCTGATGGCAGCAAGCTCCGCAGCGCAGCGCGGGCAGGTCGCGACATGGGCTTCGACCTCGAGAGCGTGGCCGGCGTCGAGCTCGCCATCGGCCAGCGCGTGGATCAGGATCTCGGCTTCATCGCAGGTCATGGCTAGAGCTCCTCCTGCGCGAGCCAGGCGGCGCGCAGCATCGCGCGGGCGCGGGCGAGACGCGACATCACGGTGCCGACCGGCACGTCGGCGGCCTCCGCGATCTCGCGATAGGACAGATTGTGAACCTCGCGCAGCACGAACGTCTCGCGGAACGGCTCGGCCAGCGTGTCGATCATTCGCCGGATCGCCGAGGCATCGCGCTCGCGCAGCACGGCGCCTTCCGGCGTCTCGGTGCTCTCCTGCCACAGCGGCGGCTGCTCGGCCGCTTCGGGCGCATCGTCGAGCGCCTTGACCGGCGCACCGGCGCGGCGCGCGAATTCGGCGTGGCAGACATTGCGCAGGATCGCAAACAGCCACGGCTTCATCGCCGGACCACGGTAGGTGTCGAAATGCTTCAGCGCGCGCAGGTAGCATTCCTGCACCGCGTCCTCCGCGTCGGCGGCGTTGCGCAGCAGATAGCGCGCCAGCGTGTAGACATCGTCGAGATGCGGCAGTGCCGCCTCGCGGAAGCGTCGCGCCCTCTCGGGATCGTCACTGGCTGTCGTCACCGGCGTGGTCTCCGGCCCGGTTCGCGGTCGCACGGCGCGGCCGGCGCTACGCCGCCGACCGGTCCATGCGACGATGCTCATGCCCTGGTTCGCGATGCTACTCAACCTTGACCAGCCCCGTCATGTGCGGATGCAGCGAACAGAAATATTTGTAGTCGCCGGCGGCTGCGAAGGTGAAGGAGAAGCTGTCGTCGGTATCGAGCGTTTTCGACCGGTATTTCCCGGCCGACACCACCGTGTGCGGGATGTCGTCGTGGTTGGTCCAGGTCACGGTGTCGCCGACCTTCACCGTCACCGCGGCCGGGGTGAAGGTGAAGTTGTCGATGGTGACCTTGATGGTCTCGGCGCGCAGCGGCGTGGCGCCGAGAAGCAGCGCGGCGGCGAGGCAGGCGCCGCGAACAACAGACTGGCTCATTGCGTTTCCGTCCTCAGCCGGCCAGCGGCGTGTCGATGATGGCGAGCCGCTCGGACCCGACCTTGAAGTCGATGCTGGCGATGCCGAGCAGGCTGCGCAGCCTGGCGTCCTCGACCTTCATCGGGCCGGGCGAGGGCGCCGTGCCCGGCGCCGGCTGCGGAAAGGCGGTCGAGCGCGCGGTGTGGAAGGTGACGTTACCCTCGACCTTCTGCATCACCTGATGAATATGGCCGTTCAGCACCGTCACCGAGCCGAACCCCTTCAGGCTGTCCAGCGCGCGGCCGCCATCCTCGGTGCCCCAGCCCCATTCCGGATATACGGTCCACAACGGGATGTGCGCGAACACGACGACCGGGGTCGATTTGGAGCGGCCCTTGAGATCCTGCTCCAGCCAGGCGAGCTGCTCGGCGCCGAGATTGCCGAGCCCGCCGGCCTTGAGATCGACCACGTTGACCAGCCCGATGAAGTGTACGCCATTGGCGTCGAACGAATACCAGCCGGAGCCGCGCGTGCCCTTGCCGTAGCGCTCCTTGTAGAGCTTGACGTCCTCGTCGAGGAAGTCGTGCTCGCCGGGCACGTAGTGCACGTCGAGCCGCGTCTGCGAGATGATGCGATCGGCGTCGTCGAACTCGGCCGCCTTCGACAGATGCGAGATGTCGCCGGTGTGGATCATGAAGGACGGCTTCACCGGCATCGCCTTGATGCGGTTGACGGCCTCCTCGAGCGTGCCGAGCGCGTTGGGATTGGCCGGCTTGTCGAAGCCGACATGGCTGTCGCTGATCTGCAGGAAGGTCAGGCCGGAGGCGGGCTGCTCGGCCGCCCGCGCGGCGTCGACCAGGCCGAGCGAACGCGGCACGCCGCCCGACAGCGTCCAGAGCACGCCGGTGCCTGCCCACGTCATGCACTCCAGCACCTTGCGACGGCTGACGCCGTTCTCGTCGTGATCACCAAGGCTCATCGTCATCTCCCGTTGCCCGTCATCGGGCTTGCGGGTGAGAAGAGCGATGGCGGCCCGGTTTTATTCCCGGCTTCTCGCGATCGAAACGCGATGACGTGTTCGTGATCATGCCGGCCATGGCCGGCGGCTCACCTGCTCGCGCAGGATGTCGGCGCAGGGCCGCGCGAAATATACAAGCGGCGTGCGCCGCCGAAGGGCGGCTGATGGACTGGATGCGACGTCGATGCATGAGCGCGTGATCCCCAACCTGCAACGAACCGAGCTGTCTGCCGATCGGATCGTGCCGCTCGATCGCGCCAGGACGTTCATCACGCTCTCGGTCGTGCTCTATCACTCCGCCATCAACTACACTCATTTCGGCCAGGGCGGCGACCGCATGCACTGGCTCGGCTTCGACCTCGTCGCGCTGTTCAACGACAGCTACTTCATGTCGTGCATGTTCTTCATCTCCGGCCTGTTCGTGCCGGCAAGCCTGGCGGGCCGGGGCGCGTCGGACTATGTCGGGCGCCGCGCGCTGCGGCTCGGCGTGCCCTACATCGTGTCGATCCTCGTGATCATGCCGATCGCCTATTACCGATACTACGTGGCCGAGGATCAGTTCGCCGCGGTGTGGTGGCGCATGATCAGCGAAGGGCCGTGGCCGTCCGGCTCGGCCTGGTTTCTCGGCGTGCTGCTGGGGTTTGATATACTGGCTGCGCTCGTCTGCGTCCTGGCCGCCGCAGGCGATCGGCGCAGTCGGGCGCTGGGCCGGGGCGTTGCTGCACTATCCGCTCACTGGCTTCCTGATCTTCCTCGTGATCGCCAACCTGGCCTATCTGCCGCCGCATCTCGGCTTCGGTGACGGTTTCTGGTTCATGCCCGGACATTTTCCGCTGCCGCTGCAGGCGAGCCGGGTGCTGCTCTATCCGGCCTTCTTCGTCGGCGGCGTCGCGATCGGTGCCGCCGGGCTGCGAGCGGGCCCGTTCGCGGCCGACGGCGCGCTGGTGCGGCGCTGGTGGATCTGGTTCGGTCTTTCCTATGGCTGCTATGGCGCGATCCTGTTGCTGGCCTACGCCCATCACAACTGGATCGCCGACTTCGACTCGCCGCCGCTATGGTGGCGTGCGGCCTATGGCAGCGCCGTGGCAAGCTTCTGTGCTGCGATGGCGTTCGGCGTGCCGACCTTCTTCCTGCGCTGGGCGAAGGCGCCGCTGGCGCTGATGGATCGCCTGCAGCCGTCGGCCTACGGCATCTATCTGCTGCACTTCCTGCCGCTGCTGTGGCTGCAATATCTGGTCTACGACCCGGCGTGGCCGGCGGGAGTGAAGTTCGCGATCGTGCTGGCGGGCACGCTGTCGGTGAGCTGGCTGGCGACTGTGCTGTTGCGCCGAATCCCGTTGGTGGCGCGGATCGTCTGATCCGTTGCGCGCGGCGGTGGCTGCCGTCGAACTCGTTACGGTGACACTTGGCGTCAATAAGACGAGGCGCGGTGCGGGTGAATGCGCCCTCTCCTCTTGTGGGCCCCTTGTGGGAGAGGGCATGTAGGACAGTGCAGCAAGCTCGGTTGGGTGAGGGGTATGCCTCAACGAGCGTCGCTCGCCGAGATATACCCTCACCCAACCGCGCGCGTGGATAGGCCGAAGATGCCTTCTCTCACAAGGGGAGAGGGCGCTGTATCGTACAGCGCCCTGTGTCAACGCCATCGATGCCGATGGTGAGAATTGCGCGCGCGAGTTCGGCGCAAAACGAGCGGGATCGCATGCGCGCGCTTCACCGCCCATCCTCCAGGATCATCATCGCCGCCTTCTCTGCGATCATCGCGGTCGGCGTGTTGGTGTTGCCCGAGGTGATGGTCGGCATGATCGAGGCGTCGGCGATGCGCAGGCGGTCGATGCCGCGGAAGCGCAGCCGCTCGTCGACCACGGCCATCGGATCATCGGGGGAGCCCATCTTCGCCGTGCCTACGGGGTGGAAGATGGTGGTGCCGATGTCGCCGGCGGCCTTGGCGAGCGCCGCGTCGTCATCGCCGACCGATGGGCCGGGCAGATATTCTTCCGGCCTGTAGGCGGCGAGCGCATTCTGTTTCATCAGCCGGCGGGTGACGCGGATGGCGTCGGCCGCGACCTGGCGGTCGTCCTCGGTCGCCAGATAGTTCGGCGCGATCGATGGCGCTTCATCGATTGCTGCGGAGCGGATGCGGACGCTGCCGCGCGAGGTCGGGCGCAAATTGCAGGCGCTGACCGTGATCGCGGGAAAGCGATGCAGGGGATCGCCGAACTTGTCGAGCGACAGCGGCTGCACGTGGAATTGGATGTTGGCGCGGTCGCGCGTCGCATCCGAGCGCGTGAAGATGCCGAGCTGCGACGGCGCCATGGTCAGCGGCCCGCGGCGCCGGAACGCGTAGTCGAGCCCCATCAGGCCGCGGCGGACCAGCGAGTAGTAGGTCTCGTTCAGCGTCTTCACGCCCGTGACCTTGTAGATCGCGCGCTGCTGCAGATGGTCCTGCAGGTTGCGCCCCACGCCCGGTCTGTCGAGGACGAGGTCGATGCCGAGCGCGCCGAGCCACTCGGCCGGGCCGATGCCCGAACGCTGCAGCACCTGCACCGAGCCGATCGAGCCGGCGCTGAGGATGACCTCGCCCCTGGTGCGGGCCTCGATGGTCTCGCCGTTCTGCCGGAAGCGCACGCCGACGGCGCGGCCGTTCTCGATGATCAGGCGATCCACCATCACCTGCGTTTCCAGCCGCAGGTTCGGCCGGCTCAGCGCCGGCTTGAGGAAGCCCCGCGCGGAGGACCAGCGCCGGCCGCGCTTCTGGTTGACGTGGAAATAGCTGATGCCCTCATTGTCGCCGGTGTTGAAGTCGGGGATGCGGCGCAGGCCCATCTGCTCGGCGGCGTCGCCGACCGCGTCGAGCACCGCCCAGGACAGCCGGGGCGCCTCGATCCGCCAGCCGCCGCCGACGCCATGGTGTTCGCTTTCGCCGAGAAAATGATCCTCCAGCTTCCGGAACACCGGCAGCACGTCGGCATAGCTCCAGCCGGCGAGGCCGAGCTGGCGCCAATGGTCGTAGTCGGCGGCCTGGCCGCGCATCGAGATCATGGCGTTGATCGCCGAGCAGCCGCCGATCACCTTGCCGCGGGGGTAGGCCAGCGAGCGGCCATTGAGGCCCGGCTCGGCCTCGGTGCGAAACATCCAGTCGGAGCGCGGATTGCCGATCGCGAAGAGGTAGCCGACCGGAATATGGAACCAGATCCAGTTGTCGTTGCCGCCTGCCTCGAGAATCAGGACGCGGGCCTTGGGATCGGCCGACAGCCGGTTGGCGAGGATGCAGCCGGCGGTGCCGGCGCCCACCACGATATAGTCGTAATCCCCCTCGAGCTGTCTCGGCATCGGCATTCCCTTCCCATCGTTGCGAGCTTTTAGTCAGCCCGGACCGGCCCGGACAAGCGCCACGTTCATGGCTGGTTGACCGAGCCATGAGACGGGCGCAGCCCTTATCTTGGGCGGTGCGACTTTTGCATGCTAAACAGGCGCAAAGTCCCACCGGAGTTACGAGATTCCCCATGCCCATCGTCAACCGCGTCGCCGATCTGCAGCCCGATATCCAGGCCTGGAGGCGGGATATCCATTCGCATCCGGAGCTGCTCTACGATGTGCATCGGACGGCGGCCTTCGTCGCGGATCGGCTGCGCGAGTTCGGCTGTGACGAGGTCGTGACCGGCCTCGGCCAAACTGGCGTCGTCGGGGTCATCAAGGGCCGCAAGCCCGGCCATGGCGAGGTGAAGGTGCTCGGACTGCGCGCCGACATGGACGCGCTGCCGATCGTGGAGGCGACCGGACTGCCCTATGCCTCGAAGACCCCGGGCATGATGCATGCCTGCGGCCATGACGGCCATACGGCGATGCTGCTCGGCGCCGCGCGCTATCTGGCGGAGACCCGCAACTTCGCCGGCGAGGTGGCGGTGATCTTCCAGCCGGCCGAGGAGGGCGGCGGCGGCGCGGACGCGATGATCAAGGACGGCCTGATCGACCGTTTCAAGATCGACCAGGTCTACGGCATGCACAACGGGCCCGGCCTGCCGGTCGGCGCCTTCGCCATCCGCCAGGGGGCGCTGATGGCGTCGACCGACGCGATCGACATCACCATCGAGGGCCATGGCGGCCATGCCGCCAAGCCGCACAATTGCATCGACTCGCTTCTGGTCGGCGCCCAGCTCGTCACCGCGCTGCAGCAGATCGTGTCGCGCAGCGTCGATCCGCTGGAGGCCGCAGTGCTGTCGATCTGCGAGTTCCACGCCGGCAATGCCCGCAACGTGATTCCGCAGAGCGCGGTGCTGCGCGGCACCGTGCGGACGCTGACACCCAAGGTGCGTGAGCTGATGGAGAAGCGGGTGCGCGAAGTCGTGACCGGCGTCGCTCAGATGACCGGCGCCAGGATCGACCTGAACTATGCGCGCGGCTATCCCGTGGTGATCAATCACGCCGAGCAGACCGAGATCGCGATCCGCGCTGCCAAGGAGGTTGCCGGCGACGCCAACGTCCACGAAATGCCGCCGATGATGGGCGGCGAGGATTTCGCCTACATGCTCGAGGCCCGTCCCGGCGCCTTCATCTTCGTCGGCAATGGCGACAGCGCCGGCCTGCATCACCCCGCCTACAATTTCAACGACGAGGCGATCGTCTACGGAACGTCGTTCTTCATCAAGGTGGTGGAGAACACGCTGGCGGCGTGAGGCTCGTCATCGCGCATGGGAATGTGACGGGCCCGCGCGGTGAGCGCGGGCCTTTTGCTTGCCTATGCACGTTGGGGTTCATGACCTTCGCGAGATGGCTGCGCGTGCGCTGCGGTGGAGCGAGGTGCGACGATATGCCTTGCGATGATGTTTGCAGGCGCCAGGCACGCGTCATGCGCAGCCGTTGCAGGCATATGAGGCGATCGCAGCATGTCCTCCATGTAAGCAATCAGCAGGTGTATCGACCCGACTACTCTATTGTGCCTCAAATAGCTTCATGTTAGTTTTTTCCGACTTCGGCGACTGGCCGAGTGTGGACGGCCTGAGCGAAGTGGTTAGCACAGCTACATCGTTGCAAGATCTGTCTGTGTTCCAAGACGAATGTTCCAGGATCTGTGAGTTCAGGGCGCGAGGTCACAGGACTTGTACCGGGACGTTGCTATTTCCTTTCTGAATGAATGGCGGTTCTCAACCGACTGGGAGTTTTAGGAATGGCTGATCGCGATCCGGCGGAAATGCGCAAGAAGGTCGATCTTGCGTTGAAATCCGTAGTAGATTCAGAGATTGCACGTGCCTCTCTGAAGATCGACATCATGGCGGAAGGCGTTCCATTCTCGCGCGGAGCGATCTTCAGCAAGACCAACCCGTTTTCGCGCGGCATCGTCTTCAGCCGCCTCGCGGCGATGGAGCGTCCGGACGAGATGGAACGCGAAATCGCCAACGATCCTGCGGTCCTGGGGGCTCTTGCTGAGCGCCTCACGCAGGTGCGGGCGGTGAAGGACCTCAAGGGTCAGTTCAACGTGTCTCAGGCACCGGCCGCGCCGAAATCGACCAGGTGAACGGATCGATCGTTCGGCTCAGACCAAGCGAAGCGGGCCTGCCATGTCGGATCTTGCCGATGTGACTGGTCGTGGCCCGCTTGCGCCTGACCATTGTGTATGACGGGACGTGGTCGCCGTCGTCCGCATGAGCTTTCCTGATAGCTGCTCTTGATACCGGCATCGGTTGCGGTCCTGCCTCGGCAGGAAAGCTTGCGGCTGGCTTCGTTGGCGTATTTCCGGAGGCATGCTCGATCATGAGTGACGCTTGGACCTGGCGACCGTCGAAATCTGCCTGGCATGAGAAATTCAGCGACAAGATCCTGAGATGGCAGCCCGAGGAGCGCCTCGGCCTGGATGGCGAGCCGCTCAAGGCATCGCTCATCGAAGCCAATGCGCATGAAGCGGATTGGCTTCGCCATCCCTGCATGAACTCCATCACCTATGAGGGACACGACAAAAGCCCGCAGCGCGATCTGCAGGTCGCGATCTGGACGGCTGCCAATGCGCCGACGGCGTCCACGTCGCTGACGGCGCCGGAGCCGCTGACCTTATGGTCGCCGGTCGGAGGCTATCGGATCGAGGCCGGCACGTATGACCTGAACGAGCTGGCCGGACTGCTTCCGATGAAGGAGTGGCCCTACGACATATCCGTCGATGTGGGGTGCCACTCGCTGGGATTTCCGATCCCCGATACCTGGGCCGAGCACACCGATCTCTCGGCCGACGAGCGGGCCCAGATGACGCGCGAGGTGACGAACTCGCTCGAGATCCTCGTGACCGCCGCGAAGAAGTTTCCCGAATGCGTGAATTGGGTGTCCGACGTGACGCGGGTCCTGATCCCCTTGCGCAGCAGCGAGCGATCCTATTTCCGCAGCGGATCGCAGGCCGACGTGCCCGGCATGGTCTATGCCGACCTGTTCGGCGGCCTGATGCAGGTGATGGAGGCCATCGTCCACGAATCCGCGCATCTGCATCTGTTCATGGCGGAGGCCTCTGGACCCCTGGTGGATCCGCAGCACCAGGGCCGCTACGCATCGCCGCTGCGACCGGAGCCGCGGCCCCTGCGCGGGATCCTGCTGGCGTTTCACGCCATCGCCTACATCTGTGCCTTCTATCGCGAGGCCGAGAAGCAGGGGTTTGGCGGATCGGCCGAGTATGATGCCGAGCTTGCCAACATGCTGACCAAGCTCAAGGAGGCGCAGGTCGTATTGGGTGATGCCCGACAGTTCCTGACCGAGGATGGCCGCATCTTCGTCGATCGCACCGCCGAGATAGCCTACCAATGAAGGACGGTCCGCATCTTCACTTCGTGTTCAAGGTCGCGTCGCGTTGCAATCTGAACTGCTCCTATTGCTACGTCTACAACAAGGGCGACAGCACCTGGAAAGAGCGCCCCGCGATCATGGACGATGAGGTCGTCGAGATCGCGATCGACCGCATCCGCCGCCATTGCCTGGCAACAGGCCAGACCTATTTGACGATCACCTTTCATGGCGGCGAGCCGTGCCTGGTCAAGCATGAGCGGTTCAGCTCCTGGTGCCAGAAGATCAAGGACGGGCTGGCGGGCGTCGCGCGGGTGCAGCTCTGCATGCAGACCAACGGCACGCTGCTCGACGACGGCTGGGCCGAGATCATCAAGAGGTTCGACATCGATCTCGGGATCAGCATCGACGGAACGCCGGACGTGCATGATTCCCTGCGTGTCGATCATGCCGGGCGGGGCTCCTATCACGACGTCGAACAGGGCCTTTCGGTGCTGCGCCGCGCCGGGATTCCGCTGCGCTTCCTGTCGGTGATCCAGCTCGGGGCCAGCGGCGCCGCGGTGCATCGCCATCTGACGAGCCTGAGCCCGGCCTCCATCGACTATCTGCTGCCGGATTTCACCCATGACACCATCGCGGCGGTTCGCGACCGCTATGGGCCGACGCCCTGTGCCGATTTCCTGATCCCGATCTTCGAGGATTGGTGGCGGGACGGCACGCTGGATCTCCGGATCAAGATTTTCTGGAATATCGCCTGGCTGGTTCAGGGCGGGGAGAGCCGCATCGACATGCTCGGCAACCAGCCGCTGACCTTCCTGTTCGTCAACACCGATGGCGAGATCGAAGGGCTGGATGTGCTGCGGGTCTGCTACGACGGTGCCGCGCGCACCGGCCTGAATGTGCGGACCTCCGACTTCATGGACGTCCAGCACGCCGGCGCGTTTCACCGCGCGGCGGTGTTCGAGGGCCTGCCGCTGCCCGACGGCTGCCGCGCCTGCCGCGAGCGCGACACCTGTGCCGGCGGCTATCTTCCGCATCGCTATGCGTCGCAGACCGGCTTCAACAATCCGACGGTGTGGTGCGCCGATCTCCTGAAACTGTTCGATCATGTCCGTGAACGGCTGGGGACGTCGGTGGAAGAAACGAAGCTCCGCCGGGCCCATTTCATCGACATGGCGCTGCAGCGGGCGGTGGGGCTGCAGCAGGAGTTGCCGGCCATCGGCTGAGGCGGGACCTTGATCGCCGTCTTATGAGCGATCGCGCCGACCTGCGGCATGGCCGCGGGGCGGAGAGTGGAATGCGGAAGCGGAAGGAGTGCGCACGATGACGATCACCCGGATGCCCGATGTTCTGCGCTGGGACGATTACGACGCGGTGTGCGACGGCGTGCTTGCCAGCTATGGCGATCGGCTCGCGCAGAAGCTGGGCGAGGCCGTGGGCGAGATCTGCCGCGACGATCCCGCGGGCGGGGACGAGCTGCGCAGCCTGATGGATCGCGTTGCGGACGAAGGTTTCATGCGGGTTCTCGATGCTCCCGAGACCTCGTTCCGTCTGCTGTCGGCGCCAGGCCGGCACGCCGAGGACAAGGGACGATTTCTGCGCGATGCGTTCGTGGCCGAGGCGTTGCGCCAGGGGCTCGACGTCGCCGCCGACCGGGACGTGTGGACCGCGCTCGGCGACCGCGGCTATCTCCGTGACGGCGCCTGCATCTGGCCCCAGGTCGAGGGCATGCCGGTGACCGATTACGGCAGCCCGCATGCGCTCAGGGTGGACCTGTCCGGCCAGGACCGGCCGGTCCCGCCGCCGCGCCCGCCGTTCTCGGACAGCGAAATCGACCGGCTGCACGATCTGCTGCGCCGGTCGCGGGCGGCGCTCGAACGGACCGAGGCGGGGCTTCCCCGCTTCGTCGCGCGCTTCAACATCGCACTCATCCTGCAGAAGGATCCGGAGAGCCCGGAAAGCTTCTCGTCGGGATCGAACGGCTACTACATCGGCCGAACCTTCCTGGCCAACCCGCATCTTCCCGAGATCGACGAATCCCACGTCGCCGATGCGCTGGTCCATGAGGGCATCCACGCGCTGCTCTACATGCAGGAGCAGGAACAGCCCTGGTTTCTCGATTCGACGGCGAAGGGGTCGCTGCCGCGCATCACCTCGCCCTGGAGCGGCAGCCGGCTGCCGTTTCCGTCGTTCCTGCAGGCCTGTTTCGTCTGGTACGGCCTGCTGCATTTCTGGAGCCGGGCGATGCAGTCCGGCGCGTTCGAGCAGGGCGTCGCAATCAAGCGCATCCAGCTCTGCCTGCGCGGCTTCTGCAAGCAGCCGCTGCTCGACAGCATCGCGGGGTTCACGTCGGTGGTCGACGCCGATGTGCAGAAGACCATCGAGGAGATGCAGAACGTCGTCGTCGGCGCTTTCGCCGATGTCCGCCATGCAGGCTGATGCGACGACGACGTCGGTGACGGTTGAGTGCGGAGGCTGCGGATGGGGAGCGGAACGGCACTGCATCGGGATCGTCTGGCCGCGCATCCGGTCCAGAAGAGCTTTCGATCGGGAACGCAGCGGTCGGTGCCGCCGTCGCAGACGGTGGAGCGGGTGCGTCCTTACCTCGCCGAGATGGGGATCACGCGGGTGGCCGACGTCACCGGCCTCGACCGGGTCGGCATTCCCGTCACCATGGTCTGCCGGCCGAACTCGCGCTCGGTCTCGGTGTCGCAGGGCAAGGGGTTGACCCTGGACGCCGCGAAGGCGTCGGGCCTGATGGAATCGATCGAGCTGTTTCACGCCGAGACGATCACGCTGCCGTTGAAGCTTGCGACCTATGCCGAGCTGATCCGCGACCATGACGTGGTCGACGTCGCCGACCTGCCGCTGATCGCCGGCGGCCGCTTCCATCCGGATCTGCAGATGCTGTGGATCGAAGGCCGCGATCTGATGGCGGATGCCGATGTCTGGGTGCCGTTCGAGATGGTGAACCTCTCGACATCGCGCCCCGAAATGCCGGCCGGCAGCTTCATCTCGTCGTCGAACGGCTTGGCGTCCGGCAACCACCTGATCGAGGCGCTGCTGCACGGCATCTGCGAGGTCGTGGAGCGCGATGCGACCACGCTCTGGCACCTGCGCAGTCCGGACGAGCAGCAGGGCCGGCGCATCGCGCTCGACACGGTTCAGGACGAAGGCAACAGGCGGCTGCTGGAGATGTGCGAGCGTGCGGGCCTCGAGGTGGTGGCGTGGGACATCAGCTCCGATGTCGGGCTCGCCGCCTGCCAGTGCCTGATCTTCGATCGCGACCTGGAGCTGGGGCGGGATCTCTATGCTGCGTTGGGCATGGGCGCGCATCTGTCGCCGGAGATCGCCTTCCTGCGCGCGCTGACGGAAGCGGCGCAGAGCCGGCTGACGCTGATCGCGGGGGCGCGCGACGATGTGTTTCGCGAGGAATATGACGAGACGGCGCTGGCCGCGCAGTTTCTCGGCGAGCAGCGGGCGCTGCTGCGAACCAGCCCGCCGAAACGAAGCCTGCGCGAAACGCCGTCGCTGGCGTCGGAGACGTTCAACGACGACCTCGCCGTGGTTCTCGAACGGCTGCAGTCCGCCGGTGTCCGGCAGGTGATCGCGGTCGATCTCACCAAGAGCAGGTTCGAGATCCCCGTGGCGAGGGTCGTCATTCCGGGGCTCGAGACCTTCGACAAGAATCCGGACTACAGCCCGGGGCGGAGGGCGCGGGCCTTCGCCGATGATCAGCTCTCGCGGCGCCAGCCATCGGGGCATCCGCTATGACATGCATCGTGTTCACCGGGCCGACGCTGCATCCGCGCGACGCCGCGCTCGAATTGGAGGCGGAGTATCTCCCGCCGGTGCAGCAGGGCGACGTCTATCGCGCCGCGCTGGCGAAGCCTGCGGCGATCGGGATCATCGACGGCTATTTCGAGCAGGTGCCGTCGGTGTGGCACAAGGAGATCCTGTGGGCGATGGCCAGCGGCATCCATGTGTTCGGCAGCGCCAGCATGGGCGCGCTGCGCGCGGCCGAGCTGCACGCGTTCGGCATGGAGGGCGTCGGCAAGGTATTCGCGGCGTATCGCGACGGCGTGTTCGAGGCCGACGACGAGGTCGCCCTGATTCACGGGCCGGCGGAGCTCGGCTTTCCCGCGCTGTCCGAGCCGCTGGTCAACATCCGTTTCACCCTGCAGAAGGCGGTCGCCGCTGGGGTGATCTCGGAGGCGTCCCGTCAGATCCTGGAGGCGCTCGGCAAGGCGAGCTTCTATCCCGAGCGCAGCTACCCGGCGCTGCTGCAGGGCGCGCGGTCCGATGGCCGCCTGACGTCGCAGGAGATCGCCGCGCTCGAGGCCTGGCTGCCGGATCACCGCATCGACCAGAAGCGCGAGGACGCGCTGGAGATGCTGCGGACGATGCGGCGCCGGTTCGCCGGAGACGTGGTGCCCAAGGCGGTCGAGTACGCCTTCGAACACACGCAGTTGTGGGACGGGCTGATCCAGGACGCGCAGCGCTCGGCGGCCGCAGAACGCGAGTCCGGCATCCCGGACGGGACGCCGCAACTGATGGACGAGCTGCGGCTGCTGGCGGCGCGCGGCGGCGACCTGTCCGACAAGGCGATCGCGCGATTTCTCGCCGCATCGGAGGCCAAGCGCCGCGGCGTCAGGGTCGACGCCCAGGCGCTGAGCGCGGAGATCATCCGGTTTCGCCAGAGCAGGGATCTGATGGACCCGGCCGAGCTCGAGGCGTGGATCGCGCGCAACGGCCTGACCCGCTCGGAGTTTCTGGAGCTGATGCTGGACGAGGCGCGCATACGCTCGTTCAGGAAGGGGCTCAACGGCTCGGCCCTGAATGCGCTGGCCGACTGGGCCCGGATCGACGGCCATTTCGAGGATCTGCTGGCGCGCGCCCGCGACAAATGCGAGGTGCTGAAGCAGACGGAGATCGATGGCGGCGGCTGTCCGGCCGATTTCGGGATCAGCGAGGACGAGCTGATGGCGAGATATCTGCCGGCAGCGCCCGACGACGGAGGCCAGGACGAGGCGGAGTTGGCGGGATCGCTCGGGTTTCCGGATCGCGCCGCGCTGATCCAGGCCCTGCTGCGCGAGCACGTTTACACCTCGCGCAAATCCTGACCGACGGTTGCCGCGTCGTGCTTTACGCCCGATGGCGGGGAGGCGGTCATGCCGCGTGGGCGCGCTTGAGCGCGGCGGCGGCGATCTTCAGGTCTTGCACGAAGAGTTCGTATTCACGCGCCTTGGCGTCGGCGTCGGGCAGGCGCAAGAGATAGGACGGGTGCACCGTGATCATCGCCCTGACACCATCGGGCAGGTCGACCACATGGCCGCGATTCTTGGTGACCTGGGTGATCTTGCCGAACACCGACTGCGCCGCGGTGGCACCCAGCGCCACGACCAGAGCGGGCCGGACGGCGGCGAGCTCGCGCTCGTACCATTGCCGGCAGGCCTTGATCTCCGGCGTGGCCGGCTTCTGGTGCAGCCGGATCTTGCCGCGCGGCACGAACTTGAAATGCTTCACCGCATTGGTGACGTAGACCTTGGACCGGTCGATGCCAGCCTCTGCGAGCGCACGGTCGAGCATCTGTCCCGCCGGGCCGACGAACGGATGGCCGGCCAGATCCTCCTTGTCGCCCGGCTGCTCGCCGACCAGCATCAGCGGCGCATGCTCAGGACCTTCCCCGAACACGGTCTGGGTCGCATCCTTCCACAGCGGGCAGGCGCGGCAGGACGCGGCTTCTTCACGCAAGGTCTCAAGGTCGGCGGCGACAACATCACGTGAGGTCTCAGCAGCAGCATGCGCGTGGGCTTTCGGCTTGCGGGTCATCGCGGTCTCCTCGACGCGCTTCTGTGGCTTGTGCGGTTCGGTGCCAGGTTCGGCGATCATCTCGGTGGTGCGCCGGGCGGCAGCCGCGATCAGCGGCTGGATCAGCTTGGCCTCGGGCAGGTTCTGCCAATATTTCTTCGGCATCTCCTTTTCCATTGCCTTCACTTTGAGCCGTGCCGGATTGAAAATGCTGGCATAATAGCGCAGCCACACCTCTTCGAGGCGGTCTTCCGACGGCGCTTCGGCCTTGCTCACACCCGGCGTGAACGAGACGTGGCTGCCGTCCCAATGCGCGCAGATTTCCGGGGTGAGGATCGACCAGGGCATGTCGGCGAAGCGCCGGGCGAAGAACGGCGCGGCGCGCTCGACGATGTGATGCTCCGGCTCGAACCAGGCGACGTAGCGTGACTCGCGCTCGCGGCCGACCTCGCGGAAACGGACGAAGGCGTGCATCTTGTGGACGTCGCGGCGCACCGCGCGCGCCAGCGCATTGGCCTGCGCGACGTCGGGATCGGTGGCGATGTCCATGAGATCGTGGTTGGTCCGCAGACGCCACAGCAGCCGGTAGAGCAGGGTGAAGCGGCTGGGGTCGCTGTGCAGGATCGCGCTTTCAGCAAGCTCCATGAAGCTCGCCGGCACCGAAAACGCGCCCTTGGGCACCTCGGGCAGCTGGGTGTCAGCATGGTCGTCGAACAGATCGGGCGCCGCGCCCTTGACGCGCCAGGTGACATCCGCCGGCCTGACGTCGTTCATCGCCAGCGCCCGCGCCGCCCGGCGCCAGCCGTCGAAATCGGTGTCGCTGTCGAGGGTTACGACGTGCATTTGTCTCCTCACGTCATTGCGAGGACGAAGCAATCCAGAGTCGTCGTGTCGCCCCTGGATCGCGTCGCTGCGCTCGCGATGACGGCTTCCGTCAAAATCCAAATCCCAGCTGCTGCGGTTTCGGCCGCAGCCGGGCTCTGAGGCTGGCACCGTCGAGCAAAGACGGAGACGGCCGGTGGTCGGAGAGAACGATGAACGGCAGCGCCTTGTTCCGGACGACGTTGAGCCGGGCGAGATCCGCAAGGCGGATCGTGGTGGTGCGCCGGGTCGCGAGGATGCGCTGCACGGTGCGGGTGCCGAAGCCGGGTACGCGCAGCAGCTCCTCGTGGCTTGCGGTGTTGATGTCGAGCGGGAAGCGGTCGCGGTGGCGCAGCGCCCAGGCAAGCTTGGGGTCGATGTCGAGCGGCAGCATGCCCTCGTTCTCCTCGACGATCTCGTCGGCGTCGAAGCCGTAGAACCGCATCAGCCAGTCGGCCTGGTACAGCCGGTGCTCGCGCACCAGAGGCGGGGCCTGCAGCGGCAGCGCGCGGCTGGCATCGGGGATCGGGCTGAAGGCGGAGTAATACACGCGCTTGAGCTTGTAGGCGCCGTAGAGATTGGCCGAGGTCGACAGGATGACGCGGTCGTTGGCCGCGTCGGCGCCGACGATCATCTGCGTGCTCTGGCCGGCCGGCGCAAAGCGCGGCGGCTTCGCCCGGCGCACCGTCTTCTTGGCTTCCGCCGTCTCGTCGAGCTTCAGCCTGAGACGGCCCATGGTGCGGCGGATCGCGCGCTGGTCCTTCTCCGGCGCGAGCTGCGTCAGGCTCTCTTCCAGCGGCGTCTCGATGTTGATGCTGAGCCGGTCGGCGTAGCGGCCGGCTTCCGCGATCAGCGCCTCGTCGGCTTCGGGAATCGTCTTCAGATGGATGTAGCCGCGGAAGCGATGCTCCTCGCGCAGCTTGCGCGCGACGCTCACGACCTGCTCCATCGTGTAGTCCGGGCTGCGGATGATGCCCGACGACAGGAATAGCCCCTCGATGTAGTTGCGGCGATAGAAGTCGATGGTGAGCTTCACCACCTCGTCGACCGTGAAGCGGGCGCGCGGCACGTTGGAGGAGGCGCGGTTGACGCAATACAGGCAGTCGTAGTTGCAGGCATTGGTCAGCAGAACCTTGAGCAGCGAGATGCAGCGTCCGTCCGGCGCATAGGAATGGCAGATGCCCATGCCGGGCGCGGTCGAGCCGAGACCCTTGCCGTCGCGGGAATCCCGCATCTCAGTACCGCTGGAGGCGCAGGACGCGTCGTACTTGGCGGCATCGGCCAGGATCTCCAGCTTGCGGAGCAGCTCCATACCTTTGAATCCCTTTGATTCCATTCGTTGAATCGTATCCGGGGCAATCCCGATTGACTCTCTCGAAGGCGTTAGCTTTATATTAGAACGTATCATGAACAAAGAGGGTCGTCGCGGGTTCAACTGCCTGCTTCACTTGAGAACGGCAGCGCCCGCACGATGGATTGAAGAGGAGCGGCGACGGATGACCGGCGCACGCATGGATACGCTCGCGCGTCTGCGCGGCCGCATTGCCCGTCTCGAGGCGGGAGATGGCGCACATGATTTGCGCCGGGTCGCGCTCGGCCATGACGCGGCCGATGCGGTGCTGCAGGGTGGGCTCGCCACCGGCGCGCTGCATGAGGTGTTCGCCGAGACCGGCCGCCAGGCGGCGGCCGCGACCGGTTTTCTGTGCGGGCTTGCCGCGCGTGTCGCCGCGCGCCGGCCGCTGATCTGGATCCGGCAGGATTTCGCCGAGCGCGAGATGGGCGCGCTGTCGATGAGCGGGCTCGCCGAGCTCGGCCTCGATCCGCGTCGGATCGTGATCGTGCGCGCGCCCGATCTCGATCACGCCCTGCGCACCGCCGCCGACGCGCTCGCCTGCGATGCGCTGGGCGGTGTGATGCTGGAGGTGTGGGGCGAGACGCAAAAGCTCGATCTCGTCGCCAGCCGCAAGCTGACCCTGGCGGCGCAGGAGTCCGGGGTGACGGCGCTCATGCTGCGCATCGCGGCCACGCCCGAGCCCTCGACCGCCGAGACGCGCTGGATCGTCCGCACCGCGCCGTCGCTGCCCTCGGCGCCCTGGATGGCGTGGGGCGCGCCGCGCCTCGATGCCGAGCTCATTCGCAACCGTCACGGCCAGACCGGACGATGGATCATGGAGTGGACCCCCGATGCATGCCGTTTCAATGAACCGGCGGCGGATCCTCAGCTTGTGGCTGCCGCGCCTGCCCATCGATCGCATCAAGCGCAGCCGCGCCGCCGATCCGCATGATGGCCTTCCGCAGGCCGTCGTCCTCAAGGATGCCAATATGCTGCTGATCCATTCGTTGGACGAGGCGGCGGCGCGTCACGGCGTCAGCCTCGGCCAGCCCTTGGCGAATGCCCGCGCGGTCTGTCCCGATCTCGTCGTGCACGAGGCGGATTTGGCGGCTGATGCAAAGATGCTGGAGGGCATCGCCGACTGGTGCGACCGCTTCACGCCGCTGGTGGCGCTCGATCCCCCGCATGGGCTTTTGCTCGACATCACCGGCTGCGTGCATCTGTTCGGCGGCGAAGCCAGACTGATGCGGTCGGTCTGCGACGCGCTGACCGCGCACGGCCTCATTGTGTCGGCGGCGATCGCCTCCAACGCCGTCTGCGCGCGGACGCTGAACCGGCAGGTGCACGGCCGCATCGTGCCTGATGGCGAGGAGGCGACTGCGGTGGCGCCGCTGCCGGTGGCCGCGCTGGGCGGCAGCGAGGCGATCACGCTCGGCCTGCGCCGCGCCGGCTTGAAGACGATCGGCGACGTCGCCGCGCGCGGCCGCAACGAGATCACCGCGCGGTTCGGCGCCGCTTTCACCCGTGTGCTGGCGCAGGCGCTGGGCGAGGCCGATGCGCCGATCAGCCCGCGCAAAGTCCCGCCGGACTACATCGTCGACAAGCGCTTCGCCGAGCCGGTCGCGACCGACACCGTGATCGCGGCCAGCCTCTCCAGCCTGGCCGCGATGCTGGTGGCGGCGATGGCGCAGCAGGGCAAGGGCGCGCGGCGGCTGGAGGCCTGCTTCTTCCGCACCGATGGGCTGGTGCGCGTCATCGCGGTCGACACCGGCCAGCCGGTCACCGAGGCCGCCGTCATCGACCGGCTGTTTCGCGAACGGCTCGAGGCGCTGAACGATCCGCTCGATCCCGGCTTCGGCTTCGACATGATCCGGCTGTCGGCCAGCCGCAGCGAGATCGTGGTGCAGCAGCAGCGCGATCTCGATGCCCATGTCCATGACAATGACGAACTGTCGGCCTTGATCGACCGCATCGCCGCGCGCATCGGCGGCAAGCGTGTGGTCGTGCATCTGCCGGTGGACACGCATATTCCGGAACGCGCGGCGCTGCCGCTGCCGGCGCAGCAGCATCTGGCGGCTTCGAATGTTGCCGACTGGCCGGAGCGCAGCGAAGGCGAGCCGCCGCTGCGGCCCTTGCGGCTGTTCGCGCGTCCCGAGGCGATTCAAGTGATCGCCGGTGTGCCCGACGGCCCGCCCGCGCGCTTCGTCTGGCGTCGTGCCGCGCATGCGGTGGTGCGCGCCGAAGGCCCGGAGCGCATCGCGATGGAATGGTGGCGGCCGGACGGGCGGGGCCTCACGCGTGACTATTTCCGCGTCGAGGACGAGCACGGCCTGCGCTTCTGGCTCTACCGCGACGGTCTGTATGACCGCGAGCTCGAGCAGCCGGAGAACGGTTTGCCGATGCAGCCCGCCTGGTACATGCACGGGCTGTTCGCATGAGGGGCAGGTCCATTCCATATGAGGATATGGGGCTGTCGCGACCAGCGACCCGCTCAATTATTGACTCCGTCATGGCCGGGCTTGTCCCGGCCATCCACGTCGTTCGGCATCCTGGGAGCGACGTGGATGCCCGGGACAAGCCCGGGCATGACGACTGGGGGTGCAGGGCCGCCGCTATTCCAGCACGAGCGCCTCCGCCATGACCTCCATCCCCTATGCCGAGATCGGCATCACCACCAATTTTTCCTTCCTGCACGGCGGCTCGCATCCGCAGGACTATGTGCATCAGGCCGCCGAGTATCGCCTCACCGCCATCGGCATCGCCGACCACAACACGCTCGCCGGCATCGTCCGCGCCTATAGCGAGCTGAGTAGCGACCGGCTGAGCTGCAAGCCGAAGCTGCTCTACGGCGCGCGGCTGGTGTTCACCTGCGGCACGCCGGACATCCTGGTCTATCCGCGCGACCGCGCCGCCTACGGCCGGCTGTGCCAACTGCTCACCCGCGGCAAGCGCGGCAGCGATCTCGACAAGGTCGCCAAGGGCGACTGCCGCCTGAGTTTCGAGGATCTGTTCGAGTTCATCGAAGGCCAGCTCGTGGTGCTGATGCCGCCGCATCGCTTCGACGAGGCTGTGCTCGGCAAAATCCTGGCACGGCTGAAAGACAGCCCCGCCGAAGGCGTGTGGCTGGCCGGCAGCCTGCTGTATCGTGGCGACGACCGCCGCCGGCTGGCGCGGCTCGCGCGCCTTGCGGCGTCCAGCAAAGTGCCGCTGATCGCCACCAACGACGTCCTCTATCATCATCCGCAGCAGCGCATGCTGCAGGATGTGCTCACCTGCATCCGCGAGAAAGCCTCGATCGAGACCATCGGCCGAAGGCTCCAGGCCAATGCCGAGCGCCATCTCAAGCCGGGCCACGAAATGGCGCGGCTGTTCCGTGACCACCCCGACGCTGTGACCGAGACCATCCGTTTCACCGACCGCATCGTCTTCTCGCTCGACCAGCTCAAATACCAATATCCGGACGAGCCGGTGCCTCCCGGCAAGACCGCGCAGGGGCATCTGCAGGATTTGACCTGGGCCGGCGCCAAGACCTGTTTCGGCGACCATCTCGATGACAAGCTGCGCGCTGTTCTCGACAAGGAGCTGGCGCTGATCGCCGAGCTCAACTACGCGCATTACTTCCTCACCGTCCACGACATCGTCCGCTATGCCCGCAGCCAGGGCATCCTGTGCCAGGGCCGCGGCTCCGCGGCGAATTCGGCCGTGTGCTACGTGCTCGGCATCACCTCGGTCGATCCAACCAAGATCGATCTGCTGTTCGAGCGCTTCATCTCCAAGGAGCGGCTGGAGCCGCCGGATATCGACGTCGATTTCGAGCATTCGCGGCGCGAGGAGGTGATGCAATATGTCTATCGCCGCTACGGCCGCCACCGTGCGGCGATCATCGCCACCGTCATCCATTATCGCCCGCGCAGCGCCATCCGCGACGTCGGCAAGGCGCTCGGCCTGACCGAAGACGTCACCTCCGTGCTCGCCGACACCGTGTGGGGCAGTTGGGGCGACGGCCTGTCGGACATGCAGGTGCGCCAGGCCGGGCTCGATCCCGCCAACCCGATGATCCGTCGCGCGGTGGAGCTGGCGGGGGAGCTGATCACCTTTCCGCGCCATCTGTCTCAGCATGTCGGCGGCTACGTGCTGACGCAGGATCGGCTCGACAGCTACGTGCCGATCGGCAATGCCGCGATGGACGACCGCACCTTCATCGAATGGGACAAGGACGACGTCGATGCGCTCAGCATGATGAAGGTCGACGTGCTCGCGCTGGGCATGCTGACCTGCATCCGCAAGAGCTTTGCGCTGATCGAGCAGCATAAGCATATTCATCACGATCTGGCGTCGGTGCCGCGGGAGGATTCCAGAGTCTACGACATGCTGTGCAAGGGCGAGTCGCTCGGCGTGTTCCAGGTCGAGAGCCGGGCGCAGATGAACATGCTGCCGCGGCTGAAGCCGCGCACCTTCTACGACCTCGTGATCGAGGTTGCGATCGTCCGGCCCGGGCCGATCCAGGGCGATATGGTGCATCCGTATCTGCGACGTCGGAACAATCAGGAAAAGGTGACCTATCCGTCGCCGTCGCCCGATCACGGCCCGGCGGACGAACTCTACAAGGTGCTGCACAAGACGCTCGGCGTGCCTTTGTTCCAGGAGCAGGCGATGCGGATCGCGATCGAGGCGGCAAAGTTCTCGCCGGAGGAGGCGAACGGCCTGCGCCGCGCGATGGCGACGTTCCGCAACGTCGGCACCATCGGCTCCTATGAGGAGAAGATGGTCACGAGCATGATCGCGCGCGGCTATGATCCGGCCTTCGCCAAGAGCTGCTTCGACCAGATCAAGGGCTTTGGCTCCTATGGCTTTCCGGAGAGCCATGCCGCGAGCTTTGCGCAACTGGTCTATGTCTCGTCCTGGCTGAAATGCTTCCATCCGGATGCGTTCTGCTGCGCGTTGCTGAACTCGCAGCCGATGGGGTTCTACGCGCCGGCGCAGATCGTCGGCGACGCCCACAAGAACGGCGTCGAGATCCGCAACATCGACGTGTCCCACAGCTTCGCCGACAACACGCTGGAGAACACGAACGACAAATACTGCGCCGTCCGCCTCGGCTTCCGCCAGATCGACGGCTTCCGCTGGATCGACCGCGACGAGGAACGGATCAGGAAATTGTCGGAGAAGATGCGGAGAGAGACGCTGGCTGATTCCACACCTTTATTGCCAGCTGTCTCCCCGGTGTCATTCCGGGCCTGCGCCCAAGAGGGCGCATCCCGGAATGACGGTGGGGATACAGCGGGTGACTCACAAAGACTTGATGCGTTTCGAGGGCTCGACGCTGTCGCTTCGCCTTGGAATGACAACGAGCAACAAATTCACTTGTCACTCCCAAACGACGACCGCGAAGACGACTGGGCCGACCGCATCATCAAGGCCCGCGCCCGCGGACCGTTCACCTCGCTGGAAGACTTCGCCCGCGACACTGCGCTGCCCAAGCGCGCGCTGCTGCTGCTGGCCGATGCCGATGCGTTCCGATCGCTCGGGCTCGACCGTCGCGCCGCGCTCTGGGCCGTGCGCCGGCTGCCCGACGACGTGCCGCTGCCGCTGTTCGAGGCCGCCATCGCCCGCGAGCAGCCGGACGAGGGCGCCAAGCCGCTGCCCGAGATGCCGCTGCCGGAGCACGTCGTCGCGGACTATCAGACCATCCGCCTGTCGTTGAAAGGCCACCCGATGGAGTTCCTGCGCCAGCGCTTCGCTGCCGAAGGCGTGCTGGCCTGCCGCGACGTCAACCACGCCAACGATCGGCGCCGCGTCCGCTGTGCTGGCGTCGTGCTGGTGCGGCAGCGGCCCGGCAGCGCCAAAGGCGTCGTGTTCATGACACTGGAGGACGAGACCGGGATCGCCAACATCGTGGTTTGGCCGAAGGTGATGGAGACCTTCCGCAAGGAAGTGATGGGTGCGCGCCTCGTGCTGGTCGAAGGCCGCATCCAGAGCAGCCCCGAGAAAGTCGTTCATCTCGTCGCCATCAGCCTGGTCGACCGCAGCGCCGATCTCACCTTGCTGTCAGACGACCGCCTCGGCGCCGTCCCTCATGGCGCCACGCCCGCCGAGCCGCTCAACGACGACCGCCGCGACCACCCCGACACTCCCTCCCAGCGCGTCAGCCACCCCCGCAACGTCCGCATCCTGCCGCGCTCGCGGGATTTTCATTGAGGTACGGAGAGGTGTTGCCACATGGCTCGCCTAACATGTTGGGCGCGGTGTTTCGTGCAATGCTTCGCATCGCCCGAAGTAACTTCCTCCACCAAGTGCAATGACGATCCGCATCAACGATTGGAATTATCATCGCGGTGTTTGCACGTTGAAAGATCGTGCGCAGTGCAAGTGAATGCGCCCTCTCCCCTTGTGGGAGAGGGCATGTAGGAAGGTGCGGCAAGTTCGGTTGGGTGAGGGGTCTGTCTCCACGGTCGTTGCTTTCGGAGAGATACCCCTCACCCAATCGCGTTTGTGGACAGGTCGGAGATGCCCTCTCCCACAAGGGGAGAGGGCGCTGTATCTCACAGCGCATCCAGGACCTAACTTAAGCTGATAACGGCGCTGCGCGACCTGCCCACCGGCAGAGGTCGCATCATTGGAATTCAGAAATCCGGAAAACTTCGCTCCACTCCAAAATTCCTCTTTCATTTTTTCAGAAATCATGCTCTATTCCGCGCATCCCGCTCCATGAAGAAGGGGCGTAGCGCGCGATCGTCACGACACGCGGGGCGGGGAGCGATGGCTGTGTTCATGCCGCAGCGTAGCTTGGCTACGCGGACGAACGGCGTGGCACGGACGGGAAGGCGTGTGGTCCTGGCGCCCCGACGCTGGCGCTAAGTCCGCGGGTGATGATCCCGCCGACGACGGTGGCTATCAAGCCGGACACCGGGGAGAGCGCGCTATAACCGTGAAAACCATCGCGCAGGGAAGGCCGGGCGTTCTCGGCTGCACCTGTGGTACCTGCCGCCTGCATTCTTTTCGCAGGCGGGCCGCAGGCGCCAGCCGGCGCCTGGCCTTCCCTGCGCCCTCTTCACGAGAGGGTGAAGCGATCGGCAAGAAAATCAGCAAGACTCGGACGCATCTGCGCCGCGAGACTGCGTCTTCATGTGCGCGTCCCAGTCACCTGATCGAGGCTGCCATCGATGATCGCATGGCCGCCAGCCATCGCAGGGCCATGGAAACCATGACTCGATTTTCGCGAACACGCACGACGTTGCGATCTCGCCCGAGCCGGAGCACAAAAGGTGAGGCCGGAGTAGGGGCGTACCCGCGGAGGTTGGCTCATCGACCGGCGACACCGTCCCGGCGATCCGCGGCGCCGTCGATGCGTCCATGGTGCGCCGCGGTGTAACCGCGATTGCCCGGAACGAGCTGAATGCAAGCTGAACGGCTGTCGTTGAACTTTCAAATTTTTAAAGCAAAACAGGGACGAGTTGGGCGATTTTTAGGTTGTTTAAAGCTCCAGTTCCGCACTATTAGCGCCACGATGAGACCGCCAGAGCCGGAATCGTCGACAGATAAAGCGAGCCTATCTGACCAGCCATGGCGTCTGACATGAACCCATCCCCGCAGATGCTCAGCACCAAGCGGCTGCTGATCGGCCTGACTGCCCTGGCGGTGGCCGGCGCGGGCGGCTATGGCTATACGCAATTCCAGTCGGGATCGGCTGCGAAAGACAATATCGAGCTCTCCAGCCAGTCCAAGCGCAACGGCACCACTTTCACGCCATCGGCGGCGGAATGGGCGACGCTGACGATCGAGCCGGTCTGCGACAAGATTTTCCGTGCCGAGCACGTCACCGAGGGCAAGGTTGCCGTCGACGAGGACCGCTCGACGCCGGTGTTCTCGCCCTATGCCGGCCGCGTCACCAAGCTGTTGGCCCGCCCGGGCGACAACGTCAAGCAGGGCCAGCCGCTGTTCGTGATCGAGGCCGCCGACACG
The DNA here is from genome assembly GCF_032489875.1 of Bradyrhizobium sp. SZCCHNR1015. NCBI lineage: Bacteria > Pseudomonadati > Pseudomonadota > Alphaproteobacteria > Hyphomicrobiales > Nitrobacteraceae > Bradyrhizobium > Bradyrhizobium sp. SZCCHNR1015. The sequence goes on from NZ_JAUEYW010000015.1 coordinate 93,453, forward strand.
GTGCAGGCCCAGAACGATTTCATTGCGGCCATCACCTCGATGAACAAGGCGAAGTCCGCGCTCGATCTCGCCGACATCCAGTACAAGCGCGCCAAGGACCTGTTTGAAGGCAGGGCCATCCCGCTGAAGGATTTCCAGCAGGCGGAGGCGACCTCCGTTCAGGCCCAGAATGACATGCGGTCGTCACAAACGGCGCTGGAGGCCGCCCGCAACAAGCTGCGCATCCTCGGCTTCACGGATGCCGCGATCACCGATTTCCAGAGCAAGGGCGTGATCGACCGCGAGATCACGATCTATTCGCCGATCGCCGGCACGGTCGTGCAGCGCAAGGTCGGCCCCGGACAATACGTAAACTCCGGCGCGAGCGACCCGGTGTTCGTGATCGGCGATCTCTCCACCGTCTGGCTGACCGCGTTCGTCCGTGAGAGCGATGCGGCGCTGGTGAACATCGGCGAGGAAATCCTCGTCAACGTGCTGGCGCTGCCCGGCCGGCCGCTCAAGGCCAGCATCAACTACGTCGCCGCTTCGATCGACCCGGCGAGCCGCCGGCTGCTCGTCCGGGCGACCATCGACAACAAGGACGGCCTGCTGAAGCCGGAGATGTTCGCCAATGTGACGATCTATTCGCCAGGCGAGCAACCCGCCGTCGCGGTGCCCCGACAGGCGCTGATCTACGAAGGCAACCAGGTTCGCGTCTGGGTCGCCCGTCCCGACAAGTCGATCGAGCTGCGCAAGATCAAGACCGGTCTGATCAATGGCGATCAGGTCGCCGTCGAAAGCAATCTGAGCGCAGGCGAGCAGATCGTCACCAAGGGCAGCCTGTTCATCGATCGCGCAGCCTCGGGCAGCTGAGATGCGCGCCTCCCGCCTGCCTTCCTGAAAGTGCCGATCTGAATGGACCGCCTCGTCGCCATCGCCGTCCAGCGGCGCTTCCTGATGGTCGGAATGTTCGTCGCCGTCCTGATCGGCGGCCTGATCGCGTTCCGCCAGCTCAACATCGAAGCCTATCCCGATCCGACCCCGCCGATGGTTGACATCGTGACGCAGAGCCCGGGTCTCTCGGCCGAGGAGATCGAGCGCTACATCACGATCCCGATCGAAACCCAGGTTGCGGGCATCAAGAACCTGCGCACGATCAGAACGATCTCGTTGTACGGCCTGTCCGACGTCAAGCTGCAGTTTTCGTTCGACTACACCTACGACGAAGCTTTGCAGCAGGTGCTGAACCGGCTGTCGCAGCTGTCACCACTGCCGGGCAACGTCACGCCGCAGATCTCGCCCTTGAGCGCGGTCGGCGAAATCTATCGCTACCGGCTGCGTGGTCCGCCCGGCTACAGCGTGCTCGACCTCAAGACCCTACAGGACTGGGTGCTGCAGCGGCGCTTCCGCGCCGTGCCTGGCGTCATCGACGTCACCGGCTGGGGCGGCAAGACCAAGACCTATGAGATCCAGGTCGATTTCAACAAGCTGGTCGCCAACGGTCTGACCCTGCCGCAGCTCTTGCAGGCGGTCGGCAACTCCAACATCAATGTCGGCGGCAACACGGTCGAGATCGGCACGCAGTCGGCGGTCGTGCGCGGCGTCGGCCTGATCCGCTCGATGGACGACCTTGCCAATACCATGGTGTCGCAGAGCGGCGGCAATCCGGTGCTGGTGAAGGACGTCGCCAACGTCACGGTGGCGGAGAAGCCGCGGCTCGGCATCGCCGGCCTCAACAACAACGACGATATCGTCCAGGGCATCGTGCTGATGCGGCGCGGCGAGCAGAGTTCGCCGACGATCGCGCGGGTCGAGCAACTGGTCGACCAGATCAACAACTCGACGATCCTGCCGCCGGGCGTGCGCATCGAGCGCATCTACGACCGCAAGGACCTGATCGACACCACGACCCACACCGTGCTGCACAACATGGTGGTCGGCATCGGTCTGATCGTGCTGTTGCAGTGGATCTTCCTCGGCAATCTCCGCAGCGCGCTGATCGTCGGCGCCACGATTCCGTTCGCGCTGTTCTTCGCCGTCATCATCCTGGTGCTGCGCGGCGAGTCGGCGAACCTGCTGTCGGTCGGCGCGATCGATTTCGGCCTGATCGTCGATGCCACCGTCATCATGGTCGAGGCGATCTTCCGCCGGCTGACGCAGACCACGCCATTGTCCGAGGCCGAGGAGAGCCACATCTCGCCAGAGACGATGATGGGCATGAAGAGCCACGCGATCCTGTCGGCGGCCGCCGACGTGTCGCGCTCGATCTTCTTTGCCGCCGCGATCATCATCGCCGCGTTCCTGCCGCTGTTCACCCTGAGCGGCGTCGAGGGCAACATCTTCGGGCCGATGGCGCGCACCTATGCCTATGCGCTCGCCGGCGGTCTGCTTGCGACCTTCACCGTGACGCCGGCGCTGAGCGCGATCATCCTGCCCGCACATGTCGAGGAGACCGAGACCCGGCTGATGCGGCTGCTGCACGCGATCTATTCGCCGGTGCTGCGCTGGGCGGTCGGCAACCGCAATCTGGTGATGACCGGCGCGATCGGTCTCGTGCTGCTGACCGTGGTGGTCGGCCGGCTGCTCGGGCTCGAATTCCTGCCCAAGCTGGAGGAGGGCAATCTCTGGATCCGTGCGACCCTGCCGCCGACGATTTCGCTGCAGGAGGGCAACGCCTACGTCAACGAGATGCGCAAGATCATCCGCGCGCGGCCCGAGGTCGATGCGGTGGTCTCGCAGCACGGCCGTCCCGACGACGGCACCGATGCCGCGGGCTTCTTCAATGCCGAGTTCTTCGCGCCGCTGAAGCCGGTGAAGGACTGGCCCGGCACCAAGGACAAGGATCAGCTTACCGCGGAGTTGCTGAAGCAGCTCGACGACCGCTTCCCCGGCGTCGAGTTCAATTTCTCGCAATATCTGCAGGACAACGTCTCCGAAGCCGTCTCCGGCGTGAAAGGCGAGAACTCGATCAAGCTCTATGGCAATGATCTGCAGGCGCTGACGGATACCGCCAACAAGATCAAGCAGGTGCTGTCGACGGTGCAGGGCATCACCGATCTCGCGGTGTTCACCTCGCTCGGACAGCCGACCGTGCAGATCGACATCGACCGCGCCAAGGCGGCGCGCTACGGGCTCGCGCCTGGCGACATCAACGCCACCATCAAGGTCGCGATCGGCGGCGACACCGCGGGCGATCTCTACGAGCCCGGCTCCGACCGGCATTTCCCAATCATCGTTCGTCTGGCGCCGGAATATCGCAAGAGCGCGGAGGCGATCGAGAATCTGCGCATCGGTGCGCAGGGGCCGAACGGCATTACGCAAATTCCGCTGAGCGAGGTCGCCGCCATCAAGCTGGTGTCGGGCGCGGCCTATATCTATCGCGAGCAGCAGGAGCGCTATCTGCCGATCAAGTTCTCGGTGCGCGAGCGCGACCTCGGCAGCGCGATCCAGGAGGCGCAGCAGAAGGTCGCCGAGCAGGTGCAGTTGCCGCCCGGCTCGCATGTCGAGTGGGTCGGCGAGTTCGGCAATCTGCAGGATGCGATCAAGCGGCTGTCGATCGTGGTGCCGATCAGCCTCGCGCTGATCGGCGTGCTCCTGTGGTTCAATTTCGGCTCGATGGCCGATACCTTGCTCGCCATGAGCGTGATCCCGATGGCGATCTTCGGCGGCGTGGTCGGCCTCGTCTTGACCGGAATCCCGTTCAGCGTCTCGGCGGCGATCGGCTTCATCGCCTTGTTCGGCATCGCCGTGATGGACGGCATCATCATCCTGTCGCAGTTCAACCAGCTGATCGACGAGGGTGTCGACCGCATCGAGGCCGTCATCCGCACCGGCGAATTGCAGTTGCGTCCGGTGCTGATGACCTGCGTCGTCGCCGGCATCGGCCTGATGCCGGCCGCGGTGTCGACCGGCATCGGCTCGCAGGTGCAGAAGCCGCTCGCGATCGTCGTGGTCACCGGCATGATGCTGGCCCCGATGGTCATCCTGATCACGCTGCCGGTGCTGATCTCGCTGTTCTCCCGCCGAGGCGTTCGCTAGATCCGCATGTGCTCGTCGATGCGCGCGGCGGAGTCACGGTCGACCGCGGCGGCATCGACGATCTCGCCGCGCTTGAACACGAGGTATCTGTCGCTGATCGAGAGCGCGAACGGCAGATGCTGCTCGACCACGATCATCGAGGTGCCGATCTCGCGGCGAGCCCGCACCAGCACCTCGGACAGCCGGTCGACGACGGACGGCTGCAGACCTTCCGTGACCTCGTCGAGCAGCAGCACGTCGGGCTTCGCCATCAGCGCGCGCGCCACGATCAGCATCTTCTGCTCGCCGCCGGACAGTGTGCCGGCCCGCTGGCTCAGCCGCTTGGTGAGCACGGGGAACCAGCCGCCGACCTGCTCGAAACGCGCGGTCATGTCGTCGTCCGTGAGCACGCCGAGCCTGAGATTGTCGCGCACCGACAGATCCTGGAACAGCGCATGCTCCTGCGGCACATAGACCAGCCCCATCTTCCGCTTCAGATGCGGCGCTATCCGCGTCACGTCCTTGCCTGCAAGTCTCACTCGGCCGCGCCAGGCCGGCAGGAAGCCGACGATGGCCTTGAGCAGCGAGGTCTTGCCCATGCCGTTCTTGCCCACGATCGCGAGGGTTTCGGCTTTGCCGAGCGCAAAACCGACATTGCTGATCACCTCCGACGAGCCGTAGCCGCTTGCCAGCTCGTGAACATCCAGAACGCTGCTCATGCGAGGGCCTCCGCATGCGGAACATGCTGTCCGGTGTATATTTCGCGCACCAGCTCGCTGTTCACGACCTCGTCGACCGAGCCGTCGAGCGCGAGGTGCCCCTGGTGCAGCACAATGATGCGCGACGAGATCTCGCGCACGAAATCGAGATCGTGCTCGACCAGGAGAATGCAGAGCCGGTCGCGGCGGGCGAGGGCGGTGAGGATGTCGGCGAAGCTCTGCCGTTCCGCGCGCGTCAGTCCGGCGGTTGGCTCATCCAGCAGCAGCACGTCGGGCTCGAGCGACAGCACCATCGCGAGCTCGAGTGCCTGCTTGAGCCCGTGGCTCAGATTGCGCGCTTCCTCATCGAGCCGCTCGCTGAGCCCGGAGCGTTCGACGACCGACATGGCTGCAGGCGGCAGCGCCAGCGTCACCGCGCGCGAGGTCAGTGCGGGAGGATCAGCATGTGTCCGCGCGACGCGCAGGCATTCCGCGACGGTCAGGGTTTCGAACACCGACGCGGTCTGGAACTTGCGGCCGAGACCAAAGCGAACGACGCGATCCGGTGGCAACCGCGCGATGTCATGGCCGGCGATCGCGACGTCGCCGGCCGAGCGCTCGCGGCCGTCGGAGAGGCAGCGGATCAAGGTGGTCTTGCCAGCCCCGTTGGGACCGACGAGGCTCAGCAATTCGCCGCGATATGCCGTGAACTGCACGCCGTCCAGCACTGCGAGACTGCCATAATGCTTGCCGAGCGCGCGAACTTCGATGGCAACGGCGTCCGGATTGCTGACCGCCGTGGCGGCAGCGGCCGGGCGCAGCGTCGTCGCAGTGCGCCGTCCCGAACCGCCGCGCTTGACCAGGCGCATCACAGCGCCAAGCAGACCGTCCGGGAAGACAAGGATCACGATGATCAGCGCAAGCCCGACGATCAGCTCCCACACGTAGGGGAGGCTATTGGCAAGGTAGGCGCTCGCCACCTCGATGCACAGCGCGCCGATCACCGGACCGATCACGGTGCCGCGGCCGCCGAGCGCGACCATGATCACGAGGTTGGTTCCGAAGCTGAAGCTCGCGTTTTCGGGCGCGGCGATACCGCCGAATCCGGCATAAAAGAATCCGGCCAGCGCGGAGACGATCGCGGACAATACCAGCACCGTGATACGCAGCCGCGACGTGTCGATGCCGAGATAGGTGCAGCGTGCGTCGTTGTCGCGCAGCGCCGCCAGCAGACGTCCGGTGTCACTGCGCATCACGACGAGCGCGAGCGTCGCCGTCGCCAGCAATCCGAAACCAGCGAGTCGCAGCCAGGTCTCGATCTCCAGATCGAAGCTTTCGAAGCCGACAAGTCCGCTCGACGAGCCGGTGAATGTGCCGCCGGAATAGAGGATCTGCACCAGCACGATCGGCACCACCAGCGAGATCACGGAGGCGTAGAGCGGCGTCGAGCCAGGGTAGAACGACAGCCAGCCAGTGAAGGCGGCGACAGCGGCCGCCACCACCACGGCTGCGCCGATCGCGGCGCAGATCTGCCAGGGGCCGAAGCCATATTCGGTGAACATGATCGCGAGCGCATAGGCGCCGATGCCGAAGAAGGCGGACTGGCCGAACGTCAGCGTGCCGCAATAGCCCCACATGATGTCGACGGTGATCGCCGCGATGGCGACGAAGCAGGCGCGCACCAGGATGTTCACGAGGTAGGTATCGAGCAGCAGCGGCGCCACGACGATCACGCCGGCGGCGAGCGCGACCAGCAACGCGGGGACGATCAGGAGCGGCATCGCGCGCTTCGTTGGGGACACAGGAGAGGCGAGGGGGCGCGCATCAGGCACGGGCAAAACCCTCCGGGCGGATCCGCAGCACGACGGCGGCGCAGATCGCGATGGTGAGACCGCCGAGGATCGGATTGACGAAGGTCGAAACCAGGACCTGAAGGGTGCCGAGGACCGCGCAGGAGCCGGCCAGCGCCAGCAGCGAGCCGCCGGACACCATGACCAGCATGAACGCACCGATCAGCCAGGGCACGCCCATGTTCGGGTCGACGCTCGACAGCGGCGTGATCAGTGCGCCCGACAGCGCGGCGAGCCCGCTGCCGAGTGCGAAGGTGATCAGCCTGACCCGTGAGGAGTCGACGCCGAGGCCCTGCGCCAGCATCTCGTTCATGATCACGGCCTTGGTCGACAGACCAAGCCGCGTGCCGTTGAGAAGAGCGGTGAACAGCAGGCCGACGATGATGGCCGCGGCGATCATCACCAGCCGGTAGGCCGAATAATCGGCGCCGAACAGATGCACCGTTCCCGAGATCGGCGCTTGCACAAACTGCACCTCGCGGCCGAACATCAGCGTGATGAGCTGCCCGAGTACGATGCCGAGGCCCCAGGTGGCGAGGATCGCATCGAGCGGACGCTTGTAGAGCCGGCGGACGATCACGATCTCCGTCACGCCGCCGCAGACCGCGCCGGCGACGAAGGCGAGCGGCAGGATCAGAAACCACGGCAGGCCCAGTTGCGCGCCGACCAGGGCTGCATAAGCGCCCACGGTCAGGAAGGCGGCATGGGCGAAGTTGATGATCTTCATCACGCCGAACACGATCAGAAGGCCGGCGGCGATGATGAAGAGCATGGCGGCCGTCGTGACGGCATCGAGGGCGACGGTCAGCATGGTCATTCCCGGTCGAGAGGTTGCGGGGCGGACGCGCGTCCGCCCCGCGGGAGCATACGCGATCAGGACTTGCCCGGGCACTGCGCTCCGGGATCGACGTTCGCAAAGCTCTGGATCACTTTGACGCTGCCGTCGGCCTGGACCTGGCCGAGATACATCGTCAGCGGCGCATGGCGCTGCTTGTCCATCTTGATCGTGCCGCGCGGGCCGTCGACCGAGACCTCGGCCAGCGCCTTCAGCACCTTGTCCTGGTCGGTGCTGCCGGCCTTCTCGACCGCCGCCTTGTAGGCGTACACCGCCTCATACTCCGGAACCGACAGATCGTTCGGCGTCTTCAGCTCGGCACCAAACTTCTTGGCCATCGCCGCCAAAAAGGTCTTGTTGGCAGGGGTGTCGATGCCCGTGACGTACGAGGCCGACAGATAGATGCCGGCGGCATCAGCACCCATGCCCTTGGCGGTGCCCTCGTCGACGGCGAGGTTGCCGTAAGGCAGATTCACGCCGGCGGCGCGCAGTTGCTTGGTCAGGGTCACGTTCGGCGCGCCGCCCGCCGTCGAGGTGATCAGCGCGTCAGCCCCGGAAGTCTTGAGCTTGGAGATGATCGAGGTCCAGTCCGAGCCGTCCATCGGCAGATATTCCTCGCCGACCACCTTGCCGCCGGTCTTCTCGATGTAGCTCTTGGTGAAGCCGAGCATGCCGCGGCCGAAGGCGTAGTCGGAGCCGATCAGGAAATAGTTCTTCGCCTTCTTCTCCTTGTTGAAGTAGTCGACGATCGGCGGCACCTGCTGGTCCGGCACCCAGGCGTTGACATACAGATAGGGGCTGCAGGACTTGCCCTCGTAGAACGAGGTGTAGATGTAGGGCGTCTTGCCGCGGGCGACGATCGGCAGGCCGGCGTTGCGGGCCGCGCTGGTCTCCATCGAGATCAGCACGTTGACCTTCTTCTGAAAGATCAGCGCGTCGAATGCCTTCTGGGCGCCGGCCGCGCCCGAGGCGTCATCGGCGACCTCGAGCGCGAGCTTGCGGCCGAGCACGCCGCCCTTGGCGTTGATCTCCTCCACCGCGAGCTCGGCGGATTGCACCACCGACGGTGCAACGACGGAGTTGGCGCCCGACAGGCCGACGGGAACGCCGATCTTGATCGGATCGGCGGCCAGAGCAGGCGAGAGTGCCGTTCCCGCCGCAAGGGCGAGCGCCAGCGAGGTGGTGATCAAACGCGACGTCATCGATTGTCCTCCGTGAATGGTCGAGATGAAAATTGCCGTGGAGCAGTCAGTACCACCCCCGTTTGACCTCGCTGCCGAGCATCTCGTCATAGACATCGGAGCGGCGGTCGCGCAGGACCTGGTTGAAGGCGTTCCAGTTGCGGGCGCGGCGGGCCTCGCCGAGCGAGACGTCGGCGACCACGATCTCCTCCTTGTCCCGGCTCGCGGGACCGGCGACAGGCCAGCCGGTGTAGCTGACGATCAGGCTCTGACCCTCGAACGGCTGGCCGCGCTCGATGCCAACGCGATCGGCGCAGGCGATGAAGATCGAGTTGGAATGTGCGGCGGCCATGGCGAGAATGTTGGCCATCGCCTCGCGGCCCGGCGCCTGGCCGGGGATCGGCACCCAGTTGGTCGGCACGCAGACGATGTCGGCGCCTTGCAGCGCATTGAGACGATAGCTCTCGGGGAACCAGCCGTCGTAGCAGATCGCCATGCCGATGCGGCCGATCTCGGTGTGGTAGACGGGGAAGCCGAGATTGCCGGGCTCGAAATACAGGTTCTCCTCGTTCCACAGGTGCACCTTGCGGAACGTGCCGATATAGCCGTTCGGTCCGATCAGCACGGCGCTGTTGTAGAGCTTGGCGCCGTCGCGCTCGCAGATCCCTGCCACGAGATGCAGGCCGTGCTCGGCGGCGATCTCGCTCCAGGCGGTCACTGCGGGACCGCCTGGAATGGTCTCGGAGGCGGCGAAGGCCTCCTCGCGCGATTTGAATACGTAGCCGGAGGAGGCGAGCTCGGGGAGCACCACGAGCCTGGCGCCTTGCGCCACGGCCTGGTGAATCAGGTCGAGGCTGTGGGCGAGGTTGGTTGCCAACTCGCCGACCATCGGCTGCATCTGGATGCAGGCGATCCGCAGTTTGCTGTCGTCATCCGTCGTCAAGGCACGAGTCTCCGTTGCGTTCGCGAGGGTCGCGCGCGCCAAACAAAAAGCCCCCGACTGCGCCTTGCGGCGCAATGCGAGGGCTGCATAGCCTGATGTGAAATGGCCGACCGGCCATTGGCGGACATCCGATGTCCGCGACGTCCTCAAGTAATTCCCATGCTTGATACGAAGTCAACGCCATCGGCTGCAAAAATTTCGGGCCGCGGCTGCCCAGCGCATGAGCGCGGAAACACCCGCTCAGCGCGAGGCCGGCGCATCCAGCACACCCAATCCGCCGAGCGTCTCCTGCGCATTGATGATCGAGATCGCGATATCCGCCATCGCGACGCGCTTCTGCGTCGCCTGCGCGCGGATCAGCTCATAGGCCTCGACCTCGCCGACCTGCTTCAGCCCCATCAGGATCTTCACCGCCTTGTCGACGTCGCGCCGCGCCTTCAAGGTCTCCTCCAGCTTCTGCACCTTGCCCTCGAGCCTGCGCGTGTAGCCGCGTAGCGAGCGCGCGAGCACCAGCGACGACAAGATGCCGAACGAGCGGATCGGCTTGTTGACGACGCCATGCGCGTTGCTGTCGAGCAGCCGCTTCAGGATGGTCGGATTCTCGTAGTCGACGATGGCGATGAAGGTGAGGGGATGCTCGCTGGTGCCTTCTGGAAAGATCATCTCCTCGGAGGTCTCGATCAGCTGGAACACGGTGTCGATGTCGTGCGGGATCGCGGCCGGCGGCGGCCACACGCCGCGCACGTTGCAGCCGATGCGCTTGAGCTGGTCGATCAGCGCATCGCCCTCGGCATCGCGCGGATGGATCACCAGCACGCGCGCGCCGCGCAGCTCCTCGATCAGCCGGCGCACCCCCGGCTTCATGCGGTCATCCGGTCTCATGCTGAGAGCGCCTCTTCGCTCAGCCAGCGGCCACCGATCGGCGAGACTGACAGATACGGGTCCGGCTTGATCGGGCTTTTGCTCTCCCAGACGATGTCGAACTGCCCGTCGGCGCGCACGCGCCCGATGCGCGGCGTGGTCCAGACGTGGTTGTTGTCGGGATCGATCCGCATCGGTCCCTCCGGCGCCTCCAGGCTGAGGCCGAGCGCGGCTTCGACCAGCTTCTGGGTATCGAGGCTGCCCGCCTGCGCCAACGCCAGCGCGAACAGCTTGATCTGCGCATAGGCCGAGGCGCTCCACATGCTGACCGGCTTGTCGGCGCCGAAGGCGGCCGCGAACGCCGCCTTGAAGCGGTCGTTGCTGTCGCGCGCGAGCGTGCCGAAATAGCTCGCCGCAGTGAGGTGGCCGGCGCAATATTCGGGACCGATGGCGCGGACCTCGCCCTCGGCCATCGTGAGACTGGCGATGGGCAGCCGCTTCGGATCGAAGCCGGCCTGCGCATACATGCGATAGAAGCGCTGCGCGGTGCGGCCGACGATGGTCGAGAACACGACGTCGGGCGCGGCATCCCTGATGGCATTGAGGCCGCGCGAGAGCTCGGCATCGGTCGCCTCCATCGCCACATATTGCTCGCCGACGACGCGGCCCGCATAGGACTCGACGAGGTCGCGCATGATGCGGTTGGATTCGCGCGGATAGATGTAGTCCGAGCCGATCAGGTAGACGCGCGGGCCATGCTTGCGCACGATGTATTCGGCAAGCTGGAACGCGTTCTGGTTCGGCGCCGGCCCGGTGTAGATCACGTTCGGCGAATATTCAAAACCCTCGTAGAGCGAGGGATACCACAGCAGGCCGTTACGACGCTCGATCGCCGGCAGCACCGCCTTGCGCTCGGCCGAGGTCGAGCAGCCGAAGATGACGGAGGCGCCGTCCTCGGTCAGCAGCCGATCGGCGAGCTTGCGGAACGTCTCAGGCTGCGAGCCCGGATCATAGGCGATGACCTCGATCTCGCGGCCGAGCACGCCGCCGTCCCGGTTGATCTCCTGGATCGCCAGCGCGGTGCCGAAGAAATGCTCGGACTCCGTGACCTCCATCAGGCCGCTGCGTGAGAACAGCACGCCGACGCGCCAGACATCCTTGTCGGATGATTTTGCGGTCGGTCTCGTCGTCATCATCATGCCTCCAGGTCGACGGGCCGGTCGCGCCGGCTCGGAAGCGCTGTTTATTGCGACTCATCGCGCGGTTGGCAACCGGGGCGGAGGCCGCAGACGAGGATCCGGATCAGGACGAGCCGCAGCATCGCCGCGACGCCCAGTGCGTCCGGGTCATGCGATAGGCGGGCCCTCGTGACATGATGAGGGCGCAGGGAATGCCGGGCGCTGGCCGCACCCATGGCCCGCCTGCAGAAAAAAAGCAGGCGGCAGTCACCACAGGTCAGCCGAGACATCCCGGCATTCCCTGCGCGGAGGTTTTAACGCTTATACGCGCTCTCCTCGGTGCACCGGGCTTGTTGGCCACCGTACGCGACGACGCGCTTCTCGCACGCCGCCGCGGGGACACCAGCTTCGGGGTGTCAGGACCACGCGACTTCACGTCCGCAAGTGCATCGTTCGTCCGCACATGATGCGTGCCGATGCCCTCACGTCCACCGCATTGCCGGCCCAACGTATCGTGACGACGCGTACGTCCCTCATCCGGACCGGAACGCGGGCAGTATACGCCTGATTTGCTGATTTTCGGAAGCGGTTTATTTTTCGCGCAGGCTCTTGAAATGGGCGTTGTTGTTGAGCGTTCAGGCCAAATCCGCGTTTCAGCGCACCGCTTCGCCGCACATTGGGACGCTGTTTACGAAGCTGCCGTGCCGGCGGCTAAGCCGGGAATCCCTAGCCAGCCGCGCCTGGCCGTCCGTGGTCATCTTTCGTACGGACCCGTCGAGCCTGGGGTGACGAGGTGCCTGGTTCAAAGGCCGCATGCGGTGCGGATTTTCGTGCAGCGGGGCTGCCTGCAACCGCTGCCGGGTGAGATTCACGTGGTAGGCGGCGCGCCGCGCCGTCATAGTCCGAACCGAACAATACCAGGGAAGCAGGTCACTATGCGGGCACCTTGTCCGAGGCGGGCAAGCGTAGAATGACGCGAAGGCCGGAGCGATCCGCCTCCACGATATTTTCGACGTAAATCGATCCGCGATACCTCTCGACGATGCGTTTGACGATCGAGAGACCGAGCCCCGATCCTTCGCCGCCGGCCTGTCTCGACCGGAAAAAAGGCTCGAAGATGCGTTCGAGATCCGATAGCGGGATGCCTGGCCCGGTATCTTCGATCTGCACGATCGCTGTTTCGCCCTCCCGATAGATACCGATATCGACTCTGCCGCCGTCTGGGGTGAATTTGATCGCGTTTTCGATCAGGTTCCGAACGGCCGATATGACGAAGAACGCCGTGCCTTCCACCACGACCGTCTCGGCCATCGTGAAACCGACGTCGATGTCGCGGCTGGCGGCTTCAGGCAGAAGATCGGCCACCACGCCCTTCGTGATCCTGTGCAGATGTAACGGCTCGTGGGTTGCGGGCATTTCGGCGTCGTGACGGGCGAGGGCCAGAAGCTGCTCGAGCAGATGCTTCGTTCGCCGCATACCGCTTTTCAAAGCGGCGAGGCGTTCCCGAGACGCCGCCGGCATCTCCATGAGGTCGAGATTTTCCGCCTGCAGGCTGAGAGCCGTAATCGGCGTCCGGAGCTCGTGCGCCGCGTCGTCGATGAAGCGCCGTTGCTGCTCCATCATGGCGCGCATGCGCCGAAGCAGACCGTTTATGGAGTCGAGGAAAGGTTGCAGCTCGCTGGGGCCGGTCGTGGCCTTCAATAGTTCGATATCGTCAGGCTTCCTCGCATCCAGCTCGCCGGCCAGAACGATCAGGGGCCGCAGGGAGCGGGCGATCACGATCGCGATGACCAGCATCAGGCACGGGATCAGCGCGAGGATGGGAAGCAGCGTGCGCAGCGCCATATCGCTCGCGAGCTCGGTCCGGATTTCCGTTCGTTGCGTGATTGCGAGCCGGGTCCCGTCGGGACGCGTCCGGAGCAGAGCACGCACCGGTTGCCCCTGATACGTATCGTTGTGCAATCCATCCTGAAGACCCCAGAACCGACGATTGTCGGCCGGACCACGCGGGATCTCGCCCAATTCGACGATGGCGATCTCCGACTCGGCGTCGACCCCATTGAGCGGCTGGCTCTGCCTGATCGGGGAGCTCAGCGCGAAGACCCCGATCTGGTTGAGGACGGAGTCCTGCATCTCGATGGCCTCGTCGTAAGCCCAGACATATGCAAATGCTCCTCCGACCGCTCCTGCAACGACGATGACGGCAGTGAGTCCGGCGAAGAGGCGGCCGCGCAGCGATCCGATCATGTAGAGCGATCCACCATCCAGCCGACGCCTCGAACGTTTCTGATCGACGTATTGCCGAGCTTCTTCCGCACGGCGTGGATCAGGAACTCGACGGCGTTGCTTTCTACTTCTTCGCTCCATCCGTAGATATGTCCCTCCAGCTCGCTTCGGGACAGGATCGTTCCAGGCCGTGCGAGCAGCGCCCGAAGCAGCGCGAATTCGCGCGCGCTGAGAACCGCCTTTTCCTCGAAATAGGAGGCTTCGCGCGTCGCCGGGTCGAGTTGAAGCTTTCCGTTCGTCAGAATTGGCGCCGCACCGCTGCCCTCCCGCCTCGTCACCGCCCGCATGCGCGCCAGCAGCTCCCCGATCTCGAACGGCTTGACGAGGTAGTCGTCGGCTCCGAGATCGAGACCTCTGATGCGGTCGTCCAGCGCGTCACGCGCGGTCAGTATGATCACCGGCAGGCGCGCGCCGCCGCTGCGGACTTTCCGCAGTATCTCCAGACCGTCGATCTCGGGCAGGCCGAGATCGAGCAGCGCGATATCGTAGGCCTCGCTTCTCACCGCGTCGATCGCGAGTTCGCCGTCCCGCACCCAATCCACTGCGTAGGCGGCGTCCTTCAACGCCTGCGAAACCGCGGCACCGATCATCGCGTCGTCTTCCACGAGCAATACACGCATCTGTCCGTCCCCGAACGGCGACCGGAAGATAAGCCTGCCGGCCGCCGAGCACCTTCGATCAATCGGCCTTGTCGTTGTCCTCGTCGTCCCTGTCCGCCGCAGACGCCACGATCGTTCCCTTCTCCGGATCGACCTTGACGTCGGTCACTCCGTTGTCGGCCTTCACTTCGACGTCGTAGACCCAGCTTCCATCTTTCTGCTTTTCGTATTCCGCCCGGACCGTCTTGCCGTTGGCGTGCCTCTCGGCGATGTCGATCGCGGACGGCAGCGAGATTCTGGCCGTTGCGATCGGACCGGCCTCATTCGGGGCTGTGCTCGGAGTTTCCGCCGAAGCCGCGACGATCGTCAACAGAAGGATGGAGCAGGCGGCGATTGGTGAACGTAGCATTCCGTTTCTCCGTTTCATGTCCCCCTCCGGCACCATGACGATCGCGACTTAGGGGCGACTTAGCCGCGTTCAGAGGTTCCCTCTAAGGCGGAGCTAAGTCTGAGCAGGCACCTTGCATGGGAACGACGAAACGTCGCCAGACCAGATCGAACAGGAGTTGCGCGAAATGCCCGGGAACGAATGGACAGGCCACAGGATGCTCAACAAGGTCCCCGAGGTCAGCCTCGTTTTCTGGGTGATCAAGATCATGTCGACCACCGTCGGCGAAACCGGCGCTGACTATCTTGCCGTGCACGTCGGGTTGGGAACGACGGTGACCGGTCTCGTCATGGCGGGCCTTCTTGCAGCGGTGCTCGCGGTCCAGCTAAGCATGAAGAGGTACGTGCCCTGGATCTACTGGCTGACCGTGGTCCTGGTCAGCGTGGTTGGCACCCAGATCACCGATGCGCTGACCGACAAACTCGAGGTCAGCCTGTATGTCAGCACGGTGGCGTTTGCCATCGTCCTGGCTGCGATCTTCGCGGTCTGGTACGCGTTCGAACGGACGCTCTCGATCCATACCATCTTCACGACGAGGCGCGAGGCCTTCTACTGGTCCGCGATTCTCTTCACGTTCGCGCTCGGTACCGCCGCAGGCGACCTCGCGACCGAGGCTTTGGGGCTTGGCTTCAACGTCGGCGTCTTTGCCTTTGCGGGTCTGATCGCCGCCGTCGCCGTTGCCTCTTTGCTGGGCGCGAACGCCGTGCTGACCTTTTGGCTCGCCTACATCCTGACCCGTCCGCTCGGAGCCTCGCTCGGAGACCTCCTTTCGCAGTCACGCGAATATGGCGGACTCGGACTAGGCACCATCCATACCAGCCTGGCCTTCCTCGCCGTCATCATCGGGCTGGTCGCATGGTTGTCCTTCGAAGACGACCGCCCTCGGAAGACCGAGGCCTATCTGAGCGAATGATCTAGTTCCTCGCAAACCGATCCAACCCAGACCACCATCGGAGTCCAACAATGAAGAAGACCCTGTTCACGAGCACCGCAGTCATCCTCGCCCTGTCCATCGCCCAGTTGGCCCCGGTCGCCCGCGGAGGCGCTTTCCTGGTGCCGCGCGCGGAAGCGGCGCAGTCGAAGCTCGGCGACCTGACCGCCTTCAGAAGCATCGCCGCCGAAGTCGCGGCTCTCGTCGACAAGGGAGACCTTTCGGGCGCCAAGACCCGCATCAAGGACCTAGAGACCAAGTGGGACGAGTCGGAGGCTGGCCTGAAACCGCGCGCCGCGGCCGACTGGCACACCGTCGACAAGGCGATCGACCGGGCGCTCGAAGCCGTCCGCGAGACCAAGCCGGACGCAGCGAAGTGCAAGACGGCCCTCGCCGTTCTGCTGTCGGCGATGGACTCCATGAAGGCCTAGCCCGCGTCTCCAGAGCCGGTGGCGGCCCATTTCGCAATGGGCCGCCACGTTCCGGCGCACCGGAGCAATCTACAATCAAATGAAAGATCGCCGCATGAACGACGGCATCGAGACGAGCAAGGTTCCGGAAGTGACCCTGATATTCTGGGTCATCAAGATTTTGGCGACGACGCTTGGCGAGACGGGTGGCGACGCCGCTTCGATGTCGATGAAACTTGGATACGGGGTCAGCAGCGCGATATTCATCGGCCTCTTCCTCGTTGTTGTCGCCGCCCAGATCGCGGCAGGAAAATTTCGCCCCTTCCTCTATTGGTTGGTTGTCATCGCCACGACCACGGCCGGCACGACCGTGGCCGACCTTGCCGACCGCTCCTTGGAAATCGGATATGCTGGCGGCACGTCGCTTCTTTTCGCGCTGTTGATGCTCTCCCTCCTCGTCTGGTACCGATCGGAAGGATCAATCTCGGTCAACACCGTTTCGACTCCGCGTGTCGAGGCCTTCTATTGGATATCGATTCTGTTCTCTCAGACGCTGGGTACCGCGCTTGGGGACTGGATGGCCGACACCAACGGTCTCGGCTACGAACGCGGTGCTCTCGTCTTCGGCGCCGGCCTAGCGGCGATCGCCGCTGCCTACTATTTCACCTCGCTGTCGCGCACGACGCTGTTCTGGGCCGCGTTCATTCTCACCAGACCGCTTGGTGCGACGCTCGGCGATTTTCTGGACAAGCCGATCGCGAACGGCGGGCTGGCGTTCAGCCGGTACTACGCGTCGGCAATTCTGGCGGCAGTGATCATCGGATGCATCGCGCTCCTCCCGCAGCGAGCCGGTATCTGCCCAGGCGAGCGCTTGAGCAGCCGGGTCTAACGCACGCCATCTCGGAAGTCCTTCGGCGCGACCCGCCCTACGACCTCATAGCAGCGCGCAGGGCGGATTGCCGTAGCACAATCCACCATCTTCTCGCGCCAAGCTTTCGGCGGGTTACGCTGCGCCAACCCCCGCCCTGTGAACTGATCTGCTGGTGTTCAGAAGCGATTGATTTTTCGCGGAAACTCTTGAAATTGGCGTTGTTGTTGAGGGTTCAGGCGAAATCCGCGTTTTGGCGCACGCTCTCGCCGCTGCCCCGGAATGACGGCGGGGAGGCGGGGGCGTCCCTGACACCGCGCGTGATATGAGCGCGACGCGATGATGGATGTCATGCAACGTGCCGCATCGATCTCGCGACCAGCTTGGAGCCCGAATGGCGCGTTCGCGCGTTGACCCCTGTTGGATTCGGCGATAGCCGACTCGCGATGCTCGAAAGACCACGGCACGCGTCCAGATGTCGCGGCCAGACTGGAAAGTTGACATGCGCAGCTTCGAAGACCGAGTTCTGTTGTTCCTGCTCGTGGTGATCACGCTGATGCTCGGCTGGATCCTGCTGCCATTCTACCCTGCCGTGCTGTGGGGAGTCGTGGGGGCCATCGTGTTTTCTCCCCTTCACCGCCGATTGTCGCGGTCGATGCACGGCAGAGATGGGCTTGCCGCAGCCGTCGCCGTACTGCTGGTCGTCCTGATCGTCATTCTGCCGCTGTCGCTGATCGGGGCGGCGCTGGCGCAGCAGGCCTCCGGTGTCTACGGCCAGGCGCAGTCGGGCCAGTTGGACCTCGGGCAGTATTTCCAGAAGATGCTGGAGGCGCTTCCGACATGGGTGGTCGATCTCCTCAACCGTTTTGGACTTGGCAGCCTGGCCGGACTGAAGGACAGGCTGTCGGCCGGCCTGCTGAAAGGCAGCCAGATGATTGCGGGCCAGGCGCTGAACATCGGCCAAGGGACCTTCGAGTTTTTCGTCAATCTGTTCCTCATGCTGTATCTGCTGTTCTTTCTGCTTCGCGATCAGGAGGCGTTGTCGGCGCGTATCGCCAACGCCATTCCGCTGCGCGCGGAGCAGCGGCACGCGCTGCTGGGCAAGTTCACGGTCGTCATTCGCGCGACGGTGAAGGGCAATCTGGTCGTGGCGCTGGCGCAGGGCGCTCTGGGCGGTCTGATCTTCTGGTTCCTCGGCATCACCGCGCCGCTGCTATGGGCCGTCGTGATGGCGTTTCTGTCGCTGCTTCCGGCTGTCGGAGCTGGGTTGGTGTGGTTTCCGGTCGCGCTCTATCTGCTGGCCACCGGATCGGTCTGGCATGGCGTGATCCTGATCGCCTATGGCGCCCTGGTGATCGGGCTTGTCGACAATCTGCTGCGTCCCCTCTTGGTCGGCCAAGACACCAAGATGCCCGACTATGTCGTGCTGATCTCGACCCTCGGCGGGATCGAGGCGTTCGGTCTGAACGGCTTCATCATCGGGCCGGTCATCGCCGCAATGTTCATCGCGATCTGGAACATGTTCTCCGACGCGCGCGGCGATGGGGCGTTCGTGCACGACACCACGCAGGGTACTGGACGATGAGGCACGTCACGATGGGCCGATGACCGCCACCGTGAGGATGACTCGAATTCTGCTCCCGTCATTCCCGGGCAGAAGCGCCAGGGGTCGGCCCGGATTCATGACCACCAAAAGGCCGTCATTGGCGGGATCATCGCTGCGCTCGTCTCATCTCGTGCAGTGGTGGCTACGGAGCCCGGGCCCACCCCGCAATAACCCGGAGAAAACAGCGCAGCGCCATATCGGCGCGGCAAACAAGAGGGAATTAACGGATCGTAATCCGCCATCTCCTAGCAATGCGGAGTCCGGCGGGTTACGCTGTATGATCTGTCCTGCGCGCCCTTGACCTCTCTCCTGCGGGCATGTCTCAGACTGCTCTTCCAGACCGGCTCATCGTCGGGCGCACGATGAATCATTTGGCTTCGACCCCCGGTTGAATCCGCGAAAGCTCTGGTTTCGAACGCCTGCGGCGGTCCGCAGGGGTCCATTTGGCCGCGGTCCCGCCATGCGCGATCGCCAAGAACACAAGGTGGAGACGACATTGCAGTTCGATCAGCCAGTCGCGATGGCGACTGTGCCGCCCAAGGACCGCGCCACGCTGCGCGCCGGCGACGACGAGGGCCGCGCGGCGGCCGACGCAAGGTACTGGATGCAGATTCTCAGCAGCTATCGCACGCCAAACCGCCTGCGCAGCGTGACCGAGCTGGTGATCACGGCCGTGCCGCTGGTGGCGCTGTGGACGGCCGCCTGGTTCGCGTTCTCGCTCGGCCATGCCTGGGCGTCGTTGCTCATCGCGATTCCTGCCGGCGCCTTTCTGGTGCGTCTGTTCATGATCCAGCACGATTGCGGCCACGGCACCTTCTTCGCCGGGCGTCAGGCGAACGACTGGGTCGGCCGCATCCTGGGCGTGCTGACCCTGACGCCTTACGACTGGTGGCGGCGCACGCATGCGATCCACCACGCCAGCAGCGGCAACCTCGACAGGCGCGGCATCGGCGATATCGATACGTTGACCGTGCGGGAATATCAGGCGCGGTCGAGCTGGGCCCGGCTGCGCTACCGGCTTTACCGCCATCCCCTGGTCATGTTCGTGGCCGGTCCCGCTTACCTGTTCTTCCTGCAGCACCGTCTTCCGTTCGGTCTCATGCGGGCTGGCTGGTCGCCCTGGGTCAGCACGATGGCCACCAATCTCGGCATCGCCCTGGTGGTCGCCGGGCTGATGTGGCTGATCGGCATCCAGGCGTTCCTGGTCGTGCATCTCCCGATCATGCTGCTCGCCGCCATGGCCGGGGTGTGGCTGTTCTACGTCCAGCATCAGTTCGAGCACACCGTCTGGGAGCGGGGCGAGCGCTGGACGCAGCAGCAGGCTGCGCTCTACGGCAGCTCACATTACGACCTGCCGGCATGGCTGCACTGGCTCACCGCCAACATCGGCATCCACCACGTCCACCATCTCTCGAGCCGAATTCCCTATTACCGGCTGCCGGTCGTGCTGCGCGATCATCCCGAACTGCGCGAGATCGGCCGCATCACGCTGCCCGAGAGCCTGCGCTGCGTCCGACTGGTGCTGTGGGACGAACAGCAGCGCCGGCTGGTGTCGTTCCGAGACGCCAGGATCGCGAGGAGCTAGAACCCGTAAAGCTGCGCCGGATTATCGACCAGGATCTTTTTGCGGACCGCGGCGTCTGGCGCCCAGACCGGGAGCTGGTTCATCAGGCGGCCGTCGTCGATGGGATAGAAGGGCCTAACATCCGTGACCTTCAGCTCGGGATGCGGCGACGAATCCGGGTGGGGCCAGTCGGTGCCCCAGACGATGCGGTCGGGGTTGGCCTCGATCAGGGCCTTCGCGAACGGGATCACATCGGTGTAGTCGGGACCGCGGGTCGAGGCGCGATAGGCGCCGGAGATCTTCACATAGGCCTTGCCGCTGCGGACGAGCTCGACCAGATCGGCAAAGCCCGGCTGCCCGAGGCCGAGATCGGCCTGCGCCCCGCCGAAATGGTCGAACACGGCCGTCACGGGCGATTGCATCACGAGGTCCTTGATCGCCGCGATCATCGCCGTGTTGGTGTAGAGCTGGACGTGCCAGCCGCGCGCCTTCATCCGTTCGACCGCGGCCTGGAAGCGGGCGCGGCCGACATTGGGGTCATTGATGCCGCCGGTCGCGAGATTGAGGCGGATGCCGCGGAAACCTTCCGTTGTCATCGTATCGAGCTGCGCCTCGGTGGTCTTGTCGTCGATGACGGCGACGCCGCGCGCGTCATTGCCGCGCGCCTTCATCCCGTACAGCGTCGCGGAATTGTCGGTGCCGTAAACGCTCGGCGTCACGATCACCACGCGCTGGATGTGCAGCGCCTTGTGCAGCGCCGCCATCTCTTCCGGTGAGGCGGGCTCGGGCGTGTAGACACGGTTGGCCGCGAACGGAAACTTCTCGGGATCGCCGTGGATGTGGGTATGGCAGTCGCAGGCGCCGGGCGGCACGTCGAAATCGACTGGGGTGGAAGGCTGCGCGGGCTTGGCGCGTGCGGCTGTCGTGGTCATCGTCACTCCGGCGGCCAACGATCCGAGCAGCAGGCTGCGGCGGTTCAACATGGCGGTCTCTCCACGGAAAGGCGCATGCGTTGCGGCTGACGCGCTCGTTGTGGAGGATGAGCGTGAACCTGCTCGCGCGAGGGGGCAAGAGCGAAATGATGGAAACGTCGTGCATCCGCGTGGAGTGTAACGCGGCCCTCGGCAGGGCTCGGTTGCAACGAACGATCCTGCCGATGAGTTACTCCGTCATGCCCGGGCTTGTCCCGGGCATCCACGTCGTTCTCAGTATGCCGCACGACGTGGATGGCCGGGACAAGCCCACGGCTGTCCGGTTCAGACAGACTGGACATGGTGCATGGCGTGGATTCTTCTGCGGTCTTGAGCATCGCCAAATGTTCGAGACACACCAGGAAGGTCCCGCCATGCCGCATCAGAATACAGTATTCCGAGACATTCTGAAGTTGGTCCCCTGGCATCGCTTCGAGGCGCTTGTGGACGAGCATGGCACGGACGCGCGGATTCGACGGCTTTCCACCAAAGACCAATTTGTGGCGCTGCTGTACGGTCAGCTTTCGGGGGCTTCCAGTCTGCGTGAGATTGTCACCGGGCTGTCGAGCCACACCGCGCGGCTTTATCACCTGGGTGGGGGCCCTGTCCGCCGCTCGACTTTCGCGGACGCCAATATGAATCGGCCTGCGGAGATGTTTGCCGCCCTGTTGGCCATCATGATGAAGCAGGCCCATCGCCGGTTACGCCGCAAGCTTGCCGAGACGACGTATTTGATTGATTCGACCAGCGTACGGCTGACAGAAGCCAGCGCTGGCTGGGCACGGTTCTCTACCGGTGTCTGCGGTGCCAAGGTGCATGTGATCTATGATGCCGACGCCGACCGGCCGATTTATGCGGCAATCAGCGGAGCCAACGTCAACGACAATACTGCAGCGCATCAGATGCCCATCGAGCCGGGAGCAACCTACGTCTTCGATCTCGGCTATTATGAATATGCTTGGTGGGCTCAACTGGACGCCGCCGGTTGTCGAATCGTGACCCGGTTCAAATCCAATACGCCGCTGCGGGTCGTGGAGGAGTTGCCTGTCATCGCGGATGGCAACATCCTCTCCGACCGCATCGGCTTCCTTCCACAACGCCAAGCCTACAGCCGCCGCAATCCAATGCAGACTGCGGTGCGCGAAGTGCGCGTCACCTTGGAAACGGGAAAGATCCTGCGCATCCTGTCGAACGACCTCGATGCCAGCGCTCAAGAGATCGCCGACCTCTATCGTCGCCGCTGGGCCATCGAGTTGTTCTTTCGTTGGGTCAAGCAGACCCTCAAGATCACCAGGTTCCTCGGGACTTCTGAGAACGCCGTTCGTATCCAGATCGCCGTTGCCCTGATCGCCTTCCTCTTGCTTCGCCTCGCGCAAGACCTTCAGAAGGCAATCCAAAGCCCCTTGGTCTTTGCCAGATTGGTCCGCACCAACCTCATGCATCGCCGCCCCATCGATCAATTGCTCACGGGGCCACCCCAACTTGCCAAACCCACAACAGTTGAGCCTCGCAATATGCGGAAGCTGAACCGGACAGCCGTGGGACAAGCCCGGCCATGACAGTGGAGACAGATCGGCGCAAAACTCCGATCATCGTAGACGATAGTCCTGGCTAGGGACCGTCGAGCGTCCTAGTCCTTCACGATGCGTACCGCGCCCTTGGCGGCGCTGCTCGCGAACGCGGCGTAGGCCTTCAGCGCGGTCGACACCTTGCGGGCGCGGGTCTTCGGCTTCCAGGCCTTGTCGCCCTTGGCCTCCATTGCCGCGCGACGCTGCGCGAGCTCGGCATCCGAGACCGCCAGATGAATGGTGCGGTTGGGGATGTCGATCTCGATGCGGTCGCCGTCCTGCACCAGGCCGATCAGGCCGCCCTCGGCGGCTTCCGGCGAGACATGGCCGATCGACAGCCCCGAGGTGCCGCCGGAGAAGCGGCCGTCGGTGATCAACGCACACGCCTTGCCGAGGCCCTTCGACTTCAGATAGCTGGTCGGATACAGCATCTCCTGCATGCCTGGGCCGCCGCGCGGGCCCTCATAGATGATGACGACGATGTCGCCGGCCTTGATCTTGTTGGTGAGGATCGCTTCGACCGCGGCGTCCTGGCTCTCCATCACGCGCGCAGGACCCGAGAACTTCAGGATCGAGGCATCGACGCCCGCGGTCTTCACGATGCAGCCGTCGCGCGCGATGTTGCCGGTCAGCACGGCCAGGCCGCCATCCTTGGAATAGGCATGCGCGAGGTCGCGGATGCAGCCCTTCTCGCGGTCGAGATCGAGCTCCTGGTAGCGGCGGTCCTGGCTGAACGCGACCTGCGTCGGCACGCCGCCGGGGGCGGCCATGTAGAAGTTCTTGACGCTCTCGCTCGCCGTGCTGCGGATGTCCCAGCGCTCCAGCGCTGATGCCAGCGAGGCCGAATGGACGCTCGGCAATTCGGTGTGCAGCAGGCCGGCGCGGGCGAGCTCGCCGAGGATGCCCATCACGCCGCCGGCGCGGTGCACGTCCTCCATGTGCACGTCGGCCACGGCGGGAGCGACCTTGCACAGGCAGGGGACCTTGCGCGACAGGCGATCGATGTCGGTCATCGTGAACGGGATCTCGCCCTCATGCGCGGCGGCGAGCAGATGCAGCACGGTGTTGGTCGAGCCGCCCATCGCGATGTCCATGCTCATCGCGTTCTCGAACGCCTTGAAGTTGGCGATCGAGCGCGGGAGCACCGACGCATCGTCCTGCTCGTAATAGCGGCGGGCGAGATCGACGATCAGGTGACCGGCCTCGACGAACAGGCCGCGGCGGTCGGCATGCGTCGCCAGCACCGAGCCGTTGCCGGGCAGCGACAGGCCGAGCGCCTCGGTCAGGCAGTTCATGGAGTTGGCCGTGAACATGCCGGAGCAGGAGCCGCAGGTCGGGCAGGCCGAGCGCTCCATCACCTCGACGTCGGCGTCCGAGACCTTGTCGTCGGCGGCCACGATCATCGCATCGATCAGATCGACCTTGCGCAGCTTGCCCTCGATGTTGACCTTGCCGGCCTCCATCGGGCCGCCCGAGACGAACACCGCGGGGATGTTGAGGCGCATCGCGGCCATCAGCATGCCGGGCGTGATCTTGTCGCAGTTGGAGATGCAGACCATGGCGTCGGCGCAATGCGCGTTGACCATGTATTCGGTGCTGTCGGCGATCAGCTCGCGCGACGGCAGGCTGTAGAGCATGCCGTCATGGCCCATCGCGATGCCGTCATCGACCGCGATCGTGTTGAACTCCTTGGCGACGCCGCCGGCCTTCTCGATCTCGCGGGCGACCAGCTGGCCGAGGTCCTTGAGGTGGACATGGCCCGGCACGAACTGGGTGAAGGAGTTGACCACGGCGATGATCGGCTTGCCGAAATCCTCGTTGGTCATGCCGGTGGCGCGCCACAGGCCGCGGGCGCCGGCCATGTTGCGGCCATGGGTGGAGGTGCGGGAGCGATAGGCGGGCATGACGGGTTTCCTCAGGCGTTCCTCGAAAGGCAATGTTGGTCCGCGGGCCGGCAGGCCGGGCCGGACAGACGGCAATGATGCGGCGAGGCATACAGCGAAGTGCTTGATGATTCGACCCTAAATTTCGCCGTTCCGGGATGCTCCGCGGGCAGGGCCGGCGCGCGGCTGTCCACAGCCGCAGGTCCCCGTTCGGCGCAGTCACGACTTTGTGGCTACGCGGGGAACAGGAAGGGCGCTTAGATTTGAACGGTAGAGTTTTGTTCGACCCGGTCCAGCCCGAACGTTCCCGCCGCAGCCTCCGCCCGCGCGTCCCATGTCGTCCGTCATCCGATTCGGTCACCTGCCGACCCTTGCCGCGCTGCTTCTGGCCGCCCCCGGCGCCGCCTCGGCCCATGCTATCATCGTCTCGTCGCAGCCCGCGGCGGGCGGGACCATCGAGAAGCAGCCGACACTGATCCGGCTGCGCTTCAACAGCCGCATCGATCACGCCCGCTCGCGGCTGAAGCTGCGCGCGCCCGACGGCGCCGAGCAGGCGCTCACGCCGGCCGCCGACGCGCCGGCCGACGAGATCGACGCCGAGGCCAGGGCGCTCAGCCCCGGCGCCTGGCATCTGCAATGGCAGGTGCTCAGCGTCGATGGCCACATCACCCGTGGCGACATTCCTTTCAACGTGCGCTAGCCGTGTCGCTCTTCCTCGACATCTTCGGCTATCTCTCGGTGGTGCTGCGCGGCCTGACCCTGCTGGCACAATCCTTCACCGTGGGCGGCCTGGCGTTTCTGCTGTTGCTGCTTCGCCCGCTACAGCAAAGGCTGTCCGCCGACGCGATCGTCGTGGGGAAGCGCAGCCAGCGCTTCCTGCGCCGAAGCGCGTTCGGCTGGTTCGCGGTCGTGCTGGCCTCGCTCGCGGTCAACATGGCGGCGCTGATCGGGACGCTCGACCTGTCGCTCGGCGCGGCGGCGGGCGCCGACTTCGCGCGCTCCGGCATGGCCGTTGGCGCCTGCGCGCTCGGCATCGCGGCGCTCGCCCGGACCGGCAGCTGGGCCGCCTGGCGCGTCGTGGCACTGGCCGTGCTGGCTGGTGCCGCGCTGCTGCTGCAGCTCAACCTGACGCACGCGGCGAGCCGGCTCGAGGTGCGCTGGCCGCTGCTCGCCGCTGACTTCCTGCACATGCTCGGCGCCGGAATCTGGATCGGCGGCCTGCCGTACTTCCTGATGGCGCTGCACGGCTGCAAGGCGGATGACGATCAGCGCCTGATCGGACGGCGCTACTCGCTGATGTCGATGGTCTCGGTGGCGGCGATCGTGCTCGGCGGCATTGTGATGGCGATCGCCTATCTCGGCTCGTTCGCGGCGATCTACGGCACCGCCTATGGCGTGATGATGTCGGCCAAGGTCGCGATGCTGCTGATGCTGCTCGCGCTCGGCGCCGGCAACTTCTTCGCCGTCGAACGTTTGCGCCGCCGTGATCCCACAGCACCGCTCTCGCGCATGAAGCGCTTCGTCGAGGTCGAGCTCGGCATCGGGCTGACGGCGCTCCTGACGGCGGGCTCGCTGACCTCGCTGCCGCCCGGCATCGATCTCAGCCAGGACCGGTTGAGCTTAAGCGAGATCGTCGAGCGCGCCGCGCCGCAATGGCCGCGGCTGACGAGCCCCTCGGTCGACCAGCTCACGATCTCGCAGCTCCAGGCGAGGATCGACGCCGCCGACGCGCAGCGCCTGACGGCGCCGCAAGCCTATGTGCCGGGCGAGGGCGTGATCCTGCCGCGCAGCGCCGCCGACATCGCCTGGTCGGAATACAACCACCATTGGGCCGGCATCTTCGTGGTGCTGATCGGCGTGCTGGCGCTGATCGAGCGCTTTGCCTGGGGCCGATGGGCGCGGCACTGGCCGCTGTTGTTCCTGGTGATGGCCGCGTTCCTGTTCCTGCGCGCCGACGAGATGGCCTGGCCCCTCGGCCCGATCGGCTTCTGGGCCTCGTGGCGCGATCCCGAAGTGGCGCAGCACCGGCTGTTCGTGGTGCTGATCCTCCTGTTCGGCCTGTTTGAATGGCGGGTGCGGCTGCGCGGTCAGCAGGCAGGGCGCGCGGCGCTGGTGTTTCCGCTGACGGTCGCCGCCGGCGGCGCGCTGCTGATGACGCATTCGCACGCCATCGCCAACATCAAGGACCAGCTGCTGATCGAGATGAGCCACACGCCGCTGGCGCTCTGCGGCATCACCGCCGGCTGGGCGCGCTGGCTGGAGCTGCGCATGGATGGCAGGATCAGCCGCGCGGCCGCCTGGGTGTGGCCGGTGGCGTTCGTGCTGGTCGGGCTGATCCTGCTCGATTATCGCGAGGCGTGAGGCGCCTCACTCCTTCTTCAGGAACACATAGTCCGCGGAATAGGCGACGCTGCGGAATTGACCGGCGGTGTCGCAGGCGCCTGACAGCTTGCCGCCGGCGGTGTTGATCCGCTGCACGGTGGTCACATCCGAGAGCGCGCCCTTTGCGCCGCGATGGGAGATGACCTCGAGCTTGAGCCAGGGAATGTCGTTGTCGGTGGCGCCGACCGCGGTGCCCTGCACGCGGCCGCCGACGATCGAGCCGTCCTGATGCTCCCAGTTCGGGCCGGCATAGTGCCGGCCGACCGTCTTGCCATCCGCGAACAGGGTCGCGATCGGCTCGCGGAACGTCCAGGCGAGCTTGCCGTCCTTGTCCGCCTTGCAGTCGTAGACCTGGGCGCCCTCGGCGTGCAGCGTCAGCACCGGCTTCTCGCCGGCGGCGACCAGGGCATCGGGGATGGTGGTCTCGGCGGCCTCGACGGGGACGGAGAGGGCGCCGAGCAGCAGCAGCGAAAGCGTCGGGATCACGCGCATGGTCAAGTCCTCGGGTCACAGCGGAAACGAAACGGGCCGCGCTGGCGGCGCGGCCCGTTGATAGGTGACCAATGTGAAGGGCGAAAGTGGCGAAACTTACGCCGCCATCGCCTTGGTCAGGTTCTCGGCGATCTTGTCGAGGAAGCCGGTGGTCGACAGCCAGCGCTGGTCGGCGCCGACCAGCAGCGCGAGGTCCTTGGTCATGTAGCCGGACTCGACGGTGTCGACGCAGACCTTCTCCAGGGTCGAGGCGAACTTCGCGAGCTCGGCATTGTTGTCGAGCTTGGCGCGGTGCGACAGGCCGCGGGTCCAGGCGAAGATCGAGGCGATCGAGTTGGTCGAGGTCTCCTTGCCCTTCTGGTGCTCGCGGAAGTGGCGGGTCACCGTGCCGTGCGCGGCCTCGGCCTCGACGGTCTGGCCGTCCGGCGTCATCAGCACCGAGGTCATCAGGCCGAGCGAGCCGTAGCCCTGGGCCACGGTGTCGGACTGGACGTCGCCGTCGTAGTTCTTGCAGGCCCAGACATAGCCGCCCGACCACTTCAGCGCCGCGGCGACCATGTCGTCGATCAGGCGGTGCTCGTAGGTGATCTTCTTGGCCTCGAACTTGTCCTTGAATTCCTTCTCGTACACTTCCTGGAAGATGTCCTTGAAGCGGCCGTCATAGACCTTCAGGATAGTATTCTTGGTCGAGAGGTAGACCGAGTAGTTCTTGGCGAGGCCCATGTTGAGCGAGGCGCGGGCGAAGTCGTAGATCGACTCGTCGAGATTGTACATCTCCATCGCGACGCCGGCACCGGGCGCCTTGAAGACTTCCTTCTCGATCACGGTGCCGTCGTCGCCGACGAACTTCATCGTCAGCACGCCCTTGCCGGGGAACTTGAAGTCGGTGGCGCGGTACTGGTCGCCATAGGCGTGGCGGCCGATGATGATCGGCTTGGTCCAGCCGGGGACCAGGCGCGGCACGTTCTTGCAGATGATCGGCTCGCGGAACACGACGCCGCCGAGGATGTTGCGGATGGTGCCGTTCGGCGACTTCCACATCTCCTTGAGGCCGAACTCCTTCACGCGGGCTTCGTCGGGGGTGATGGTGGCGCACTTGACGCCGACGCCGACCTTCTTGATGGCGTTGGCGGCATCGATCGTGATCTGGTCGTTGGTCTTGTCGCGGCTCTCCATCCCCAGGTCGAAATACTGCAGATCGATGTCAAGGAACGGGTTGATCAGCTTGTCCTTGATGTACTGCCAGATGATCCGCGTCATCTCGTCGCCGTCGAGCTCGACGACCGGGTTGGTCACCTTGATTTTTGCCATGATCGATGGGGCCTTCTTGGGAACAGCGCGCCAGGAATGGAAAGCGCTTGTGAAATCAAGCGCGTCATAGCACTGCTGCACCGCGGGCGGAAGCGCACCCGGTATGCGTCCGGTGCTGATTTTCGCAGCCCGCTCATGCGCTGGGCAGCGGCGGCGAGGCGGCCGGCTGCGGTTTCGCGCAAACCGTAAAATTCTTGGCTAAGCCGATTATTTTGCTTGAGAATTCTCGCCAGCCGGGCCAACGGAGCGGGCAGGGCGCGCGGGCGCGCGCTTCAACCGGATCTGGAAGTCGAGGATTGACCGTGTCGGGCACCGACAAGACGAAGGCGGGACTGGAGATCGCGGGCCCGGTGGTGATCCTGGTCGAGCCGCAGCTCGGCGAGAACATCGGCATGGCCGCGCGCGCCATGGGCAATTTTGCGTTGTCCGAGCTGCGACTGGTCAACCCGCGCGACGGCTGGCCGAACATCGCCGCCCAACGGGCGGCGGCCGGGGCCGACCACATCATCGATCACGTCCGGCTGTTCGACACCCTGCCGGAGGCGATCGCCGACCTCGACCTGGTGTTTGCCACCACCGCCCGCGCCCACGACCAGGCCAAGCCGGTGATGGGCCCGGAGGCGGCCGCGCGGGAGATGCAGGGCCAGATTGCCGCCGGCGGCCGCGCCGGCATCCTGTTCGGCCGCGAGCGGGCGGGGCTGACCAACGAGGAGGTCGCCCGCGCCAACCGCATCATCACCTATCCGGTCAATCCGGGCTTCGCCTCGCTCAACCTCGCCCAGGCGGTGCTGCTGATGGGTTATGAGTGGTTCAAGCTGGTGACATCCGGCGCGCTGCCCTTCGCCATGCCCGAACGCTCGGAGCGCGCCAGCCAGGGGCAGATGGAGGCGTTCTTCGAGAACCTGGTGCGCGAGCTCGACCGGGTCGAATTCCTGCGCCCGCCGGAGAAGCGCGAGACCATGCTGGTCAACCTGCGCAACATCTTCTTCCGCATGGAGCCGTCGCGGCAGGACATCCACACCCTGCACGGCGTGGTGATGGCGATCGCCGAGGGACGCAAGGGACCGGCCAAGGGCGGCGTGCTCGACAGCGAGCAGGCGACGCGGCTGCGCGCGCTGATCGCCGAGCAGGGTACCGTCGCCAACCTGCCGGATTCGCGCGGCTCGCTGCGCGGGCTGGCGCGGCTGCTCCGCCGCAATCCCACGGACGCCGAGCGGGCGCTGTGGCACGCGCTGTCGCGCGACCGCCGCTTCGCCGGCCAGTTCAAGCGCCAGACCCCGGTCGGCCGCCACATCCCCGATTTCGTCTCCTTCATCCACCGCCTCGCCATCGAGCTCGTCGGCCCCGACGAGAGCGAGGGCGTCGTCGCCGATCGCAGCGCACGGCGGGCATGGCTGGAAAGCCGCGACTATCGCGTCACCGAGGTGAAGGCCGCGGATGTCGAGGCGAATTTGGAGGCCGAGCTGGTGCGGCTGCAGGCGCTGATCGGCGCAGCCAAGTAGTCGCCGACGGTCGCGTCGCGAGCCGCGTGGCGGCTATCAATGGCTTCGCGCATCCGTCCATCGCGCGCAATTGCCGATTGAGTTGTCGGGCGGCTCACACGGCCCTGGCAATTCATCCGCGCCCCGGCGGGCCTCGAGTCTGCGATCCCGTTTACACCGGCTGAACGATGATTTGCGAACGCAATTCCAGATTGTGGTTCGTCCGATCGGTTCTGGTTAGATCGCAGCACAAAGAGCAAGACCTAAGGGGGCATTCATGGCTACGCGACGATGGCGCTCGTTTTTGAGTTGTGCGTTGATCACCGGTTCGATCTTCGGCTTGTCGGCGAGCGCCGAGGCGGCGGCACCGAAGCGGTGTACGACCGCGGCCGATCTCGGCGCCGACGAGCGCATCGCCGGCTGCACTGTCGTGATCGAGCACGGCAAGCCGGCGACGCCGCAGGTGATCGAAGCCCGTTTCGCACGCGCCGGCGCCTATTTCCGCAAGGGAGATGTCGAGCATGCGATCGACGACTACAAGATCGTCATCGAGCAGTCCTCGGCCGGTCTTCTTGTCGCATTCGATCGCGCCGGCCCCGATCTGCGCGAGAGCGAGCCGCAGCCGGGGTCGGGTTTCGGGCGGGCGTTCGGTCGCAATGGCTACCGCGCGCAAGCCTATCGCGCGCTGGGGATCGCAAGCTTCCAGGCGGGTCTCCTGGAGCAGTCGCAGGACGACTTCCGATGGCTCAGCGAGATCGATCCCAACAATGCCGATGCGGCCTTGTGGCTGGACCTGGCGCGCCGCCGTGCCGGGCTCGCGAGCGAGCTTGCCGACCACGCCAAGCGGCTCGACATGGGCAAATGGCCGGCGCCGATCGTCCGCCTGTTTCTCGGCCAGGAAACGCCAGAGGCCGTGCTTGCGGCGGCGGACCGCGGTGCTCCCGCCACGCGCCAGGCACGGCGCTGCGAGGCGAGCTTCTTCGCCGGCGAGTTGATGCTCCACCAGGGTCGCGAGGGCGACGCCATGCAGCTGATCGACCGGGCTCTCGCCGAGTGCCGGTGGACGTCGCGCGAACGGTCGGTCGCCGAGGCAGAGGCGCGCGCGCTCCACGTCATGCCGTAGACAGCATGCGCGCGCATGCTTAACGCGCACGCGCGCATTTGAGTGAAAATGCCCGGTCAAATCCGCACGCGGCGGGTTACGGAACGCTCGGGTTCGAACGGTATGATCTGCGCATTGCCCTTCCATTGTTGCAGCGGTGCGGCCTTTCATCATGAACGAAACCAGATCGGTGTTGCGGGACCTCGAGGATGCGATCGCGCGGGGGACCGCCGACAGCCGGGAGCGCGCGCTGTGGCATGCGACCGACCTGCTGATCGCGGGACGGTACTGCGAGGAGGAGATCGCCACCTTCGGCGAGGTCATCGGCCGGCTGGCCGACGAGATCGAGGTCGAAGCGCGCGCCAAACTCGCCGATCGCCTCGCCAGGATCGAATATTCACCGGCCAGCGTCATCCGCAAGCTCGCCTTCGACGACGAGATCTGGGTCGCCGGCCCGGTGCTGCGCGAATCCGAGCGGCTCGATGACGCCACCCTGGTCGAGAACGCCAGCACCAAGAGCCAGGACCATCTGCTCGCGATCGCCGAACGCAAGACCTTGAGCCCGGCGGTGACCGACGTGCTGGCGACGCGCGGCAACCGCGCCGTCGCCACGGCGGTGGCGCGCAACCAGGGCGCTCAGTTCTCCGGCGCCGGCTTCCTGCACATGGTCAAGCGGGCCGAGAACGACTCGATCCTCGCCGAGCATCTCGGCCGCCGGCTCGACATCCCGCGCCATCTGTTCCAGCAGCTCATCGCCAAGGCCTCGGACGACGTCGGCAAGCGGCTGGCCGGCGAGCGCCCTGAACTGCTCGGTGAAATCCACAGCTCGGTCGCCAACATCGCCGGCGACCTGCAGTCGAAGTTCGGGCCCGGCTCGCGCAACTACTTCGTCGCCAAGCGCACCGTGACGATCCAGCACCGCCTCGGCAATCTGCACGAGAGCACCATCGCCAGCTATGCGACGGCGCACAAGGTCGAGGAGGTGACGATCGGCCTCGCGCTGCTGTCGGGACTGCCGGTCGACGTCGTCGAGCGCGCCTTGTTTGACCGTAACCGCGAGATGCTGCTGATGCTCGCCAAGGCGCTCGGCTTCACCTGGGATACGATGATGGCGCTCGCCTTCCTCGGTGCCCGCGAACATCGCATCACGGCCGGTGAATTGCAGGAGCTGGAGCGTGACTATGCCAAGCTCCAGTCGCAGACGTCGCGCAGCGTGCTCGAATTCTATCAGTCCCGCAAGAATCCGGGCAAAGGCGGCAAGGCGTCCACGCCGCGCGCGGCGGCGTATTGAACCTGCAGCGATGGACGGAGGTGATCGCGGATGAACGGCACGGAACTCCCTCTTCGCAGAGAGCAGCGGCTCGGCCATCGCGAGACGCCTGCGGACCGCGCGGCGGCCGATGCGGCCTGGCATGTACTCGAAGCGGCCAACGAGCTCGGTGATGAGGCTGCGGTCGCGGCCTGCCGCCGCGTCATCGATGCCAGCCTCAACGGCGCGTGCGCAGACCGGGCCGACCTGAAGCTGGTGACGGAGTATTTCCGCTAATCCAGACGCTCGGTCGCGGAGCAGGGCGGCTCACGCCGTCGCGAGCTGCGGGTTTGCCTTGCTGTTGCGCTGTGCCGCCTTCAGCTTCGCCGGCTCGATCAGCGCCTTCGCGGCCAGGCCGGCCGTGTCCGCGACCTCGGGATTGCGTGACACCATTGCCGCCACGATCGCGCCGTCGATCAGCAATGCGAGCTGATGCGAGAAGCTCTCCGGCTCGGCGGCGCCCATCTCGCGGGCGAGCCTCTCGATATGCGCCAGCACCACCTTCTTGTGGCGCATCGCGATGGTGCGAAACTGCTTCTGATCCTTGTCGTGCTCGCCGACCGCATTGATGAAGGGGCAACCGTAGAAGCGCTCCTCGCCGAACCAGCTCTTTAGCGCCGGAAAGATGCGTGCCAGCTTGGTCTCGGCGTCACCGCCGCCGCTCTCCATTTCCGCGATGAACCATTCGCGCCACTGCTTGCCTTCGCTTTCGAGCACGGCGGTGACCAGCGCGGTCTTCGATCCGAACAGCTTGTAGAGCGTGGTCTTCGCGGTGCCGGCCTCGCTGATGATCGCATCGATGCCGGTGGCATTGATTCCGTTCTTGCAGAACAGCCGCGTGGCGGCGCCGAGCAGACGGCCGCGCGCGGATTCGTCATCGCCGGCCGCGATCGTCCTCGCGATCGCCTGCTTCTTGCCGGTTTGTTTGCCCGCAACTGACTTTGCCATACCTGCAAGCTTAATCGCTGTGCGCGTGAGTCAGCAAGACCGCTGACGTGCGCGAGGCAGCGTTGCGCGCAATTTGATCTCCGAGGGCGGCATTCTGCACCGCGCTTGGGCAGCGGAGGGGACGCAGCGGGTCGCCGCTTGCCGCGATGATCGCGTAAGCCGCGAGGATCACTCCGGCTTTTGATTTTCGGCCTCTCTGGCACGCTTCGTGCAGGATACAGACCGTTCGGTATCCTCATCCCAGGGAGAGAAATGAGATGACCGCTGTGGTTCAGAAGACGGCGCTGACGGGCTGCCTCGCGCCCATCGACAGAGGTGGGCTCGAGCAGCTCATCGTCAACGGCAAGGCCAACCCCAAGGTCATCAAGACCCTGAAGTGCAAGACCGTCGCCGAGGGCAAGTTCCGCCACGCCAACTACATCCGCAACCTCGCGCCCTACATCGTCGACGAGCCGCCGGGGCTGCTCGGTGACGACACCGCGCCCAATCCGTCGGAAGCCTCGCTCGCCGCGCTCGGCTCGTGCCTGGCCGTCGGCCTGCACGCCAATGCGGTGCATCGCGGCTGGATCGTCAACAAGCTCGAGCTGGAGCTCGAGGGCGATCTCAACATCACCGCAGTCTGGGGCACCGGCGACGTCAGCGAGAAGCCGGTCGGCTTCACCGACGTCCGCGTCAAGGTCGACATGGAGTGCGAGGGCATTCCGCAAGAGGAGGTCAAGGCGCTGATCGATCACGTCAAGAAGTGGTCGCCGGTCGCCAACACGTTTACCCGCCCCGTCAATCTCGAAGTCGGAATCTGATCGGCCGAGGGCCTGCGAGTAGCGGAGGACGTCATGGGTTCACTCGGACAGCATCTGGCAGTCGACAGCGCGGGCGTGATGCCCGTGCCGTCGACCGTGGAGCAGGTCACGGCGATCGCGCGCAAGGAGCTCGCGCCGCTGGCCTCTGGCATCGACGCCGGGACGGTGTACCCGGCCGACGTGCTCCGCCGCTTCGGCGAGGTCGGCGCGTGGAGCAGCCACGTGCCGGACAATGGCGCGGCGGATCTCAACTGCGCGATCGACGCCATCGGCGCGATCGGCGAGGTCTGCGGCGCCTCTGCCTTCATGGCGTGGTGCCAGAACACGCTGGTCTGGTACATCGCCAACTCGCCCAACAAGGCGCTCGTCGACCGTCTGCTCGACGACGCCGCGAGCGGCCGGTTGCTCGGTGGCACCGGCTTGTCGAATCCGATGAAGAGCTTCTTCGGCATCGAGAAGCTCAAGCTGAAGGGCCGCAAGGTCGAGGGCGGCTACGTCGTGCGCGGCGTGCTGCCCTGGGTCTCGAACCTCGGACCGGACCACATGTTCGGCACCATCTTCGAGCGTGAGGACGCGCCGGGCGAGATCGTGATGTTCATCGCCGACTGTTCCGATCCGGCGGTGACCCTGCAGCCATGCCAGCCGTTCCTGGCGATGGACGGCACCGGCACCTATGGCATCCAGTTTCGCGACCTGTTCGTGCCGGACGAACTGATCCTGGCCGATCCCGCCGGTCCCTTCGTCAAGAAGATCCGCGCCGGATTCATCCTGCTGCAGGCCGGCATGGCGCTCGGCCTGATCAAGGACTGCATCAAGATCATGCAGGAGGTCGAGGCGCCGCTCGGTCACGTCAACCGCTATCTGCCGCAACAGCCGGTCGACTTCAGCGCGCTCGCCGACGAGCTCGCACGGGAGACCGCCATCCTCGCCAGCGATCCGTTCAACACCGACGAGACCTACTGGCGCAAGGTCGTCGCGCTGCGCCTGCGGGCCGGCGAGGCCAGCGTCGCTGCGGCTCATGCCGCGATGCTCCATTGCGGAGCGCGCGGCTACCTCAAGGGCAATCGCGCCGAACGTCGCCTGCGCGAGGCCTATTTCGTCGCGATCGTGACTCCCGCGACCAAGCAGCTCCGCAAGATGCTCGCCGACGGCTGACGCCGGCGAGAACGGCAAACAACGAAGTTTAGACCAGGAGAGGCCTGCCATGACGGACGTTCTGATTACTGCCGGCGAACTCGCCGAGTTCATCAAGACCGAGCCGTGTGTCGTGATCGACACCCGCAATCCCGATGCCTATGCCGCGGGACATCTTCCCGGCGCGGTCAACGTCCACGAGATCTTCACCTATCTCGCGACGTCGACCCCGGAAGGCATGGAGGAATTGAAGACGAAGTTTGCCGACGCGTTCGGTGCCGCCGGCCTGTCGGGCGCGGAGACCGCCGTGGTCTACGAGCAGTCGATGAACTCCGGCTTCGGCCAGTCGTGCCGCGGCTATTTCCTGCTCACGATGCTCGGCTATCCCAAGATCAAGGTGCTGCATGGCGGCTACGACGCCTGGGTCGCCGCCGGCACGCCCGTGACGACCGACGTGCCGTCGCCGGCGAAGGCATCGTTCAGCATCGTTCCGGAGGCGGGGAGCATCCTGATCGACGCCAAGGCGATGCTGGCCGCCGTCGGCAATCCCGCGATCGCGATCCTCGACGTCCGCGATGTCGACGAATGGATCGGCGATTCCTCCTCGCCCTACGGCAAGGATTTCTGTCCGCGCAAGGGCCGCATCCCCGGTGCCGTCTGGCTCGAATGGTACCGCATGATGAAGCCGACCGGAGAGGGGCCGCGCTTCAAGTCGAAGGACGAGATCCTCGCCGAATGCGCCACCGTCGGCATCACCGTCGACACGCCGGTGTATCTCTACTGTTTCAAGGGCGCGCGGGCCTCGAACACCTTCCTGGCGCTGAAGAACGCCGGCGTGAAGGATGTGCGGATGTACTTCGGCTCGTGGAACGAGTGGTCGCGCGATCCGTCGCTGCCGATCGAGGAAGGTCTTCCGATGCCGGCGATGACCAGCAAGGCGGCATAGAAGCTGCATGTTGAGCACGTCCGGCCGCTGAAAAACGCGGCCGGATGAGCAGTTCGAAGGCGCTGATAGCGCAGGTGTGACAAAGGGGCGCAGCACATGTCGATTTTCGATGATCCGTTCGATGCCGATTCACGCGTGAATGCTGGTTGTATCTGCGGCCAGCATCGCAGCCCGGCCGAACATGAGCACGCCATGCTGGCGCTGCGCTGCGAGCCCGTGGCGGAGTCCACCGAGAAGCGCTACGAGAACGTGGTCGCGTCCGCCGTGCTGCGCGCGGTGTTTCCGCAAGCTGCCACCCGCCGCGCGTTCCTGAAGTCGGTCGGCGCCGCCACCGCGCTCGCTGCCGTCTCGCAATTCTTTCCGCTGAAGACGGCGACTGAAGCTTTCGCCGAAGCGGGCGCGCCGGAGAAGAAGGATCTCAAGGTCGGCTTCATCCCGATCACCTGCGCCACGCCGATCATCATGGCAGCGCCGCTCGGCTTCTATGCTAAGGCCGGGCTGAACGTCGAGGTCGTCAAGACCGCCGGCTGGGCCGTGATCCGCGACAAGACCATCAACAAGGAATACGACGCCTCGCACATGCTGGCGCCGATGCCGATCGCGATCTCGCTCGGCCTCGGTGCACAGCCGATCCCGTTCACCGTGCCCGCGATCGAGAACATCAACGGGCAGGGCATCGTGCTGGCGATGAAGCACAAGGACAAGCGTGACCCGAAGGACTGGAAGGGGATGAAGTTCGCCATTCCGTTCGACTATTCGATGCACAATTATCTGCTGCGTTACTATCTCGCCGAGCACGGCATCGATCCCGACACCGACGTGCAGCTGCGCTCGGTGCCGCCGCCGGAGATGGTCGCGAACCTGCGCGCCGACAACATCGACGGTTTTCTCGCGCCTGACAACATCTGCCAGCGGGCGATCTTCGACGGCGTCGGCTTCCTGCACGTGCTGTCGAAGGAGATCTGGGACGGTCACCCCTGCTGCAGCTTCGCGGCGAGCCGCGAGTTCATCACGACGGCGCCGAACAGCTTCGCGGCGCTCACCCGCGCCATCGTCGATGCCACCGCGTACGCGTCGAAGGCCGAGAACCGCAAGCAGATCGCGGAGGCGATCGCTCCGGCGAATTATATCAATGCGCCGGTGACCGTCATGGAGCAGGTCTTGACCGGCACCTACGCCGATGGCCTCGGCGGCGTGAAGACCGATCCGAAACGCGTCGATTTCGATCCGTTCCCGTGGCAGTCCTTCGCGGTGTGGATGCTGACACAGATGAAGCGCTGGGGGCAGATCAAGGGCGACGTCGACTACAAGGCGGTCGCCGAGCAGATCTATCTCGCCACCGACACCCGCAAGGTCATGACCGACATGGGCCTGACGCCGCCGAAGGACTCCTACAAATCGTTCTCGGTGATGGGCAAGCCGTTCGATCCGACCAAGCCGGACGACTACGTTGCCAGCTTCAAGATCAAGAAGGCGTCGTGATGGGAGCGATGGGCACGCTGCCGGCCACACCACCGGTGTCGTCCTCGCGAACGCGGGGACCCATACGCCGTAACCTGGCTTGTGGCAGGAGCAGTAGCGACAATCTTATCCATCCATTGATTTCGGTGGTTATGGGTCCCTGCGTTCGCAGGGATGACGCCGGTGGTGGAGCGACGGCATGACCGCCTCACTTCGTCTGCGCGCCGCCGTCGTCTCAATCGTGCTGCTCGCCGTCTTCCTCGGCGCCTGGCACATCGCCACGCGCAGCACCGGCACGGCTGCCAACATGAGCCCGGAATACGCCAAGCTGATGGGCATGACCGCGACGCAAGGCAAGTCGGCGATGCCCGGGCCGCTCGATGTCGGCGCCAAGCTGTGGGAGCATCTCCGGCGGCCGTTCTACGACAATGGCCCGAACGACAAGGGGCTTGGCATCCAGCTCGCCTTCTCGCTGGGGCGGGTCATGCTCGGCTACCTGATCGCGGTCGCGGTCGCGATCCCGCTCGGCTTCCTGATCGGCATGTCGCCCTTGATGAGCAAGGCGCT
The DNA here is from genome assembly GCF_032489875.1 of Bradyrhizobium sp. SZCCHNR1015. Taxonomy (NCBI): domain Bacteria; kingdom Pseudomonadati; phylum Pseudomonadota; class Alphaproteobacteria; order Hyphomicrobiales; family Nitrobacteraceae; genus Bradyrhizobium; species Bradyrhizobium sp. SZCCHNR1015. The sequence goes on from NZ_JAUEYW010000015.1 coordinate 132,062, forward strand.
CGATCCGTTCATCCAGATTCTCAAGCCCATCTCGCCGCTCGCCTGGATGCCGCTGGCGCTCTACACCATCAAGGATTCCAGCCTGTCGGCGATCTTCGTGATCTTCATCTGCTCGGTCTGGCCGATGCTGATCAACACCGCCTTCGGCGTCGCCAGCGTGCGCAAGGAGTGGATCAACGTCGCGCGCACACTTGAAGTCGGGAATTTCCGCCGCGCCTTCACGGTTATCCTGCCGGCTGCGGCGCCGACGATCCTCACCGGCATGCGGATCTCGATCGGCATCGCCTGGCTCGTCATCGTCGCCGCCGAGATGCTCGTCGGCGGCACCGGCATCGGCTACTTCGTCTGGAACGAGTGGAACAACCTCTCGATCACCAACGTGATCATTGCGATCCTGATGATCGGTCTGGTCGGCATGATGCTCGATCAGATCCTGGCCCGTGTCGCGCGGCTTGTGACGTTTCCGGAGTAGGGGGATGACGGTCGTGATCCCAAGCAGAGCGGCCGTCTTACCTCTCCCCGCTTGCGGGGAGAGGTCGGATTGCATCGTAGATGCAATCCGGGTGAGGGGGTACAGGTCCATCCACGGACACTCCCGGCGCGTGTGCCCCGAATCATCTCTTTCCATAGGCACCTTTCGTGCGGCTGCCCCTCACCCCAACCCTCTCCCCGTGAAGAACGGGGAGAGGGAGCGCACCGTCCTCGCGGAGTCTGCTCGATGACCTCAGACAAGTTCATCTCCATCGAGGGCATCGCCAAGCGCTACGACGGGGCGCGGAGCACGACGATCTTCGAGAACCTGTGGCTCGCGATGGCGCGCGGCGAGTTCGTCTGCGTGATCGGGCATTCCGGCTGCGGCAAGACCACGGTGCTGAATGTTCTTGCCGGCCTCGACGCACGGAGCGAAGGCGCCGTCATCGTCGACGGCCAGGCCATCGAAGGCCCGAGCCTCGACCGCGCGGTCATCTTCCAGAGTCATGCGTTGCTGCCATGGCGGACGGTGCTCGGCAATGTCACCTATGCCGTCTCGTCGAAATGGCGCAAATGGGATCGCGCCAAGGTCAAGGCGCATGCGCTGAAATATATCGAGCTGGTCGGGCTTGCCGGCTCCGAGCACAAGCGTCCCTCGGAGCTGTCCGGCGGCATGAAGCAGCGCGTCGGCATCGCGCGGGCGCTGTCGATCACGCCGAAGATCATGCTGATGGACGAGCCGTTCTCCGCGCTCGATGCGCTGACGCGCGGCACCCTGCAGGACGAGGTCCGCCGCATCTGCGTCGAGACCGGGCAGACCGTGTTCATGATCACCCACGACGTGGACGAAGCGATCTATCTCGCCGACAAGATCGTGCTGATGACCAACGGTCCCGGCGCGGTGCTGGCGGAGATCGTCGAGAACCCGCTGCCGAAGGACCGGCTGCGCGGCGACCTGCATCGTCATCCGCTGTACTACGCGCTACGCAATCACATCATCGATTTCCTGGTTAGCCGCAGCAGGACCTTCACTGCCGAGACGCCGGATCACGACCCGCGCAAGGTGCCGGTGGTGAAGATCGGGCGCACCGAGCCGGCGATCGTAGCGTCCAAGCCGGTCGAGAGCGATACGCCGCTGGCGGTCGCCCGCTGAGGCACGGAAGAAACCCATCAACGAAGATCCATCAAGGGAGACCAAGCATGAAGCGATCCGACCTCACCGAGAAGCTGCTCGACATCAAGCGCGAGAAGGGCTGGAGCTGGAAGTACATCTGCGAGACGATCGGTGGCTATTCCGAGGTGCTGATCGTCGGCGCCATTCTCGGCCAGATGAAGCTGACCAAGCCGCAGGCCGCCAATGCGGGCGAGCTGTTCGGCCTGTCGAAGTCCGAGATCGCGATGCTGAACGAGACGCCGATGCGCGGCGAGGGCGTGCAGATGCCGCCGACCGATCCCCTGATCTATCGCTTCTACGAGCTGGTGATGATCAACGGCCCGGCGTGGAAGGAGCTGATCCAGGAGGAGTTCGGCGACGGCATCATGTCGGCGATCGATTTCGACATGGTGATGGAGCGCCTGCCCAATGCCAAGGGCGACCGCGTCAAGATCACGATGTCGGGCAAGTTCCTGCCGTACAAATATTACGGCGCCAGCGGCAACGTGCCGGAGTACGGTTTCAAGGAAGAATAGGCGAATAGGGAGTGGCGAATAGGGATCTTCTTGCCCTATTCGCTACTCGCCATTCGCAACTCGCCCGTTATTGTCCCGCCTTGACCTGCGCCACGGCGGTCGACAGCAGATCGCTCATCTTCGCGCGCACGTCCGCCTCGGTGACGGCGGCGCCCTTGGCGTTGAGGTCTCCCAGCACCTTGCGCAGCACGTCGGCATCGCCCGCTTCCTCGAAATCGGCCGCGACGACCTCCTTGGCGTAGGCGTCGGCGTCAGCGCCGGACTTGCCGAGCTTTTCGGCGGCCCACAGGCCGAGCAGCTTGTTGCGGCGGGCTTCTGCCTTGAACTTCAATTCCTCGTCATGGGCGAATTGCTTCTCGAAGGCGTCCTCGCGCTTGTCGAACGTGGTCATGGTCGGAACTTCCAGTGTTGCCGAAGAGGGTTAACCGCGCAGGCGGTTGCGGGGCGGTGGCCGCACGCCTAAATAATTGGAACATCTTGCCAATACAACGGGTACGAGGCCGCAGGGAAGGGCGGTAAAACTCCGCCCCCGAGGTCTGGATCGATTGTGCTCGGGACACCAATGAGATAGGTTTCCCACAGGCCCGGTTCCTGTTCTGTTTCCGTCCGTCCGGGCCCTCGCGGCAGCTCCGTCGTGGTCCTGTCCAAAGTCATCCGGAGCCCACCATTTCATGGATTTCAACAAAACACGGTACATCCCAATGAGCCGTCGGCGTCGCATTTATGAAGGCAAGGCCAAGGTCCTGTACGAAGGCCCCGAGCCGGGCACCCTGATCCAGCACTTCAAGGACGACGCCACCGCCTTCAATGCCAAGAAGCATCAGGTGATCGAAGGCAAGGGCGTCCTCAACAACCGGATCTCGGAGTACCTGTTTCAGCACCTCAACGACATCGGGGTCCCGACTCACTTCATCCGCCGGCTCAACATGCGCGAGCAGTTGATTCGCGAGGTCGAGATCGTCCCGCTCGAGGTCGTCGTGCGCAACGTGGCGGCGGGCTCGCTGTCGCAGCGCCTGGGCATCGAGGAAGGCACCCAGCTGCCGCGTTCGATCATCGAATTCTATTACAAGAACGACCAGCTCAACGACCCCATGGTGTCGGAGGAGCACATCACCGCGTTCGGCTGGGCGACCCCCCAGGAGATCGACGACATCATGGCGCTGGCCATCCGCGTCAACGACTTCCTGACCGGCCTTTTCCTCGGCATCGGCATTCGTCTGGTCGACTTCAAGATGGAGTGCGGCCGGCTGTTCGAGAACGAGATGATGCGGATCATCGTCGCCGACGAGATTTCCCCCGATTCCTGCCGGCTGTGGGACATCAAGTCGAACGAGAAGCTCGACAAGGACCGCTTCCGTCGTGATCTTGGCGGCCTTCTGGAGGCCTATACCGAGGTCGCCAAGCGGCTCGGCATCCTCATCGAGAACGAGCGTCCGGCGGGCTCCGGCCCGGTCCTGGTCAAGAGCTAAAAGGGATAAAGACGTGAAAGCGCGTGTCACGGTGACGCTGAAATCCGGCATCCTCGATCCGCAGGGCAAGGCGATCGAGGGCGCCCTCAAATCGCTCGGCGTCAACGGCGTCGCGTCCGTGCGCCAGGGCAAGGTGTTCGACATCGAGCTCGCCGGCGCAGACATGGCCCAGGCGGAGGCGGCCCTGAAGGCCGCCGCTGACAAGCTGCTCGCCAACACGGTGATCGAGAATTACCGGGTGGAGCTGCTGGGGTAGGGCGCTGAGGGGGAGACATGATCCGCCGAAACGAAGTCAGACTGGGCGTCGCGGCAGTTGGTCTCCTTCTATCGGTATCGATGGCGAGCGCAGCGGCTCCGGTCACTATGGACGGATGGCGCTACACCGCTGGACCGAACGGCCTGCATGTCTTCGTATGCGCACGTGTCGACTGTGTGCCTGGGTCTCGGCTTGTTTGCCAAAGCAAGCCGCCCCATTCGGCGCTGCTTCCGGGCATCCTGCGCAAGTGGGATGAGATGGCCGCTGAGCTCTCGGGCGAGCCGCCCGAGGTGCGAACGACGAGCCACAGACTCTCCGGTATCGTCGACAGCGCTACATCACAATACGTTTTGATCAGTTCGTCGAACGACGAATACGCCAGCCGAGCCAATCTCGCGCGATTCGAGAAGGCTCTGCAGGAAGCCAGCAAATAGGTCGCAAGCATGAAATCCGCCATCCTCGTCTTCCCCGGCATCAATCGCGAGCGCGACATGGCGCGCGCGCTGCGCATGATCTCCGGCCATGAGCCGGCGATGGTCTGGCACGCCGAGACGTCGCTGCCGAAGGGCACCGATCTCGTCGTCGTCCCCGGCGGCTTCTCCTATGGCGATTACTTACGCTGTGGCGCGATCGCGGCGCGGGCGCCGGTCATGGACGCGGTGCGCGATCACGCCGCCAAGGGCGGCCTCGTGCTCGGCGTCTGCAACGGCTTCCAGATCCTGTGCGAGTCCGGCCTGCTGCCGGGCGTGCTGATGCGCAACGATAAGCTGAAATTCATCTGCAAGGACGTGCATCTGCGGGTCGAGCGCTCGGATTCTCCGTTCACCCGCGGCTACAATGCGGGACAGGTCATCCGCGTGCCCGTCGCTCACGGCGAGGGCAATTATGCGGCCGACGAGGAGACCTTGAAGCGGCTCAATGGCGATGGGCGCGTGCTCTATCGTTACTGCTCGGCCGATGGCGAGGTTGGCGACCTCAGCAACATCAACGGCGCTGCGCATTCGATCGCCGGCATCGTCAACGAGAACGGGAATGTGCTCGGCATGATGCCGCATCCCGAGAATCACGTCGAAGACATCATGGGCTGCACCGACGGCCGTGGCCTGTTTGCCGGCCTCGTCGCCCATCTCGACCGCGCGGCCTGACGCCGTTCATCGAAATCGTTCCGTAGTTTTTTCTCGCGCCGTCCGGCAACGCCCGGCGGCTGTTTGCGTTGTCCGCCCGATTCCACGGGACAGGAACCAAGGAGGTTCTCATATGACGACGAAACATTGGCTGGGAACGGCCGCGATCATTCTGGCGATCGGCACGGCATCAGGTGCCGCATCGGCGCAGTCCGAGATGAAGCGCGAGGGTGGCGCCACTGCCCCGACCGCACGCGAAGCGATCCGGCCCGGCAGCGAGGCCAAGAGCGCTGGCGCGGCCGTGGAACACGGCGCGTCGGAGGCGAAGCAGAGCGCGCAGGGTCGCAGCGAGCCGTCATCGGCCGCGCGCGAGCAGGCTCAGGAGCGCTCGGCGCACGATGCGAAGCAGAGCGCGGAGCAGAGCAAGGGCGAGCGCGGGCCGGACTCGGCACAGCGCGAGCGCGACGCCAAGGACAGCGCCGAGAGCAAGTCGCAGGCCGACAGCAAGCAGTCTGACAGCAAGAGCAAGGCTGAGTCGAAGCAACAGCAGGGACGCGCCGACGAGCCGCGCAAGGGCGAGGATCGCGCCGCCGAAACCAAGTCGGGCGCCACGGATCGCAAGTCCGACCGCGAGGCCGAGCGCAGCGGCAGCGACAAGAGCCGGCAAAGCCAGGACGAGCGCAAGGCCGGCACGTCGGACCAGGCGGCCGACAAGCAGACCGGCCGCAGCAAGCAGGCCAATCAGCCGGGCGCAACGGACAGCAAGAGCACGACCGCGCAGCAGAACCAGCAGACCGGTCCGGCCGGTGCCGCTGCGGGCAAGCCGGACGCGACCGGGCAGGCCAGCAACCAGACCCAGACCAACAACACCCGCTCCAGCACGCAGGTTTCGGTCAACGAGCAACAGAAGACCCGCGTGGTCGACCAGCTCAAGCGTGATCACGACTTCGACCGTGCCCGCACCGACATCGACATCCGCATCAACGTCGGCGAGCGCCTGCCCGAGCGCGTGCGGCCGCGTCCGCTGCCGTCGGACATCGTCACCATCGTTCCGGAATATCGCGGCTACGAGTACACCGTCGTGCATGACGAGATCGCCATCGTCGATCCGCGCAGCCGCGAGATCGTCGATGTCATCCCCCAGGACGGCATGCGCGCCGATCGCGGCTATGAGCGCGGCGGCTACGGCGTGAGCTCGACCCGCATCGTGCTGTCCGACGATCAGCGCCAGATCCTGCGCCGCGCCGCGACCGAGACCGGCACCGTCGGATCGACGACATCGTCATCGACCTCGTCCGGAACGAGCTGCCTGAGCCTGCGCCGGGTGCCCGATGAGCTCGCGCGCAGCAATCCGGAGCTCGCCAACTACCAGTATCTGGCGATCGGCGAGCAGGTCGTGCTGGTCGACCCGCGCGATCAGAAGGTGGTGCAGGTCATCGACCAGCAGCAATAGCGGCGTGGCGATACGACGGCGGCTCGAGGGCGGGGGCGCGACGCGCTTCCGCCCTTCTTCGCGACAGGATCGCCTTCCGTACGGCCATCGAACGAGCCTTGCTCCGCTGCTCGAACCGGCCGTTGTCCTCATGCGTCAAACCGGCCTCGTCAATTGAGCTGGCGCGGACGGGATTGTCGGCCGCGCGCGGCCACGCTATCAACGTTGGCGTGTAGGGATTGGCCGTGGGGACCGCCGTGCCGGTTGCACTCGTCATTATACTTCTTCAGATCTCGCTGATCTATCATGCGTCGCGGACCGGGCGGATGCAGCCCTGGGCGTTCATCATCTTGTTGGTCCCCTTGATCGGCGCGCTCGCCTACATCGTCGTCGAGCTGGTGCCGGAATGGCTGGGCAGCCACGACGTCCAGAAGGCGCGCAAGCGCGTCGCCAACAAGCTGGACCCTGAGAAATACTATCGTGAGTTGTCGGATCGCGTCGCCGTGACGGATACGATTGCCAACCGCGCCGCGCTCGCCGAGGAATGCGTCGCCGTCGGTCGCTATGACGAGGCCGAGCAGCATTATGATCACATCCTGAGCCTGCCGATGGGCCACGAGCCGCTGTTCGCGCTCGGCAAGGCCAAGGCGCAGTTCGCGCGCCGCCGCCCCGCGGATGCACTGGCGACGCTCGACGAGCTGCAGAAGACCTGGCCGGACTACAATTCGGTCGAGGCGCATCTGCTCTATGCTCGCGCCTTGCAGGAAGCCGGCCGCACCGACGAGGCCCTGGAGGAGTACCAGGCCTTGCTGGACTACGCGCCGGGCAGCGAGGCGAAGGTCCGCTACGGCTTGCTGCTCAAGCTGGCCGGCCGCATCGACGAGGCCAAGATCGTATTCACCGAGCTGCTGATCCAGATGAAGCGCGCCCCGCGCCATGTGCGCAAGGCGCAGGCCGAGTGGATATCGATCGCCGAGAAGCAGCTCGCGGGGTGAGGCCGTAGCCCGGATGAGCGCAGCGACATCCGGGTTCACCGAGGGAGCGCGTGAGATCCCGGATATCGCTGCGCTCATCCGGGCTACAAATCAAATCAGGCTACGGCGAGTTCGCTGCCTCCGGCGTCCGCCGCTTGACGCGCTTGATGGTCCCTGAGAACGAGAACAGCGGCTTGGTGCCGGAATGCAGCATGCCGCGCAGGAAGATCAGCGACGCGCCGGCGCGGGTGACCTCGCCGGTGGCCTCGATCAATTCCCCCTCGCGCGCGGCGTCGAGGAATTCGGACGAGAACGAGACCGTGACGCCCGGGCCCTGCATGATCGGCGCGGCGAAGGCGAACAGGCAGTAATCCGCGAAGGTCATCAGGCAGCCGCCATGGACGTTGCCGCCGCCGTTCAAATGCTTCTTCTCGACCCGGAAGGCGCAGCGGATCGAACCGTCGTCCTCCATCCGGTGCCAGAACGGTCCGGTATGGGATTCGTAGCTGTCGCGCATCCAGGTGCGCCAGCCGGCGAACTCGCCGTCGGTCGCGATATGGATGCCGGGGCGGTTCTCGAAGGCGGAACGGGTCAGATCGTGCACGTGCAAGGGCCTTTAACTGTTGATTTACCGTCTTAAATCCGATTGGCCGCCAATCTGCAAATATCCCGCTTGGCGGGTCCGGGCCAAAGCTCTGGACAGGGCGGAATAGGGCCGTAAAAGGCCTTTTCCGCTTCTGCCTCTGTATCTATGAAGCAGGGTTTAAGGGACCAGCGGCCCACGGGGCAAAGGCATTTCTCCATGCGCAATGAACCGCAGATCACCCCCGAGCTCGTCGCCGCCCACGGCCTGAAGCCCGACGAATATGAGCGCATCCTGAAGCTGATCGGGCGGGTCCCGACCTTCACCGAGCTCGGCATCTTCTCGGCGATGTGGAACGAGCACTGTTCGTACAAATCGTCCCGCATCCATCTCAAGGGCCTGCCGACCAAGGCGCCCTGGGTGATCCAGGGCCCCGGCGAGAACGCCGGCGTGATCGACATCGGCGACGGCCAGGCGGTCGTGTTCAAGATGGAGAGCCACAACCATCCGAGCTACATCGAGCCGTACCAGGGTGCCACGACCGGCGTCGGCGGCATCCTGCGCGACGTGTTCACCATGGGCGCACGCCCGATCGCCTGCCTGAACGCGCTGTCGTTCGGCGCGCCGGAGCATCCGAAGACGCGGCATCTGGTGTCCGGGGTGGTGGCCGGCATCGGCGGCTATGGCAACTCGTTTGGCGTTCCGACGGTCGGCGGCCAGACCCGCTTCCACACCCGCTATGACGGCAACATCCTGGTCAACGCGATGGCGGTCGGCCTCGCCGACGCCGACAAGATCTTCTATGCGGCCGCCTCCGGCGTGAACATGCCGATCGTCTATCTCGGCTCCAAGACCGGCCGCGACGGCATCCACGGCGCCTCGATGGCCTCGGCCGAATTCGACGACTCCTCGGAGGAGAAGCGCCCGACGGTGCAGGTCGGGGATCCTTTCGCCGAGAAGCTGCTGCTCGAAGCGTGCCTCGAGATCATGGCCGCCGACTGCGTGATCGCGATCCAGGACATGGGCGCGGCCGGGCTGACCTGCTCGGCGGTCGAGATGGGCGCCAAGGGCGACCTCGGCGTCGATCTCGATCTCGATGCCGTGCCGACCCGCGAGATCGGCATGAGCGCCTACGAGATGATGCTCTCCGAGAGTCAGGAGCGCATGCTCATGGTGCTGAAGCCGGAGAAGGAGAAGGAGGCGGAAGCGATCTTCCGCAAGTGGGGGCTCGATTTCGCGGTGGTCGGCTACACCACGCCGAGCAAGCGGTTCGTGGTGAAGCATGGCGGCGACGTCATGGCCGACCTGCCGATCAAGGAGCTCGGCGACGAGGCGCCGCTGTATGATCGCCCGCACGTGGCCTCATCGGCGCTGCCGGTGATCCACGCCCGCGAGGTCAAGGCGCCCCTGGCCATCATCCCGGCGTTGGAGAAGCTCGTCGCAACGCCCGATCTGTGCTCCAAGCGTTGGATCTGGGAGCAGTACGACCATGTGATCCTCGGCAACACCGTGCAGCGCCCGGGCGGCGATGCCGCCGTGGTGCGCGTGCAGGACGGGCCGAAGGGGCTGGCGCTCACCGTCGACGTCACGCCGCGCTATTGCGAGGCCGACCCGTTCGAGGGGGGCAAGCAGGCCGTCGCCGAAGCCTGGCGCAACATCACCGCGGTCGGTGGCCGGCCGCTTGCGATCACCGACAATCTCAATTTCGGCAACCCGGAACGGCCCGAGATCATGGGCCAGTTCGTTGGCTGCCTGAAGGGCATTTCGGAGGCCTGTCGCGCGCTCGACTTCCCCGTCGTCTCCGGGAACGTCTCGCTCTACAACGAGACCAACGGCCGCGCGATCCTGCCGACGCCCTCGATCGGCGGCGTCGGCCTGCTCGATGATTTCACCAAGTCGGCGAGCATCGCCTTCAAGGCCGAGGGCGAGGCGATCCTGCTGATCGGCGAGACCCATGGCTGGCTCGGCCAGTCGGTCTACCTGCGCGACGTCTGCGGCCGCGAGGAGGGCGCTCCGCCGCCGGTCGACCTGGCCGCGGAGAAGCGCATCGGCGATGTCGTGCGCGGCATGATCCATGCGGGCACGGCGACGGCTGCGCATGATCTGGCCGACGGTGGTCTGCTCGTCGCGCTCGCCGAGATGGCGATGGCCTCCGGCATCGGCGCGCGGCTGCTGGCCGCGCCTGCCTCGATCGTGCCACATGCCTATTGGTTCGGCGAGGACCAGGCGCGCTATCTCGTGACGGTGCCGGAGACCGAGGCCGGCCGCGTGCTCGCCAAGATGCGCGGCGCCGGCGTGCCGTGCACGCGCATCGGCACGACAGGCGGCACTGCGCTGGCGATCGCCGGCGAGGCCTCGGTGGAAGTGGATACGCTGAAGAGCCGGTTCGAGAGCTGGCTACCAGAATATATGGGCGGGGCGGCTGCCTGACACACCGTTGTCGTCCCGGACAAGCCACGGCGGCGCACCGCGCCGACGTGGCGCCGATCCGGGACCCACTCGGTGTACGGAGTAGTCGGCGGGACTGGTCGTTGACCTGCGCCAACAACAAGATCTTGCGGTTATGGGTCCCTGCGTTCGCAGGACGACAGCGGAGTACGTTGTCAGCGCGGTGCCTTTCCACGCGCTCATTGCGAGCGCAGCGACGCAATCCAGAGCTCCGGCGGGAGGTTGGATTGCGTCGTCGCTGCGCTCCTTGCAATGACGGAGGAGGCAGGACCGTCCTACAACACGTTCTTCGCCCCCGGAATCTGCCTGAGCACCCAGGTCGCGCCCCAGCTCAGCAGCATGCTGCCGACAAAGGCGATCGTGGCCTTGGCGATGGCCGGCAGGCCGAAGTCGAACAGCCAGTACTGGATCCACAGCACGATCGGATAGTGCACCAGGAACATGCCATAGGCGTCGGCCTGCATGCGATCGAGCACGGAGAATTCCGAGCGGCGGTTGTTGAGGAAATAGGACAGGATCGCAAACAGGATCGCGGCGCTGAAGATGACGAACAGGAAGCCATAGGCTGCCTCGTACCATTGCGGCAACACGGGGGGATTGCCCAGCACCTGGCGCTTGATCGTGATGAGCACCCAGAGCAGCGCATAGGGCACCAGCGTAACCACGATCCAGGCCCCGAGTCCGCGCTGCGACATCTGCCCTTCTGCGGCCAGCAGGCCACGTTCGACATTGGCCGAGCCGATGCCAGCCCCGACGTAGAAATAGGCGGCGTAGAGCAGGACGCGGCTGGCCTGCACCGAGAGCGGTCCGGCTTCAAACCAGAACGTCGGGCCGAAATAGAGCCGGGACGGGATGTAGAGTCCGCCTGTGATCAGCAGGAAGGCAAAGAAGAAGTCGCGCGGATGCTCGAAGGCGCGCTGCGACAGCCGATTGATCGGATCCAGCAGGCGTGGCGAGACGCGGTACAAAAGGGCTGCCGAGGTGTCGAACGCCAGCAGCACCCAGATGAACCAGATCGGCCCGCTCGGCCATGGACCGACCGTGACCGTCTTCCACCAGAAGGCAGCGAAGGTGGCGTCCGGATTGGCGCGCAGCTCGATCGCGTAATAGGCAAGCGGAATGACGGTCAGGGCTGCGATGGCGAACGGCAGGCCAAGGCGCAATAGCCGGTCACGCAGGAACTGCAGCGTCGACTTGTGAGCAAGGCCCGACCACACGAACAGGCCCGACAGAAAGAAGAACATGGCCATGAAGAAGCTGTCGGTGGCCAGCACGATGGCATCGAAGCCGAGGAAGAACGTCGGATCGGTGTGCCCGAAATAGGTATAGGGAATCACGGCGTGGTGGAGCAGCACCACCAGCGTCAGGAATGTCCGGGCGTGATCGAGCGCGGCGTTGCGCGCCCGGGCGCGCGGGCGGGCCTGAAGCTCGATCTTCGCGGCCGCCGCCGATTGTGTAACCGATATGACCATACGCCCCCCGGCGTCGCTGCTGCCCGGCCCGTGCAGCGGATGGGACGTTCGCATCCCCCTCGCCGCGGGGCGTCATGCAAACGTCGTCCAAGGCTGCGCGAGCCGGAATGAGTGGATGAGCTCGTGTGACCTATGGCACCGTCATTCGCTGGAGTCGCCCGCAAGCGGGCGAATGACGGCGCCGGACTACCAGATGTCGTCTTTGGTGCTGCAAATCAGCAAGTGCCGCGGTCCGCAAGCCGGTTTCTCACACATGCCGATTTCCGCTCCCGATATCCTTACGAACCGACGACCTATGAAGTTACGGCCGGGACGGTCGTGGGTTGCGCATTTCTTCGGCGCCGGGACCGATGGCCGAAGGAACCGGTTCCCCGCCTCATCGTTAGTGAGGCGCCGCGCCGGCACGGCGCAGAACCGGAGGACCATACCGTGACACTTCTCAAATGGGCGCTGCTGTTCTTCGTGATCTCGGTGGTGGCCGGTATTCTCGGCTTCACCGGCATCTCGGCAGCTTCCGCCGACATTGCGCGGATCCTGTTCTATATCTTCCTGGTGATCTTCCTCGTGCTCCTGATTCTCGGGCTTACGATTTTCAGAGTGTAGCACGCCATCGCGTCAGTGATCGAAACAACCGCCGCGCCGGTATCGCCTCGCGCCCGCCGCGCGGCGGGCTGTCACCGGGTTCAATCAGCTGCGACCTCCTCGATCCGCACCTTGTCCGGATAGAACGCCAGGTGGCCCGAGATCTCGGTCATCGCCGGGAAGGGCGCCTCGTAGCTCCAGATCGCATTGTCCAATGTCTTGCCGTTGGCGACGACGCTGAAATAGCTCGCATCCCCCTTGTACGGACAATGGGTGACACGATCAGTCTTCTGCAAGGCCGCCATGTTGGCGTCGGCCCGCGGCACGTATTGAACCGCGGGGTAGCTCGCTTCCTTCAGCGTCAACGCACGGGCGGTGTCGGCAATCACGACGCCGTCGGCGATCACCCGTACGCGTTTCGGGTTGGGGGTGACGGTGATCGGATGATCCGGTCCTGGAAGCTTCATGTCGTCGTCCTCACGATTCGGCCTTTTGGGTGCGTCACCCAGTCCGACGTATCTCGTCTGATCCCGGTATATAGTGGTTCCGCGCGTGACCTCGAAAGCGGTTCGCGCTAGATTTCAATATCACGGTCCCGCGAGAATGCCTTGATTCGCCGTGCTCGGCGGGCCACTGATGGGAGCTGCAGCCAAGCCGCGGGCCCTGCGGGCTACATCGTCTACGGGATGCGGCGCCGGCCCGACACAAGGAGATGCACCGGGATGCCCATGGATGCCCACGATATCGAGCAGATGATCAAGTCTGCCATCCCTGACGCCCAGGTGACGATTCGCGATCTCGCTGGCGACGGCGACCACTACGCCGCGACGGTGATCTCGGAATCGTTCCGCGGCAAATCCCGCGTGCAGCAGCACCAGCTCGTCTATCAATCGCTGCGCGGCCAGATGGGTGACGTGCTGCATGCTCTGGCGCTGCAGACCGGGGTGCCGGACCAGCGCTGACCATTCAGGGGCAGATCGCGCAGCACGCATCCGGGGGAGATGGCGGTGGACAATCCGCGTGGTGCGCTGTTTCGCGTCATCGAGCCGAACCGGCACAGCCGGGTCACCTTCGTCGAGCTGTTCTTCGATCTCGTCTTCGTCTACGCGGTCACGCAGATCTCGCACTATCTGATCGGCCATTTCTCGCCGCTCGGCGCCGCCCAGACGGCCGTTCTGTTTCTCGCGGTCTGGTGGGTGTGGGTCTACACCGCCTGGGTGACCAACTGGCTCGATCCCGAGAAGGCGCTCGTCCGAGGTCTCTTGTTCGCGCTGATGCTGGCGGGCCTCGTTCTGTCGATGTCGATCCCGCGGGCGTTCGAGGACCGCGGCCTGTGGTTCGCCATGGCCTACGCCGCCATGCAGGTCGGCCGGACCGCGTTCTGGCTGACCGCGACGCCGCCGCAGCGATTGGCCGTCCGTCGCAACGCCGCCCGCATTCTCTCCTGGCTCAGTGCCTCCGCAGTGCTCTGGCTGCTCGGCGGCCTTGCCGAGGGCCCGGCGCGGATGGGGCTGTGGGGGCGGCGCTCACCCTGGAATATGTGTCGCCGGCCGTCCACTTCTGGGTCCCCGGGCTGGGTGCATCCACCGTCGAGGACTGGATGGTCGAAGGCGGCCACATGGCGGAGCGCTGTGCGCTGTTCATCATCATCGCGCTCGGCGAATCCATCGTCGTCACCGGCGCGACCTTTGCCGAGCTCGACTGGACCGGAGCCAACATTGCCGCCTTTGCCAGTGCCTTCATCGGCACGGTGGCGATGTGGGCGGTGTATTTCAACCGCGGCGCTGAGGCGGGATCGGAGGTGATTTCGCAGTCGGCGCAATCCGGGCTTATGGCGCGCTCGGCCTACACCTACCTGCACATGCCGATCGTCGCCGGCATCATCGTTTCGGCGGTATCGGACGAGATCATCCTGAAGCACCCCCTCGGGCATACCGGCCTGAATACGGCGGCGACAACGATCGGCGGTCCGTTCGTGTTTCTGCTCGGGACCATCCTCTTCAAGTTCAACATCCGCGGCTTCCTGCAGCTGTCGCACGGCGCTGGCCTGCTGGCGCTGATCGGGCTCGGCTGGTTCGCGACCGAACTGTCGCCGCTCGTGCTATCAGCGCTGACGAGCGCGCTGCTGGCGATCGTCGCGCTGTGGGAGACGCTGTCGCTGCGGTCGAAGCCGGAGCCTCACGCCTCGGCGACGAGCGCCTGAACCGAGAACATGTTTTCCGCATCCGTCCACACGGTCTGGACTTTCCAGCCGGAGCCGCGGGCCAGCGCGCCGAAGCGCTCGATGCTGTATTTATAGCTGTTCTCGGTGTGGATGCTCTCGCCGGCCCGGAACGAGAGAGTGGTGCCGAGCAGCCGCACGGTTTGCGGCTTTCGTGCCACCAGATGCATCTCGATGCGGTGCTGCTCGCGATTGTAGATCGCGCGGTGAACGAAGGCGGACAGGTCGAAATTGCCGCCGAGCTCCCGGTTGATCCGCAACAGCAGATTGAGATTGAAACGCGCGGTCACGCCGGCGGCGTCGTTGTAGGCGGCATGCAGGACGCGCTCGTCCTTCTCCAGGTCGACCCCGACGATCATCAGCGCGCCGGTCCCCAGGATCTCGCGTGCCGAGCGCAGGAACCGGCACGCCTCATGCGGCTCGAAATTGCCGATCGTCGATCCCGGAAAGAAGCCGACCTTCGGCTTGCCTTCGATGGCATCAGGCAGTTTGAATGCGGTGGTGAAATCCGCGATGACCGGGTGCACGGCCAGCTGCGGGAAGTCGCGGCGCAGGCTGTCGGCCTGTGCGGTCAGGAACTCGCCGGAAATATCGACCGGCACGTAGGCCGCGAAGCGGCAGCTCTCCAGCAGCAGCCGCACCTTGGTGGTGGCGCCGGCGCCGAACTCGATCAGCGCAGCATCGTCGGGAATGACCGCCGCGATCTCGGCGCCGCGATCCCTGAGGATGCCGAGCTCGGTGCGCGTCGGGTAGTACTCCGGCAGGCGCGTGATCTGCTCGAACAGGTCTGATCCGGCGGCGTCGTAGAAATATTTCGGCGATAGCTGCTTGGGCTGCTGGGTGAGGCCTGCGACTGCGTCTGTCGCAAAGGCCGACGTCTTGTCGTCGGGGAGATGGGCATCGAGCAGCGCGTTGACGTGCACGTTCATGATACTCTCCTGGACGCGCACACGCGCGACTGTCGGGCAACGAATGCTGATAGCTCAGGCGTAGTCCGCGAGCCGGAGCCCGGTGAATTGCCAGCGATGATGTGGATAGAAGAAGTTGCGATAGGTGACGCGGCTGTGGCCCGCCGGCGTCGCGAGCGATGAGCCGCGCAGCACCAGCTGATTGACCATGAACTTGCCGTTGTACTCGCCGAGCGCGCCTTCCGTGGCACGATAGCCGGGATAGGGGCTGTAGGCGCTGCGGGTCCACTGCCAGACAATGCCGAAGGCGTCGCTGAGCTGGTTGCCGCGCGCGGCGACCTCCCACTCCATCTCGGTCGGCAGATGCTTGCCGCGCCAGCGTGCGAATGCGTCGGCCTCATAGTAGCTGACGTGGCACACGGGTGCATCCGGATCGACCGGCCGCAGCCCTCCCAGCGTCATGATGCGCCATTCGCCCTCGACCTTGTACCAATGGCCGGGCGCCTGCCAGCCCTCGCGACTGGCGGCGGCGAAGCCGTCCATGAGCCAGAGCGTGGCGGTCCGGTAGCCGCCGTCATCCATGAAAGCGAGCCACTCGGCATTGGTGACGAGATTGCGCGCGATGCTCACCGGCCCGACGAGCGCGCGATGGGCTGGCTCCTCATTGTCGAAATGGTAACCATCACCGGCGTGTCCGACGGTATGGATGCCCTCGGGGAGGTGAATCCAATCCGCGCCCCGGCCTGCCGGGGCAGGAAAGGTCCAGGATGGATCATAGGCCGGGGCCGTCGGGTTCTGCGCGAATGCGTGCAGGATGTCGGTCAGCATCAGCTCCTGGTGCTGCTGCTCGTGATTGAGGCCGACCTCCACCAGCGGCGCCACAGCGGCCAATGTGGCAGGCTCGGCGCTGCCCAGGAAGTCCGCCATCGCCGCGTCGACGTGTTGCCGATATGCCGTGATGTCGGCCACGCCCGGCCGGGTGATCAGGCCGCGCTCGCCCCGCGTGTGGCGCGGGCCGGCACTGACGTAATAGGAATTGAACAGGAACGCGTAATCGGCGTGAAAAGGGATATATCCCCGGCAGTGCTCGCCCAGCACGAACTGCTCGAAAAACCAGGTCGTATGGGCGCGATGCCATTTGGCCGGACTGGCGTCCGGCATCGACTGGATGACCTGATCCTCCGGGCTCAGCGGCGCCGCGCGCCGCTCGGTCTCGCCCCGAACGGCGAGGTACGCCTCGGTCAGGCGCCCGGCGAGGGAGCCGGACCCGGTCTGAAGCGTATCAGTGACGGGGATGGAGGCCGTAGCGGAGGCAGAACTGGTCACGAGGGTCTCCGTTTGCCAGCAGAAAACGATGTTCGACGGAACAAGTTCCTTTCGACAGTTCGTCCTAAATAGGGGCTTGGTTACGGGATGAAACCCTCGTGGCGGCTATAATATTGCTGCCGTCAGCCTATGGTCCGGCCGGGGGGGCCTGGGTCGCGGGCCGATCCTCGGCATTTTACTTTGGCTGAACAACGGTTTGCGCTACATATAGAAGAGTGGCGATCGGCTGCGGGCGAAATCCGTCCGATGGCGATCAGCGCGGACCGAGCCCCAGGCGTTCCTTGAGGCGCCCTAGAGGAAGCGAAGATGAGCATTGAGCAATTCATTGACAATGAAGTGAAGTCGAACGACGTCGTCCTGTTCATGAAGGGGACGCCGCAGTTTCCGCAATGCGGATTTTCCGGCCAGGTCGTGCAGATCCTGGACCACGTCGGCGTCGGCTATAAGGGCCTCAACGTTCTCGAATCCGCCGAGCTGCGCAACGGCATCAAGACGTTCTCGAACTGGCCGACGATTCCGCAGCTCTACGTGAAGGGCGAGTTCGTCGGCGGCTGCGACATCGTCCGCGAGATGTTCCAGAGCGGCGAGCTGCAGCAGCTGTTCACCGACAAGGGCATCCCGGTCGGCACGGCGGCCTCCGCCTGAGCTATCCGGTCCGAAAGATCGGCACGACCCGATTCGAGGTCGTCGTCACCGACATCACCAAGCTCGGCGTTGACGCCATCGTCAACGCCGCGAACACGTCTCTGCTCGGCGGTGGTGGCGTCGATGGCGCGATCCACCGTGCGGCGGGACCGGACCTCGTCATGGAATGCCGCATGCTCCATGGCTGCAAGACTGGCGAGGCCAAGATCACCAAGGGCTACCGGTTGCCCGCCCGTCATGTGATCCACACGGTCGGCCCGGTCTGGCAGGGCGGCGACCGCGGTGAGCCGGAGCTGCTGGCCTCGTGCTACCGCCGCTCGATTGAGCTGTGTCACAACCACCTGCTGTGTTCCGTCGCCTTTCCCGCAATCTCGACCGGCATCTTTCGCTTTCCCGCTGATCGCGCCGCCTCGATTGCGGTCGCCACTACGATCGAGGCCATCAGCGGCGAGACCTCGCTGTCGCAGATCGTGTTCTGCTGCTTCTCCGAGGCGAGCGCCGAGCTGCACGATGAGGCGTTGAGTAAGGCGATCGAGAGCCGCGCTCGCAAGGGGTCGCCGCGATAACGGCGGCCGCCTGTGTGGCCGGCTGGTTTACGCAGCCCTCGCGTCATGATCGTCATGCGCCGCGCACGATCTCCCTGACATGGCCGATCGCTTCCTCAATCATAGCGGCTGACACGTCGAGATGCGTGCAGGCACGGATGCGGCCGTCCATCATCGCCAGCAGCACGCCGCGCTTGCGTAGTTCACTCACCATCTTGTCGCCTGACACGCCGGCGCCATCCGGCTTGAAGAACACCAGATTGGTCTCGGGCTCCTGCACCTCGACGCCCTGGATCTGCGACAGCCCGCGCGCCAGCGCCCGCGCATTGGCGTGATCCTCGGCGAGCCGGCCGACGTGATGATCGAGCGCGTAGATGCAGGCCGCCGCGACGACGCCGGCCTGGCGCATCGCGCCGCCGAGCCGCTGCTTCCAGCGCCACACTTCGTCGATGAAGGCGGCGCTGCCGGCGAGCACGCCGCCGATCGGCGCGCCCAGTCCCTTGGAGAAATCGATCCAGGCCGAGTCCCAGCCCGCGGTCATCTCGGCCGCGGGAATGCCGGTGGCGACGGTCGCGTTGAGCAGCCGCGCGCCGTCCATATGCGTCGCCATTGCATTCGCCTTGGCGATCTCGACGATCTCGTCGAGATCAGCCTTCTTCCAGATCGTGCCGCCGCCGATATTGGCGGTCTGCTCGACGCTGACCACGGTCTGCGGCGGCTGGTAGCGGCTGCGCGGATGTAGCGCGGCGCGAAAGGTCTCCGGTGTGAACTGCCCGTCGGGGCCCTTCAGCTGCGTCACCTGGAAACCACCGAGCGCCGCATGCGCGCCGCCCTCGCGCGAGATGATGTGCGCGGTCTCGTGCGCCAGGATCTCGTCGCCCGGCCGGCAATGCACCAAGGTCGCCCCGACATTGCACATCGTGCCCGACGGCATCAGCACCGCCGCCTCCTTGCCGAGCAGGGCGGCAACGCGGGCGGTGAGCTCGTGCACGGTCGGGTCGTCGCCGATCTGCTCGTCGCCGACCTCGGCCCGCGCCATGGCTTCGCGCATTGCGGGCGTCGGGCGGGTCTGCGTGTCCGACAGCAGATTGACGCGCACGGGCGGCGCCTTGGGATCGCGCGGGGGCGGGGTGTAATACATCGGCAGTCCTCGTTCGCTTATCACGACCCGACCTTACCCAACTCGCAACGCTCCCGCAAAACGCCTCCTCGACTACGCCGCGCGCGGCGGGTTGAGCCAGATGTCCGGCCGCCGCAACGGCTTGCTCTCGATCGGCTCGGCGACCAGCGGCGGCGCCGCGGTGCAGTCGAACACCCAGGGTTCGAGCGGGCTCTGCCGCGACGGTGAAAGCAGCAGCGCGGCGCCCGGGCGCTGCCGCTTGACGTTCCAGCCCATGTTCACCGCGGCCCAGCCCACCAGCATGGTGTGCCATTCGTCGGTGAGCTCGCGCGAGTCGTCGAAACAGTGGAGAAGCTCGAGCGCGTAGGGATCGTGGCGAAGCTGCGCATCGGCAAAGGTGAGCCCGGTCCCGACATGGCGGATCACATGGGCTGTCGCATCGGACTGGACGTGCCAGCAGGAGCGTTCGAGGATGTCGAAGACGGTCGAGGGATAGAGGCCGTCGTTGAAGCGATAGCGGACGCCGGAGGTCCGTGCGCGTAACGGCGGAGCGGTGAGCGGCGGCGCCCGCAACGGCGGCAGAGGCGGGGCGCCGACCGCATCGGTCGGCAACGCACCAAAGATGATATTGCGCCTGTTGAACTCCATGGCGAACGCCCCGCTACTTTACAACTGCAGACAGTGAATCACGGGACGGATTCCCTGTCAGCCCAGGTTGGGGCGAATTCGTGGCAAGTGTGGCATTCGGGAATCGGTTCGCCGCATCCGAAACCCCAAAAAGCAAAGGCCCCGGCGCGTGCCAGGGCCTTCGGATTATCAGATGGTGCCGGACCGCAGTCCGGTCAAGATCAGCGCGAGTAGAACTCGACGATCAGATGCGGCTCCATCTGCACCGCGAACGGCACGTCCGACAGCGCCGGGATGCGGATGAACTTCGCGGTCATCTTGCCGTGATCGGCCTCGATGTAGTCGGGCACGTCACGCTCGGCGAGCTGGCTCGCTTCCAGCACCACGGCGAGCTGCTTCGAGGCTTCCTTGACCTCGATCACGTCGCCCGGCTTGACTTGGTAGCTCGCGATGTTGACCTTGCGGCCGTTCACCTTGATGTGGCCGTGGTTGATGAACTGGCGCGCGGCGAACATGGTCGACACGAACTTGGCGCGGAACACGACGGTGTCGAGACGGCGCTCGAGAATGCCGATCAGGTTCTCGCCGGTGTCGCCCTTGAGACGGCCGGCCTCGACATAGATGCCGTGGAACTGGCGCTCGGAGATGTTGGCGTAGTAGCCCTTCAGCTTCTGCTTGGCGCGCAGCTGCACGCCGAAGTCGGAGAGCTTGCCCTTGCGGCGCTGGCCGTGCTGGCCGGGGCCGTATTCCCTGCGGTTGACGGGGCTCTTCGGGCGGCCCCAGATGTTCTGGCCCATGCGGCGATCGATCTTGTACTTCGCCTCACTGCGCTTAGTCATCGCGTCCTCTTCAAGTCTTTCGTTCGGGTTTGAGGAAACGCGCCCTCCTGTGTGTCCGGGAAATCCGGTCCACCGACAGACCCCTCCCCAAAGCATGAAGGGAGAAGGCCACGGGTCGCGAAACGCAACGCGGGCCGAAAGCGGCCCGCGAGCAGGGGGTTCTTAGGCGAGAAACTGCCGGCTTGTCAAACCGCAACGGCCGCTTTTGCCGGCAAAATCACCCTTTCGGCCCCTTCAGGACGGTCATTTTCCGCCGCCCCGCCTCGCATCCCAGGTCGGCTTCCGCCGGACTGCGCCCGGGAACCGGGCAGGCCCTCAGCTCGGCTGCGATCTCGCCATTCAGCACCTGCTCGAGTCGGATCGCGGTCCGGGCGATCATGGCGCCGTCGGTAACCCGGTGGTCCCAGCGGATCAGGATGGGAATCGTCTGGTCGGGCTGGACGACGTCGTAATTGATGATGAACGGTCCCGGGCTCAGGGCGTGCAACTGGCCGCCTCCGCAGGCGGCGATGCTAGTGACGGAGAAATTGCCGAACCAGTTGGCGCGCTGGCGGCCGAAATTCAGCCCGACCCACCAGGCGAACCGGCGCAGCGGCAGCGGCAGCCGGGTCGCGCGCATGATCTTGCGGAACATGGCGACGTCGTCGACCGGCGCCTCCTTGCCCTGGCGGATCAGGGCGTCGATCTCGGCCAGCGACATGGCCTCCGGCCCGGAGACGCGCTGCGGCAGCACGCAATCCTCGCCATTCTCGACCCGGGCGATGGTGACGGTGGCGACGCTGCGCGGCAGCTCGTAGAGGCAGCGCCGCGGCCAGCCGGTGTAAAGCGTGCGCAGCACCGGCTCGTCGCGGGCGACCAGGGCGAACGCCTTGACGAAGATCGCGGCGAAACCGGGCGGGCAGACGGCCGCGGCGCGGGCCTCCAGCAGCGGCCCGATCTGGATCGTCCGGGCCAGCGACACGAACGGCACGCCGCGCGAGGCGTGCATCAGATCGATGATCAGACGGCGGTGCAGCGAAATCGGCCTGGTCGTTCCGCGCATCCTGGACCTGTCGCTCCCGTTCGTTCTGCTTGGCCTGGTCCGGCTCCCCGGCGGCGGCTGCTGTTAACACCGCAGGCCGGGTTACGGAAGCGCCGCTCTAGGGTGCCGGTGCGGCCGGCGGCCCGAGCACGGCCCGCGCCACGCCCAAAATCGTCTTCTTCGTCATGGGCTTCGCCTCCAATCCTGTTTTTCGTTTGGAACGTGAAGCGGCACGGACTCAGCGCTTGATCCCGTCGAAGCTCGCGGCAATCCCGCGCTGGAACAAGGACCAGTCGAAGCCGAGCGCCAGCGCCAGGTAGCCGCGCGCGATCATCGCATTGGCCTGATCGGCGCTGCGCGCCGCGCCGCCGATCGGCACGCCTGACTTGATGATCCCGGCCTCGGCGCGCGCGATCAGGGATTTCACTTGGGGATCATCGAGCTGGCCGCGCTTGTTGATCGAGGTGGCCAGGTCGCCGGGGCCGATCACCGCGATGTCGATGCCGGGCGTGGCCATGATCTCGTCGATGCGCTCGACCGCCTCGACATGCTCGATCGTGACCATGCAGATCATGTCGTCATCGGCCGTCGCCATGTAATCGGCCATCGACACGTTCCAGTGGAACGGCGCGTGGAACGGACCCCACAGGCGGTCGCCGCGGGGTGGGTAGCGCACGCTGCGCACCGCCTTCTCGGCGTCCGCTCGGCTCGAAATCATCGGGAAGTTGATGCCGAGCGCGCCGAGGTCCATCGGCGCCTTCGCCAGATGCGGCTCGTTGGCGGCGATCCGCACCAGCGGCACGCAGGGCGTGCCCGCGGTGGCGGTGATCATCGCGTGCGCGGTGGAGAGATCGATCGGCCCATGCTCGAGGTCGACGATGATCCAGTCGAGCTGTTGCGCCATGATGCGCACGGTCTGGATGCTCGGGATGGTGGCGATGGCGCCGAACGTCGGCCGCTTGTCGCGCCAGGCCTGCTTGAGACGGTTGAGCGGTTGGCGCGGTGCGGACATCGGCGGTCTCCGTCAGGCCGGGACGCGGCCGCCGAAATAGGGCGTGAGCGCGCGGCCGAGCTGATGTGGCTTGCTCGAGGTGAAGATCATGGTGGCGCCGCCATCGTCGGCGTCGCCAGCCGGGGGGCCCAGCAGGTCGACGACGCGGCGCGCGATCGCCGGTGCCGGATCGATCCAGGTGACGGGCCAGGGCGCCAGGCGTTCGAGCCGGTCGAGCAGCAGCGGATAATGCGTGCAAGCGAGCACGACCGTGTCGGTTCGATCAGCGGGATCGGCGGCGTCGCCCACGAAGCAGGGTGCGATCTCGGCGGCGATGGCCGCGTCGCTGACCTGCGTTCCGCTGAGCGCGGCCTCCGCCAGTGACGCAAGCTCCGGCGAGCCGACCAGGGTGACGTTGCAGCCTTGCGCAAAATCGCGGATCAGCGCGTGGGTGTATTCGCGCTGCACGGTCGCCCTGGTGCCGAGCACGGAGACGCGCCTGGTCTTTGACTGCGCACAGGCCGGCTTGATCGCCGGCACGGTGCCGACGAAGGGCGTGGGGTAGGCGGCGCGCAGCGGCGCCAGCGTCTGCACGGAGGCGGTGTTGCAGGCGATCACGACGAGGTCGGGCCGGTGCGCGGCGATCAGCTCGCCCATCAGCGGCACCACGCGGGCGACCAGCGCCTGCTCGCTGTGATGGCCGTAGGGAAAGAAGGCGTCGTCGGCGACATAGACGTAGTGGGCGTCAGGCCGCGCCCGCACCACCTCGCGCAGCACGCTGAGGCCGCCGAGGCCGGAGTCGAACACGAGAATCGTAGGGCGATGGGTCACGCGGCGAGTGTACCGGAATGGGAGGGGCGATTCAGTCGGTTTTTCTGCGGGGTTTGGCGGCAGTGAGGCGCTTGGGTGTGTTCCCGCGGCAGAAGGGAAGGTTCAAAAACGCGCATGTGGGCCAAGCTGGCCATCCAGAAACCGATGTCCTCCCGGCGAACGCCGGGATCCATGACCACCGGCGGAAATTGGCGCCAAGGCCGTCCGCTCCAGCGTGCCTCAAACAACCGCCGCGGCGTAGGGGTCCCGGGTCGGCGCCGCGCCAACGCTTGCGCGTTGCCGCAGCTTGCGGGGACGACAGCGTAATTGCGAGCGAAGCAATCCAGAGTCCCGCGACGACTCTGGATTGCTTCGTCGCTGCGCTCCTCGCAATGACGGCGGTGAGACACGGGCAAAACATGCGTTCTCATCCTCGCGCCCGCTTTCGCGTCCGAGTGTTGCTCATCTGATCGCCCTCTCCAAGATGAGGGCGCGGGAAAGGCCGGGTGCCGGTCGCACCCATGGCCCGCCTGCGAAAAAAATGCAGGCGGCAGGAACCACAGGTACGGGCCGGATCATCCCGGCCTTCCCCGCGCAATGGTTTGAACGGCTTATACGTGATCTCCCCGGGGATCGGCTTTCTTGCCCCCGTCGCCAGCGCGCTCGTCGAACTTGCAGCGCCAGCTTGGCATCAGCACCGCGATGCCAGGACCACACGACTTCGCCGTACGCATCGGATCGTTCGTCGGCATGATCGCTCACGCTGCAACCCGACACGCCCACCGCATCCCGCACCCAACGCTCGTGACGATCGCGATGCGCCCCTCAATCGGGGCGGGACGCGATACCATAGCATTGAATTCTGAAAAACGGAAGATAAAAATTCGGATTTTCTGGCGGCACCGTCCAGCGGGAGCATACGAGCCGCGATTGGCGTCACGTATAACATTAGTGTTGACTGATTGATTAGTGATTGCTATTGCTTTCGCATGATCCAGTCTGAACCCATCACGGCCGTCATGCGCGCGCTGGCCGATCCCACCCGGCGCGCGGTGTTCGAGCGCATCGTCGCGGCCGACGAGATCACCGTCGTCGAGCTCACGCGCGGCAGCACCGTCACGCAGGGCGCCATCTCGCAGCATCTGAAATCCCTGAAGCAGGCCGGCCTGGTCTGCGAGCGCCCCGAGGGCCGCAAGGTCTATTACCGCGCCGAGCCACGCGGCCTGGAGCCGCTGGCCGACTGGATGAGCCATTACGGCGTGTTCTGGCGCGACCGCTTCGCCAATCTGAAAAAACTGCTGAAGGACATCGATCCATGAACCAGGCCGTGAACGCGGACACGCAGGCCATTGTCGTCGAGGACATCTTCCCGCATGCGCCGGAGGTCATCTGGAAAGCCCTGACCAATGGCGAGCTGATCGGCCGCTGGCTGATGGCGCCCAAGGGTTTTGAGCCCGTCATCGGCAATCGCTTCACCTTTCAGACCACGCCGGCGGGCCAATGGGACGGCACCATCCACTGCGAGGTGCTGGAGGTCGTGCCGAACGAGCGGCTGTCCTACGCGTGGAGGGGCGGCCATGACAGCAATGTCGGCTACGGCGCGAAGCTGGAGACGGTGGTCACCTTCAGCCTGTCCAGAGCGGACACGGGCACGCGCCTTCGCCTCGTGCATTCCGGCTTCGTGCTGCCGGCCAACGAGACGGCGTATCGCAAGATGGGCGAGGGCTGGAAGACCGTCGTCAAGAAGCTCGATCAGGTCGCCGCCGAGCAGGCGTCACCGCAGCGGTCGCACTGAGGAGAGCAACATGACCAATTCCTATGTCGGGGGCTGCGCCTGCGGGGCGGTGCGTTACGAGATCAAGGGCGAGCCGGCGGTCATGCTGGATTGCCAATGCCGGCAATGCCAGCGCGACAGCGGCACCGGCCATCAGTCGCACCTGACCTTCGTCGCGGCGGAGGTGAAGGTCGACGGCGAGGTGTCGCATTTCCAGACCATCGGCGATGGCGGTACGGTGAAGCGGCGGGCGTTCTGCCAGACCTGCGGCTCGTCGATGCACCTGACGTTTCCGGCGATGCCCGATGTGTTCATCGTCACGCCCGCAAGCCTCGACGATCCCAGCCGCTACCGGCCGCAACTGGTGTCCTGGACCGCGGCCGGACACCCCTGGGATCATCTCGATCCGGCGCTGCCGAAATTCGAGAAGATGCCGCCGCGGTGAGTGGGGCGCCGCGGCGACGGGGCTGGATTGCCACCGCAAAGCTCTCGTCAACTGCGCTTGAGGTGTTGCGCGGATCGTTTCCGAATCGTCATGGCCGGGCCTGTCCCGGCCATCCACGTCGTCCTGCGCGCTCCGAACGACGTGGATGGCCGGGACAAGCCCACGGCTGTCCGGTTCAGACAGACTGGACATGGTGCATGGCGTGGATTCTTCTGCGGTCTTGAGCATCGCCAAATGTTCGAGACACACCAGGAAGGTCCCGCCATGCCGCATCAGAATACAGTATTCCGAGACATTCTGAAGTTGGTCCCCTGGCATCGCTTCGAGGCGCTTGTGGACGAGCATGGCACGGACGCGCGGATTCGACGGCTTTCCACCAAAGACCAATTTGTGGCGCTGCTGTACGGTCAGCTTTCGGGGGCTTCCAGTCTGCGTGAGATTGTCACCGGGCTGTCGAGCCACACCGCGCGGCTTTATCACCTGGGTGGGGGCCCTGTCCGCCGCTCGACTTTCGCGGACGCCAATATGAATCGGCCTGCGGAGATGTTTGCCGCCCTGTTGGCCATCATGATGAAGCAGGCCCATCGCCGGTTACGCCGCAAGCTTGCCGAGACGACGTATTTGATTGATTCGACCAGCGTACGGCTGACAGAAGCCAGCGCTGGCTGGGCACGGTTCTCTACCGGTGTCTGCGGTGCCAAGGTGCATGTGATCTATGATGCCGACGCCGACCGGCCGATTTATGCGGCAATCAGCGGAGCCAACGTCAACGACAATACTGCAGCGCATCAGATGCCCATCGAGCCGGGAGCAACCTACGTCTTCGATCTCGGCTATTATGAATATGCTTGGTGGGCTCAACTGGACGCCGCCGGTTGTCGAATCGTGACCCGGTTCAAATCCAATACGCCGCTGCGGGTCGTGGAGGAGTTGCCTGTCATCGCGGATGGCAACATCCTCTCCGACCGCATCGGCTTCCTTCCACAACGCCAAGCCTACAGCCGCCGCAATCCAATGCAGACTGCGGTGCGCGAAGTGCGCGTCACCTTGGAAACGGGAAAGATCCTGCGCATCCTGTCGAACGACCTCGATGCCAGCGCTCAAGAGATCGCCGACCTCTATCGTCGCCGCTGGGCCATCGAGTTGTTCTTTCGTTGGGTCAAGCAGACCCTCAAGATCACCAGGTTCCTCGGGACTTCTGAGAACGCCGTTCGTATCCAGATCGCCGTTGCCCTGATCGCCTTCCTCTTGCTTCGCCTCGCGCAAGACCTTCAGAAGGCAATCCAAAGCCCCTTGGTCTTTGCCAGATTGGTCCGCACCAACCTCATGCATCGCCGCCCCATCGATCAATTGCTCACGGGGCCACCCCAACTTGCCAAAAACCCACAACAGTTGAGCCTCGCAATATGCGGAAGCTGAACCGGACAGCCGTGGGACAAGCCCGGGCATGACGGAGTAACAAATGGACGGTCGTTATGGCCGCCTGGTCCATTCTTCAAATGCGATAGCCTTGACTATCACCCGCTCCTCCCAATGAAATTTGACGAGCCACAGACCCGAAGCGCCGGCGCGGACGTTCAGGGCTCTGAGGTTTGAGCTGGTGTTTTGGAGGAGATCTGCATGGCGCCAGAGCCTGCACAATCGACCGTGTACTTCGATGGATCCTGTCCGCTGTGTCGAGCGGAGATCGGCTATTACGGCCGGACCGATCAGGCGGGTGCGCTGTGTTTCGTCGACGTCTCCGAACCAGGCGCGGAAACGCCGGATGGCGTGACCCAGCAACAGGCGATGGCGCGGTTTCATGTGCGTGCCAGTGACGGGCGCCTGCTCTCGGGCGCTGCGGCGTTCGTCGAGATCTGGCGCCGTCTGCCGCGTTGGCGCTGGGCGGCGCGTGTGGCCTCGATGCCGGGCGCGCTGGCGGTCCTGGAGTTCGGCTACAGGCTGTTTCTTCCCGTGCGGCCATTGATCTCGCGCGGCCTGGGCCGCATCCTGCAGCGTGGGAAGCAGGAGGGACGCGGAGCGTGACCGGGCAGGCTGGCGGCACGATGTCGCGCTTTCTCAACTGGCTCTTCCGCAATCGCGCGACCGGCGAGATCACGATCGCCCAGATGCCGAACCCGGCGCTGTGGATCGTGCTGGTGGGAAGCCTCGTGGGCTGGGCCTTGCACCCGCCGGGTCGGACGGGCGCGAATCTGGATTGTCTGGTGAAGGCCGGTCTCGTCGTCTGGGCCGTCGATGAGCTCGTGCGCGGCGTCAATCCCTGGCGCCGCTGTCTCGGGGCCGCCGTGCTGATCTACGAGGTCTCGACGTTGGGATGGACGTGAGCAGATGTGTGTGACGCGCCCCGATGATGTCGGTCGCTTGATATGCATCAACCGGCAAAGACGGCTGCTGACCGATTGTGGGCTATGAAGTCGTCCGGCCTCGATGGCATGGAGGTGTCTCGGGCGTTCTGCGTAGGCCTTCGCCGGACAGGAACTGCGGCCTCATGAGTCCGACCACGATCAACGACGCGAGCGCTGCCGCGCGTCCGGAGCATCCGGGTGCCGCACCCGTGTTTCGCGCCCGCAAGCTCTCCAAGACCTACCGCATGGGCGAGGTCGAGGTGCATGCGTTGCGCGACGTCGATCTCGACATCTACGAGGGCGAGTTCGTGGTGCTGCTCGGCCCCTCGGGATCCGGCAAGTCGACCTTGCTCAACATTCTCGGCGGGCTGGACAGCCCGACCTCGGGCGAGGCGCAGTGGCGCGATCATCAACTGGTCGGCGCCGGCGATGCCGAGCTGACGCGCTACCGGCGCGAACATGTCGGCTTCGTGTTCCAGTTCTACAACCTGATCCCGAGTCTGACGGTGCTCGAGAACGTCGCGCTGGTCACCGAGATTGCCGACAGGCCGCTCGATCCGCGCGAGGTGCTCAAGCTCGTCGGGCTCGAGCGGCGGATCGACCACTTTCCCTCGCAGCTCTCCGGAGGCGAGCAGCAGCGCGTCGCGGTGGCCCGCGCCATGGTCAAGGCGCCCGACGTGCTGTTGTGCGACGAGCCGACCGGCGCCCTGGACTACGAGACCGGGAAGGTGGTGCTCGCCGCGATCGCGCGCGCCAACGCGCAGCTCGGGACGACCACGATCATCATCACGCACAATGCGGCGATCGCCGGCATGGCCGATCGCGTGCTGCGGCTCGGCGGCGGGCGCATCGTCGGCGAGGAGCGCAATGCACGGCGGCTGTCGGCCGAGGAGGTGCATTGGTGAGCCTGCTGGACCGCAAGCTGTGGCGCGACATCGGTGCGATGCGCGGGCAGGTGATCACGATCGCGCTGCTGGTGGCGGCCGGCGTCGCGGTGTTCGCAGGCTCGGTCTCGACCTATCTGTCCCTGCGCGACGGCTGCGAGCAGTTCTATGCCGATGGCCGGTTTCCGCAGATCTTCGTCACGCTGAAGCGGGCGCCGCTGGCGCTGGTGCCGCGACTGAGCTCCATCGCCGGCGTGGTCGCGGTCGAGCCGCGCATCGTGCGCGAGGTGATCGTCGACTGGCCGGCGGCGTCGCAGCCGGTCTCGGCGCGCCTGGTGTCGCTGAGCCGCGCGGGCGACGAAGCGCTGGCGCGTTTGCATCTGCGGCGCGGCACGGCGCCCGAGCCGGGGACCGCGCGCAGCGCCGCGGTCAATGAGGCGTTTGCCGAGGCCAATGGCGTCAATCCGGGCGACGACATCCGCGTGCTGCTCAATGGCCGCGTGCAGGGCTTCCGGGTCTCCGGCATCGCCTTGTCGCCGGAATATGTCTACGCGGTGAAGCCGGGATTGCCGATCCCCGACGATCGTCTCTACGCCATCCTGTGGGTCGACCGGAGCGCGGCCGAGGCCGCCTTCGATATGAAAGGGGCGTTCAACGACGCCGTGATCGCGCTCGCCCCGGGCGTCGATCCCAAGCCCGTGATCGAGGAGCTCGACCGGCTGCTCGAGCCCTATGGCTCGATCGGCGCGATCGCGCGGCGCGACCAGCCGTCGAACCGCTTTCTCGAGGACGAGTTGAACCAGCAGAAGGTGATGTCGATCACCATCCCCATCATCTTCTTCGGTGTTGCCACATTCCTGCTCAACGGCGCGCTCGGGCGGCTGGTCGCCGCGCAGCGCGAGCAGATCGCGGCGCTGAAGGCGCTCGGCTTTCCGACGCTGCGGCTCACCTTCCATTATCTCAAGCTGATGCTGGTGATCGTGCTGATCGGATCGGCGCTCGGCATCGCCGGCGGCGTCGGCTTCGGCCATGCCATGATATCGAGCTATCAGGGATTCTTCCGTCTGCCCGAGCTGCCATTCCGGCTGGCGCCCTGGGCGGCGGTGGCCGGCGTCGCGATCAGCGTCGCGGCGGGCGCCCTCGGCGTGGTCACGGCGCTTCAGGAGGTCGTCGGCCTTGCGCCGGCAGAGGCGATGCGGCCCGCGATGCCGCTGGGGTTCCGCCGCTCCTGGATCGAGCGCATCGTGCCCGGCACGGCGTTCGGCGCGCGGCGGATGATGATGCTGCGCAACGTCGCGGGGCGGCCGTTCCGTTCGCTGTTCACCATCATCGGCATCGCCTTCGCGGTGCCGATGATGGTGCTCGGGATCTTCTGGCGCGACGCCATCGGCGAGATGATCGAGCTGCAGTTCAACCTGGTCGAGCGCGGCAACGCCACGATCACGTTCATCCATCCGATGGACCGCGCGATCCTGCGTGACCTGGCGCGCCAGCCCGGCGTGCTCGCGATCGAAGGCCAGCGCATCGTTCCGGTGCGGCTGCGGGCCGGGCATCAGAGCTACCTCACCTCGGTGATCGGACTGGCGGCCACCGACGAGCTGCGCCGGCCGCACGATTCCGCACGTCGCCCGATCGTCGCGGCGCCCGACGGCATCACCCTGACCCGGCGCCTCGCCGAGCGGCTGGCGCTGGGCGCGGGGCAGGTCGTGACGGTGGAGGCGATGGAAGGCCGCCGCCGGCGACGCGACCTGCCGGTGAGCGCCATCGTCGACGAGGCGATCGGGATGGCGTCCTACATGGATATCGACACGCTCAATCGCTTCACCGGCGAAGGCGCGGTGATCTCGGCGGCGAGCCTCCATGTCGAGCCGGCGGCGCTGGCCGCGCTCGGCGCAAAGTTCAAGAGCATGCCGAAAATCGAATCCGTCACCATGAAGGCCTACACCCTCGCATCCTTCATCGAGAAGATCGCGGGCCTCGTGTTCGTCACCGCCGGCATCCTCACCGGCTTCGCCGCGATCATCACCGTGGGCGTGGTCTACAACAGCGCCCGCATCAGCCTGCAGGAGCGCGCCTGGGAGCTCGCCAGCCTGCGCGTGCTCGGCTTCACCCGCGGCGAGGTCGCGGGCATCCTGTTCGGCGAGTTCGCGCTGGACATCGCGGTCGGGATTCCGCTCGGCCTGTTGCTGTCGCACGCCATCATCGGGCTGATCGCGCGGCTGCATTCCAGCGAGAGCTTTCAGATCCCGGGTGTGATCGCGCCGCGGACCTACCTGATCGCGACCGCGGTGGTCTTGGCCAGCGCCGCGATCAGCGCCATCATCGTTCGCAGGAGGGTGGATCGGCTCGATCTGGTCGCGGCCCTCAAGACCAGGGAATGAGCATGCCCCCCGTTTTGCGCCGCGTCGTCATCGTATCGAGCGTTCTGGCCGCGGCCGGCATCATCGCCTGGATGGTGATGCCGGGTCCGGTCCCGGTGGAGACGGCCGCGGTGACGAAAGGGCGGTTCGTTGCCACCGTCGATGACGACGGCAAGACGCGGGTGCGCCAGCGCTACGTCGTGGCGGCGCCGCTCGCCGGCCGTCTCGGGCGCATCCGCTTCAAGGCCGGCGACCAGGTCAAGGCCGACGACGTCGTCGCCACCATCACGCCGGCGCCGGCACCGCTGCTCGATCCGCGCTCCCGCCGCGAGGTCGAGGAGCAGCTCGGCGCGGCCGAAGCCAATGTCGAGCGGGCCAAGGAGGTGGTGGCGCGGGCGCAGGCGCAGAGCGCGCAGGCGAGCGCTGATCTTGCGCGCACCATGGCGCTGGCCGCCAGCGGCGCTGCGACGGCGCAGGCGCGGGAGCGCGCCGAGCTCGCGATGCGGATTGCCGAACGTGACCTGCGCGCCGCCGAATATGCCGACCATGCCGCCGAGCACGAGCTCAGCCAGCTCAGGGCGATGCTGGCGCGCTACGGGAGCAACACGGATACCGACGCGCCCGCGGATAGCTGGAACGTGACCGCACCGGTCGGCGGGCTGGTGCTGAAAGTGACCCAGGAAAGCGAAACGACGGTGCAGCCAGGCGAGGCGCTGCTCGAGCTCGGCGATCCCCGTGATCTCGAAGTGGTCATCGACGTGCTCAGCACCGACGCGGTCGAGATCCGTCCCGGCGCCGAGGTCACGATCGATCGCTGGGGCGGGGCAGGCCGCCTGTCGGGCCGGGTTCGCCGGGTCGAGCCGGCGGCCTTCACGAAGATCTCCACGCTCGGCGTCGAGGAGCAGCGCGTCAACGTGCTGATCGACATCGTCTCGCCGGCCGAGCAATGGCAGCGGCTCGGCGATGCCTATCAGCTCGATGCGCAGATCGTCGTCTTCACGCAGGAGGATGCGACCATCGTTCCGACCGGCGCGCTGTTCAAGCGCGGTGACGACTGGTCGGTGTTTGCGCTGAAGGATGGGCGCGCCGAGCTGCGCACCGTCCGGCTCATCCGGCGCTCGGGCCGGTTCGCCGCCGTGGCCGACGGCGTCGCCGGCGGCGATGTCGTGATCATCTATCCCAGCGACCGGGTCGCCGCCGGCGTCAAGGTGGCGCCACGCTGACCTGCGGCCGCCGCAGAAGCGTTCCTCAGCGCTGCGACGCCAATTCTCTCAGCCGCGCATGACGCGCCAGCGCATGCGCGATCAGACGATCCATCAGCGCCGGCTGGGGCAGGCCGGTGGCCTCCCACATCTTCGGGTACATGCTGATGTTGGTGAAGCCCGGCAGGGTGTTCACCTCGTTGACATAGACCTCCTCGCCGCGGACGAAGAAGTCGACGCGCGCGAGACTCTCGCAGCAGAGCACGCCGAACACCTCGGTGGCCATCTTGCGGATGCGCGCGGCGAGCGCAGGTTCGACCTGCGCCGGGACGTGCAGCGAGGCGCCGGATGCGTCGGTGTACTTGGCTTCATAGGAATAGAAGCCGTGGCTGTCGGCGGGCACGATCTCGCCGAGCTCGGAAGCGGCGACCTTGCCGTCGGGATGCTCGAGCACGGCGCATTCGATCTCGCGCACCGGGCTGATGCAGCGCTCGATCAGGATCTTGCCGTCGAAGCGCAGCGCGAGGCGGCAGGCAGCGTCGAACTCCGCTTCGTTGCGCGCCTTGGAGATGCCGACCGAGGAGCCGAGATTGGCCGGCTTGAGGAACAGCTCGGGCGAGCCCATCGCGGCGACCGCCGCTTCATAGCTCACCGCTGATGCGGCGGTCATCGTGACGAACGGCACGATCGGCAGGCCGGCGTCGCGCAGCAGGCGCTTGGCGACGTCCTTGTCCATCGCCGCCGCCGATCCCATCACGCGGCCGCCGACATAGGCGACATCGGCGAGCTCCAGCGCGCCCTGCACGGTGCCGTCCTCGCCGTTCGGACCGTGCAGCACCGGGAAGACGACGTCGAAGGCGAGCTCGCGCAGGGGCCCGTCGCCGATGACCAGCGCGCGGCCCCGACCGGCCGGCAGCAGCACGATCTGCGGGCCGTCCGCGGGCACTGTCAGCGCCGCGCCTGTGCCGTCATTCGCGGCGTCGGCCAGCACCCAGCGTCCATCGGTGGTGATGCCGATCAGCGTGACGGCGTAGCGGCCGGCATCGAGCGAGCGGACAATGTTGGCCGCCGAGGCGCGCGAGACGTCGTGCTCCGCCGAGCGCCCACCGAACAGGATCGCCACGCGCGTCTTTGTCTCTGTCATCGTCCTCGTCCAGCCCTGGTCCTTGCGGTGCGCGACCGTACAGCGAGACGCCGAGGCGTGGCAATTGAGCTGTTGTGCCGGTGGACAAGGCGGCGCCACTCAACGCCAGCCGATCCCGCCGTCCGAGCACACCGCCGTCGTTCCACCTGAATGCATGCAGCTGCGATAGAGCGGCGGCTCGGTGAAGCGGCCCGACCAGATGCCGCGGCCGGCGCGGCGGGCGGCGCGCTGATCGGCGGTGTAAACGCCGCGCGAATATTGCGGCTCCTCGACCGCGAGCCCGCGCGCCACCATGAACTGGCCGAGATCCGTCGCGCCGGCTGCGCAGCGCGCGACGATGCGGCCGTAGCGATCGCCATCGACCGGCAGGCAGCGCAGAACCTTGCCGCGCGTGAACGCGTCCAGCGTGTTGGCGGCCAGCGCGCCGCAACGATATGGCTTGCGGTCGCGGCCGCGGCAGAGCTGCGCGCTTTCGGGCGCGTCGATGCCCCACAGGCGAATGCGCTCGCCATGAATGTCCAGCGTGTCGCCATCGACGATGCTGACGCGGCCGACGAGCTCGGCGGCTGCGGCGGGGAAGCTGAGGAGAAGCGGCAGAACGAGGCAGGCGAGGCGGGGGAGGAGACGTCGCAAGATCGGCACCTGTGGCGCTGAGAGGGGCGTGATCGCTCGCTGCGCGAATCGATCGCGGATCATCCCGATCTATAGCGAAGTGGAGTTGCGCGATTGTGTGGCGAGCACCGCGACAGCAGCGGAGCGCAATCGGAGCAGGTCGTCGCGAGAGCGGTTCAGCGAAGGCCGGCGTCCGCGCGGCTGTCGGGTGCGCGCGCCGCGCGTTCGACCTCGGCGGCGAGCATGCTCAGATGCTCGGCCAGGCGCGCAAACAGCTCGCGCTTGTCGCGGTCGGTGGCGAGATCACGAATGAGGGCGCATTCTGCCGCGTCGGCCCGCAGCTTGTCCGGCTGGGTCATAAACTCTGACATGTTCCGCTTCCCTGCCGCGCCGGCAACAGTTCAGAACGGGGGATCTTCATGTTTGTTCCGGGTGTCGATGTATTTTTGCGAGTGCAGCGCTCGGTCCTGATCGGAGTACCTCCGCGGATCAGAGGCGACACACGACGCGCGCGGTTCGACTGTCTATCGTTCACCGGGCCACCATGTCGAGGCCGGATGTGCGGCCGAGATCTTGGTCTCGCGCAATGCCACCAGCGCGCTGCGCTTATAGGGATGACCGCGAAGCCGCGAACAGTCCTGGCAGCGCATGTAGCGCTCGAGCTCATGGATCGGCGTCGTCTTGGCGCGCCTGATGACGTCGAGCGCGACCGTCTGATTGGTGTCGCAGCCGAGGCAGCGCACTTCGAGATAGCAGTAGCCCGCGTTCAGCGCATCGCCGAGCAGCGGCGACGGCTGCGCCGGTCCCTTGTAGCCGAGCATGCGCTTGTTCCAGGCGTCGCAGGCCAGACGATCCGCTTCCTTGCGTGCGCGCGCGGCCTGCTCCTGCGCGATGCGGATGCCGGCACCGTAGAGTCTCTCGCGCGATTTCGTCGTCATGGTCGCATGATCGACGCTGCGGCGCTCAGCGGCAAGCCGCTAGGATTAGCGCAACAAGAGGCGCTGGATACAAGCTCTCTTACGTGCAGCGCTCCGATACCATCGCCAATCAGTTCGTCGGCGCGGCCTGCGACGAACTGATCGTGCAACGTCCGGCATTCGTGCTACTCGGACGCGACGCGGAGTAGCACCGATGCCCTCGAGCAGCCCCGATGCAGCGCGCTTCACGCTATGCAGTGACGCATGTCTGTCACGATTGAATGGTGGCTTCTCCCACGGCGCGGCATGATGCGGTCCGGCGATGGTAAAAGGGACGGCTGAACGCAACGACACTGCAAAAGTTCCTAAAATTTTTGCACCTGAGTGGCAGTTCCTTCAGCTTGTTCCCGGCGGCGTCGGGCGATAGACGTTGCGCTCGGGGTCAGTCGTGCGAGTGGGTCAGCGTTTCTCAGATTGGATCGGTCGGGGCAGACAGTGGTCGGCGACCACGTTTCTGCTCACCACGTTTGCTGTCGCGATTTCGACCGCAGGCCGGATCGGGTTGGATTTCGCCGGCGCGACGCTGCCCTACGCGACCTTCTATCCCGCGGTCGTGTTCGCCGCGCTGCTCGGCGGCATTCCCGCGGCCATTTTTGCCGCCTGGCTCTCGGCCACGGTGGTGCTGGTGGGCTTCACCGACCGTCCTGATCATACCGAGGCGGTCAACCTCGTCGGGTTCCTGAGCACTGCGGCGCTGATCATCTGGCTTGCGCATCTCTGTCGCGGCGCGCTGATCGAGCTGAAGCGCAGCGAGCATGCGCGCGAATTGCTGCTCGGCGAGCTGAGGCATCGCGTGAACAATCAGCTCGCACTGTTTCAGGCGATCGTCAGATCGAGCCTGTCGGGCGAGGATCGCGCCAAGGGAGAAGCGATCGCGCTGCGGCTCGATGCCGTCGCGCGCGCCAACAGTCTGGCCTGGTCGGATCACCGCCTGATGACCTTGCGCATGCTGCTCGACGTCGAGCTGCAGCCGTATCGCGCCTCCGGCGCGGTGACGGTCGAGGGGCCGGACATGCCGCTGGGGCCGGAGGCGGTGCGCAACCTCGCGCTGGTGTTTCACGAGCTCGCGACCAACGCCGTCAAATACGGCGCGCTGCGCGGCCCGGGCGGACGGCTCGAGCTGCAGATTGCGCAGGAAGGCGGCCGGGGCACCGTGGCCTGGCGCGAACTCGGTCCGCACCCGATCGAGCCGCCCGGGAAAGAGGGGTTCGGCACGCGCATGATCCGGGCGAGCCTTGCGGCGATCGGCGGCAGCATCGAGCAGGATTATCGCGACGAAGGTCTGGTCTGCCGGATCAGGTTCGAAGCGGCGATGTGACGGCGTGTCGTCGGTCGGTGTGCGGTTCCTCGCAGGCGTCGCATGTCTCGCGGCGCGCGGCATGGCTGCGATGCGAAACGCGCAGCAGCGCCGCCGCGTATGTGGTCGATGGAACGACGCGACATGCTGCTGCTGGCTGGATTGCTGCTGCTCTCGATCACCATCACCTGGGTTGGCACGGAATATGTGCTGAACCATGTCGTGATCCCGCTGATCGATGACTGAGGGCCGCGTCGTTTGTCCGTCGCGCGGAACGCACTCGGCTTGATCGCCGGCACGAAACGCTTCACCATTCCCGTCAGAACAACAAGGCGGCGCCGCAGGGGCGGGAGACATCCGATGCAATGTTACGAGCTGCAGGGGCCCGGCGGAATCGATGCGCTGGCGCTGGTCGACAAGCCCGTGCCGCAGCCGGGGCGAGGCGAGGTGCTGGTGCGGCTGACCGCGGCGAGCATCAACTATCGCGACCTGCTCACGGTGAGGGGCGGCTACGGCTCGCGGCAGAAATTTCCGCTGGTGCCGCTGTCCGACGGTGCGGGCGTGGTCGAGGCGGTCGGCGAGGGCGTCGCGGCGTTCGCGGCCGGCGACCGTGTCATCGGCAGCTTCTTCGAGAGCTGGACCGGCGGCGAGCCGAGCGAGGCGAAGATGCGCGCGGCGCTGGGCGGCGCCGTCGACGGCACGTTGACGCAGTATCGGGTGTTTCCGATGCAGGCGCTGGTGCGGACGCCGGCGCATCTCACCGACATCGAGGCTGCGACCTTGCCCTGCGCCGGCGTTACCGCCTGGAGTGCGGTGATCAAGCTCGGCGGCATCGGGCCCGGCCAGACCGTGCTGACGCAAGGCAGCGGCGGCGTCTCGATCTTCGCGCTGCAGATCGCGAAGATGGCCGGCGCGCGGGTGATCGCGACGTCGTCGAGCGAGGCCAAGATCGCGCGGCTGGCGGCGCTCGGCGCCGACGTGACGCTGAACTACAAGCAGGTGCCGGACTGGGGCAAGAAGGCGCGCGAGATCACCGGGCAGGGCGTCGATCTCGTGGTCGAGGTCGGCGGCGTCGGCACGCTGAACGAATCGATCCGCGCCACCCGGATCGGCGGCACCATCGCCTTCATCGGCGTGCTCGCCGGCGCGCCGGCCTCGGAGCTGCGGCTGCCGCTGATGGTGATGCAGCAGCAGCGGCTGCAGGGCGTCACGGTCGGCGCGGTCGACGATCTCCAGGCGCTGGCGAACGCGCTGGCGCTGCATCAGGTGAAGCCGGTGGTCGACCGGGTGTTTCCGTTCAGCGAGGCGCGCGAGGCGTTCCACTACATGGCGAGCGGCGCGCATCTGGGGAAGGTCGCGATCGCGATCGGGTGAGGCGTGGTTTGCTCGCTCCGCGTAGCCCGGGCGAGCGAAGCGACCCCGGGCAACCGTCCCCGCATGTCGCTGCGCTCATGCGGGCTACGACGCTTCCCGATCTTTCGTGACCGCCTTGCGCACCGGCATCGTCATTGCGAGCACGCCGATGATGATGCAGCCGAGCCCGATCCACGCCGTCGGCGCGAGGTGCTCGCCGAGGCCGGCGACGGCGATCGCAACGCCGATCGGCACCCGCAGATAGGATTGCGCGGTCGCGCCGATCGAGCCGAGCGTCTGCACCAGGCGGAAATAGATCACCATCGCGGCGGCGGTCGAGACGGTCGCGAGCGCGCTCAGCGCCAGCACCGAGCGCAGCGACGGTGCCAGCGCCCATGGATGGTCGACGACGAGCGCGACTGGTATCAGCACCGCGGCGCCCGACAGCAGCGATCCCGCGGCCGGCAGCATCGGATCGAGCCCCTTGAAGCTCTTGCCCAGGATCGCAGCGCCGGCATAGCAGATGGTGGCGGCGACGATCGCGAGCTGGGCCCATAATTGCTGGCCAAGCCCGTGCAGCGCCTCGACGCCGACGATGAGGCTGGTGCCGGCGAGGCCGGCCGCGACGCCGATCAGCTTGCGCAGCGTGACGGGCTCGTGGCGCGTGACCAGCGCGGTCAGAAGGAAGGTGAAGATCGGCGAGGTCGCGTTCAGGATCGTGGAGAGGCCTGCCTCGATGGTGCGCTCGGCCCACGCGATGAGCGTGAATGGAACGACGCTGTTGAGGCCGGCCTGGATCAGAAAGCGTTGCCAGATCCTGCGCTCGCGCGGCCAGGCGAGGCCGCGGCTGCGGATGATCGCGGCCAGCAGCAGCCCCGCAATCAGCGTGCGCGCGGCGATCAGGGTCAGTGGCGGGATCGTCTCGACGCCGATCCTGATCAGGGTGTAGGAGGCGCCCCACAGAGTGGAGAGCAGAAGCAGGAGGGCGAGGTCTCGGGGGAGGTCGGAGCTGCGCTGCATATGGGTCTCGCGGACGGAGAGGGAGCCCTTCTCCTAGCCGCTGGCCGCGCGCGACGTTTCGATAGGGAGCGAACTGTTCCCTTGGAGTTCGAA
Source organism: Bradyrhizobium sp. SZCCHNR1015 (assembly GCF_032489875.1). Classification (NCBI taxonomy): domain Bacteria; kingdom Pseudomonadati; phylum Pseudomonadota; class Alphaproteobacteria; order Hyphomicrobiales; family Nitrobacteraceae; genus Bradyrhizobium; species Bradyrhizobium sp. SZCCHNR1015. The sequence goes on from NZ_JAUEYW010000015.1 coordinate 171,121, forward strand.
GCGCACGCCAGTCTGGTTCGCGCACTGCGCCCCTGGATCGCTTCGCTGGCGCTCGCGATGTCGGAGCTTGGAGGGCTTCCGGTGCCCACCACCGGCGTCATTGCGAGCGAAGGAATCCAGTCTGTAGGGTGGGCAAAGGCGCGGCCGTGCTGTTTCGTCGCGTGAGATCGTGGTGGCGCCGTGCCCACCATCTCGCCGCGGAGAATGCCGCGCGACGGTGGGCACGCTGCCGCCTTCGGCGGCTGCTTTGCCCACCTTACGTTTTCGTCAGCCGATCAGTTCGCCGGCATGCTCTTCTCGACCAGCTTCACCCAGTACGACGCACCGGCGCTGAGGATGTTGTCGTTGAAGCGGTAGGCCGGATGGTGGCACTCGTTGCCGGGACCCATTCCGAGGAACACGAACGCACCGGGGCGGGCCTCCAGCATGAAGGCGAAGTCCTCGCCGCCCATCAGCGGAATGGCGCGGTCGTTGACGCGCTCCTGGCCAGCGATCTCGCGGGCGACGTCGGCGGCGAAAGCCGCCTGCGCAGGGTGGTTCATCGTCACCGGATATTTGCGCTCGTAGATCGCTTCCGCCGAGCCGCCATAGGCGCGCGCGGTGGCTTCGGTGACCTCGACGATCCGCTTCTCGACGAGATCGCGGATCTCCGGATCGAGCGTGCGCACGGTGCCGAGCATCTCGACCGTCTCGGGGATCACGTTGAAGGTGGTGCCGCCGTGAATCGAGCAGACCGAGATGACGGCGGATTTCAATGGGTCGACGTTGCGGGCGACGATCGATTGCAGCGCGTTGACGATCTGCGAGGCGATCAGGATGCTGTCGATCGCCCGGTGCGGGCCGGCGCCGCCATGGCCACCCTTGCCGGTGACCTTGATGTGGATCGCGTCGGCCGAGGCGAGCATCGGTCCGGGCGAGATCTCGAAATGGCCTTCGGGGACGCCCGGCATGTTGTGCATGCCGTAGACCTCCTGGATGCCCCAGCGCGTCATCAGGCCGTCGTCGACCATCGCCTTGCCGCCGGCGCCGCCTTCCTCGGCCGGCTGGAAGATGACGATCGCCGTGCCGTCGAAATTGCGGGTCTCGGCGAGATATTTGGCGGCACCCAGCAGCATCGCGGTGTGGCCGTCATGGCCGCAGGCATGCATCAGGCCCGGCGTCTTCGAGGCGTAGGGCACGCCCGAAGTCTCCTCGATCGGCAGCGCGTCCATGTCGGCGCGCAGGCCGATGGTCTTGCCGGAGGCCGATTTGCGGCCGCGGATCACGCCGACCACGCCGGTGCGGCCGATGCCGGTCACGACCTCGTCGCAGCCGAATTCGCGCAGTTTGTCGGCGACGATGCCGGCGGTGCGATGCACCTCGTACAACAGCTCGGGATGTTCGTGGAAATCGTGGCGCCAGGCGGCCATTTCGTCGGAGAGAGCGGCAATGCTGTTGAGGATGGGCATGAGGACCGGATGACTCGCTGAAGTGGAATGGGACGCTGCAGTGATGCGGCCAGACCGGCCGGCAGCACCGCGCTGTCACCGACTATGACCCGGTCAAAAAAGCCAGGCAAGTTGCGCCCGGCCATGGTGCCATGCGCAGATGCGCGGTCATCTCGACCGACCATGCCGGTCGTTCCGGATTTCGGAACGGGAGTCAGGCGAGCGGAGCGGGGGCCGGCACGCGCGGGTATTTGTGCTCGGGCGGCACCTCCAGCCGGAAGGCCCGCAGCTTCGGCTCGTCCCACGCCGCCAATGGCGTCCCGCAGACGCCGCAGTCGAACCGGCCGGCCGAGCCGACCGCGGATGTCGATTCCGCGATCTCGTAGGCGGCACGGCAATGAGGACACGTCACGCTGGATATCTTCATGGGATCACGCTCCTACATCTCTCGCCCGGATGTCTTGAACCAGATCAATGCGGTCCATGAACCGACGTCATCGGCCTCCGGTCGTCACGCCTCCTCGGCCTCCCACGGCGTCGGCGCCTTGGTGAAGGCGCGCCACGCCTCGCGCAGCGGCTCCTCCACGCCCGCCATGGCATGCGACTGCCAGCCGGTGATCGCGGCGGCCGCGATCGCCGCGTCGGTGGAGGTGGTGCCGAGGGTCTCGATCACGCCGGCGGTGACCGCCATGTCGTTGTAGTGGCCGAGCTGCTCCTGGAAGCCGGCGAGCGTTCTCGCGTATTTCTTCGCCGATTTGCTGGCGCCGTAGAGCGGCAGCAGGAAGTCGATGCTGTAGCGCAGCTTCTTCAGCGCAAGACGCAGCCGGTGGCGGCGCTCGGCCGGCAGCTTCTTGAAGCGGCGACCGCGCTTGAGCACCTTCTGATGGCGCTCCGACAGGACGGGCCCGGCGAAATCGATCGCGGGCGCGGCGAGGCGTCGGAGATCGTCGGGGGAGACGTCGTTGCGCCAGCCGCGGGTCTCGATCCATTCGCCGAGGCCGAGCACGAAAGCGGCGCAGCGGCGCTCGGCAATCGCGATGCGCAGCGTGCGATAGGCGAGCTCGCGCCGCCGCTCGGCGAGCGCCCGGAGCGAGTCGAAGCCTGCGACCGTCGGGCAGGCCTCGGCGATCTCGGGCAGCGTATCGGTCAGGAACACGTCGAGGTCGCGCGCTGCCGAGAGGCTCTGCGCCAGCCAGCGCGCATCCGCCTCGAGGCCGTCGAGCCTCGCCGAGGTCCCGAGCGGCCGCATCAGATGCAGCGCGGCGCGCAGGCGGCGCAGCGCCACCCGCAACTGATGCACGCCTTCCGGATCACGGCCGTCCTCCGCCGCAGGCATCGCCTGCAACAGATGATGCAGGCTGCCGCGCAGGACGATCGCAAAGCTCTCGTCCAGCGACACCGCTGGATCGAGGCACGGCTTGCGCGGCTTCTCGGCGCCGGGAGCCTTGCCCGTGGCGAGATCGAAACCGCGCGCGGACTTGCTGCGGATCGAAGGCCGGATCGCTCCGTGATCGCCGATGCGCTGTGCGATCTCGTAGATGGCGGCGGGGTTGCCGCTCTTGAGCTCCAGCTCGATCTCGCTCACGATCTCGCTGTGCTCGGCGGCCTTGATGACGCCGCTGTCGAACGCGATCTCGATGATCGCGCCGGGCACGTCGAGCATGCGCGCATGGCGATGCACGTCGGCCGTGAACACCGCTTCGAGCGTTGCATCGGCCAGCGTCGCGCGCAGCTCCTCCGGCAGCAGCGCGGCCGCCAGCGCCGGATCGGGCGCCAGCGAAGATACATTCGCCTCCCATTCGCCGCGCTTGAGCGGATCGTCGCAGTGCTGCGCCTTCACGGTCTGCACGAAGCGCGAGCCGCTCTGGCGCACCCGCAAGGTGAAGCCGTTCTTCCACAGCGTGCGCTTTGGCGTGTCGTAGTAGACCGAGGTCAGATGCTTGCGCGAGCCCTTGTTGCGCGCATGCGCGATGACGACCGGCGCGTTGTTGAAGCCGGCGAGCTGATCGGGTGGGACGAGAAGCTTCAGCTCGATCTCGTGGCCGCTGCCGGCCGCCGGATCCGGCAAGGACGGCGCTGCGGCGTCCACGCTGGGCGCCGTGGCATCACCCTGCGTGACCGCATGATCGGCAAGGTGCTGCGCAGTCAAGCTGTCGGCGGCGCCGCCGGGATCGCTGCTCGCCGACTCGCCACCCTCCCGCACGCCGACCGCATGGCCATCGCCGTGGATCGACGCCGGTGCGTTCGAATCGGGCATGTGTCGATTCTGTAACCGTTTAGTGACAGTCATCTCTCGTATAGCTGCAGCCGGCACAAAGGGACAGTGGCATTTCTCGCAGGGCGTCGATGATACGCGACGCGTCGGCGCTTACCGGTCGCATTTTTTGTTGCCGCTTCAATGACAAGTGCTCGCGCTTGCGCGGACAGGCGCTCACGGAGATATGTCCGTCGCAGCCGCAATGCACCGTCGCGCGGCCGCGCTGCCACAGCGGGAACTTCAGATCGAGCCGGTGAGCATGAAGCGCGTGGCGACGAAGACGGCGGCTGCGGTGGTCGCAATGCTCGCGGCGGCCACGAGGCCGCGGCCGCGACGCGCCAGCGCGCGGGAGCGCTCGCGGGGATCCTGCGCCGGATCGTAGGATGCGCGCCGGCTGCGGCGGTGGCGCACCGCCTGCACCCAGAGGGCCAGCGCGGCGATGCCGGTTGCCACTGCAAACACGGTTGTCACGCCGGCGGCAAAGCCGAGATCGACACCGATGCTTTCCAGCATGGCCCGCAGTTGCACCGCAAGCCGTGCCAGGAGAGTTGCGGCATAATCGGCCGCCGCGGCGCCGGTGTAGAGCAGAACGGCCGTCCACACCACGGCGGCCATTGCAATCAGGATCGACACCAGCACCGCGAGGCCGTCGCCGGCCATGAAGCCGATCGAGGCGGCGATCAGCGCCAGCGCCGGCATCACGTTGCCCATCGGGATCGGCAGGATGATGGTGACGGCCATCAGCAGCAGCGGCAGCGCGAGCAGCATCCGCGCCGGCCGGCCGGTCAGCCAGACCAGCCGGTCCTCGCGCAGGCCGCGTTCGGCATAGCCCGCCCAGTCCAGCCCGGCGCGGATGATCTTGCGCAGCAGCCGCTGCGGCACCGGCCGGCGGCGCAACTGCTCGGGCAGCCACAGCCGCTCGGCGCCGAACAGGATCTGCAACGCGACCAGCGCGACAAACGTGCCGAACACCATGCCGAATGGGCCAGGCAACGGGATCAGCGCCGGCAGGGTCAGCAGCAGCAGGGTCAGGCCGAGACCTTCCGACTCCAGCCGGTCGAACAACTCGCCGATCGACGGCTCCTCGGACCGCACCGTGCGGGCGATCGCGAGCAGCCGGCGGCTGATCGGCCCGTTGTGACGGCGCGGCGCCGAGGAGTCCTCATCGTCGGATGTGACATCATTCATTGCCACGCAGCAACCTCATGTCCTCTGACCTGCCTCACTTCATCGGCTCGACCGCAGGCCGCGTCTTCCACAGCGAGTAGGCGATGCCCGCGCCGAGCAGACCGAAGGTGATGCCGAGCGAAATGGCGGGCGGAAACTTCTCGAGCCCGAGCAGGTCGGCCAGGAAGATCTTCGAGCCGATGAAGATCAGCACCGCCGCCAGCGCCAGCTTGAGATATTGGAAGCGATCGACCATCGCGGCGAGCGCGAAATAGAGCGCGCGCAGGCCGAGGATCGCGAAGATGTTCGAGGTGTAGACCACGAACGGGTCGGTCGAGATCGCGAAGATCGCGGGCACCGAGTCGACCGCGAAGATCACGTCGGCGAACTCGATCAGGATCAGCGCCAGGAACAGCGGCGTCATGAACCAGGTCGGCTTGCCGCGCGCGTCGGGCTGGCGCACGAAGAAGCGCTCCTCGTGCAGGCGGTCGGTGACGTCGAAGCGGCGGCGCATCCAGTTGAGCGCCGGATTGGCGCCGACGTCGTGCGGCTTGTCCTTGAACACCAGCATCTTGACGCCGGTCGCGACCAGGAACAGCGCGAACAGATACAGCACCCAGCTCGCCTGGGCGACGATCGCGGCGCCGAGGCCGATCATGATCGCGCGCAGCACGATCACGCCGACGATGCCCCAGAACAGCACGCGGTGCTGATAGGCGCGCGGGATCGCGAAATAGCTGAAGATCATGGCGATGACGAAGACGTTGTCCATCGCCAGCGCCTTCTCGATCGTGAAGGCGGTGAGATAGGCGGTGCCGGCCTCAGCGCCGAGCTGCCACCACACCCAGGCGCCGAAGGCCAGGGCGAGCATGATGTAGACGGCGCTCATGACGAGGCTCTCGCGGACCGAGATCTCGCGCGTCTTGCGATGGAGGATGCCGAGGTCGAAGACGAGGAGGGCGAGCACGATTGCGAGGAAGGCGAGCCACATCCAGACGGGCTTGCCGGCAAACGCGATGAACAGGAATTCCACGACGGGTCCTCTTAATCAGGCCGGTGAGATTGATGTCAGGTCCGACATCGTGAGCGCACCGGCAGCTTCACCAGAGGGGCCCGGACCAGGGGTAGGCGACGGACGTAGGTGTCTGCCGATTGGTTTTCAAGAGCCCGCGGTTTTCAAGAGCCCGCGGTTTGCGTCAACGTTCAGCAAGATGAACGGCGAGGTGCGACAGAGTGTCTGCCACCCCGGCAGGCGTCTTGCAGGCGGGCGTCGGTCAACTAATTCCAGAGGACCGGAGATCCGGGCCCCTCTGATAGTCCCCGGGACTATGATGTCGGACTCTCTTTCATGACCGATACCGCTGACGGTATTGCGCGCTTTGGAGCGCGGAGGAGTTTGACGAGATGCGGCCACACGCGTCGCTTGTAGCTATCGGCCCTCGCGGCTCTCGCCCCCCACTTCACTATCCCGACAATCGTCATCCGCGTGCCTTCCGGAATACTCCGGTTGGGGCCGGGATCGTGATGGAACCGGAGTGCCTGCTCGCCACTTTGTATGGAACCCGCGCGCCGAGGCGCGCTGGCATCTTGTGTACGGGAGACAATCGTGACCACGGGGGGTGACCAGGTATCGATCGCGAAGGCGCCGCCGTCGCGCCCCGCCGTGGCAACGCGCCGCCTCCTGATGATCATCAACCGCGGCAGCCGCTCCGGCGGCGAGGCGGCCGGCATTGCCGTGTCGCGGCTGAGCGCGGCCGGCTATGATCTCGTGATCTCGGCACCGCATAGTCCGCGCGAGGTGGCGCCGTGGATCGAGGCCCATGCCGACGACGCGGAGGCGGTCGTCGTCGCTGGGGGAGACGGCAGCCTGAACGCGGCTGCGCCGGCGCTGGTCAGGACCGGCCTGCCGCTCGGCATCATTCCGGCCGGCACCGCCAACGACCTTGCCCGTACGCTCGGCCTGCCCCAGGACATGGAGGCCGCGGTCGACGTGATCGCCGCCGGCCATTGCCGCCGGATCGATCTCGGCGAGGTCAACGGCCATCCGTTCTTCAACGTCGCCAGCCTCGGCCTGAGCGCCGAGCTCGCGCGTCAACTGACCAAGGAGACCAAGCGCAGGTTCGGTCGGCTCGGCTATGCGGTCACGGCGCTGAAGGTGCTGACCAATGCCCGGCCGTTCCGCGCGATGATCGTGTCGTCCGACGGCGCGGTGCGCGTCAAGACGCTGCAGATCGCGGTCGGCAATGGCCGCTACTACGGCGGCGGCATGGCGGTCGACCACCGTGCCGAGATCGACGATTCCCACCTCGATCTCTATTCGCTGGAGATCGGCCGCGTCTGGAAGCTCTTGGCGATGGCCTATGACTTCCGCAGGGGCCGCCACGGCCTGTGGCAGGAGGTGCGCGCATCGCGCGACACATCATTCGAGATCCGCACCCGGCGGCCGCGCCCGATCAATGCCGACGGCGAGCTCGTCACCTTCACGCCGGCGCGCTTCTCCGTGCTGCCGCGCGCGGTGGCGGTGTTCGTGCCCAAGGCCGCAGCGCAGGACCGCACCTGAGGGCGGCGCCGGATGATCCGCAGGTTGCGGCCGCCCGTTTTCGACTGATCACCGATCGAGAGACCCATGACCAAGCAGACCCGCTTCAATCTCTGGTACGCTGTTGTCGCGATCTTCGTCGCGATGATGATCCACAATGCGTGGACGAGCTATCGCCAGGTCGCCGTCATTCCCTACAGCCAATTCCAGGATCTGCTCAACGCCGGCAAGGTGAAGGAGGTCGGCGTCTCCGAGAACTATCTGGAAGGCACGCTGAAGGAGCCGCTGCCGAGCGGGCAGACGCGCTTCGCGACCACCCGCGTCGACCAGGAGTTCGCCAAGGAGCTCGCCAAGGCCAATGTCACCTTCACCGGCCGGGTCGAGAGCAACATCCTCGGCGACATCCTTTCGCTGGTGATGCCGATCGCGCTGTTCTTCGGCGTCTGGTACTGGCTCTCGCGGCGGATGATGGGCGGCGCCGGTGGGCTCGGCGGCGGCCTGATGCAGATCGGCAAGAGCAAGGCCAAGGTCTATGTCGAGGCCAACACCGGCGTCCGCTTCGAGGACGTCGCCGGCGTCGACGAGGCCAAGGACGAGCTGCGCGAGATCGTGTCCTTCCTGAAGGATCCGAAATCCTATGGCCGGCTCGGCGGCCGCATGCCCAAGGGCGTGCTGCTGGTCGGCCCGCCCGGCACCGGCAAGACCTTGCTCGCCAAGGCGGTCGCGGGCGAGGCCGGCGTGCCGTTCTTCTCGATCTCGGGCTCCGAATTCGTCGAGATGTTCGTCGGCGTCGGCGCGGCGCGCGTGCGCGACCTGTTCGAGCAGGCGCGCGCCAAGGCGCCGGCGATCATCTTCATCGACGAGCTCGATGCGCTCGGACGCGCCCGTGGCATGGGCCCGTTCGCGGGCGGCCATGACGAGAAGGAGCAGACCCTCAACCAGCTCCTGGTCGAGCTCGACGGCTTCGATTCCTCCACCGGCCTCGTGCTGCTCGCGGCGACCAACCGGCCGGAGATTCTCGATCCGGCGCTGCTGCGCGCCGGCCGCTTCGACCGCCAAGTGCTGGTCGACCGTCCCGACAAGCCTGGCCGCATCCAGATCCTCAACGTGCATCTGAAGAAGGCGAAGCTCGCCGCCGACGTCGATCCCGAGAAGGTCGCGGCGCTGACGCCGGGCTTCACCGGCGCCGATCTCGCCAACCTCGTCAACGAGGCCACCTTGCTGGCGACGCGGCGTGGCGCCAATGAAGTCTCGCTCGACGATTTCAACAACGCGATCGAGCGCATCGTCGCAGGGCTCGAGAAGCGCAACCGGCTGCTCAATCCGAAGGAGCGCGAGATCGTCGCCTATCACGAGATGGGGCATGCGATCGTGGCGATGAGCCTGCCGGGCACCGATCCCGTGCACAAGGTCTCGATCATTCCGCGCGGCGTCGGCGCGCTCGGCTACACCATCCAGCGTCCGACCGAGGACCGCTTCCTGATGACGCGCGAGGAGCTCGAGAACAAGATGGCGGTGCTGCTCGGCGGCCGCGCCGCGGAGCTCGTGGTCTACGGCCATCTGTCGACGGGCGCCGCGGACGACCTCCGCCGCGTTACCGACATCGCCCGCTCGATGGTGACGCGCTACGGCATGTCGGAGCAGTTGGGCTCGGTCGCCTATGAGCGCGACAACCAGTCGTTCCTGGCGCCGGGCGCCTCGCGCAGCGCCGACTATGGCGAGGCGGCCGGCGACGCGATCGACGCCGAGGTGCGCACCATCGTGACCGCAGCGCTCGAGCGCACCCGCAAGCTGCTGCAGGACAAGCGCGACGTCCTGGAGCGCGCCGCGCGCCGGCTGCTGGTCAAGGAGACGCTCGACGAGAGCGAATTGGCCGCGCTGCTGAAGCAGGACCAGCGCGCCGGCGATCTCGTCGTGGCAGCGAAGCCGATGTAGGTCATGATTGCGTAGGATGGGAAAAGGCGCAACCGTGCTCTCTCCACAATTGAGACGATGATGGCGCCGTGCCCACCATTCGCGCCTCGTTTTGTTGCCCACCCCACGGCAGCCGCTAGCTGTGGCAGCGACGTCACCGCCGCGGCCACATCCGGGCCAAGGTCTCATCCTTCTTGACGAACGCGTGCCAGAGCGTGGCTGCGATGTGCAAGGCGACCACGAGGTAGACCACATAGGCCAGCGTATCGTGCGTGACCTCGCCGGCACGGGCGATCGCCTTGTCGCCGGCGAACAGCCGCGGCCAGCTGAAGGTCCCGAAATAACGCAGCGAATAGCCGCCGGCTGACGAGAACATGTAGCCGGTCACCGGCATCACCAGCAGCACGGCATAGAGCGCCCAGTGATTGAGCTGCGACAGCGCGCGGACCATCGGCCCGAACGCCGCGGGTGCGGGCGGAGCGGTGGTGCGGGCCCGCACGATGAGCCGGGCGATCGCCAGCAGAAACAGCGTGATGCCGAGCGATTTGTGGATCTCCAGCAGCTCCCGCCGCGGCGACGTGCCGGCCGGCTGCAGGCCGCAATACAGGCCGATCAGCATGGCCGCGATGAACAGCACGGCGGTGGCCCAGTGAATCCATCGCAGCCAGGGGTCGTAGGCGGTCGTCGTCTCGATCATATCCGGGTCTCGCACGCGCAAAGGAGCGGCCTGCATAAGACCACGCTGGCGCGATGTCGAAGGATCAGAGGTCGACGTCCTCTCGCACGACAACTGGATGAGGGTCTCTCTCGATCATTTCTGGGTGATGCGAGCTGCGTGGAGACGGTCGCTGCTGCGATCCCGAGAGCAATCTGACAGGCCGAGCAGCCCAAGTCGCTCGCGCGGGGATTGCGCCTTGCTTTTATTACAATTGGGTCCCAAGCTCCGCTCCGGCATTCTGGTCGGGGGGCCTCATGTCCAACTCTGCTGCGAGAAACATCGTGCTGCTGTCGGATGGGACCGGCAACAGTGCCAAGGCCTTGTTCAAGACGAATGTCTGGCGGCTGTTCCAACTGCTCGATCTGCGCGATCCCAGCCGGCAGATCGCGTTCTACGACGACGGCGTCGGCACCTCGTCGTTCAAGCTGTTCGCGGCGCTCGGCGGCATCTTTGGCTTCGGCCTGAAGCGCAACGTCATTGCGCTCTATAGCTTCTGCTGCCGCAACTACCGGCCTGGCGATCGCATCTACTGCTTCGGCTTCAGCCGCGGCGCTTTCACGATCCGCATCGTGGCGGCGATGATCGCGGGGCAGGGGCTCGTTCCCTACAACAACAATGACGCTGATCTGGCACGGTTCGCCGCCGATGCCTATCGCCGCTACCGCCGGCGCTACAACAGCGGCATCCTCCGCTATCTCGGCAGGATCGGCCTCGATCTCCGCGGGATCCGCGATTGGGGAATCCGCAAGCTGCGCAGCTGGCGTAACCTGCCCCCCGAGCCGCCGCCCATTCAGGTGGAGAGCATCCATTTCGTCGGCATCTGGGACACGGTCGACGCCTATGGCGGTCCGATCGAGGAGATGACCCGTGCCATCGATTATTGGATCTGGCCGCTGTCGATGCCAGACCAATTCATGAGCTCGAAGGTCCATCGCGCCTGCCATGCGCTCGCGATCGAGGAGGAGCGCGATGCGTTCCGCCCGGTGATCTGGGACGAGCGCTACGTGTGGGGGCGTGACGAGGCGGTGCCCGGCCGGAGTGACAAGAAGGACTGGCTGTTCGGCATCGATCACGATCCACGCAGCGAGGCCGCGAAACGCGCCGACCCGCCGCCGCATCTGCGCACCGATCTGCCGGCCAGTGACCGCGAGCGCATCAGCCAGGTGTGGTTCACCGGCGTGCACTCCGACATCGGCGGCGGCTATCCGCAGGATGGTCTGTCCTATGTGACGCTCGACTGGATGCTGGACCGGGCTCAGGCCTATGGTCTCGTCTATCTCGACGAGCGGCGCAGCCTGCTCTACGACCCAGAGATCGATCCGCTCGATAAGCTCAACGACTCCCGCAAGGGGCTTGCGGCCTATTACCGCTACAAGCCGCGCAATCTGCGCGAGATCTACGACGCGCCGCCGTACAAGCTCTCGCTGCGTTACGATATCAGGCGCATGAAATGGCTGCTGCATTCGCCGTTCAAGCCGCAGACGGAGCTTCTGGCCGGCGATCTGCATCCGAGCCTGCCACAGCCGCCGTTGCCGCCGGCGAAGCCTGTCATCCACCACACCGTGTTCGAACGCATCCGGTCGGGCACCGATCATTATGCACCGGTCGTCGTGCCGGCCAGCTACCGCGTGACCGACGACTCGGGCACATCAGCCGATGGTCTGCATCCGTGCGATCAGGGACGCGCGCGGATACGCGTCCAGGATGACGTCTGGAACTGGGTGTGGCTGCGCCGCGTGGTCTATTTCGTCACCATGTTCGCGCTGCTGTTCGTCGCGGCGATCCCATACGCCGTCATCTATTGGCCGCGCTTCCTCTATGTTCCGCTGCATGTGGTGGGCGATCCGGCGGTCAACGCGGCCGCTGCGTTCCTGCCAAAATTTCTCGACCCCTGGTTCGTCGCGTTTCGGGATTCGCCCGGTTTCCTTTTGATCGGGGTAGCTGTGGCGCTCGGCTTGACGTCGTGGGGCACCTCGCTTCAGCAGAAGATCCGCGATACCGCACGCATCGCCTGGAACGATCCGTCACGGCACACGTCGGTGACCGGCTGGCGCGCGACGGTCTATTCGCTGCGCCGCCAGGGCTGGTATGTTGCCGGTTTCTATCTCCTCAAAACGTGGATCTTCCCGTTCGCCATCATGTTCTGGCTGTTCTGGTGGCTGGGGTTCGGCGCGGCCAATACGGCCGGGCTGTTCTGCAAGGAGACGCTGAGGCCGACCGAAGTCGAGCAGACAGAGATCGGCGCGTACCCTGGTGGAAGCATTCGGCCAGTGTTCGAGACGCGTCACCATTGCTATCCGACGGCGCTGACCGTGGCGCAGGGCGAGACCTATCAGATCGTGCTCGACGTCGGGGAGGCATGGAGCGACGGCGGCATCCCTGCGACTCCGGCCGGCTTCGGTTACGGCACCTGGACGCAGCTGCCGGGGATACCCTTCAAGCGCCTGATCTGGTCGAACTGGTTCGCGCCGATCGTGCGGGTGGGCAGCACCGGGCTGGAGGAGCATCTCCCAGCTTTCCAGCAGGAAACGCCCGGCAGCAGCCGCTGGACTGCCAGGTTCACGGCCCGCAGCGATGGGGAGGTGTTCGTCTACGTCAACGACACCTCCATTATGCTTCCTTGGCTGCTGTTGTACCGATTCTACTTCAACAACAAGGGCAACGCGGCCGTCTCGCTGAAGAAGCTGTAGCTGGGCGCGCCGTCAGCTCTGGCATCGCCGCGTCGAGCGTGACGACATCGCGCTGCGGATGCTGCGCGGCACGGGTTGGTGTTGGCGTCGGGACTGGGTAGGATGCAGGCAGGGATCGCCTGCGAGGAGCACCATGACCCGACGAACCTGCACCGGATGGATCGCACGCCTGGCGCTCGCCGCCGTCACGTTCGCCGGTGCCAGCGCCCATGCCGCCGAGCGGACGATGTCCTGGGAGAGCGGCTGCCGTTTCACGGTCCGATACGATCCCGCCAAGCACGACGAGACGCGGCTGCGCAACACCGTGCGTCTGCTGTTCGGCCCGTCCGATTTCGACTCACCGGGCACGTTGCCGGCGTTCGATCCGAAGGCGGTCGCAGCGCTCGACCCCGACAAGATCGATCGCGCCTGCAAGGCCACGCTCGACGCCGCCGCGCGGCTGGAGTTCATCGCGCTGCCCGGTGTCGACGACTACCGCCGCGCCAAGATCGCGGAGCTGAAGGACAGTTGCGATTTCGACCTGGCGCAGACCCGGGGCTTCAAGACGCCCTCGGCGCTGCGCGACTATCAGCCTGCCGCCGCCTGCGCGCGCTTCGTCGACGCGATCGAGGGCAAAACCGACCTGCAACAGATGTTTCGCCAGACCGTGGACAAGGGCTGTGCCGACAACGCCAGCCCGAAGGCCTGCGTCGCCCGGAACCTCGCCGAATCGCAGAAAGCGGACGGCCAGGAGCGCATGCGGATCTATCTGGTCAATTTCGGCTGGACCAATTGCGCTGTGAACTACAACCTCCGCAACACCGGCGAGACGAAGATGGAGGCGATGCGGAGCGCGCTCGAGACCCAGTTCCGGAAGATGTTCAAGGTCAAGCAGGACAAGTGCGAGGAGGCGGACTGAGGCGTCCGCCCGCTCGACGCGCGCTCAGTTCTCCCCGAACACGCGCTTGAAGATCGTGTCGACGTGCTTGAGGTGATAGCCGAGGTCGAACTGCTCGTCGATCTCGGCATCTGTGAGATACTTCTTCACCTCGGCATCGGCCTTGAGCAAGGTGCGGAAGTCGCCTTCGCCGCGCCACACCGGCATCGCGTTGCGCTGGACCAGTCTGTAGGAGTCCTCGCGGCTGGCGCCCTTCTGGGTCAGCGCGATCAGCAGGCGCTGCGAGTGCACGAGGCCGCCGAGCTTGTCGAGGTTCTTCTCCATGTTGGCCGGGTAGACCAGCAGCTTCTCGATCAGGCCGGCGAGGCGCATCAGCGCAAAGTCGAGCGTGACGGTGGCGTCGGGGCCGATCATGCGCTCGACGGAGGAGTGCGAGATATCGCGCTCGTGCCACAGCACGACGTTCTCCATCGCCGGGGTCACATAGGCGCGCACCATGCGGGCGAGGCCGGTGAGGTTCTCCGACAGCACCGGGTTGCGCTTGTGCGGCATCGCCGACGAGCCCTTCTGGCCCTCCGAGAAGAACTCCTCGGCTTCGAGCACCTCGGTGCGCTGCAGATGGCGCACTTCGGTCGCCAGGCGCTCCACGGACGAAGCGATGACGCCGAGCGTCGCAAAGAACATCGCGTGGCGGTCGCGCGGAATCACCTGGGTGGAGATCGGCTCTGGCGACAGGCCCATCGCCTTGGCGACGTGCTCTTCCACCCGCGGATCGATCTGGGCGAAGGTGCCGACGGCGCCGGAAATCGCGCAGGTCGCGACCTCCTTGCGGGCGGCGACCAGGCGCTCGCGCGCGCGGGAGAATTCGGCATAGGCATAAGCGAGCTTGAGGCCGAACGTGACCGGCTCGGCATGGATGCCGTGCGAGCGGCCGATGGTCGGCGTCATCTTGTGCTCGAAGGCGCGCGTCTTCAGCGCCGCCAGCACGCGGTCGAGATCGGCGAGCAGCAGGTCGGCGGCGCGGGTGAGCTGGACGTTGAGGCAGGTGTCGAGCACGTCGGAGGAGGTCATGCCCTGGTGCACGAAACGCGCCTCGGGGCCGACGATCTCGGCGAGATGGGTCAGGAAGGCGATGACGTCGTGCTTGGTCTCGCGCTCGATCTCATCGATGCGGGCGACGTCGAAGGTGGCGTCCTTGGCTTTGGCCCAGATCGTCTTGGCGGCGTCCTTCGGGATCGTGCCGAGCTCGGCCAGGGCGTCCGCCGCATGCGCCTCGATCTCGAACCAGATCTTGAACCGGGTCTGCGGCTCCCAGATCGAGGCCATTTCGGGACGGGAATAGCGGGGGATCATCGACGGCGCTCCGAGGCGGGAGGGAAGGTGGGCGGGACCAAGCGTCCGCGCCGACATTTTACGCCGCGCTTTACCAGAGCGGCCGGATCGACACAAACGGCGGTCTTTCCGGCGAGCTGGCGGCTCAATTCAAGACTATAATACCATTTCTCAAAAATCGTGCTGACAGATATTGAAATCTGTCAGCGCGATGATGTATATCGATTGTGCCACCGTGCTTAAGACCAACTTCCACTGTCTGACCTTGGGTTCAGCGGTTTCAACTGCGAAGGACCGCTTCGATGAAGATTGAAAAGCGATTGTTGCACTCACAATTTCAGGACTGGCTGAATCTCCAGGTCGCGCGTCACCTTGAGGCCCAGGCCGCCAGGTTTCGCGCGCCGTCGTCCGCCGACCGGGCTGAGACGATCCAGATCAAGGCGCATACGTCCGACGCCGATATGGTGCACGCATGAATGAGGCCGTGGTTCTGACATCCGAGCGCATCCTCGAAGTTACCGAGGATGTGTTGCGCCGTTATGGGCTCGCCAAAGCGACGGTCGTCGACGTCGCGAGAGCGCTCGATGTCAGCCACGGCTCCGTTTATCGTCACTTTCCCAGCAAGGCCTCGCTGCGCGAGGCGGTTGCCAAGCGCTGGCTCGAGCGGGTCAGCGCGCCGCTGGCGCAGATCGCGGCGGAGCCGGCCCCCGCGCCGGCGAAGCTGGAGCGCTGGCTGCGCGAGCTGTTCGGCGCCAAGCAGAAGAGGGTCTGCGAAGATCCGGAGATGTTCGCGACCTATCTCACCCTGGCGCGCGAGGCGTGCTCGGTGGTCAAGGCGCACAAGCAGAACCTGATCGCCCAGGTCGAGGGCATGATCGCGGAGGGCGTCGCGCAGGGCGCGTTCGACGTCGCCGATCCAAAAGTTGCGGCCGCCGCGATCTTCGATGCGACGAGAAGTTTTCATCATCCGGCCCATGCCGACGAGTGGAGCGAGTGCACCTGCTCGGCCCGAGCCGATGCGGTGCTGACGTTGTTGTTGCGCGGGCTTGCGGCGCGTTAGCCAAGCGTAGCCCGCATGAGCACAGCGACATGCGGGGTCATGCCGGGAGCGCGTGAGACCCCGGATGTCGCTTCGCTCATCCGGGCTACAGATCCGTCAGCCCGCTCGTGACCGCCAGCCGCACGAGCTGTGCGTCCGTCTGCAATCCGGTCTTGGCCTTCACCAGATAATGATAGTTCTGCACCGTCTTGACGCTGAGGTGCAGGTTCGCGGCGATCTGCTCGGTGGTCAGGCCCGAGGCGAACTGGCGCAGGATCTCGATCTCGCGTTCGCCCAACCGGTCCAGCACGGTCTGCTGCGGATCGAGGCTGTCGGCGGCCAGCACATGGGCGACGTCGTCGCTGAGCGCGCGCCCGCCGCTGATCACCATGCGGATGGCGCGGACCAGCGCCGACGGCTCGCTGCTCTTGGTAACGAAGCCGCCGGCCCCGGCGGCGAACGCTGCCTTCACCAGCGGCGCCTCGCCATGCATCGAGAACACCAGGATGCAGGCGCGATTGTCGCGGGCACGGATGTTGCGGATCGCCTCCAGCCCGCTGGCGCCCTTCATCGAGATGTCGAGCACGACCACGTCGGGCGCATGCGCCTTGAACGCGGCATAGGCCGCCGCGGCGCTGTCGGCCTCGGCGATGACGCGAAATCCCTCCTGGCTCTCCAGCACGCGGCGATAGCCTTGCCGGACCACCGGGTGGTCGTCGACCAGCAGGATCGAAATGCCTGTGCGCTCGGGCATCCCCGTTATCTCAGGCGGCCAGTGGAATTGTCGCGGAGACGCTGAGCCCGCGCGCGGCCGGGCCGATCGACAGCGAGCCGCCGACGGCTGCGATTCGCTCGCGGATGCCGGTGAGGCCGAAGCCGCTCGATTGCACCAGCAGTGCCGCATCGCCGCCGCCGTCGTCCTCGACCGAGATCACGAGCGCGCTGTCGGGACCCTGGCGGCGCTCGACCCGCAGCGACACCTCGCTCGCGCTGGTGTGGCGGAGCGCATTGGTCAGGCATTCCTGCGCCATGCGATAGGCGGTGACCGCGACCGGGCCCTGGATGTCGGCGAGATCGCCGTGCAGGTCGAGCCGGATCGCGGGTCGCGCGGCATGCTGATAGTTCTCGGTCAGCGCGATCAGGCCTGCGGCGAGGCCGAGCTCTTCGGTGAGCGGACGGCGCAGCCGGCTCAAGGTGCCGCGCAGGCAGGCCATCAGATGGCTGACGGACTGCGTGATCATGCGCGCATCCTGCGCGACCTGATCGTTGCGGCCGCTGCCGGTGCTCTCGATCGTCGAGGCAAAGGCGAGGATGGCCGTGAGGTTCTGCCCGAATTCGTCGTGCAGCTCGCGCGCCAGCGCCCGCCGCTCCTCGTCGCGGATGTCGAGCAGGCGCTCGGTGAGCGCGGCGCGCTGCTCGTTGGCCTGCGCCAGCCGGTCGCCGAGCTCGCCGACGGCGCGGCCGATCATGGCGAGCTCCATCGAACGGAAGCGCGGCAGTGCGGGGCGGTGGTCGCCCTCGGCCATCCGCTGCAGGGCCTGGACGATGCTGCGCGCCGGCGCCAGCGCATGCGCGATCGCCAGCGAGGCCAGCACGCCGATCGCGATTGCCATCGCCAGCGCCACGCCAAAACTGTCCTGGATACGCAGCCAGGCGAGCTGGATCGCCGCATCGGGATCGGCGATCGCCGAAACGGTTCCCGCCGTGGTGGAGCGCGCGCTGATCGGCTGCGCGACCGCCGCGTGATCGCCGAGGATGGCTTCCACGGCGCCTGAGAACCAGCGCGGCGGCGCGGCGCCGAGGCCCTTGCTCTGGCCGCACAGCGGCTTTTCGAAGGCGGCCTCTGGCTTGAGCTGCACGCAGATGCCGGGCGCGATCAGCTTCATGGTCTCGGTCGTGCGCCAGTCGGGCAGCGGCAGCAGCCGCTCGCGCGACCGGTTGCCGCGCAGCAGAAGCTCGCGCCAATACAGCGCCTCCAGCGCCTGCGAGACCCGGTCGGCCGATGCCGCGGTGGCGCGGTCGACGCTGCGATAGGCGTCGATGGTGACCCATACGGCCGCGGCGGCCAGACACAGCAGCACGATCAGCGCGAGGCGCGCAATGAGCTGGAGCACGAGACGCATGCGATCCTCTCCACGGCTTTTGCCGCAGCGTAACAATGGGCTGGTGCTCCGCCAAGTAAATGCACTGCAGCAAGCCGCAGGTTGGGAAATTTTCCCGAGCGCCTCGAGGCAGATGTCTTTGGACGCTGTTCCGCCGCTCTGCTTAACTCCCTCTGCGAAGCGCCGAACGAAAAGGCGCGCATCGGGAGGTCTTGCATGAGCGTGATCAGCAGTGCCGATCGGGTGGAACCTGCGCGCGATAGCGCCGAGCGCGGGCCGCTGCTGCTCTGGATGATCTTCACCGGCCTCACGATATTCGCCGCCGTGGTGCTCGCCCGCTACGGCTATTTCCACCTGATGGTCGCCTCAGACCGCACCTACATCTCCAGCGTCATCGCCGTGCTCTACGTCGTGACCTGCTGCCATTGCTTCTGGCGCACCAGAGCGATCGCGCGCGAGGCGGATGCAGCGCGGCGCTGCCGCGCCGTGCTGATCGGGCCCGATGCGGCGCGCGCGCTCGAACCTGATGCTCAGTTGCTTCCCAAAGGGCTCGTCACCAACCACATCCGCAGCCTCGTCACCAAGGCGCAAACGCAAGGGGCAGGGCGTCTCGACCAGACCTTGCTGCTGCGGACGCTCGCCGACCGCCTGCGCGGCTCCAACGGCTTCGGCGGCTTCGCCTCGGACACGCTGATGAAGCTCGGCCTGCTCGGCACCATCATCGGCTTCATCATCATGCTGGCGCCGATTGCCGGTCTCGACATCAACGACAAGCTGGCGATGAAGTCCTCGATGGGATTGATGAGCGACGGCATGGCGGTGGCGATGTACACGACGCTCGCCGGCCTCGTCGGCTCGATCCTGGTGCGCATCCAGTACTACATGCTGGATGCGGCGACCGGGCGCGTGTTCTCGGACGCGGTCATGCTCACCGAGACGCGGGTGACACCGCGGCTCGAGCGCGCGATGGATCGCGCGCCGGAGCAGGACGCATGATGGACGATTTCGGACTCTATCCGCGCGAGGAGCAGTTCGACCCGTTCAGCGTGATGCTGTTCAAGGCGTTGCAGATCGTCGCATTCTTCTTCTTCATCGCGGTGCTCGCGATCTCGCCGGACGCCAAGGACGGCAAGGTGGACAGCAAGGCCGAGTTCCTGATCACGATGGACTGGCCGGACAACCATCCCGACGATCTCGACCTGTTCGTGCAGGACCCCGTCGGCAACATCGCCTGGTACCGGCATCGCGAGGCCGGCTTCCTCACGCTCGATCGCGACGACCGCGGCGGCGCCAACGATTTCATCCTGGTCAACGGCCTGAAGATCCCGTCGCCGATCCGCGAGGAGATCGTCACGATCAGAGGCATCGTCGCCGGCGAATACACCGTCAACATCTCGCATTTCCAGAACGTCAGCGGCGCGCCGGTCGAGGCCACGGTGAAGGTGCAGAAGCTCAACCCGACCGCGCAGGTGATCTTCGACGACAAGGTCGTGCTCGACCATTCCGGCGACGAGAAGACCGCGCTGCGCTTCAAGCTCAATGCGGAAGGCAAGGTGATCGACGTCCAGCGGCGGCCGAAATCGCTGCTGGAGACGTTCCGGAATGTCCGCGCCAACGGCGCCGACCTCGATCCCAAGACCGGCGTCAGGATGATCAGGCGATGATGAGCAATCTGCAGACCGTCATCGTCACGCTGTCCGTGTGCTATGCGCTGATCGGCGCGCTGCTCTTGCTGGTGCTGGTCTATGCAAGGCTGCCGTGGCAGGTGAAGGCGGTCGCAGTGATCGTCACCAGCGCGTTCTATGTCGGCAGCTTCGTCGGCGCCCGCGGCCTGCTCGGCTGGGCCAGCGTCGACCGGCTGCCGCGGAGCTTCAAGGTGCTGCAGGTGCGGATCGTCGATCCGCACTCCGTCGAGGGCGATCCCGGCGCGGTCTATCTGTGGGTCGAGGCGCTCGACGACGACAACCGTCCGAGCGGCGTGCCGCGCGCCTATCGCATTCCCTACAGTGACACACTCGCCGACAAGGCCCAGCACGCCGCCGACCAGATCGCGGCCGGTCATCCGCAGGGCGGTCGCGCCGCTGATTTCGGCACCGGCGACGGCGGGGTCATCGACGCCGCGCGCGAATACATCCTGCCGAAGACCATCATCGAGACCGCCGGCGGCGATCCCTCCACCGGCGAGTTCAAGGCCGCCAAGAACGCTGGCGACGGCGTCTCGTTCACGCCACTGCTGCCGCCGCGCATGCCGCCGAAGGACGAGCAGTGAACGGGGCGACGCGGAAGAACCTCCCAGCGGAGAGTCGATAACTCGCCACCGTCATCGCGAGGAGCGAAGCGACGAAGCAATCCAGGGTCCAGTTCGCAGCCCTGGATCGCTTCGCTGCGCTCGCAATGACGGCGGAAAATGACCGCGGCGCAAGCGGTGAAATTGCCAACTTTCTCCATTCAAGCTAGGCTCAGGATCGTCTAGTAATCCAGCCGAATGCGCGTTTCATTTGTTGATTGAATCTCGAGGGGGCTTCGCGATGCGTAAGCTGATGATTGCGTTTTTGGCCCTGATGTTGTGGCCGGCCGGACCGGCTCTGGCCTGGTGGGACGAGGGCCACATGCAGATCGCCTATCTGGCCTACAAGAAGCTGTCCCCGGCGACGCGGGACCGGGCCGATGCGCTGCTCAAGCTCAATCCCGACTACGCCAGCTGGGTTGCCGGCGCGCCTGCGGGACAGGAGAAGCTATACGCTTTCGTGCATGCGGCGACCTGGCCGGACGACATCAAGATGAAGCCGGACTATTACGACGATCAGGTCACGGATTCGACGGCGAAGCAGCTGGTGCCGTACGGCCACCTCAAGCATCAGTACTGGCACTACAAGGACGCGCTGTTCTCGGCCGACGACACGCCGCTGCCGCGCCCTGATGCTGTGGATGCGGTGTCGCAGCTCAAGCTGATGATCGCCAAGCTGCCGGCGAACACCGACGCCTCGGAGCCGCTGCGTTCGTACAGCCTCAGCTGGAGCATCCACCTCGTCGGCGATCTGCACCAGCCGCTGCACGCCATCGCCCGCTATTCGTCCGCGCTTCCCGACAAAGGCGGCGACCGCGGCGGCAATGAGGAGCAGGTGATCGCCGCCAACGGCGAGACGCAGAATCTGCACGCCTATTGGGACGGCATCTTCGGCGGCTATTCGACCGTGTTCGGCGCGATCTTCGACGCCGACCAGCGCGGAGGCCTGTCGACCGTCACGCCCGACGCCGGCAAGGCGCAGATCATCGACCCCGCGGTGTGGGCGCAAGAGAGCTTCGATCTCGCCAAGACGGTGGCCTATGCCTCTCCCGTTCGCACGGACAAGCAGCCGGTCGAATTGACCCGCGAGTACGAGACCAACGCCCGCGACCTTGCCCGCAAGCAGGCCGCGCTCGCCGCTGCGCGGCTCGCCAACCTTCTCGAGGTGGTGTTGCGGTAGAGCCGCCTGCGCCTCACGGCGCCCGCGTCGGACGAACGACGATCTCGTTGACGTCGACATCGTCGGGTTGCTGGATGGCATAGCGCACGGCGCGGCCGATCGCGTCCGGCTGCAGGGCAATCGCGCGGTAGCTGCGCATCATCTCGGCTGCGGTCTCGTCCGTGATGGTGCTGGCGAGTTCGCTCTCGACCACGCCCGGATGGATGCAGGTGACGCGCAGCTTCTCATTCTCCTGCCGGAGCCCGTCCGAGATCGCCCGCACGGCGTGCTTGGTCGCGCAGTAGATTGCGGCGGTCGGCACGACCTGCAGAGCGCCGATCGAGGCGATGTTGATGATGTGTCCGGAGCCGCGGGCCAGCATGCCGGGCAACACCGCCGCGATGCCGTTCAGCACGCCCTTGATGTTGACGTCGACCATGCGATCCCACTCGTCGACCTTCATCGAGGCCATCGGCGAGAGCGGCATGATGCCGGCATTGTTGATCATGACGTCCACGTGCCCCCACATCGCGCGCGCAGCCTCGGCAAAGGCCGCGACATCGGCGCGGTTGGTCACATCCAGCGCCCGAACCTCGGCGGTTTGGCCGGCCGCGTGCAGCTCGGCGGCGAGCGCCTCGAGCCGATCCAGGCGGCGCGCGCCCAGCAGCAGCCGCGCGCCCGTGGCGGCCAGCTCTCGTGCGATCCCAGCGCCAATGCCGCTCGAAGCTCCGGTAATCAGGATGACCTTGTCCATGTTCAACTCCCGTCAGTTGGTGACGGACGGAAGCTAGTTTGCCGGCATTGTCACGACAATTTGCCCAATAATTGTCTCGGTGGTAAGCGAGTCTAACCAATGCGGATCGACAAGAACATGATCGAGCTGTTCGTGGCAGTCGCCGAGGCCGGGAGCTTCCGCCTTGCCGCGGACCGTCTGGGCGTGACGCGGTCTGCCGTCAGCCAGGCCATGGGCAGGCTGGAGGACCATCTCGGGATTTCCCTGGTCAGCCGGACGACCCGCAGCTTCAGCCTGACCGAGGCGGGACGCCGTTTCTATGCCGATGTCGCGCCGGCGATCGGCGCGCTGAATGCCGCCGCCGAGCAGATCGGCGACAAGGCCGGGCCGCCGTCCGGCCTGCTGCGGCTGGCCGTGTCCTCCATCGCCGAGCGCTTCATCTCCGGGCCATTGCTGGCCTCGTTCATGCAAACCTGTCCCGCGATCGAACTGGACATCACCATCACCGACGACACCTTCGACATCGTCGCCGAGCACTACGACGCGGGGGTGCGCCTCGGAGAAGTCATCGCGCAGGACATGATCGCTGTCCCGGTGTCCGGAGATCAGAGGCAGCTGGCCTTCGCCGCACCGAGCTATCTGGAAGAACACAGCGCGCCGGCGCACCCGCGCGACCTGATTCATCATGCCTGCATCGGCTGGCGGCCCGCGCCGCTGGTCGCGCCCTATCGCTGGGAGTTCACCGAAGCGGGCAGGGACTTCAATGTCGAGGTGAAGCCCAGCCTGACGACCAACGACATGTCGTTGATGATCCGCACCGCATGCGCGGGCGGCGGCATCACCTTCGGCATGGAGGAGACGTTCCAGCCCTACGTCGCGCGTGGCGAACTGGTGCCGCTGCTCGAAAGCTTTTCCGCGCCGTTTGCCGGATTCTACCTGTACTTTCCAAGGCGCCGGAACTTGGCGCCCAAGCTCCGCGCGCTCATCGACCATGCGAGGCGGGGACTATGACAGCGGCGAGGTCTTCATCATCGTGTAGCCCGGAAGAGCGAAAGCGATATCCGGGTTCACCGACAGAGCGCGTGAGACACTCGACTGCCGCTTCCGGCGTGGGCACACGGACTACGACTCCTCCTCCTCAAAGAGGTCGGGTTCGCCAATCCAATTGATGACGATCTGCTTGGCAACCTGCTTGTGTCCCCAAGGAGATGTCAGCCCGACATCATAAATATGCAGGTGATTTCTGTTTTGCGTCTTAAGTCTAGTCAATTGATCTATCAACACATCGACGCTGTCGGTATCGACCATCAGATCGACACCACCAAGTACTTCGTTCCAAACAGCGATAATCATCGGTTATTCCGGAGCGTGAGACGCGGGAACGGATTTCGCCGTGTAGCAAGCGCCATCCAAGAAATCTATTTCATTTTTTCAGAAATCATGCTATACGCTATCATCCCGTCCCGAGCAGAGGGGCGTAGCGCGCGATCGTCACGACACGTGGGGCGGGGAAGCGATGGACGCTGGGCTAGCGTGAGACGAGCGCTTGGCCTGCGGACGTGAAGTCGTGTCGTCCTGGCCTCCCGGTGCCGAGGTCAAGCTGACGCCAGCGCTCGCGCGCTGCGTCAATGACGGGGTCAACAAGCCGGTCCCCGGGGAGATCACGATATAAGCGTTAAAACCGTCGCGCGGGGAATGCCGGATGTTCGGCTGAACCTGTGGTGACTGCCGCCTGCGTTTTTCTGCAGGCGGGCCATGGGTGAGGCCTTCACCCGGCATTCCCCGCGCCCTCTCGCTTGTCGATTGGGCACCGCGATCGCAAAGCTCGGGCGTGAGCCGCCGCGAGAACGAAAGACCGCGCGTCAACCGCCAGCGCTCAAAACCCTTGCCCGGCCCGGCCGGTTTGATGTTGCTCAAATTCCGTGCGAAGCCCGCTTGTACGGTTGAACCGGGAGGAACGGCGTGCTGCTTGCGATCTTCACCGATATCCATGCCAATCGGCAGGCCTTTGCGGCCTGCCTGGAGGCGGCGCGTGCCCGTGGCGCGGATCGTCTCATCTGTCTCGGCGACATCGTCGGCTATGGCGCCGATCCGGAATGGTCGGTCGACACCGTCATGGAGATCGTCGCCGAGGGCGGGCTGGCGGTGCGCGGCAACCACGACAATGCCGTCTCGGCGGCGAGCGAAAGCATGAATGCCGAGGCGCAGGCGGCGATGGAGTGGACGCGCGGCCGGCTCAGCGCCGAGCAGCGCCACTTTCTCGCCGAGCTGCCGATGAGCATCGGTGACGACGACCGGTTGTTCGTGCATGCGGAGGCGTCCAGCCCGCCGCGCTGGCGCTATGTGCAGTCGTCGGCCGATGCCGCGCGCAGCATGATCGCGACCGAGGCGCAGGTGACGTTCTGCGGCCACATCCACCGTCCGGCGCTATATTCGATGTCCGCCACCGCCAAGATGACGAGCTTCACCCCGACCGCCAACATGCCCATTCAGCTGTTGCGCGGCCGGCAATGGCTGGCCGTGGTCGGCTCGGTCGGCCAGCCGCGCGACGGCGATCCGGCCGCGTCGTTCGTGACCTTCGACACCAAGACCCGCGAGCTGACCTATTGCCGCGTGCCCTATGACGTCGACGCGGCGGCGCAGCGCATTCGCGACAACGGCCTGCCGCCCTGGCTGGCGCAGCGGCTCTCGATGGGGCGGTAGAGCATGCCAAGAGCGAAACTTCAGCCGGGCGTCGTGATCGACGGCTTCACGGTCGGCGAATGTGTCCATTCCGGCGGCATGGCGACGCTGTGGAGCGTCGCCCATCCGGACATCGACCGGCCCATCCTGATGAAGGTGCCGCGCGTCTCCGAGGGCGAGGATCCCGCGGCGATCGTCAGCTTCGAGATGGAGCAGATGATCCTGCCGAAACTGTCCGGGCCGCATGTGCCGGCCTGTTTCGGCACCGGCGATTTCGCCACCCAGGCCTATGTCGTGATCGAGCAGATTCCGGGCGAGACGCTGTACAAGCGGCTGCCCGAGCTGCCGCTGGCTTACGAGGAGGCGCGGGTGCTGGTCGCGAAGATCGCGACCGCGCTCGCCGATATTCACCGGCAGCACGTCATCCATCACGACATCAAGCCCTCCAGCATCATGTTCCGGCCGTCTGGGGAGGCGGTGCTGATCGACTACGGCCTGTCCTGCCACAAGCACTTGCCGGATCTCTTGCAGGAGGAGTTCCGCCTGCCTTACGGCACTGCCCCCTACATGGCGCCCGAGCGCATGATGGGCACGCGCAGCGATCCGCGCAGCGACATCTTTTCGCTCGGCGTGCTGCTCTACTTCTTCACCACCGGCGTGCGGCCGTTCGGCGAGACCGAGACGCTGCGGGGCATGCGCCGGCGTCTCTGGCGCGATCCCTATCCGCCGCGGCAATTGAAGCCGGACTATCCACCGTGGCTGCAGGAGATCGTGCTGCGCTGCCTGGAGATCGAGCCGGTCTGGCGCTACCCGACCGCGGCGCAGCTTGCCTTCGATCTCGGCCATCCCGACCAGGTCAAGCTCACGGCGCGCGCGGAGAAGGTCAAGCGCGATCCGATCACCACCGTGTGGCGGCGCCGCTTCAACCGCGGCCTGGTGCAGCCGGAACAGAAAGCATCCGATGTCGCGGTGCAGATCGCCTCCAGTCCGATCGTGGCGGTCGCGATCGACACCGCGGAAGGCGGCGAGGAGCTCAACGGCGCGCTGCGGCTCACCGCGCAGCGCATCCTCGCGACCTTGCCTGCGGCGCGGCTCGCCTGCGTCAACGTGCTGAAGCTCGGGCGCCTCACCATCGACCGCACCCTGGACGAGGAGGGCAACAACAAGCACATCGATCGCATGGTCGCGCTGAAGCACTGGGCGACGCCGCTCAAGCTCGACGCCAGCCGGCTGACGGTGCATGTGCTGGAGGCCGTCGATCCTGCCGCCACCATCATCGAATTCGCCGAGGCCAACCAGGTCGACCACATCATCATCGGCGCGAGGCGCGACTCCGTGCTGCGCTCGCTGCTCGGCAGCGTCTCGGCGAAGGTCGCAGCGGAGGCGGGGTGCACTGTCACCGTGGTCCGCACACGCCACGCCGCGCGAGAGGCGGATGATGAGGATGACGACGCGCCGGGCAAGGCCGTATCGGGGACGTGAGACGTTAGGGTTGAGATTGAAGTCCGTTTCCGATCGCGCGTCCTACGAGGTCCGGCGTTGCCGGAGCATTCGCGGGCCCGCGCCCCTCACCGGAAGGGCCGCAGCTTCATGTGGCGGTTGGCGTCCTTGTAGAGCAGATAGCGGAAGCGGCCGGGTCCGCCGGCGTAGCAGGCCTGCGGGCAGAAGGCGCGCAGCCACATGAAGTCGCCGGCCTCGACCTCCACCCAGTCGCGGTTGAGCTTGTAGACCGCCTTGCCCTCGAGCACGTAGAGCCCGTGCTCCATCACATGCGTCTCCAGGAATGGGATTACGGCGCCCGGTTCGAAGGTGACGATGTTGACGTGCATGTCGTGGCGGACGTCGAGCGGATCGACGAAGCGCGTGGTGGCCCAGCGGCCGTCCGTGCCGGGCATCCCGACGGGCGCGGTCGTCGCCTCGTTGGTGACGAAGGCGTCCGGCGCGGGGATGCCGGGGACGGCCTCATAGGCCTTGCGGATCCAGTGGAAGGTCGCGGGCGCCGCGCTGGCGTTCTTCAGCGTCCACTTGCAGGAGGGCGGCAGGAAGGCGTAGCCGCCCTTGCCCAAGCGATGCTCGGTGCCGGCGATGGTCAGCGCGATCTCGCCCCCGACGACGAACAGCACGCCTTCGGCCTCGGGATCAGGCTCCGGCTGGGTGCTGCCGCCGCCGGGCGACACCTCGACGATGTATTGCGAGAACGTCTCCGAGAAGCCGGAGAGGGGACGCGCGATCACCCAGGTCCGGGTCTTGTCCCAGAACGGCAGCGCCGAGGTGACGATGTCGCGCATCACGCCCTTGGGGATCACGGCGTAGGCCTCGGTGAACACGGCGCGTCCGGTGAGAAGATCGGTCTGCGGCGGGTGGCCGCCCTGCGGCACGAAGTAGTTCGGCTTGTCCATCGTCGTCTCTCCTGCGCGCGGATCGGCACGCCCGCGCGCCATGATTCAGGGGATGCTCAGAAACAGCGGCTGGTCGAGCCACAGCTCCTCGAGATTGTCGGGGCTCATGCGGTCGACCACCATGAAGCGGGAGGCCTCGTCGAACACCAGCAGCGGATGATGCCAGACGTTGCGCGCGTAGTTCACGCCCTGGCGTCCGCTGGCGGCGAAGGCGCGGTAGCTCGCGGGATCCCGCGGATCGGCGCAGACCAGCACCAGCCAAGGCCGGTCCTGCAGTGGCATGAACAACTGGGTGCCGAGCGGATGCCGCTCCATCAGCCTGATCTCGATCGGGAGCGGCCGCAGCTTGGCCTCGAACAGGCTGATATTGACGCCGACGCCGCCCGAGGTGACGTCGATGGCGGCGAGGCCGTTGCAGCGGCGGGCAAAGCCCTGGTTGATGTCGATGGGCTGGGCGCCATCGGTCTCGACGACGTCGCCGAAGGCGGCGAACGCGGCTTTCGTCAGCGGCTGCGGCGTGAGCGCGTGCATCCCGCCTCGCGTGCCTCAGATCGCTTCGCCGCGCGCCAACGTGGCGGCGCTGCGGATCGCGGCGATGTTGCTGCGATAGGCCTCCTCCGTGCCGCCCTTGAACACGGCGGAGCCTGCGACAAAGGCGTTGGCGCCGGCGGCGGCGAGCGCGCCGGCATTGTCGCGGCCGACGCCGCCATCGACCTCGATATCGATCGGCCGGCCGGCGGTCATCGCCCGCAGATCCTGGATCTTGCCGATCGCCGAGGGAATGAAGGCCTGGCCGCCGAAGCCGGGATTGACCGACATGATCAGCACGAGGTCGACGAGGTCGAGCACGTATTCGATGACGTTGAGCGGCGTCGACGGGTTGAGCGAGACGCCGGCCTTCTTGCCGAGCGCGCGGATCGCCTGCAGCGAGCGATGCAGATGCGGGCCGGCCTCGGCATGGACCGTGATGTGGTCGCAGCCGGCCTTGGCAAAGGCTTCGAGATAGGGATCGCAGGGCGTGATCATCAGATGCGCGTCGAAGATCTTGGTGGTGTGCGGGCGCAGCGCCTTGATGACGTCAGGGCCGTAGGAAATGTTCGGCACGAAATGGCCGTCCATGACGTCGAGATGGATCCAGTCGGCCCCGGCGGCATCGACGGCGCGAACCTCCTCGCCGAGCTTGGAGAAATCCGACGCCAGGATCGAAGGCGCGATGACGAGCGGACGCGGCGTGAAGGGCTGGGTCATGGACGGCTGTTCCAGTGCGATCGGGATTGTCGCCGTATCATGCAGGGGCCAGTCCGGCAACGCGAGCAGGAAAAATCTGCCGGGCGCGGCATGAAGTGCCGGGTTGGGGCATCCGCAACATCGCGAAATGTCCGGACATATCAGCGGTTTGGCGATGGCATGGCGATTGCGAGGAGAGCGGACGTTCGCATGTCGCCGCCGTTCGCTGCGGCCTTCTCGGAGTTTCACCATGTGGTTTGCACTGGGGGCCGCGGCGTCGGTCCTGGATGGACTGCAGTCGCTGGGATCCACCAAGTCTGGTTCCGGCAAATCGGGCAATGCTGGCGGCGGGCTGTTCAGCCTCAGCGGCGGCAACGCGGGCAGTTCCGGCAATTTCGCCCCGTGGTCGAGCTCCGGCAGCAGCAGCTCGGGGCAGATCGCGCCGGAGACGATGAACGCGCTGCTGGCGGCGCAGAGCCAGTCGGGAACGACGTCGAGCGCGAGCTCGAGCGCCAATCCGCTGCAGGACCTGTTCTCGCAGATCGACGGCGACGGCGACGGGCAGATCACGAAGTCGGAATTCGAGACTGCGCTCGGCGCCGGCGGCACCAACCTTGCGAATGCCGACAAGGTGTTCGGCAAGCTCGACAGCAACGGCGACGGCAGTGTCAGCATGGACGAGCTGACATCGGCGCTGAAGGGCGCGGGCAGCGGTCGTGGCCATCATCGTCATCAGGCCGGCTCTGGCGGGTCGGGCAGCAGCGGCAATTCGTCGGGAGCAGGAGCGGA
Source organism: Bradyrhizobium sp. SZCCHNR1015 (assembly GCF_032489875.1). Lineage (NCBI taxonomy): Bacteria > Pseudomonadati > Pseudomonadota > Alphaproteobacteria > Hyphomicrobiales > Nitrobacteraceae > Bradyrhizobium > Bradyrhizobium sp. SZCCHNR1015. Next base: position 200,459 of record NZ_JAUEYW010000015.1, read on the forward strand.
TGCGCTGATGCAGGCGCTGTCGGGCGCCTCGAGCTCCTCGTCCACCAACAGCGACGGGTCGACCACCACCACGATCACCTACGCGGATGGCTCGAAGGTGACGCTGACGACGCCGGCGGCCACCACCGCGTCCAGCGCTGCGACCTCGTCCTACAACATGATCGAGAAGCTGATCCAGCGGCAGTCCAACATGCTGTCGGCCTCCACGACTTCAACGACCGCGGTCAGCGCGTAGGCTCAACTGCCGAAGCGGCCTTGCCAGGACGGCAGCGCGCCGGCGAAGGGCAGCGGCCTCGCGTGATAGACGCCGCGGGCGATCGCGCGCGCCAGGACGTTGGCCGCGACCATGCCGAGCTCGCTCAGCTCGACCAGCGGCTCGATCGGCCTGGCGCAGGTCGCCGCCGCGAACACGATGTCGCCGTCGAGCGGCAGATGCACCGGATAGATCGCACGCGCCATGCCGGTCTGCGCCATCATCGCGAGCCGCTTGGCCTGCGCCTTGGTCAGGACGGCGTCGGTCACGACGAGGCTGATCGTGGTGTTCTCGGAGGCCGACGCCGCCGGGCCGCCCTTGATGCGCATCGCCAGCATGTCCGGCGTGAAGGCGGCCGGCAGGCCGCGGCCGCCGAACTCGCCGTCGACCTCGTACGGCGCTGCCCAGAACCACGGACCGTCGCCGACCGTGACGCTGCCGACCGCATTCACGACCGCGACGGCCGCGACCTTGATGCCGCCTGTCGTCGTCGCTGACGCCGAGCCAAGTCCGCCCTGCAGGTTGGCGGTGGTGGCGCCGAGCCCGGCACCGACGCTGCCGAGCGCGAAGGTCGTGTCGGCCGCCGCTGCGGCCGCATAGCCGAGCTCGCGATAGGGCGCGTAGCGACCCCAGGCCTTGTTGCCGCCGTTCAAGAGGTCGAACATGATCGCGCCGGGGACGATCGGGATCAGCGCGTCGCGCACGGCAAAGCCGCGCCCCTGTTCCGCCAGCCAGGCCTGGATGCCGCTCGCGGCCTCCAGCCCGAACGCCGAGCCGCCCGACAGGGCAATGGCGTCGACCCGTTCCACGGTATTCGCAGGATCGAGCAGAGCGTCCTCGCGCACCCCAGGCCCGCCGCCGCGGATGTCGATCGCGGCGACCGCCGGCTGATCGAACAGGATCGCGGTGACGCCGGATGCGAGCGCCGCGTCATCGGCGTGTCCCACGCGCACGCCAGGGATGTCGGTGAGGAGGTTCTGCACGGTCGCCCTCGCTGCAGGTGATGATGCCGGATGGATAGCGCGGCCGACGCGGCGGCTCAATGCAACAGCGCGCTGCTTCATCGCTCCAGCGCGATGCGGATCATGCGTGCGAGCTCGGGCTTGCGGTAGGGCTTGGGCAGCAGCAGCACGCCGGCGTCGAGGCGGCCGTGATGCACGATCGCATTCTCGGTATAGCCCGAGGTGAACAGCGTCCGCAGCGACGGCTGCCGCGCGCGGGCGGCATCGGCGAGCTGTCGGCCGTTCATGGCGCCGGGCATGATGACGTCGGTGAACAGCAGGTCGATCTCCGGATGGCGCTCCAGCACGTCGAGCGCCTCGGCGGCATTGGCTGCGGCCAGGGTGGTGTAGCCGAGGCTGCCGACCTGGGCGATCACGTGCTGGCGTACCAGCGGATCGTCCTCCACGATCAGGATCGTCTCGTTGCCGCCGCGCGCGTCCGGCGCCTGCAGGCCCGCGCTGGCGGCCGGAGCGGACGCCGAGTGCGGCAGATACAGCTTGATCGAGGTGCCGTGGCCGACCTCGCTATAGATCTTGATATGGCCGCCCGACTGCTTGACGAAGCCAAACACCATGCTGAGGCCGAGGCCCGTGCCCTTGCCGGTGCCCTTGGTCGAGAAGAACGGATCGAACACCTTCTCGAGATAGGCGGGCGGGATGCCGCAGCCGGTATCGCTGACGGCGATCATCACGTAATCGCCGACGGCAACCTCGCTATGGGCGTCGGCATAGTCCTGGTCGAGCGCGACGTTGGCCGTTTCCAGCGTCAGCTTGCCGCCCTGCGGCATCGCATCGCGTGCATTGAGCGCGAGGTTGACGATCGCGGTGGCGAGCTGGTTCGGATCGGCCAGTGCGGTACATGGATCGGAGCTGAGCGTGCGCTCGATCTCGATCTGCGCGCCGAGCGTCGGCTGCAGCAAGGCTGCGGTCTCGTTCAACAGCGCGTTGACGTCGAGATCCGTCGGCTGCAGCGGCTGCTTGCGGGCGAAGGCCAGCAACTGCCGCGTGAGCTGCGCGCCGCGGTCGGCGGAGTCGTCGATCAGCTTGGCGACGGAGGCGAGCTCCGGCCGGTCGGACACGGCGTCGGCAAGAATGCCGATGCTGCCGGTGATGACGGTGAGGATGTTGTTGAAGTCGTGGGCGACGCCGCCGGTGAGCTGCCCGACCGCCTCCATCTTCTGCGCCTGGCGGAATTGCGCCTCGGCGGCGCGCTTCTCGGTGAGGTCGCGGCCGACGAAGAAGTGGCGCTGCACCGGGTCCGACCAGCTCGCCATCCAGTTCAGGACGACGCCGCGGCCTTCCTTGTGCAGGAGCTGCGCCTCGAAATTGTGGACGTCGCGGCCGCGGCGGCAGGCGCGCATCTGGCTACGGACCGCCTCGAGCTCGGGCGGAAAGACGAAGTCGCTGGCATTGCGGCCGACCATCTCCTCCGGCCGGTAGCCGAGCACGTCCACCGCGCTCGGGCTGACCTGCATCAATTGTCCGTAGGAGTTGGCCACCAGGATCAGGTCCTGCGAGGTCTCGAAGATGCGGCGGCGCTCCTCGGTCTCACGGGTCAGGGCGGTTCGGGTGCGCTTGCTCTCGGTGATGTCGCGCGCGACCTTGGAGGCGCCGACGACCGCGCCACGCGCGTCGAGAATCGGGGACACGCCGAGCGACACTTCGATCTCGTGGCCGTCCTTGTGGCGGCGGATCGTCTCGTGATGCTCGATGTTCTCGCCGTCCCCGATCCGGCTCAGGATGCGATCGACCTCGCTGCGCCGTTCCGCGGGCACGATCAGGCCGATGTCGTGGCCGAGCGCCTCGTCTGCGCGATATCCGAACAGGTGTTCGGCAGCGCGGTTCCATGACGTGATCTTGCCCTGCAGCGTCAGCGTGATGATGGCGTCGCTGGAGGATTCCACCACGGCGCTGAACAGCCGCTCGCGCGCGATGAAGCGTGCCCGCTCGCTCTCGCTCTCGCGGCGCTGCCGTTGCAACAGCCGCGTGAGTCTTGCCTGCAGACTGACATTGTCCGCGAGCAGGACGCCGAGCACGAAGCTCGCTGCCAGCAGGCCATAGATGCGCCCTGCGTAGTAGCCGAGGTCGAACCGGGCGGCGTTGAGCAGCGAGGAGAGCGAGAGATCGAACAGCCAGGCGCACAGCACCACCATGACCCAGAGGTCGAGAATGCTGTGCGGCCGGCGCAGCGCCAGCACGAGCAGGGCAGCCGACGTCACGCACCAGATGGCGCCGACCACGATCTTCAATGCCGGCGTGGCAGCGTCGGCGCGGACGAGCGCGGGCAGCGCTGCATCATGGGCGATCACCGCCCAGGTCAGTGCCGCAAGCGCGATCGCCACGCCGAGAATGGCGACCGACAGCGACAGCGCGACGGATTTGACGGGTGTCGGATGGACACGGTCGTGCAGCGCATAGGCGAGAACGAACAGCGGGAACGCGCCGTGCCAGATCATGTAGATCCACACCGCGGTCTGCGGACCTGCGTCGAGCAGGCCGCTGTGAGAATACAGCCCCGGAAACACCAGCGTATGCAGCAGCGACGCCGGCGCGGTGAACAGGTAACCGGAGGCCAGCCACAGCAGTGGTCGGGAGCGCAGCAGCACGAACTGGGAGAACAGCAGGAACGCAGTGATGAGATCGTTTAGCGCCAACGCCGATTGGTAGCTCGCGACGAACGCAGGCACTGCCGGCAACTGCACCTTTGCAAAGGGAGCGGCAGCGGCAAACAGCAGGGTCGAGATCGCAATCGCAGCCAATGCTGCGATCTGGTCTCGGCGCGTCGCGGTGGACGTCGACAGAAGGACTTCGCGATGATCCTCGATGCTCTGCATCTCCAGGAATCCTGCGCAACAGAGCCAACGTGCAAAACGCGGCGGCCACCACTTGTACGCGATAAAAATCAATGTTCTAATGAAGGTTGTATGGTACCAGATCGAGACGTTCTGTAGAATGAGTCGATAGTAGAAGTAACTGCACCTTTACCGCTAATGAGATAAATATACCGGTAGTTGTGCTCGATTTCCTTCGATGTTGTAGGCTGTCCAACGGAAAAATTCTGGAGAAGTTGATGCCACGGATTCTGGTGGTCGACGATCAGAAGGATGTGCGCGCCATGATCTCCATGGTGCTGCGCGTCAATCAGTTCGACGTGGTCGAAGCGGGAACCGCCGCGTCCGGACTGCAGCTGTTCCGCGACCAGGCATTCGATGCGGCCATCGTCGACATCTATCTCGATGATTCCAATGGGCTCGATCTCATCGGTAGCATGCGTGCGCTGGTTCCCGACGTGCCGGTGGTCGCCGTCTCCGGCATGAACGCCTTCGATGGCGCGTCGATGTCGGACGAGCTGACCCGTGTCGTGTACTTGCAGAAACCGTTCCGCCCGGCGGAGCTGATGCGCGCCGTCGAAACGGCCCGGTCGGCAGTCGCGGCGAAGGGGGCCGCATCGCTTTCGGCCTGTGCCGGCTGAGCCGGCCTGCTACTTTCTCTCCGTATGACGGAGTTTCGCAATTTCCTTCAGACGTTTCGACAAAACGCCCCGGTCGATGACCGGGGCGTTTGCATCCAGCTGATGATCGAAGCGGGAGTTCCTATCAGGATCCCTTGCCGCCGAGCTCGGCGTAGCCGCCCTTGGCGTCCCATTTGTAGACGACGTAGTCGATCTGCTTGATGTCGCCCTTGGCGTCGAAGCCGAGCTTGCCCAGCACCGTGTCCCACTCGCCGGCCTTGATGGTGTCCATCACCTTCTTGGCGTCGGTGGTATTGGCCTTCTTCACCGCCTGCGACCAGACCTGGATCGCGGCGTAGGTGTAGAGCGTGTAGCCCTCGGGATCGATGTTCTTGGCCTTGAACTTGTCGACGATCGCCTTCGCGCTCGGCTTGTTGCGCGGCTCGGGGCCGAAGGTGAACAGCGTGCCTTCCGCGGCAGGACCGGTGATCGAGGCGAACTCCTTGTCGTTCATCGCGTCGCCCGCCATCAGGATGGTCTTGAGACCCTGGTCGCGCATCTGGCGCAGGATGAGGCCGGCTTCCTGATGATAGCCGCCGACATACACGAGATCGATGTTGTCACGCTTCAAGCGAGAGACGATCGCGTTGAAGTCCTTGTCGCCCTTGTTGTAGGACTCGAACATCTTCTCGGTGACGCCGGCCTTGTTCAGCGCCTTCTTGGTCTCGTCAGCGAGACCCTTGCCGTAGGTGGTCTTGTCATTGAGGATCGCGATGTTCTTGCCCTTGAAGTTCTTCGCGATGTAGTTGGCGGCGACGAGACCCTGCTGATCGTCGCGGCCGCAGACGCGCGCCACGTTCCACAGCTTGCGCTCGGTGAACAGCGGGTTGGTCGAGGCGGGCGTGATCTGCAGGACGTTGCTGTCGGCATAGGCCTCGGAGGCCGGGATCGACGACGACGAGCAGAAATGGCCGGCGACGAACGGAATGCCGGAGCCGGCGAGCTTTTCGGCAACCGAGCGTGCCTGCTTCGGATCGCAGGCATCGTCACCCACCTGCAGTGCGAGCTTCTTGCCGAGCACGCCGCCGGCGGCGTTGAGGTCGGCCACCGCCATCTCGGCGCCGTTCTGCATCTGGCGGCCGAAGGCCGATTCACTGCCGGTCATGGGGCCGGCCACGGCGATGTTGATGTCTTCGGCGAAAGCTGCGGTCGAGAACGCCAGCGATGCGCCCAGAGCCAAGCCGATGAGTTTGAGTGGTTTCATGAGAAATCCTCGCGGGGGGTAGGTCGACACGGAACGGCCCGAACGGCGGGCCGCAGACCGCGCGCATTGTGGCTGATTTTCCGGCGAAGTCACCGGCAATTTTTGACCACACCTACGAAGGACTAAGGCCATTCTGGCCGGGTTTTGAGGGCCCGCCTCAGTGGCGGCCGCCCTCAAGATAGGCGGCGCGGATCTCCGGCCGCTGCAGCAGCTCGGTGCCGGTGCCCGACAGCGTAATCATGCCGTTGACCAGTACGTAGCCGCGATGGGCGAGCTTCAGCGCATGATTGGCGTTCTGCTCGACGATCAGCACGGTGAGCCCGTCCTGGCGGTTGAGTGTCCGAATGGCGTCGAAAATCTGGCGGGCGATCAGCGGCGCCAGGCCGAGCGAGGGCTCATCCAGAAGCAGCAGGCGGGGCCGGCTCATCAGCGCGCGCCCGATCGCAAGCATTTGCTGCTCGCCGCCGGACAGCGTGCCGCCGCGCTGGTCCATGCGCTCCTTCAGCCGGGGAAACAGCGCGAAGACGCGCTCCAGCGTGGCGGCCCGCTCGGCGTCGGTCGTCTCGCCGGCATCGGCGCCCATCTGCAGGTTTTCCGCCACGCTCATGCGCGGAAAGATGCGGCGTCCCTCGGGCGACTGTGCGATGCGCAGCCGCGCGATCTGATGCGTCGGCACCTGCGTGATGTCGTTGCCGTCATAGACGATGTGCCCGGAGCTCGCGCGCGGGCGGCCGAAGATCGACATCATCAGCGTCGACTTGCCGGCGCCGTTGGCGCCGATCAGCGCGACGATCTCGCCGGGCTTGATGTCGAGATCGACGCCCTTCAGCGCTTCGATCTTGCCGTAGGACGCGCGAAGATTGCGGATCGCGAGCAGGGACGCACTCACGCCTCGGCCTCCATCACGGCTGCGGCCTCTTCCTCATCGGTGCCGAGATAGGCGGCGATGACCTTCGGGTCGTCGCGGATCTCGCGCGGCGTGCCCTCGGCGATCTTGACGCCGTAGTCCATCACGACGACGCGGTCGGAGATTTCCATGACGACGCTCATGTCGTGCTCGATCAGCAGGATCGACGTGGCGTGATCGGCCCGGATCGACAGCAGCAACTCGCTCAGCGCCGCACTCTCCCGCGCGTTGAGGCCGGCGGCCGGTTCGTCGAGGCAGAGCAGGGCCGGCGAGGTGCACATCGCACGCGCGATCTCCAGCCGGCGCTGGTCGCCATAGGCCAGATTGCCGGCCGCGTCGTCGGCGCGGTCGATCAGACCGACGCGCTTCAGCCAGAACACCGCATTGTCGATCGCGCTCTGCTCGGCCGCGCGCCACGAGGGCACGCCGAGCAGGCCGAGCAGCGTCATGCCGGACGCGCGCATCAGCGCGTTGTGCTGCGCGACCATCAGGTTCTCGAGCGCCGTCATGCCCGGAAACAGCCGGATGTTCTGGAACGTCCGCGCCACCTTGGCCTGTTTGGAGATGTTGAAGTCCTTCAGCTTCTGCATCTCGAACTGCGCGCCGTCATCATGGGTCAGGCGGATGACGCCGGAGGTCGGCTTGTAGAAGCCGGTGATGCAGTTGAACACGGTGGTCTTGCCGGCGCCGTTGGGGCCGATCAGGGCCGTGATCTGCGTGCGCTGTGCGGTGAACGACAGCGCATTGACGGCGACGATGCCGCCGAAGCGCATGGTGAGGTTTTCGAGTGCGAGAATGGGAGCGGAGCTCATCCGTGGCCTTCCTTGACGAGGTCCGAAGAGATGCTCTTGGATTTTTCCAGGAATACGGTCGGCGCGCGATGGCCGACAATGCCGCGGGGACGCCAGATCATCACCAGCACCATGGCGAGACCGAACACCAGCATGCGGTAGTCCTCGAGGCTTCTGAACAGCTCGAAGCCGCCGATCATGGCGAGCGCCGCCAGTGCCACGCCGAGCTGCGATCCCATGCCGCCGAGCACGACGATGGCGAGCACCAGCGCCGATTCCTGGAAGGTGAAGGATTCCGGGCTGATGAAGCCCTGGCGCGTCGCGAAGAAGGCGCCGGCGAAGCCGCCGAACATCGCCCCGGTCGCAAATGCGGTCAGCTTGGTGGTGGTGATGTTGATGCCGAGCGCGCGGCAGGCGACCTCGTCCTCGCGCAGCGCTTCCCAGGCGCGGCCGATCGGCAGCCGGCGCAGCCGGATGGTGACCCAGTTGGTCAAGAGCGCGAGCGCCAGGATCAGATAGAACAGGAAGACGATGCGATGCGTCGGCGAGAACGGGATGCCGAGCATCGACGCAAGGCCGCCTTCGCCCGGTGTGAGCGGAATGCCGAACAACGTCGGTCGCGGAATCCCGGAGACGCCGTTGGGACCGCCGGTCACGTCCTGCCAGTTGATGAGGACAAGGCGGATGATCTCGCCAAAGGCCAGGGTGACGATGGCGAGGTAGTCACCGCGCAGCCGCAGCACCGGAAAGCCGAGCAGCACGCCCCAGAATGCGGCGAGGATGCCGGCGAGCGGCAGGCAGATCCAGAACGACAGGCCGAAGGTGGTCGAGAGCAGGCCGTAGGAATAGGCGCCGACGGCGTAGAACGCGACGTAGCCGAGGTCGAGCAGGCCGGCGAGACCGACCACGACGTTGAGGCCCCAACCCAGCATGACGTAGGTGAGGACCAAAATGCCGAGGTCGAGGATGTAACGCTGATTGTAGAAGATCACCGGCACCAGGAGGGTGAAGATCAGCAGCGCCGGCGCGAGATAGCGGCCGGCGACCGACATGCCGCTCTGCACGGCCGGCGGAACGAAGCTGCCGAGGCCGCCACGCGGTCCGAGCCATAGCCGCAGCAGCTCGACCACGATCGAGCCGACGAACACCGCCGCAACCAGGCTGGCGAGGTCGCCGAAGCGGGTCCAGTATACGAGCTGGCCGCTCTGGCCCGCTTCGGTGCGGACGCCGACCATCAGGGAGAACAGGCCGAGAGCGACCAGTGCGCTGAGAAAGGCCTTCCTGAGGATGAAGGCGGCTCCAACCGGTTCGGAGCCTTTCGACGAGGCGGGAAGGGACGCGCTCACGCGGACTCCATCTTCAGACTTTTTCGACTTCGGGCCGGCCGAGCAGGCCGGTCGGCAGGAAGATCAGCACCACGATCAGGATCGAGAACGCCGCGACGTCCTTGTACTCCACGGAAAAATAGGCCGACCAGAACGTCTCGATCAGTCCGATCGCGAGGCCTCCGAGCATCGCGCCCGGCAGCGAGCCGATGCCGCCGAGCACCGCCGCCGTGAACGCCTTGATGCCGGCGACGAAGCCCATGAAGAAATCGACCAGGCCGTAATACAGCAGGTACATCATGCCGGCGACGGCGGCGAGCGCCGCGCCGATCACGAAGGTCATCGAGATCGTGCGGTCGACGTCGACGCCGAGCAGTGCCGCCATGGTCTGATCCTGCTCGCAGGCGCGCATGTCGCGGCCGAGCCGTGTGCGGGATACCAGCCAGGTGAATAGCGCAAGCAGGACGATGGTGGTGATGACCACCACGATCTGGATGTTGGAGAGCTGGACGACGAAGCCGCTCGCGCCCTCGTGCAGCGTGTAGCCGCCGGTGATGATCGGCGGCACCGGCTTGACGCGCGCGCCCTGCGACACCTGCGAATAGTTGGTGAGCACGAACGACATGCCGATGGCGGACAGCATGGGCGCCAGGCGGAACGAGTGCCGCAGCGGGCGGTAGGCGACGCGTTCGATGGTCCAGCCATAGAGCGCCGTGATGGCCATCGACACCAGCAGCACGATCAGCAGGATCACCGGAACCGCAGTCAGGCCCAGCGATACCAGCACCAGGAAGGAGATCAGCGCGATGAAGCCGCCGATCATGAAGATGTCGCCATGGGCGAAATTGATCATGCCGACGATGCCGTAAACCATGGTGTAGCCGATGGCGATCAGGCCGTAGATCGAGCCGAGGACGAGGCCGTTGATGAGCTGTTGCGCGAAATAATCCATGAACTGCCGTGGGTGAGACTGCCGATACCGGTTCGCAACGCGGCGGGGGCCTTGCAGAGCGGGTGCTGGTATGCCTGGAGATGCACCCGCGCCCAAGGCGACGCGTGCGGCAGTACTAACAGCTAGGAACCGGGTGCCGCAACAGCGTGCAGTGCCACAATTGCGGGCTTATCCCGCCTCCTTTGATGGCGCGGTTCCCCTGCCTTCCTCGGGGCCGGCCGTCGCCATCAAACGAACGCCAGGGAACCCAGCACCGAGCGCCGAAAAGGGGGGTTCTCGCACTGGTTGCGGCGCCGCTATATGCCGCTACCGCTGTCTTCCGGCGGCCCAGGCACTTTCCCCATCAGCTTCGACTGAAGCCGGACCAGGGCGTCGCGCAGCCGCGTCGCCTCGTCGTACCGGGTTTCCCGAGCCAGCAGGCCGGAGAACGGATCTTTCACCATGGTCTCGGCGCCCTGGGCGAGACGGCGCATCGGCGTCGCCACCCATTGCGCGGCGAAATTGAGCAGGACCAGAATCGAGAACACGCCGCCGGCAACATTGAACCAGAACGAGCGCACCAACTGGCGGGTCGGGGCCATCGCGGCAACGGCGTCCTGCCGGACCAGGACGGACCAGCCGAAGCTCGGCAGATCGGCGTAGCCCACGGTGGGGATGGTGACGGTGAAATAGTCCTTGTCGTCGGGCCATCGCTCGATGAGCGCGACCGAGGCCCCGCGGCTTGCGGCCTGCGCCGAGCCGATCGTCAGTTGCTTGCCGACGAGATCCGGCGGCCCGAACAGCACGATACTTTCGCGCGACAGCAACACCAGGTCTATGTTGCGCGACGCCAGCGCCGCGACGGATTCGATCACCCATTTCCAATCGACTTGAGCCCCGATGACGCCGCCGGGAGTGCCGTCGCGCATCAGCGGAGCCGACATGGCAATGAAGCGGTACGATCCCGAAGCGGTCTGCGACAACCGGTCTAGCGCCTCCGACTCGTGGGCATCAACAGCCGTCGGCGTCCCGAGACCCTGCCGGAACCAGCGCATGTCGGCCACGCTTCGTCCTTCCAGCATCCGGTCCTTGCTCGCGATCACCTTGCCGCCGGGGTCGGCGATGCCTAGCCAGGCATAGCGCGGCTCGAGCTCGCTCACGAACTGGATCTGTCGGCGCGCCTCGGCGACGTCGGCTGGGTCGATGATCGCGGCGAGCCGCGACACGTCGCTCCACGTGCCGTACATCTGTCGCGCCAGCAGGTTTGTGCTGAGCTCACCGCGGGTCCTCAACTGCTCGATCGCGAGTTCCTCGCCGCGCCGCTGCAGAGACGCCGAATAGAGAATGGCCACGGCCAGCGCCGTCACGAGGATCAGCGTCGCGCCGCCGAGGAACACCGTAGTCTGTAAGCTCCACCGTCGCCTGGTCATCGTGTTCTCCTCAATCGGCCACGGCTCGCGCGAGTTCTTTCAGCATGCGGCCGAGATCGCCGCTGTCGGCGCCCGGCACTCCACTTGCCGTGTGTAGTCGCTCGATGATCTGGGCGCGCTGCTGCGGCGTTACGCCGAATATGAGCCGGTAGCCGTCGTTTGTCGGAGCCGCGACCTTGGTCTGGATTTCGCCGATCAGGGGAAGGGTGAGCGTGCCGGTGGTGCCGGTCGCAAGGCCGACGGGACCGCTGACGCGCGCGCCGCCGGGACCGAGATTGACGATCCAGCCGCGTTGCGCCTTGCCGTCGATCGTCAGGGTTATCGGCTCGACGATCTGACGTTGCGGCCGGTTGTAGCGTGGACGATCGATGCAAACGGCGATCGCCACCGACAGCACCAGAATGTTGTAGACCGTCCAGAACATCACGATGACGACGCCGTCTCCCGCGGTCCCCGTGGTATTGAAAACGAAATCGGACGTCAGCGACACGATCAGGCCACCGACCGTCAGCGCCATCAGGATCAGGAAGGGCCGCATCAGCGGCCATTGGACGATGATCTTGGCGCGGTCGCCGCCCTTGGCGGTGACCGAGAATTTGTGCGGACCGGGGGAAAGAAGGCCGAGAACGGCGGCGCGGAGCACGGGCCAGGCGGCGACGATCTGCGAGACATCGTTGACGATCGGAATGAACAGTCCCTTGGACAGCCAGTTCAGCGTGTACATGATCGAGAGATAATATGGGCCGTAGTACCGGATGATGTCGGCGATCGAGGCATTCACCACGGTCACGCCGCCCCACCAGTAAAGCAGCGGACAGATCAGCGCGGCGAGGCGGAACGGATAGGTCGACGTCCAGTAGAGCAGCGAGTCGAGCACGCTGAGCCGGTGGAAGACATCGAGACCATGGGAGCCGAACGGATTGTAGACGTTGCGCGCGATCTGCATGAGGCCGAGGCACCAGCGGCCGCGCTGCACGACGTATTCCGCAAGGCCTTCCGGCGCCAATCCCTCCGACAACGCCTCGTTCAGGTATACGGTCTGATAGCCGTGTGCAGACAGGCGCAGCGTGAGCAGGAAATCCTCGGTGACGCTCTCGGTCGGGACGCCGCCAATCTCCTCCACGGCGGAGACGCGGAATATCGAGGAGGTCCCGCAGCACATGGCGATGCCCCAGGCGTCGCGCGCCGGCTCGACGTTGTCGAAGAAGTGGCGCTGCTCGTCGGGGTAGGCTGCGCCGATGCCGAGATTGTGCTGGATCGGGTCCGGGTTGAAGAAGTGTTGCGGCGTCTGTACGAGGCCGACAGCCGGGTCGTGAAACAGCGCCATCGTCCGCTCGATGAAGTCGACATGAGGCACGAAGTCGGCGTCGAGAACGGCGACGAAGTCCGGCCGGTCCGCATCCGCCGCGCGCAGCCGCAAGGCATTGTTGATGTTGCCGGCCTTGGCGTGCGACTTGTCGGTACGGGCGACATAGCCGATGTCGTGCTCGGCGCAGTAGTTCTGGAGCCAGGCCCGGCTGCCGTCGTCGAGGACGAAAACGCGTAATGCCGCATAAGTGATGGCCTTGGCGCCGACGATGGTTCGCTCCAGGACTTCGAGCTGCTCGTTATAGGTTGTGATGAAGATGTCGACCCGAGGCGGCGGCCTCGGAAGCCACCAGCCGGCATGGCGATCAGCTTCCGTCGTCCGCTCCTTGGTCCGGGTCAGGATCAGGAAGGCGAAGGACGACGAGACGACGGTGAGCGCTTCGAGAATGGCGAAGCCCCAGCTGAGGAGCCCATCCGGCGTAAGGCCAAGCGGGGCAAGAGTCTCCGTGAAGCGCCAGGCGACATAGCGCCAGGCCAGCAGGATCGAGCCGCTCAGGAGCAGGGCCCGCCAGTACCATTTCCTCGGGTCCAGGAGAGGCAACACCAGGAGGCGCAGTCCGATGACGACTGCAATGACTGCGAACGCGGACAGAAATGGTGACAGCGTCGGCATCAGTAGCCGTACCGGGCGACGAAGCGGCGGAATGCCGCGACCGGTCCGCTGGTGAAGATCACCCGGCCGGTGCGCCCGATGGCGCAGGACAGGTCCGGCTGCTTGGCGAGATCTGGCACCGCCACGGTGACGTCGAAGCGCTGCAAGTGCTGCGGCGTCGGGCCGACGGCGAGATTGGCGTAGAGCTGCGAGGCGCCCGAGCCGCCGAGACGTGTCACCGTTCCATCGAATATCCGGTCGTCGCCGAACAGACGGAACTGCACCGGGACACCGATCGACAGGCTGTCGTAGAGCCTTTCGGGAACGCTCGCGGTCACCACGAGACTGTTGCAGTCCACCAGCTTGACGAGATCCTGACCTCGACGGGCATACTCGCCATCGTCGACGAGGAAGTCCCAAGCCATGCCCGGCACGCGGGCCCTCAGCGTCGCCGAGGTCAGTCGATTGATCCGGACGCGCTCGGCGTTGATCTGCTGCTCGTACTGGAGCTGGCGGGATTGGATCTGCTGCTCGTCCACGGCAAGTTCGGCGAGACGCAGGTCGAGCTCGTGGATGCGCTGCATCGAGAACGGCACGTCATTGTAGGAGTCGCCGATGAAGACCCCCGATTGCGCGGAGCCCAGCTCGGTCTCGAAATAGTTGGTGCGCTGCTTCGCGCTTTCGACATCCTGCTTGGCGATGTCGAGCGACACGCTGGCCTGGTCGAGGCTGGCAATCGTCTGGACCCCGCGTTCCTTCAGCTCGTTGGCCCGCGTGAAGGTGAGATCCGCGAGCTTCAGCCGGGCGGCCGCGGCATCTTCCGCCGCCTTTGCCTCGGCGATGCGTGCCGCGATCTGCCGGACGCGGCCGGTCTTGTAGTTGGCCGACTGGGTCGCGAAGGCGGCCCGGGCCTGCTCGAGCGCCGAACGCTGCGCTGGAACCCGCTTGAGCGCGATCTTCTGCTCGTCACGTTCGCGCTCGAGATTGAGCAGGCGCGTGGTGTCGAATCGGTCATCGACGATCTCGGCCATGAGTTCCCCGGCATTGACCCTGGCGCCGATATTGCTCACCCCCAGCGTCACGCGGCCTTCGATCGGCGCGCGCACGACGTACAGCCGGGCATTGACGGTCGCGTCGCCTGAAGTTCCCGCGAAATGCTCGCCGATCAGGATGTAAAGGCCGCCGGCGAGCAGGAGGATGCCGACGAAGATCCGAGCTACTCTCATGCGGTACTCCCGCTCGGCAGCTGCCTGCCGCATCACCATCCCGCTGTGCGAAACGCAGTGGCGCTCGTTTTAAGATAGTATTTAATTGTCCGGCTACTTTGACGCTAGTCAAGAACACCGATGGGGCGGCACAGAATTGCGAGGCGCCTGGGCGATATCAGCGGCTGTTGCCGCGATCGGGCTGCCGGCGCATCGATCGTGCCCTGATGCAGGCGTCGGCGACGGCGGTCCTTCGCCGGAGGAGCCGCATCGCGGGGGTGAAGACCGAGCGGGCGCAATGTTCGATGCGATGCAGATGTTCGAGGACGCGTCGATGGCCGGAAAGGCCGCTGTCACGCGGATATTCGAGGCCTGACCGGCGAGGTCATCAGCACCGTCTCCACGGCGATTGGACGGTGGACTCTCGCGCCCGTCGCCCCCTGTTAAGGTAAACAAATGGTTTAAATTGCCGTGCGGGTTTGCCGGGCGTTAGCTCGTCTGGAAATCGGCCGGACGGGCGGTTTGTGGGATGCAAAGGTGGGCGTGACATGATCAAGGATTGCGTGATCAGGAATTGGCGGCTCAGCTGCGTCAACGGTGTGCTGCTGGCGCTCTATTTCGTGCCCGCCTGGACCATCATCGCGTTTCAGATCATGGTTTCGCCGATCCAGGGGTTGTTCGCGCGGCCGAATATCGCGGTGGCGCTGTTCATCAGCGACCATCTGCAGCTGTCGGGCATCGAGACGGTCCGTGCCGCCTGGCTGCTTGCGCTGGCGCGACTGACGGTCGCAGGCTTCTTCGCGATGTTCCTGGTGCTGATCCTGGTTCCGCGGGTGCGAAAGGTGGCCGGCTATGTCGAGGCGCTGTCGATCGGGCTCGGCTTCGGCAGCATGCTCGCCTTCTTCAGCATGATCATGGCCGCCAAAGTCGGGGAGCCCCAGGCGTTGCGTCTGCATGCCACGGAACTCCTGATGCTGCTCGGCACGGCCATCGTCATGCTCGTGGAGAAGCCGTCGACGCAGGCCTCGCCGTCCTCCGCATCCGCTCCGCCGAAGATGATGGAGCCCACGGCGACGCCGTCGCCGCAGCAGGCATGACGCCCCGATCCGTCGCGGTGCATCAGCGCTGGGTCAGAAAGCCCAGCACGGCATCGTTGAACTGGCCTGCCGCTTCGACATTCGAGATGTGCGCGGCATCGACGATGGTCATGCTGGCGCCGGCGATCCGGCTGCGGGTCGCTTCCGCCATCGCGATCGGCGTCGACTTGTCGTAGCGGCCGGCCACGACGAGGGTAGGGCTCTTGATGGCCGGCAGATCCTCGCGCAGATCCAAGGCGCGCAGTGCCGCGCAGCAGGCAAGATAGCCCTCGACGGGCGTGGCCACGAGCATCGCCTTCATCCGATCGGCGACATCAGGATTGTGATCGCGAAACTCCTGTGTCAGCCAGCCGGCGATGACGGTGTCGGCGATTCCAGCGAGTCCGCTGTCCTCGACCGCCTTGATGCGGGCGTCCCAGATTGCCGGATCGGGGTAGTAGCAGGTGGTGTTGGCGAGCACGAGCTTGCCGACGCGTTCAGGGGCATGGGCGGCGAGCCACTGCCCGACCATGCCGCCCATCGACACGCCGCACCAGTGCACCTTCTCGATGTTGAGGTCATCGAGAATCGCCAGCGCATCGCGGCCGAATCGCTCGATCGAGTAGGGCCCGGGCGGCACTTGCGATTTGCCATGACCGCGCCGGTCATAGCGGATCACGCGGAACACCTGCGTGAAGGCGCGCATCTGCGGCTCCCACATCTGCAGGGTCGAGCCGAGCGAGTTCGACAGCATCAGGGTCGGCCCGCCGTCGCGGCCCTCGACGGTGACATTCAACAGACAGCCGTCGGCATCGATCATCGGCATGGGCGGAATCCTTGTCGCAGGCGGTCGCGCCGCCGGAGGAATCGTGCAGATTTGATGGCGAACTAAGCACCGCCGCCGCCGTCTGCCAATCAAAACCCGACGGTGACGAGGTCCGGAATGCTGCGGTGCTCCGGCTTTTCTGCAACGCTTCCGGGCGCTGCCCGCCCTTCCTTTTGGGCGTTCGGTGCTTTACTTGAATGCCTCTAACCGCGCCAATCGGGGGGAGATGCACATGGCAATGACGATGACGGGCGAGGTCCAGCTGGCCGCTTCGCGAGAGCAGGTCTGGGACAAGCTGAATGATCCGGAGGTGCTCAAGACCTGCATTCCCGGCTGCGAGGAGCTGGAGAGGACCGAGGATGGCGGCCTCCGCGCCGTCGCCAAGATGAAGGTCGGACCGGTCTCCGCGCGCTTCAAGGGCAAGGTGACCTTGAGCGATCTCGATCCGCCGAACGGCTACAAGATCTCAGGCGAAGGCGAGGGCGGTGTCGCCGGATTCGCCAAGGGTGGCGCGGTCGTTGCGCTGGCGGACAAGGACGGCGGCACGCTGCTGACCTACAATGTCGAAGCGCAGATCGGTGGCAAGCTGGCGCAGCTCGGCCAGCGGCTGATCAACGGCACCGCCAAGAAACTCGCCGACGAGTTCTTCGCCAACTTCGCCAAGGCGGTTCAAGGCTGATCGCAACCGACCCATGCGCGGCCGGGGGCGAGGTTGCCCGCCGCCGGGAGCGCCCATATGATGGTTTTCGACTGATTTTGCTGGGCTGCGCTGCAGTGCAACGCTGTGGCGCGGATAATAGAGAGTCCTGAATGGCCAAGATTTCCATGATTGTGAACGGTAATCCCGTCACGGCGAACGTCGATCCGCGGACGCTGCTGGTGCAGTTCCTGCGCGAGAATCTGCGCCTCACCGGCACCCATGTCGGCTGCGACACGTCGCAATGCGGCGCCTGCGTCGTCCATCTGGATGGCAAGGCGGTCAAGTCCTGCACGACCTTGGCCGTCATGGCCGATGGTCATGAGGTCAGGACGATCGAGGGGCTCGCCGCCGACGGCGCGCCGCTGCATCCGATGCAGGAAGCGTTTCGCGAGCACCATGGCCTGCAATGCGGCTTCTGCACGCCCGGCATGATCATGACCGCGGTCGATCTCGTCCATCGCAAGGGACATGAGCTCAGCGAAGAGACCATCCGCGAGGAGCTGGAGGGCAATCTCTGCCGCTGCACCGGCTATCAGAACATCGTGCAATCGATCGCCGCCGGCGCCAAGGCGATGGCCAAATCGGACCTCGCCTAAACGTCTGACCTCGCCTTAGTCCGCCCGCTGCGCACAGGACATTTCCCCATGTACGAATTCAAATATCATCGGCCGGCGACCGTGCGCCAGGCCGCCAATCTCCTCACCAAGAACGAAGACGCCAAGCTGGTCGCCGGCGGCCACACGCTGGTGCCGGTCATGAAGCAGCGGCTCGCAAGCCCCCCGCATCTGGTCGATCTCTCCCATGTCGAGGGGCTCGATACGATCGAGGTGAAGGGCCGCAACCTCGTGATTGGCGCGATGGCGCGTCACGCCGACGTCGCCAACTCCGCCACCGTCGGCGAGGCGATTCCTGCGCTGGCACATCTGGCGAGCCTGATCGGCGATCCCGCGGTGCGCCATCGCGGCACCATCGGCGGCTCGATCGCCAACAACGATCCGACCGCGGACTATCCGGCGGCATGCCTCGCGCTCGGCGCCACCATCGTCACCAACAAGCGCAAGCTCAAGGCCGAGGAGTTCTTCCTCGGGCTGTTCACGACCGCGCTGGAGCCCGACGAAATCATCACCAAGGTGAGCTTTCCGCTGGCGAAGAAGGCGGCCTATGTGAAGTTCCGCAACCAGGCCTCGCGCTACGCGCTGGTCGGCGTGTTCGTCGCGCGCCGTCCGTCGGACGTGCGGGTCGCCGTGACCGGGGCCGGCGGCAACGGCGTGTTCCGCGTCACCGCCTTCGAGGAGGCGCTGCAGAAGCGGTTTTCGCCGAAGGTGCTGGAAGGCATTCCGGTCTCGGCCGAAGGCCTCAACAGCGACATTCACGGCAGCGCCGAATATCGTGCCCATCTGATCGGCGTGCTGGCGCGCCGTGCGGTCGATGCGGCCAATACCGGCGCCAAGGCCTCAACCGCGTCGGAGGGAGCCGCCGAACCCGAGGCTCCGGCTTCGTGACGGACGCGTGAAGAAGGAAGCGGTCTCGCCCATGAGTGCTCCGGCCCTGCCAGCATCGGTCGACGCGATGCTCGAATTGTTGTCCTCGCGCGGCTATCTGGCCGAGCGATCGCTGGCGACGGTGACCTATCTGTCGCTGCGCATGGGCCGGCCGCTGTTCCTTGAAGGCGAGGCCGGCGTCGGCAAGACCGAGATCGCCAAGGTCCTTTCGGCGGCGCTCGGTCGCAAGCTGATCCGACTGCAGTGCTACGAGGGTCTCGACGTCGCCTCCGCCGTCTACGAATGGAATTCAGCGGCGCAGATGATCGCGATCCGGCTGGCGGAAGCGGGCGGCGAGGTCGACCGCGATCAATTGACGTCGGACATCTTCGCCGACCGCTACCTGATCAAGCGCCCGCTGCTGCAGGCGCTGGAGCCGGATGTCGCCGGCGCGCCGGTTCTGCTCATTGACGAGCTCGACCGCGCCGACGAGGCGTTCGAGGCCTATCTGCTCGAGATCCTCTCCGACTTCCAGGTCACGATCCCGGAGTTCGGCACCGTCAAGGCGCCGCATCCGCCGATCGTCATCATCACCTCGAACCGGACCCGCGAGATCCATGACGCGCTGAAGCGGCGCTGCCTGTATCACTGGGTCGATTATCCCTCCGCCGAGCGCGAGCTCGCCATCGTCAAGACCCGGCTGCCCGGCATCTCGCAGCGGCTGTCGCAGCAGATCGTGCGCTTCGTCCAGGCGCTGCGCGACCAGGACTTCTACAAGTCGCCGGGGGTCGCCGAGACGCTCGACTGGGCGACCGCATTGACCGAGCTCGATGCGCGCTCGCTGAACGCCGAGGTCGTCGGCGACACGCTGGGCGCGCTGTTGAAGTATCAGGACGACATCGCCCGCATGCAGGGCGATGCGTTGCAGAAGGTGATCAAGGACGCGACCAGCGAGACTTGAGGCGGGGTCGCGCAACAACAACGGTCGTCATTCCGGGGCGCCCGGAGGGCGAGCCCGGAATCCATACTCACGATCGTGGTTATGGATTCCGGGCCCGTGCTTCGCATGTCCCGGAATGACGAGGGGATGGAGCCATGCCCACCAGCATCAATCACCTCGCGCCGCCGACCGGCGGCATCGCCGACAACATCGCTGGCTTTGCGCGGGCGCTGCGCGCCGCGGGCCTGCCCGTCGGGCCCGGCGCCGTCATCGATGCCATGACCGCGCTCGAGGTCATCGACATCGGCAAGCGGCCGGATGTCTTCGCCACGCTCGAATCGATCTTCGTCAAGCGCCACGAGCACGCGCTGATCTTCGCCCAGGCCTTCGACCTGTTCTTCCGTCCCGCCGAGGAATGGAAGTCGATGCTCGATTCGGTGCCGCTGCCGGACCACGCCAAGAAGAAGCCGCCGCCGGCCTCGCGCCGCGTCCAGGAGGCGATGTCGCAGCCGCAGATGCATGAGGAGCCGCAGGCGCAGGAGCAGGACCTGCGGCTCTCGGTGTCCGACCGCGAGGTGCTGCAGAAGAAGGACTTTGCGCAGATGAGCGCGGCGGAGATCGCCGACGTCACCAGGGCGATCGCCAAGATGCGGCTGCCGCAGGCCGAGCTGAAGACGCGCCGCCACACCACCGATCCGCGCGGCCACCGCATCGACATGCGCAAGACCCTGCGCCAGGCGCTGCGCACCGAGGGCGAGATCATCAATTTCCATCGCCTGGGGCGGATCGAGAAGCCGGCGCCGATCGTGGCGCTGCTCGACATCTCCGGGTCGATGAGCGAGTACACCCGCCTGTTCCTGCACTTCCTCCACGCCATCACCGATGCGCGCAAGCGGGTCTCGGTGTTCCTGTTCGGCACGAGGCTGACCAACGTGACGCGGGCGCTGCGCCAGCGCGATCCCGACGAGGCGCTGGCGAGCTGCTCGGCGAATGTCGAGGACTGGGCCGGCGGCACAAGGATCGCCACCTCGCTGCAGACCTTCAACAAGCAGTGGGCGCGGCGCGTGCTCGGGCAGGGCGCCATCGTGCTCTTGATCTCCGACGGGCTGGAGCGCGAGGCCGACAGCAAGCTCGCCTTCGAGATGGACCGGCTGCACCGCTCCTGCCGGCGGCTGATCTGGCTCAACCCGCTGCTGCGCTATTCCGGCTTCGAGGCGAAGGCGCAGGGCATCAAAACCATGCTGCCCCACGTTGACGAATTCCGCCCGGTGCATAACTTGACCTCGATCGAGACGCTGATCTCGGCGCTGTCGTCGCCGCTGCCGCCGCATCAGCGCAGCGCGATCCGGCCCGCCGCCTGAGAGGGAGATGACCATGCTCAATCGCGACGAAGACATCCTCAGGGCCGCCGAGGACTGGCACAAATCCGGTCACGGCGTGGCGCTCGCCACCGTGGTCGAAACCTGGGGCTCGGCCCCGCGCCCGGTCGGCTCCAACCTCGTGATCAACGACGAGGGCACCTTCCTGGGCTCGGTGTCCGGCGGCTGCGTCGAGGGCGCGGTCGTCACCGAGGCGCTGGACGTGATCTCCAGCGGCCAGCCGAAGATGCTTGAGTTCGGCGTCGCCGACGAGACCGCCTGGAACGTCGGGCTGTCCTGCGGCGGCACCATCCGCGTGTTCGTCGAGAAAGTGGGCTGACCGATGCAACTTGCAACGCTGGCAGAACTGAACGCCGAGCGTGCCGCGCGTCGCCCGGCCATTCTCGTCACCGACGTCGCGTCCGGCGCGCAGCGCCTGGTCAAGGCCGCCGCCATCGCGACTGACCCGCTGCGCAACGAGCTGTCGACGCATCTGCGCATGGGCAAGAGCGGCATGGTCGAGGTGGACGGGAAGCGGCTGTTCCTCAACGTCTACGCCCCGACGGCCAGGCTCGTGATCATCGGCGCCGTCCATATCAGCCAGGCGTTGGCGCCGATCGCCAAGTCGCTGGGCTATGACGTCACCGTCGTCGATCCGCGCACGGCCTTCGCCAGCCCCGAACGCTTCCCCGACGTGCCGCTGATCGCGGAATGGCCCGACGTGGCGCTGCCGCCGCTCAACGTCGATCACTACACGGCCTTCGTCGCGCTGACGCATGATCCCAAGATCGACGATCCGGCGCTGCTGCACGCGTTCTCGCGCGACTGCTTCTACATCGGCGCGCTCGGCTCGCGGAAGACGCATGCCAAGCGTCATGATCGGCTACGGGCGCAGGGCGCCAGCGACGCCGACATCGCCCGCATCCATGCGCCGATCGGGCTCGCCATCGGCGCGGTGTCGCCGTCGGAGATCGCGGTCTCGATCATGGCCCAGATCACCGCCACGTTGCGGTTGCCGGCCAAGGAGAAAGAGCAGGCGGCATGAAGTTCGGTCCTGCCAGTCCGGCCGATGCGATCGGCGGGGTGACGGTGCACACCCTGCGCAAGGGATCATTGGTGCTGAAGAAGGGCACGCTGATCGGTCCCGCGGAGGTCGAGGCGCTGGCCCGGGAAGAGGTCAAGGAGATCGTCGTCGTCCGGCTCGAGGCCGGCGACGTCTCTGAGGACGAGGCGGCCGCCGATGTCGCCAAGGTCGTCGCCGGCGCGGGCATTCACGTCGATCGCGCCTTCACCGGGCGCGCCAATCTGTTCGCGGCGCAGCCCGGCGTGCTGATGATCGACCGCGCCGCGGTCGAGCGCATCAACGGCGTCGACGAGGCCATCACCTTTGCGACCCTGCCGGCGTTCAAGCCGGTGGTCGAAGGCGAGATGGTCGGCACCGTCAAGCTGATCCCGTTCGGCGTCGAAGGCCGCCTGCGAGATGCCGCCGTCGCTGCGGCGGGCAGGGGCGCGCTCAGCATCGCCTCCTATGTGATCAAGCGCGTCGGCGTGGTCTCGACGCTTCTTCCTGGGCTCGCGCCCAAGGTCATCGACAAGACGCTGCGCGTCACCGCAGAGCGGCTCGCACCGGCCGGCGCCACCATCATCGCCGAGCGCCGCGTGCCGCATGAGCAGGCCGCGCTGGCGGCTGCGATCAGGGAGCTGCTGGCGCTGGGCGCCGAGCTCGTCATCGTGTTCGGCGCGTCCGCGATCGCCGACCGCCGCGACGTCATTCCCGCCGCGATCACCGGCATCGGCGGGGCCATCGAGCATTTCGGCATGCCGGTCGATCCCGGCAATCTGCTCTTGATCGGCAATGCCGGCGGTGTGCCGGTGCTCGGCGCGCCCGGTTGCGCCCGCTCGCCGGCCGAGAACGGTTTCGACTGGGTGCTGATGCGGCTGCTCGCCGGCATCAAGGTCACCCGCGCCGAGCTGACCGCGATGGGCGTCGGCGGCCTGCTGATGGAAATCGTGACGCGGCCGCAGCCGCGTGCCAAGCCGGAGGCCGAGGGCGAACGCAAGGTCGCCGCGGTCGTGCTTGCCGCCGGACGCTCGACCCGGATGGGCGGACCGAACAAGCTGCTGGCCGAGCTCGACGGCAAGAAGCTGGTGCGGACGGTCACCGAGCAGGCGCTGGCCTCCAGGGCCTGCGAAGTCATCGTCGTCACCGGTCATCAGGCCGAGCTGGTCGAACAGGCGCTGTCCGACCTGAAGGTCCGCTTCGTCCGCAATCCCGATTTCGCCGGCGGGCTCGCCAGCTCGGTTAAATCAGGCATTGCCGCGGTGCCTGAGGGCGTCGATGGCGCGGTCGTGTGCCTCGGCGACATGCCGATGGTGTCCTCGGATCTGCTCGACCGTCTGATCGGCACGTTCGCGCCTGATCGCGGCAATTTGATCGTGGTGCCCGTGTCCGAGGGACGCCGCGGCAACCCCGTGCTGTGGTCGCGCCGCTTCTTCGCCGAGCTGATGACGCTGGACGGCGACGTCGGCGCGCGGCACCTGATCGCCAAGCACACCGAGGCCGTCGCCGAGGTGCCGGTCGATGGTGACAGTGCGTTTCTCGACATCGACACGCCGCAGGCGCTGGAAGCCGCGCGGCGTGGCTGAGCCCACGTAGCCCGCCCTCAACCTCCCATTCACCAAGTCTCAACGACCCCCGGCTAGATTTGCCGACATTGGGCCTCGGGGGAGGAGAGAGTGATCATTTCGACCGCTGCGCGACGTTTCGCGCTGTTTGCATTTGGACTGACCGTGATCGTTGCTGCCGCGCGCATCGCGAGCACCAGCGCCATCAGCCCGGCCCACGCCGCCGGCGCCTTCGCCATGGGCCAGTGCGCCGCCTACGGCCAGGCGTTCGACTATCCGGCGGAGCATCTCGCCAAGGCCGCCGCGCTCAAGCAGTGCAAGGGCGACTGCACCGCGGTGACGATGAAGAAGGCCTGCGCCGCGTTCGCGGTCGATCTCACCAATCCCTGCGGCGCCCACGGCTATGCTGTTCGGCCGACGATCTCGACCTCACTCAACGAGGCGACCCGGGAATGCTACAAATATGGCGGCAAGGAATGCGTCATCCGCGCCTGGGTCTGCGACGCCAAGGGTTGATTCAAGTCTGATGATCTCAACGGCTCGGCTGCCGGGGTTCCACGTCCGCTTTCATTTCGATGCTTCACCCCGAGAACGGCTCGGCTATTCTCGGCGTTCGATGACATCGAACCCCGGAAGTGACATGCAATTCGACACCAAGATCGCGCTGATCATCCGCAACGATCTCGAGGCCTGGCAGAAGCTCAACGTCGCGGCGTTTCTTTCCAGTGGCATCGCCGCCGCATTTCCCGAATGCATTGGCGCACCTTATGAGGACGGCTCGGCAACCCTGTATCACGCGTTGATCGGGCAGCCGATCCTGATCTACGGCGCGCCGGATCGTGCCGCGCTGGCGCGTGCCCTGGATCGGGCGCTGTCGCGCAGCGTGAAGCCTGCGCTCTACACCGAGGACATGTTCAAGACCACGCATGACGAGGCCAACCGCGATGCCGTGAAGGCGGTGGCGCGCACCGATCTCAATCTGGTGGGACTGGCGTTTCGTGCCGAGCGCAAGGTGGTCGACAAGGTCGTCGACGGACTCAAATTTCACGCCTGACAGAAACGGGCGCATTGCGCTGTCATCAAACTGTTACTTCATGCGGCGGCGCGGCTTGACGCCGATCAAGACCGGACGACTCCGACGTCGTTAGTTTGCGCCGCGACATGAGGAGCAGACAGATGCAGACCATGAAAGCCGCCGTCGTCAAAGCCTTTGGCAAGCCGCTGGTCATCGAGGACGTTCCAATTCCTGCGCCGGGACCCGGCGAGATTCTGGTCAGGGTGAAGGCCTGCGGCGTCTGCCACACCGATCTTCACGCCGCCTCCGGCGATTGGCCGGTGAAGCCGGTGCCGCCGTTCATCCCGGGTCACGAGGCGGCCGGCATCGTCGCGGCGCTCGGGCCAGGGGTCACCGACTTCAAGGTCGGCGACGCCGTGGGCGTGGCTTGGCTGCACGATGCCTGCCTGCGCTGCGAGTATTGCGAGACCGGCTGGGAGACACTGTGCGAGCACCAGCACAACACCGGCTACAGCGTGAATGGCGGCTTTGCCGAATACGTGATCGCGTCCGCGGCGTTCGCCGCGCGTCTGCCGGCCAATGTGGACTTCGCCAGGATCGCCCCGATCCTCTGCGCCGGCGTCACCACCTACAAGGGCTTGAAGGAGACCGACACGCGGCCCGGCGAGTGGGTGGTGGTCTCCGGCGTCGGTGGCCTCGGTCATGTCGCCATCCAGTACGCGAAGGCGATGGGGCTGAAGGCGATCGGTCTCGATATCGCCGATGACAAGCTGAAACTCGCGCTGGAGGCGGGCGCCGAACATGCCGTCAACGCGCTCGACAAGGATGCCGTGGAGCAGGTGATCCGGATCACCGGCGGCGGCGCTCATGGCGTGCTGGTCACCGCGGTGTCGACGCCGGCTTTTGCCCAGGCGCTGCACATGGTCCGCCGCAAGGGGACGGTCAGCCTTGTCGGCTTGCCGCCGGGCGAATTCCCGACGCCGATCTTCGATGTCGTGCTGAAGCGCATCACCGTGCGCGGCTCGATCGTCGGCACCAGGCGTGACCTCGACGAAGCCATTGCGTTTGCCGCGGACGGCAAGGTGACGGCCGAGGTGACCACGGCGCCGTTGTCGGAGATCAACACCGTCTTCGACCGCATGAAGGCCGGCAAGATCGACGGTCGCGTGGTGCTCGACTTCGGCTGATCAGCATGACCGATTGGTGCGCCGCCGCGCCGAACACTTCGCGGCGGTTTGATCTGGATCAGGAAGGGGGACGCGCGGCGCTGGCACAAATTGTTCATGGCAGCCGTCACCAAGATCGTCTTCCTCGGCGCGAGCAGCGCGTCCTTCGGACTCAGCGTTTTCCGAGACCTGTTCTCGACGCATGATCTCGCCGGCTCGACGCTCGTGCTGATCGGCCGCGATCCGGTCCGGCTTGCCCGGTCGGAAGCACTCGCCCGGCTGCTCAACGACCTCTCCGGCGCCGGCCTCAAGATCGAGGCGACCACGGATTGGCGCGCGGCGCTCGACGGCGCCGGCTTCGTGATCCATGCCACCGCGATCGACCGCAACCGCCTGTGGAAGCTCGATTTCGAGGTGCCGCGCAAATACGGCATCCGACACACGCTGGGTGAGAATGGCGGGCCTGGTGGATTGTTCTTCACGCTCCGTACCCTGCCGGTCGTCTTCGACTTCGTGCGCGAGATGGAGCGGCGCTGTCCGGACGCGCTGTTCATCAACTTCTCCAATCCCGAGAGCCGCATCATCCTCGCGCTCGGGCTTCACAGCCGCGTCGCGCATATCGGCCTGTGCCATGGCATCTTCATCGCGCGCAGCCAGGTGGCCTCCATTCTGGGACTCGCCGAGGAGCGCGTGGACGTGTGGGGCGCCGGGCTCAATCATTTCCAATGCCTCGTGCAGATCCGGGATCGCGACACCGGGGCCGATCTCTATCCACTGCTTCGCGAAAAGGCCGGGAGCCACGACCCCAAGGTCGCGCCGCTGACGCGGGCGCTGTTGCGCGACTTCGGCTTCTGGCTGGGCTGCGGCGACAGCCATGTCGGCGAGTATCTCGCGTATGGCTGGGAAGCGGGCGAGAGCGGGTACGACTTTGCGTGGGACGAGGCGGAGCGGGCCAAGCTGATTCGGCAGATCGACGAGATCCTGGCGGGCAAAGCCGGCATGCCGGACTGGTGGCGAATGCCATCCGGAGAGCGCGCGGTCACCGTGATCGGTTCGGTGCTGCACGATCGCAAGCAGGTCATCGAGTCCGGCGTCGTTCTGAACCGTCACGTCATTCCCAACCTGGCTGCTGAGGCCGCTGTCGAAGTGCCCGTTGTCGCGGATCGCGTCGGCATCCATCCGGTTTCGCTGGGCCCGCTTCCAGATGCCGTCGCCAAGCTGATGTCGGTCCAGGTTCAGGTTCAGCAACTGGCGGTGCAGGCGGCCATGACGGCGTCCAAGGATCTCGCCTTGCAGGCGCTCCTCATCGATCCCGTCGTCAACTCGGCCGCCGCCGCGCGCCAGATCGTGGACGAGCTTTGGGAGATCAATCGGCCTTACATCAGGTCCTGCGCGTGATCGCGCTGACTTCGTCTGATGAGGGGCCGCGCGCGGTCGGGTCGGGCTCCTGACCCGCGCCGACGGCTCAGCCTTCTCGGGGCCTCTTTACAATGACTGACTAGTCAGTCATAATTGTTCAATGTCGAAGCCGTCGAAATTGTCCGAGCGCAGAGTTGAGCCCGTCAAGCCGGCGGCAGCCGGCGCCTCGCGCCGGGCGGATCGCTCCGCCGAGCGCCGCGCGGCGATCGTGCAGGCGGCGATGGACGAGTTCATCGCCCGAGGCTTCGCGGCGACCCGGCTGGACGACGTCGCCAAGCGGGCAGGGGTCGCCAAGGGGACGATCTATCTGCACTTCAAGGACAAGGAATCGATGTTCGAGGAATTGATCCGGACCGCGATCGTGCCCTTCGTCGGCCGTCTTGCGGCGCCGCCGCCGGCCGGCGGCTCGGTGCGCGACATGGTCGAGGCGTTGGCGCGCATGTTCCTGCAGGAAATCGCCGGCACCCGGCGGGCCGATCTCGTCCGGCTCATCATCGCGGAAGGGCCGCGCTTTCCGTCCATTGCCGATTTCTACTATCGCGAGGTCGTCTCCCGCGGTCTCGCGGCCATGCGTGCGCTGATCCAGTTGGCGATCACGCGCGGCGAGATCCGCGAGCCCAAGCTGGCGCAACATCCGCAACTGATGATCGCGCCGATGATGGTCGCGGTGATCTGGAAGAGCCTGTTCGAGCGTCATGCGCCGCTCGATGCGGAAGCGATGCTGCAGACGCATCTCGATCTGATCTTTGGCGCGAGGAGGCCGACATGAGTCTGCTGCACTGCCTCGCCGTGCTGGTCACGGCCTTCACGTTCAACGGTTGCAAGGAGACGCGCGATCCCGGCTATCAGGGCTGGGTCGAGGCGGACATGATCTTCGTCAGCCCGGACGAAGCGGGCCGGATCACGAAGCTCAACGTGCATGAGGGGGACGTGGTCAAGATCGGCGATCCGCTCTATTCGGTCGACGACGATCTGCAGCAGGCCGATCTCAACCAGACCAAGGCGACGCTGGCCAATGCGCAGCAGACCTATGACCGCGCCGCCGCCTTGAGCAAGACGGGCGCGGGGACGCAGGCGACGCTCGACTCCGCCGTTTCGGCGCTGCGCGTCGCCGAGGCCCATCTCGTGACCTCACAGACGCGGCTGGCAAGGCGCAAAGGTGTGGCGCCCGTCGCGGGGACCGTCCAGCAGATCTACTTCCGCGAGGGCGAGATGGTCGCGGCGCAGCGGCCGGTGCTATCGATCATGCCGCCGGGCAACATGAAGCTGCGTTTCTACGTGCCCGAGCCTGATCTGCCGAAACTCGCCATCGGCGACGAGGTCCGCGTCACCTGTGACAATTGCGCTGATGATCTGACCGCCAGAATCTATTTCCTCGCGACCTCGGCGGAATACACGCCGCCGGTGATCTACAGCCTCGATGAGCGCAACAAGCTCGTCTATCTGATCCAGGCGCGGCCCTCGCGGCCGGACGCGCTGCGCGTCGGCCAGCCGGTCAGCATCTATCCAAACCTCAAGACTCCCGATCGGAAGACTCCGGTGGCGGACAAGCAATGAACGGGGCGGGACCGGCCGAGATCGCGATCGACGTCCAGGGACTGACCAAGTCCTTCGACGGCCGCGAGGTCGTGCATGATCTGTCGATGCAGGTGAAGCGCGGCTCGATCTACGGCTTTCTCGGCCCGAACGGCTCGGGCAAGACCACGACCATCCGGATGCTGTGCGGCCTGCTGACACCCGACGGCGGCGAGGGCACCTGCCTCGGCTTCGACATCCGGCGCGACGCTGACAAGATCAAGCGCCGGGTGGGCTACATGACGCAGCGCTTCAGCCTCTATCAGGACCTCTCGGTGCGGGAGAACCTCGAATTCGTGGCGCGCCTCTATGGCATGTCCGATCCGCGCCGGGCCGCGCGCGACATGGTGCAGCGGCTCGGGCTTGCCGGCCGCGAGCGGCAGCTCGCCGGCGAGTTGTCGGGCGGCTGGAAGCAGCGGCTGGCGCTCGGGGCTTGCACCCTGCCGAGCCCGCAACTGCTGCTGCTCGACGAGCCCACTGCCGGCGTCGATCCCAAGGCGCGGCGCGATTTCTGGAACGAGATTCATGCGCTCGCCAGCGAAGGGCTGACCGTGCTCGTCTCGACCCACTACATGGATGAGGCCGAGCGCTGTCACGAGATTGCCTACATCGCCTATGGTCATCTGCTGGCGCACGGCACCGTCGCCGAGGTGATCGCGCAATCGGCGCTCACGACCTACACGGTAAGCGGCGACGATCTGCGCGAGCTCACGGCTGACCTCACCGGCAAGCCGGGTGTCGACATGGTGGCGCCGTTCGGCACCAGCCTGCACGTGTCCGGCCGCGACCGCAACGCGCTGGACGCGGCGATCGCGTCCTGGCGCGACAAGGCTGACCTGCACTGGCAGCCCGCCGCGCCCTCGCTCGAGGACGTCTTCATCGACCTGATGAACCGTTCGCGGGACAACTTCCAATGAGCGATGCGGCCGTCCATCCCACGTCTTCCGAGCCGCGCTTCGGCTTCTGGCGGCGCACCTATGCGATGCTCGTCAAGGAGTTCATCCAGCTCAAGCGCGATCGGGTCTCGTTTGCGATGATCGTGATGATCCCGGTGATGCAGTTGATGCTGTTCGGCTACGCCATCAACACCACGCCGCATCATCTGCCGGCGGCGGTGCTGCTGCAGGAGGACAGCGACCTCGGCCGCTCGATCCTGAAGGCGATGGAGAACACCGCCTATTTCCGTTTCACCCGGGAAGTCAGCAGCGTCGCTGAGTTCGACGATCTCCTGCTGTCCGGCAAGGTCCTGTTCGGCGTCGAGATCCCCCGCGGCTTCGAGCGCGCGGTCCGCCGCGGCGACCGGCCGGCCTTGCTCGTCGCGGCCGACGCGACCGATCCGGTCGCGGCGTCCTCGGCACTGTCCTCGCTCGGCATGATCGTGCAGACCGCGCTGGCGCATGATCTCTACACCGGCAATCCCGTCACCACGCCGTTCGAAATCAGGGCCCATGCCCGTTACAATCCGGCGGCCTCGTCGCGGCTCAACATCGTGCCGGGCCTGGTCGGCACCATCCTGACCATGACCATGCTGATCTTCACCGCGCTCTCGGTGACGCGCGAGATCGAGCGCGGCACGATGGAAAGCCTGCTGTCGATGCCGATCAAGCCGGTCGAGGTCATGCTCGGCAAGATCATCCCCTATGTGATGGTCGGCTTCCTGCAGGCGACGATCATCATCGGCATCGGCGTGCTGCTGTTCGGCGTTCCCATCATGGGCAGCTTATTGCTGCTGGCGCTGCTGTCGACGCTGTTCATCGCGACCAACCTCTCGATCGGCTACACCTTCTCGACGCTGGCGCAGAACCAATTGCAGGCGATGCAGCTGTCGATGATGTTCTTCCTGCCTAGCATCCTGTTGTCGGGATTCATGTTCCCGTTTCTCGGCATGCCGCAATGGGCGCAGGTGCTCGGTGAATGCCTGCCGCTGACGCACTATCTGCGCATCGTGCGCGCCATCATGCTCAAGGGCTCGACGCTCCAGAACCTGCAGCATGACACGATCGCCCTGTTCGGCCTCATGCTGTTCGCCATGACGGTCGCCGTCTTGCGCTTCCGCCGCACCCTCGATTGAGGCACAATGGCGGCCGGGCTCAGAAGACGGCTGGGGCAGGATGACGATCTCGTGGGAAGGGCAGGCCGGCGCGGAGCCGGCGGCGTCGGCTACGTTCAACCAGGCGCTGATGCGCCAGACGTTGAACACCGAGCTGTTGCGCGTGAGGGTGCTGATCAGCACTGCGGCGCTGTTTCTCGTGATATCGGTGCTGGTCGAAACCTTCGAACCCAAGATCTCGGAGTGGATATGGCCGAGCCGGATCGGGGTCCTCTACGTCTACGCGATCATCGTGGTCTTCATCGGCTTCGAGACTCTCATCCTGTTCAGGATCAAGTCGGACATCCGCCACGGCCGTGACGTGCCGGTGATCTGGCGCTATGTCAGCGCGCTGGTCGAGACCTCGCTGCCAACGTTCGTCCTCGTTCTGCAGATCGAGGGCATCGGTCACGACAAGGCACTGGGCTTCGGCGCGCCACTTGTCTATTTCATCTTCATCGTTCTCTCGACGCTTCGTCTCGATTTCTGGCTGTCGAGCTTCACCGGTCTGGTTGCCGCGGTAGAGCTGCTGGTGGTGGCGCTGTTCGACCGGCCTTCGATCGATCTCAGCCAGAATCCGGAGATCTACTATCACGGTGAGCGCAGCTTCATCATCCTGCTGTGCGGGATGCTCGCTGGTGCTGTCAGCGTGCAGCTGCGACGCCAGTTCGCGGCGAGCATCGAGGCCGCGTCGGCGCGCGACCGCGTCACGGATCTGTTTGGCCAGCACGTCTCGCCCCAGGTCGTCGAGCGCCTGATGAAGGAGGGGACGGCGGAGGCACGCGACATCCACGAGGTCGCGGTGATGTTCGTCGACTTCCGCGGCTTCACCGCGGCGGCGCGGTCGAAGACGCCGCAGGAGGTCGTTGACCGGCTCGACGGCGCATTTGCTGTTCTCGTCGAGATTCTCGAGCGCCATGGCGGCATCGTGAACAAGTTCCTCGGCGATGGCTTCCTGGCGCTGTTCGGCGCGCCGTTCGAGTCGCGCGATGCGGCCGCGCAGGCCGTCGCGGCGGCACGCGAGATGGTCGCCGCCATGGATCGCGTCAACGCGATGTCGTCCTGGCCGCTGCGGATCGGGATCGGTGTTCATCTCGGCGAAGTCGTTGCCGGCAGCATCGGGTCGCCGCGGCGGAAGGAGTACACCGTCATTGGCGATACCGTGAACTTCGCCTCCCGGCTCGAGGCGCTGAACAAGGAGCTCGATTCGCGCCTCCTGATCTCGAGCGAGGTGCGGCTGGCCGCCGGCGACGGGGCGCGCGACGCCGTCTTCCACGGCGCGGTGTCCGTGCGCGGCTACGACCGGCCGTTCGAGGTCTGGCAATTGCACTGACTGGCAAGCCGTCGCGCGCTGCCGGAGATTTACATTGCACGGTCTCCGCGTTTAACTGCCCCCAACGAGAAGCATCATCAGGGGGAATCCATGATCCGAACCGGGGCGCTGTTTTTGGCTGGGGTAGGCCTCGCGTGCGCAGCCGGCGGAGGGCCAGCGCGAGCCGAGGATGTTGCCTGCAGCAAGGTGACGGCCGAGGCGCTGAAGGTCGCCGGGCTGATCCTGACGGGATCGAAGCTGCAGGAGGCCGCCGACGGGTTGCCGCGGCATTGCATCCTCTCCGGCAAGGTCAATGAGCGCACCGGCGTTGACGGCCACGCCTATGCGATCCAGTTCGAGATCCGGCTGCCGGAGAATTGGAACGGCCGCTTCCTGCATCAGGTCAACGGCGGCAACGACGGCGTCGTGGTGCCGGCGCTCGGCGACAAGGCGGACGGTCTCGTCAGTGGCGGTGCGACGCCGCTGGCCCGCGGCTTTGCCGTGCTGTCGTCGGACAGCGGCCACTCCGGCAACGATCCCGCCAACAAGCCGCGCGGGCTCGCGTCCGGCTCCGCCTTCGGCCTCGATCCGCAGGCGCGCCGGGATTACGGCTATTCGGCCGACATCACGCTGGCGCCAATCGCGAAGGCTATCATCTCCGCGCATTACGGCAGGAAGCCGGACTATTCCTACATCGCCGGCTGCTCCAACGGGGGGCGCCACACCATGGTCGCCGCCGAGCGCATGCCCGAGCAGTATGACGGCTTCCTGGTCGGCAACCCCGGCTTCAACCTGCCGCGCGCGGCCGTGCAGCACGCCTGGGACGTGCAGGCGCTGACCAAGGCCGATGCCGATATTCGCAAGTCGATCACGCGGGACGATGCCAAGCTGATTGCCTCCAGGATCACGGAGGTCTGCGACGGGCTCGACGGCGCCAAGGACGGCCTCACGGCCAACCTGAAAGCCTGCCAGAAGGCGTTCAATTTCGACAGCCTCCGCTGCGCCGCCGGCGCGACCGACGCCTGCCTGCCGGCCGCCAAGGTCGATGCTTTGAAGAAAGTGTTCGCTGGCCCACACAATTCCAAGGGCGAGCCGCTGTATTCCGACTGGCCGGTGGATGGTGGCGTCGGCACCGGCAATTGGCGCGCCTGGAAGGTCGAGAGCCCGGTGGCGCCCTGGAACAACCTTCCGATCATCGCCACCATGGGCGGCGCCTCGCTCAACTACATCTTCTCCACGCCGCCGGTCGAGATCGAGGGCTCGCCCGACAAGCTCGTCGAGAAGCTGCAGACCTTCGACTTCGACAAGGACGCGCCGAAGATCTACGCCAAGGAAGGCCCGTTCACGGAGTCGGCGATGGACTTCATGGCGCCGCCCGCGGTCGATAACCCGACCTTGCCGGCGTTCCAAAATGGGGCCCGCAAGATGCTGATCTACCACGGTCAGGCCGATCCGGTGTTTTCGTTCAACGACACGATCCGCTGGTACGAGAAGCTCAACGCCAACGTGCAGGGCAAGGCCGACACGTTTGTGCGCCTGTTTGCATTGCCCGGCGAGACCCATTGCGGCGGCGGCGTCACGCTGGAGAAATTCGATGCGCTGGGCGCGCTGATGGACTGGGTCGAGAAGGGCAAGGCGCCGGAGGCGATCACGGCCTCGGTCAATGCGGCCAACAAGGAGCTGCCATCGACATGGAGCCCGCAGCGAACGCGGCCGCTGTGCCCGTGGCCGACATTCGCCAAATATGTCAGCGGCGACGTCGAGCAGGCGTCATCCTTCACCTGTGCGGCGGAGTGAGGCGTCAGACCTGCGGCGCGACCAGGTTCTTCACCTTGACCTGGTCGCGGTCCTCGATGATCTCGGCGATCCATTGCCGGTGGCAATGAGCGTGGTCGCGCTCGTAGCAGAGCAGGCAGACGGGACCGGCGCTCTTCACCAGCGCGGCCAGCTCGTCCATCTGCTCCTTCGCCTGGGGCGTCTTCAGGTGCGCGCTGTAGATCTTGTGCAGCGTGTCGTAATGGCCGCTGCGCGCGGCTTCGCGGCCCTCCTTCGGCGTGCCGAGCCCGCGCAGATGGACGTAGCCGATGCCGCGCTCGTCGAGCCCGGCGGCGAGCTGGCCCTTGGAGAAGCCCGGCCGGCGCGAGGCCGCCACCGCGCGCACGTCAACCAGCAGCTTGACGCCGGCCGATTGCAGCTCGTCGAGCACGGCTTTGGCCGGCGTGTGCTCGTAGCCGATGGTGAACAGGGTCTTGCTCTTGGCCATCGTGCGTCCCCTCGCGTCAGCTCACGCGCTCGATGAGCTCCATCGCCCCGGCTGGCGCGCGCACCTTGCCCTCGTGAATGACATAGGCAAACACGTCGCGCGGCATCTTCTTCGCCGGCTTGTCGTCAACCCGGGGCAGGTCGTCCGGTTCGCTGCCGCTGGCCCAGAGCTGCAATCGCTTCGCCCAGGCATCGAGCTGCTTCGGCGGATAGCAGGTCGTAAGCTCGTCATTGCCCTTCTGCAGCCGGGCATAGACGAAATCACCCACGACATCGGCGATCGCCGGATATTTGCCGTGCTCGGCGAAGACCACCGGCGTCGCGAACTCGCGCAGCAGCGCGACGAAGCCGGGGACGCAGAAACTGTCATGGCGGACCTCGACGACGTGACGCAGCTTGCGGCCGTCGAGCTCACGCGGCAACAGCTCGAGGAACTTGCCGAAATCAGCCTCGTCGAACTTCTTGGTCGGCGCGAACTGCCACAGCACCGGTCCGAGCCGATCGCCGAGCTCGAGCACGCCGGTGTCGTAGAAGCGCTTCACGGAATCGCCGGCTTCGGCAAGCACGCGGCGATTGGTCGCGAAGCGCGGTCCCTTCAGCGAGAAGATGAAGCCGTCCGGCACCTCGCGCGCCCATTTGCGGAAGCTCTCCGGCTTCTGCGAGCCATAATAGGTACCGTTGATCTCGATCGAGGTCAGCTTCGAGGCGGCGTATTCGAGCTCTTTCGATTGCGGCAGCTTGTCCGGATAGAACACGCCGCGCCACGGCGCGAAGGTCCAGCCGCCAATGCCGATGTAGATGTGGCTCTTGGATTGCGAGGCGCGTGCGGGGGCTTTGCTCACGGACCGATTCCGATGCTGATTGCCGAGGGTGTTGCGGTACGGAGACGATAGTCAACCGGACCGGTTCTGGCCAGTTCGGCGCTGTTGGGGCGTCGCTCTTCCCGTGCTCCGGAGGCTCGTGTATCCAGGACGTGGGCCGGGAAGGGGAGATATGGCAATGAGAGCGGAATCGGTCGGTGGCCTGCTGGGCGCGATCGTCGGGGCCGCCGTGCTGGCGGCAGCCTTCTATTATGTTCCCGTCGGGCCGATGGCCCGTCAGATGCAGCCGGCCAAGGTCGAGCTGCCGCCCACGCCGGTGCAGACCGTCCCAGTGGCCCCGGCGGTGCGGGGACCGGTCGTCCGCGAGGTTCCGAACTAGGCTGGCTTTCGTAGCCCGGCTGGGCGGAGCGATATCCGGGGTCTCCCGAAGAGTTCGCGTGAACCCGGATGTCGCTGCGCTCAGCCGGGCTACGGCGGACGGCCCTTGCATTTCGGCCGGCGCACCCCATTTTGGGGAACGACGGTGACGTCGAGCTCAACGGCTCCGGCACCGAGACGACCACGGCAGAGCGGCTGCGCCGGATGTACGCGCGCCCTTTGTTTGTGGTCGTTGGCGTTTTTGGGCCGGATTTGCGGCGGTGCACGGCGGCACCACAGTTCGCCCTTTTTGCAGTTTCCGGCGGCCGTCGCGCTTGGCAGTGCGGAACGCGGCGGATATACGCATCCGCACCATGACCGACGCCCTCCGACCGGCCCCGCAAGTGGCCCAGCAAACCGTTGAAATTCCGATCGTTTCGGTGGTCGTTCCGACCTTCAACGAGCGCGACAATGTCACCACGCTGTATCGGCGGCTGGAGGCGGCGTTCAAGGACGTGCCGTGGGAGGTCGTGTTCGTTGACGACAACTCGCCGGACGGCACCTGGCAGGTGGTGCGCGAACTGTCGCGCAACGACCAGCGCGTCCGCTGCATCCGCCGCATCGGCCGGCGCGGCCTGTCCGGCGCCTGCATCGAGGGTATCCTGGCTGCCAGCGCGCCCTATGCGGCTGTGATCGACGCCGATCTGCAGCACGACGAGACCCAGTTGCCGAAGATGCTGTCGCTGCTGCAGAGCGGCGCGGCCGAGCTCGTGGTGGGCAGCCGCTACATCGAGGGCGGCAGCGCGGCGAGCTTCGACAGCAAGCGGGCCGGGGCCAGCGCCTTCGCCACCGAGATCGCGCGCCGCGCGCTCAAGGTCGAGGTCAACGACCCCATGAGCGGCTTCTTCATGATCCGCCGCGATCGGTTCGAGGAGATCGCGCCAAAACTGTCGACGCAGGGCTTCAAGATCCTGCTCGACATCATCGCCAGCGCCGAGGGCGGTCTGAAGACGGTCGAGGTGCCCTATACGTTCGGCTCGCGCCTGCATGGCGAGAGCAAGCTCGACTCGATGGTCGCGCTCGACTTCCTCGGCCTCGTGCTGGCCAAGATGACCAACGACGTGGTGTCGCTGCGCTTCCTGCTGTTCGCCATGGTCGGCGGCACCGGCCTGGTGGTCCATCTCGCCACGCTGTTTCTCGGTCTCAATTTGTTCGACATGCCGTTCGCCGAGGCACAGGCGCTCGGCGCCTTCGTGGCGATGACCTCGAACTTCATCCTCAACAACTTCCTCACCTATCGCGACCAGCGGCTGAAGGGCTTTGCCATCCTGCGCGGCCTGCTCGTGTTCTATCTGGTCTGCTCGGTCGGGCTGCTCGCCAATGTCGGCGTCGCCTTCTCGGTCTATGACCAGGAGCCGATCTGGTGGCTGGCGGGCGCGGCCGGCGCGCTGATGGGCGTGGTGTGGAATTACGCGATCTCCGGATTGTTCGTCTGGCGCAAGCGATGACCTCTGCGGCAGGCGCCGACGACGCCCGGCTGGTCCGCAATGTCTGGCTGACCATCGCAGGCCTCGTCATTGTCAGGCTGATCGCGGCCGCGGTCACGCCGATCACTTTCGACGAAGCCTATTACTGGATGTGGTCGAAGCATCTCGCCGGCGGCTATTACGACCATCCGCCGATGGTGGCGGTCGTGATCCGGCTGGGCACCCTGATCGCGGGGGACAGCGAGCTCGGCGTGCGCCTGGTCTCGATCCTGCTCGGCCTGCCCATGAGCTATGCGGTGTATCGCACCGCCGAGATCCTGTTCGGCGGCGTGCGCGTGGCGGCGACCGCGGCGCTGCTGCTCAACGTCACGCTGATGGCGGCGGTCGGCACCTTGATCGTGACCCCCGACGCGCCGCTGCTGGTCGCCTCCAGCTTCGTGCTGTTCTTCTGCGCCAAGCTGCTGGAGACGGGCCGGGGCGCGTGGTGGCTCGCCGTCGGCGCGGCGGTCGGTGCGGCGCTGCTGTCGAAATACACATCGCTGTTCTTCGGCGCGGCGATCCTGATCTGGCTCGTCGCCGTGCCGAGGCTGCGGCATTGGCTGGCCTCGCCCTGGCCCTATCTCGGCGGCCTCGTCGCATTCGCGCTGTTTTCGCCGGTGATCCTGTGGAATGCCGATCACCAATGGGTGTCGTTCATCAAGCAGCTCGGCCGCGCCAGGGTCGAGGCGGTCAGGCCCGTCTACATCGCCGAGATCATCCCGACGCAGTTCGCCTTCGCCACCCCGCTGGTCTTCATCCTCGGCGTGATGGGCCTCTATGGCCTGGCCCGCCGCCGGGCAGGGGACGCGGCGGCACGCGTCCTGATCGAGGCGATGGTCTGGGTCATCGTCGCCTATTTCGTGTGGCATTCGCTGCATGCCCGCGTCGAGGCCAACTGGTTCGCGCCAATCTATCCGGCCTTCGTAGTGGCTGCTGCGGCGGCGGCCCATCTCGTCGCCTGGTCGGCGCGCGAGCAGCGCACCGCGGCATTCTGCCTGCGCTGGGCGCTGCCCGCCGGCGTCGTGATGTTCGTTGCGCTGATCGTGCAGGCGAACACGGGCCTGCTGTCCGGCTACCGGCGCGACGCTACGGTGCGCAGTGTCGGCGTCGGCTGGCGCCCACTGGCCGACGAGATCGAGGCGGCACGCGTGCGCGTCGGCGCCTCCTGCGTGCTGGCGATGGATTATGGCACCACCGCCTGGCTGTCGTTCTATCTCCCGCCGGGGACCTGCGTGCTGCAGCCGATCCAGCGCATCCGCTGGGTCAATTTTCCCGAGCCTGATCCGGCCAAGCTCGCGGGGACGCAACTGTTCGTCGACGAGGCACAGATCGCGACGCGGGTCTATGTGAGCAACACGTTCGGCCGCATCGAGAAGGTCGGCGAGGCCGCGCGCAAGCGCGGGCCCTTGACCATCGAGACTTACGCGTTCTACTCGCTCGGCGAGCCGAAGGCCGAGCTCCTCGACCGCACGCCGCCACCGGAGCTGCAGCGCTGACGCGCGCCTCAGGCCTGCTGCGGAATGATATCCGCCAGCGCCTTGTCCCGGCCGTGGATCGCAACCATGTTGATATCGGCGTCGACGGTCTTGTAGCCGCGGCGATCGAACCATTGCCGCAACTGGTCGGCATCGGTCTTGATCTTCTCGACCAGCATGATCGGCGTGCAGCGCTCGATCGTCGCCGCCGCCCCTTCGAGCGCCTCGAGCTCCATGCCCTCGACATCGAGCTTGATCAGGTCGCAGCGCGGCAGGTTGAAATCGTCCAGCGGAAGCTTGCGCACCTCGACGGTATCGTTCGCGTAGTCGATGGCCTGGCCGATGAACTCGGTGTTGGGACGCTGGCGCAGCTCGAGGCTGCCGAAGCTCGACGGGGTCAGATAGTTCGGGCTTGGGATGTTGAGCACGCCGCGCTCCGAGGAGACCGCGGCATGGATCGCGATCGCGTTGAAGCAGTTGTTGATCGCGATATTGCCGGCGAGCGCGTAGTAGATCCGCTCCTGCGCCTCGATCGAGAGCACGGATCCCCAGCCGGTCATCGCCTTCGCCCATTCGACGGTGTGGACGCCGATATTGGCACCACAGTCGATTGCGACCGCGCCGTCGCCATAGTGCCTGCGGCGCACGCCGAGCAGGCGGACGGCGAGCTGCACCTCTCCCGGATCGAACGCGCCGGTGTTGAGGATCTGGAAGCCGACACCGTAGCCGCGGTTGGCGTCGATCATGCGATAGTCGAGCCGGTTGACGATCATCGTACCTTGATTGGTCGAGGCCAGCACGAAGGCCAGCTTCCGGTCGGGGATCTGCATGGAGAGGTCCTCTCGTGTCGTCTCGGCAGGGAGCGGACGCGGTACGATTCGCCGACGGAGTGTCGCAGAGAATCGTCCCGTACCATACTGCCGCCAGCGGCCACAGCGCCTGTAGCTCCGGGTTGCTACGGATGCGCTTGTCGCGCCCGGCCTGCCGGAGCGGGGGCTTTCGACCGGCGAGACCTGCGGCCTTTACCTCGTCAGCGCGCGCAAACGAGAGATCATCGATCGCGCGCCGCCGCCCCGGCCCAATCGTTAACGCGGCGTGCGCTGTTTTACGGATCGGCGCAGCCGACGGATGCTGCCTCTCCGGATTTTCCCGGTACGGTAATATTGCATGTGGCTGCAGTTTTGCCCTGTTTCCGCCCTCTTTGACGGCAAAACAGGCCCTGAAGGTTAACCCGCCCCTAATCCGCCAAAACTTAATCAGCATTTAACTAAAAGTCGCCTTAATGAAGCTCTGTGCTTCTGCGAGATGCAAAGCGGGTGTCCGTGGCGCATCGAGCGAGAGTTGTCGAGTATTCGTTCGGGCGTGAGTGAATGAGTAACAGTCGAGCTGCGTTGGCCGCACGAAACCGCAGGAAGTCCTCCCTGATCGCGTTCTCTCACAAATTGATCGGTGGCGCGGCAATCGCATGCCTGATCGGGGGCTGCGCCGTGACGGTCTATACCAAGATCATCGCGGCCGACGCCTATCCGACCCTGGGCAGCATCGAGCAGGACGAGCCTGTCGTGCGCCCTGCGCCGCGGCTGGCGACACGCAGCGCCGCCGAAGCGGTAGGCGACGCCTTCTCGGCCTTCCCGGAATCTCCGCCCGTCACCACGGTCGCCGCCATCACGCCGCAGATGTTCAACGACCGCTTCGGTGCGGCCGTGCCGCAGGGCGTGGCCTCCAACGCCGCGAACGGCGCGCCGCCGCTGTCCAAGCTCGCCGAAGCCGCGCCGCCCAGGCCCGTCGAGGCCAGGCAGATCGAGACGAAGCCGTCCGAAGCCAAGTCGGCTGAGCCTGCGAAGGTTGCCGAGGCGCCGAAGAAGGATGCCCGGCCGCCGATGCAGCTGGCGCTCGCCAATACCAAGTCGGCCGCGCAGCCGCAGCAGCCCGTGACGCCGGCGCAGGCTGCCGAGGCCAATGCGCCGAAGAGCAGCGGCTTCTCGCTGCGCGCGATGACCGAGCGCGCCAAGGCGGCGGTGCTGTCGATCGCGGGTGATCGCCACTCGATCCAGGAAAAGCTCTGGGGCAAGCCGGAGAACCAGGATGGCGGGCTCCTGGCCTACGCCTCGGCTGATTCCAACATCACCGCCAGCATCGCCAAGGATCCGACCCGCGGCGGCCGGCCGCCGTATGATTTGAGCACCGCGGTCTACGACATCTCGGCCAAGGCGGTGTATCTGCCCGACGGCACCAAGCTCGAGGCGCATTCCGGCCTCGGCGAGAACCTCGACAAGCCAAGCTCGGAGAAGATCAAGATGCGCGGCGTGACGCCGCCGCATATCTATGAGCTGAAGCCGCGCGAGGCGCTGTTCCATGGCGTGCCGGCGCTGCGGCTGAACCCGATCGGCGGCGAGGACGCCATCCACGGCCGCAACGGCCTGCTGGCGCACACCTTCATGCTCGGCCCGAACGGCGACTCCAACGGCTGCGTGTCGTTCCGCGACTACTACGCGTTCCTCGATGCCTACAAGAACAAGGGCATCCGCAAGCTCGCCGTCCTCGCCCGCATCGAGTGAGGCGGGCAGGGGGCGTTGAGGTGTGATCTGCATGGTCGCCCTCGCACTCAGCGGTAGTTCCGAACTGGAGGGCGTGCAAAGGTGCGCCGTGACCCCCGCCGCACGAGTGCTATATCGCCAACTACTACGCTGCGCGATACAGCGTCCTCTCCCCTTGTGGGAGAGGGCATGTACGGCGCTTCCGAGTATTCGGTTGGGTGAGGGGCATCTCTCCGCAAGCGAACTCGCGGAGGCCGACCCCTCACCCAACCGAGCACGCCGTGCTCTCCTACATGCCCTCTCCCACAAGGGGACCCACAAGGGGAGAGGGCGCATTCACTCGCAGCGCTCGTCCGATCTCCCAATCTCCAAGAGCATGCACTCTTAGAGCCACAAGCTCGAGAATCCATTGGATGCCGTGCGGCAACGAGCGCAGTGATGCGGCTTCGGGATCGGCGTCGCTCCGGGCGACCGCTTCATGCGATCGCAGGGGAAGAAGGGCAGACGGATACACAGCTCGAACACCTCGGCCACGACGTCGCATTCTCGCGGCGAATGACGCCCGAGTGTTGCCAGCGACATCGCCCTCGAAAATCGTGAGAGGGCGCGGGGAATGCCGGGTGAGGGCCTCACCCATGGCCCGCCTGCAACAAAGAAAGCAGGCGGCAGTCACCACAGGTTCAGCCGCA
This sequence comes from Bradyrhizobium sp. SZCCHNR1015, assembly GCF_032489875.1. Classification (NCBI taxonomy): domain Bacteria; kingdom Pseudomonadati; phylum Pseudomonadota; class Alphaproteobacteria; order Hyphomicrobiales; family Nitrobacteraceae; genus Bradyrhizobium; species Bradyrhizobium sp. SZCCHNR1015. The sequence continues at coordinate 242,226 of NZ_JAUEYW010000015.1, forward strand.
TCATCCGGCATTCCCCGCGCGATGGATTGACGGCTTATACGTGGTCTCCCTGGTGCGCCGGCTGTCTGGCCACCATCGGTCGGAGCATTCGTCTCTCTCGACCTTGACACCAGCGTCGGGGTGTCAGGACATCACGACTTCGCCGTGCGCATCTCCGCGTTCGTCGGCATGACCGAAGTCACGCTGCGAGGCGATGCGCCCACCGCATCCCGCCCTCCACGTTCATGACGATCGCGAAGCGCCCCTCTCATGAGGGCGGGACCGGCATAGAATGCATGATTTCTGATTTTTGGAAAGAGGAAAATGTTCGGGCTCGGCGGTGAGCGTGGTGATCCCATTGGCCGTGCTCGACAAATGAGCTTCCGCGCGCACGCATTTTCGATCGCTCGAATGACCATTTGCGACCTTGTAGCTCGCGAGAATGCGCAACTGATTTGCCCGACGAGCAGTCTGGTTGTTGCAAATCTGTCGCGGTGCAGGGGACTGCAACGCCATCGCTTCGCGCTGCGGCCTTGACGGCTTCGGGAAATTCTGCGCATAGCTCTGCCCCATCGAAATCGATGCGCCGTTTGCCGGCGCGCTCTTGAGGACCACGACCGTGTTGAGCCTACGCTCACATCTCGCGAACGCCCCCGCCAACGAACGACCGTTTACCTGGTCGCGCGATGGGTCCGGCATGGGCGTCGCCTGTCAGGGGCCTGCCAATCTCGTGCTGTCCCTGGACAAATCGGGACTGCGAATTCCAGCACAAGTATAACTCGCGGCGGGATCTCGACCCTCCGCACCAAGAGCGGAGGGTCTGATGACCCGCATGATGAGCCCAGATTCCGAGACAACCGACCACACGCAAGCACTGTGCTCGCCGGTGGCGCTTGCCTTCGTGCGCATCGTCATGGCCTGCCGCGGCGTCACCGAGGCGCGCGCTCGCCAGATCTATCTCGACTACATCAATGGCGTTCGGCCGGAGCATGCTCCGGCTGGGTTCGACTGATTGACCATGATCGTGCCGGCGCAGGCCGGGCGCGACGAACAGGCCCATGTTCCCATCTGGCGAAGGGACCGGACTGTCGATCCGGTAAGGCGGGTTCGATTCCCGTCATGGGCGCCAACATGACCCGATGAGATCACGAGCCGAGAGAGGAGGTCGACGATGTCAGCAACAAATCCGGCGCTGGTTCTCAACGCCGACTTCCAGCCGCTGAGCTACTTTCCGTTGTCCGTGTTCAGCTGGGAGGATGCGGTCAGGGCCGTGGTCGGCGGATCGCACGTCGTCGTTGCCGAGTACGATCGGGTCGTTCGCAGCCCGAGCGTCACGATGCGGTTGCCGTCGGTGATCGCGCTGCGCGACTACGTCAGACCGGCGACGCGGGTGCCGTTCACGCGCTTCAACGTCTTCCTGCGCGACCGCTTCACGTGTCAGTACTGCGGCGGCCGTTATCTCCACGGCGAGCTGACGTTCGACCACGTGGTGCCGCGCGCCGATGGCGGCGAGACGTCGTGGAGCAACATCGTCGCCGCCTGCAGTCCCTGCAACGCGCGCAAGGACCGGCGTCACCTCAAGCCGCGGCGGCCGCCGTTCGAGCCGACGCGGCACGAGCTGATGGCCGCACAGCGCCTGTTCCCGCCGAGATTCCTGCACGAGACGTGGCAGGACTATCTCTACTGGGACGTGGAGCTGGAGCGCTGACGATGGCCGTGGTGCCCAGATGAGCTCACGTCGTCGCCCGTCGGGCGGCGGCGTGAGCGACATGCGGTGTTCAACGAGCTGCGCGTGTGAACCCGGATGTCGCTGCGCTCATCCGGGCTACGTGGTGGTCACGTGCTTGTAGTGGCGCGTTTGTAGCCCGGATGAGCGCAGCGATATCCGGGGTATCACGAGCTGCGTGTATGAACCCGCATGCCGCTTCGCTCATGCGGGCGACATTCTTTGATGATCGAGAGATCGAAGTGTATCTAATTAGTAACGACGAGATCGGCAGTGAAAATGAGCGAGATGTTTGTCTTGCGTAAAATGGGAATTGCATGTAGCAGAACGATCCTTCGTGATGACTTTGGTTCGGGCTCGCTGAGATCCCGACTGGCGCGGCCGGTGTCCGGTCCCGTGTTCCGTCGTCGCAAAGAGCAAGGAGTCTGTAGCTCATGGAGAGCGTCGGGTTGAAGGCCCGAAGGCATCGGTTCGATTCCGGTCGACACCACCAAAGGATAGCTCAGTTGGATAGAGCAGATGATTATGATTCATCGGGTCGCGGGTTCGACTCCCGCTCCAGCGCTTCGGTTTAGCCTGAAAAGCTAATCGCCTCTGACGAGGACCGGACGCGCGCTTCAGTCGCGGTCCGGCCGTTTTGCCCCAGGGCATTTCGACCAGATCAAAGACACTGCAGAGCCGGCTCTGCGCCGCGGTGGATACCGCGTCCGAAGATGTCGGGAAGGCTGCGCAAGGACGCTCGGACTTATGGTTCGCGCGACCGCGCGCGTGCGCCCGGCATCGTCAGACGCTCAAGCCTCGGCCCGCTCAGTTCACGCAGGAAGCGTCGTCCGGTCCTCACGTCCTTTGATCGATGACATCAGCATTCTGGCCGATGGGCCGGAAAGCAAACCGTGGGAGTGTGTTGTGACTTGGCATCTGGTGACGAAGACCGTGACGGTGGAGGATGGCGAGCGGGCGCTGGTCTGGCGCGACGGCCAGCTCATGCGGGTGCTCGCGCCGGGCCGCCATGTGCTGCTCGATCCGCTGCACCGGCTGAAGGTGCAGGTGTTCGACGTCGTCCGCACCGAATACACCACCGAGCGCTACGCGGTGCTGAAGGCCGCACGGCCCGATCTCGCCGCGGAGCTGTTCGAGGCGGTGGAGACCGGCGCGAACGAGATCGCGATCGTCAGCCTCGACGGCCGGCCGACGCATCTGCTCACGCCCTGGCAGACCCGCGTCTACTGGACGGTCGCGACTGATGTCGAGGTCGAACGCATCGACATCACCAGCGACGTGCGCGTGAGCGCGCGGCACCTGGCGATGATCGAGCGCAACCGGCCGGGCATCGTGACCGAGGCCGTGGTCGAGAACCACGAGGCCGGTCTGCTCCATGTCGACGGCAGGCTGACCGAGCGGCTGGCGCCGGGCCGGCATGCCTTCTGGGCGGTCGGCCGCAAGATCGAGGTCAAGCGCCTCGATCTCAGGCCCACGGTGCTCGAAATCACCGCGCAGGAGATGCTGACCAAGGATCGCATCGCGCTGCGGGTGACGCTGACGGCGTTTCGCCGGATCGTTGATCCGGAGGCGGCGGTGGCGACGTCGCCCGACGTGGACGCGTGGCTGTACCGGCTGGTGCAGTTCGCGATCCGGGAGGCGGTGGCGTCGCGCACGCTCGACGAGGTGCTGGCGGCGAAGGCCTCGCTCGACGGGGAGCTGCGCGACTACGTGCGCGCGCGGCTCGACGGCTCGGGCGTGGAGATCGCGGAGCTCGGCGTGAAGGACGTGATCCTGCCCGGCGAGATCCGCGACCTCGTCAACAAGGTGGTCGAGGCGGAGCGGCTGGCCAAGGCCAACCTGATCCGCCGCCAGGAGGAGACCGCGGCGACGCGCTCGCTCCTGAACACCGCCAGGCTGATGGAGGAGAACCCGCTGCTGCTGCGGCTCAAGGAGCTGGAGTCGCTGGAGCGCCTGGTCGAGAAGGTCGGCCGCATCGACCTGCACGCCGGCGAGGGGGCCGGCCTCGACGCGCTGCTGACGCGGCTGGTGCGGCTGAAGGCGCCCGATGCGGCGTGATGGACAAGAGAGGCCGCCCACGGGCGGCTTCTCGCTGCCAACGGAGGAGAGATCATGACCGAGATGACCTGGAGAGCTGACAACATCGAGACGATCGCGAATTTCTTCTCCACCGCTGAGTGCGAGGAGTATATCCGCTTGGGTGAATTGATGGGGTTCGAGGAGGCGACGTTGTTTGCGCCTCGCGGCGTGAAGGATCATCGCAACAACGATCGTGTCATCATCGATGACGCCGGGCGCGCGCGGGATCTCTACGAGCGCCTCGCCGGCCATCTGGCACCGTCGTTCCAGCATCGCTGGCAGCCGGTCGGGCTGAACGAGCGGCTGCGGATCTATCGCTACGACGTCGGACAGAAGTTTGAATGGCATCGTGACGGGCATTTCGAGCGTGACGATGGTGAGCGCAGCCAATTCACCTTCATGGTCTATTTGAACGATGATTTTGGAGGCGGCACGACGTCGTTCTGCGACGACACCGGTCTGATGCCGGATGGTCCGTTGCGCATCGCACCGGAAAAAGGGATGGCGCTGCTGTTCCATCATCCCATCATGCATCGCGGCGATCCTGTCACGCAGCGCCGCAAATACGTGTTGCGAACCGACGTGATGTATCGGCGGACAGCGTAGCCCGCATGAGCGCAAGCGACGTGCGGGTTGATCACTGCTGATCTTGAGACCCCGGATGTTGCTACGCTCATCCGGGCTACAGGCTGCGCATCGTTCCGGCAATGAACGCAGCCGCCGCCCGATGCTACAAACTGACCTGTATGAAATGCGAGACGTGCCATGATCGACGGAAACACCCTGATCGCCTGGGGCTTCAAGCCCGGCCGCTGGTTCAAGCAGGGCTTGGAGACGGCGAATGCGATGCGCGCTGATGGCGCCAACGACGATGCGATCTTCGCGGCACTGCAGGCGCTGCAGCCGGTGGAGACCTTGATGCGCACCAACGGCGTGCCGTTCGCGATGCTGATCGATGCCGACAACGAGCTCGAGCGCGCCAACGTCGCGGCGGTCGCACAGCACATGGATGCCCTGATGCGGGTGCCGACCATCGTGGCCGGCGCCGTGATGCCGGACGCCTGCCCGTCGGGGACGGCGCTCGGCACCATTCCGGTCGGCGGCGTGGTGTCCTGCGAGGACGCGATCCATCCGGGCTTTCACTCCTCCGACATCTGCTGCTCGGTGGCGGTGACCGTGTTCGCGCGCAAGGACGATCCCAAGCGCATCCTCGATGCCGTCAATGCGGTGACCCATTTCGGTCCCGGCGGCCGCGACCGGCTGCATCAGCCGCCCGACGAGGTGATGGCGGGGTTCGAGGCCAACCCCTTCTTGAAGGGGCTGGAGCGCTTCGCGATCGGTCACTTCGCCACGCAGGGCGACGGCAACCACTTCGCTTATGTCGGTCATCTCAAATCGACCGGTCAGGCGGCGCTGGTGACGCATCACGGCTCGCGCGGCTTTGGTGCGCAGCTCTACAAGCGCGGCATGGCGGTGGCGAAGCGGCACACCGCGATCCACGCGCCGAAGGTCCCGGAGCACAGCGCCTGGATCAAGGCGTCGAGCGACGACGGCCGGGCGTATTGGGAGGCGTTGCAGGTGGCGCGGCTGTGGACCAGGGCCAACCACCACGCGATCCATGACCTCGCGGCGGCGAAGCTCGGCAACGCCGTCACGGACCGGTTCTGGAACGAGCACAACTTCGTTTTCCAGAAGAGCGACGGCCTGTTCTATCACGGCAAGGGGGCGACGCCGAACTGGTCCGGCTTCTCGGCCGATGATGACGGACGCACCATCGTGCCGCTCAACATGGCCGAGCCGGTGCTGATTCTGAAGCACCGGGACAACAAGGACGCGCTCGGCTTCGCGCCACACGGCGCCGGGCGCAATCTCGGGCGGAAGGCTTTTCTGCGCGAGAATCGTCCCGAGATGCCTGATGGCATCGACGCGCGTTTCTATTGCGGCAAGCCCGATCTGTCGGAGCTGCCGCAGGCCTACAAGAACGCCGCGTCGGTGCGGGCGCAGATCGCACGCTACGGGCTCGGCGAGGTCATCGACGAGGTGATCCCTTACGGCTCGATCATGGCCGGCGACTGGGAAGCCGACGCGCCGTGGCGAAAGGGACGGTGAGAGCTACGATCCGGGAGAGGTCGCCCACGGGCGGCCTCTCGTTGACGAATGGGCAGGGGCTGGAGATCATCGGCAGCCGCGTGGTTCCGGTTCATTTGGTGATTGCGCAGGCTCGGGCCTTCCCTCATCCTCAGGGTGTGAAGAGGGGGAAGACGCGATGACGAGCCTGGAGGTGGGCGCGACCGGGCCGAGGCGCGAGCCGTGGTGGGCGATCGTAGCGATCTTCATCGCGGGCTTCGTGGCTCTTTGCCTGCTGCTGGCCTCGCCGGTGCTGATCCGCACCTTTCTGTTTCAGCCGTTCAACATTCCTTCATCCTCGAACATTCCAACGCTTCTCGTCGGCGATATCTTCTTCGTGTCGAAATATCCCTATGGCTACAGCCGCTTCACTTGGCCGTTGTCATGGCCTTCGTCGCTGCCGCCGTCGGCGCGGATCTGGGGTGCGACGCCTGCGCGCGGCGATGTCGTCGCGTTCTTCCTGCCGAAAGACAATGCGACCGTCTATATCAAGCGCGTCGTCGGACTGCCCGGCGATCGCGTCCAGATGAAGGACGGAGTGCTCTACATCAATGATACGGCCGTCGCGCGCGAGCGGGTCGAGGATCTGATCGGAGAGGCGGCCTGCGGGGGCGATGCGACCGAGCGCGTCAAGCGCTGGCGCGAGACCTTGCCGAATGGCGTGAGCTACGAGACGCTGGATTGCGTCAGCAACGGCTTCTTCGACAACACCAATGTCTTCGTCGTGCCGCCCGGCCGGCTGTTCATGCTCGGCGACAACCGTGACAACTCGACCGACAGCCGCGTGCTGTCCCAGATCGGCTATGTGCCGATCGAGAACGTCATCGGCCGCGCCGCCATGATCTTCTTTTCGGCCGCCGGTGCCGGCAAAGGCAGGCCCGGCCGCATCCGCTTCGAGCGGATCGGGACGATGGTGAGGTAGACCGGTCGCGGATGTCGTAGCCCGCATGAGCGAAGCGACATGCGGCACTGCCGACTCTGCTTCTCGAGACCCCGGATATCGCTTCGCTCATGCGGGCTACGCTCTGAGCAAAGAAAAGGGCGCGGCTTTCGCCGCGCCCTTGGTATCTTCGCGAGGAGGCCGGACTTAGAAGTCCATGCCGCCCATGCCGCCGCCCGGAGGCATCGCGGGGCCGCCGGCGTTCTTCTTCGGCAGCTCGGCGACCATCGCCTCGGTGGTGATCAGCAGGCCGGCCACGGACGCTGCGTTCTGGATCGCGGCGCGCACGACCTTGGTCGGGTCGATGATGCCCTTGGACACCATGTTCACGTAGTCGCCCGACTGCGAGTCGAAGCCGTACGCATACTGCTCCTTCTCGAGGATCTTGCCGACGATGACCGAGCCGTCCTCGCCCGCGTTGATCGCGATCTGGCGGGCCGGAGCGGAGAGCGCCTTGCGGACGATCTCGATGCCGGTCTTCTGGTCCTCGTTCTTGGCGCGGACGCCCTTGAGCTGCTCGGAGGCCCGGAGCAGGGCGACGCCGCCGCCCGGCAGGATGCCTTCCTCGACAGCCGCGCGGGTCGCATGCATCGCGTCATCCACGCGATCCTTGCGCTCCTTGACCTCGACCTCGGTCGCGCCGCCGACGCGGATCACCGCGACGCCGCCGGCGAGCTTGGCCAGACGCTCCTGCAGCTTCTCACGGTCGTAGTCCGAGGTGGTCTCCTCGATCTGCGCCTTGATCTGCTGAACGCGCGCCTCGATGTCGGCCTTCTTGCCGGCGCCGTTGACGATCGTGGTGTTCTCCTTGTCGATCATCACCTTCTTGGCGCGGCCGAGCATGGAGAGGTTGACGTTCTCGAGCTTGATGCCGAGATCTTCCGAGATCGCCTGGCCGCCGGTCAGGATCGCGATGTCCTGCAGCATGGCCTTGCGGCGGTCGCCGAAGCCCGGCGCCTTGACGGCAGCGACCTTCAGGCCGCCACGCAGACGGTTCACGACCAGGGTGGCGAGAGCCTCGCCCTCGACATCCTCGGCGACGATCACCAGCGGCTTGCCGGTCTGCACCACGGCCTCGAGCAGCGGCAGCAGCTCGTTCAGCGACGACAGCTTCTTCTCGTTGATGAGGATGTAGGCGTCGTCCATCTCGACGCGCATCTTGTCGGCATTGGTCACGAAGTACGGAGAAATGTAGCCGCGGTCGAACTGCATGCCCTCGACGACGTCGAGCTCGGTCTCGAGCGACTTGGCTTCCTCGACGGTGATCACGCCCTCGTTGCCGACCTTCTTCATGGCGTCGGCGAGGAACTTGCCGATCTCGGAGTCGCCGTTGGCGGAGATGGTGCCGACCTGGGCGATCTCGTCGTTCGACGTGACCTTCTTGGAGTTCTTGACGAGATCGGCGACGACCGCCTCGACCGCGAGGTCGATGCCGCGCTTCAGATCCATCGGGTTCATGCCGGCGGCAACCGCCTTGGCGCCTTCGCGCACGATGGCCTGGGCCAGCACGGTCGCGGTGGTGGTGCCGTCGCCAGCCGCATCAGCGGACTTCGAGGCGACCTCGCGCACCATCTGCGCGCCCATGTTCTCGAACTTGTCGTCGAGCTCGATCTCCTTGGCGACGGTGACGCCGTCCTTGGTGATGCGCGGCGCGCCGAACGACTTGTCGAGGACGACGTTGCGGCCCTTCGGACCGAGCGTGACTTTCACGGCATTGGCGAGAATGTCCACGCCGCGCAGCATGCGGTCGCGGGCTTCGACGCCGAACTTTACGTCTTTCGCTGACATATTGGGTTTCCCTGGTTTTGATCGAGATCCTCGTCCTGAGGAGCCCGCGCAGCGGGCGTCTCGAAGGACGAGATGAGGAGGTGGTTGGGGCCTCATCCTTCGAGACGCCGGCTCAAGCCGGCTCCTCAGGATGAGGGGCAACGGCGCTTAGGCGGCCTTCTTCTTGGCCGCGGTGTCGGTGAGAACGCCCATGATGTCGCTCTCCTTCATGATGAGCAGCTCCTGGCCGTCGATCTTGACCTCGGTGCCCGACCACTTGCCGAACAGCACGCGGTCACCGACCTGAACGTCGAGCGGGACCAGCTTGCCGCTCTCGTCGCGGGCGCCGGGGCCCACCGCGATCACTTCGCCCTGCGAGGGCTTTTCCTTGGCCGAGTCGGGGATGATGATGCCGCCAGCGGTCTTCTCTTCGGCGTCGATGCGCTTGACCACGACGCGGTCGTGAAGCGGACGGAAAGCCATACAGTCCTCCTAAGGTATTGAAGCGATTGTCAGTTTCTGGAGATTTGGCAGTCGGCGCCGGCGAGTGCCAGCACGCGGGCTGGATTTAGGGGAGAGTTTTATGCCGGGCAAGGCCTTGTAGCAGAAAAATTAGCAGTCGATCGCGGGCTCTGCCAAAGCGTTCCGACAGCGTTAACGGAGGCGGAACGAACCGCGAAACCCCGTATTAGCACCTGGGCTAAGTGGCTGCTAATGCAGCATTTTTCAACATGTCGTTAAACATTTAAGCTTGAGATGGGTTGAGGACATGCGTCACATTTCTAGGCAGTGAGCGCATCGTTGCCGGGTGGCTCCATCCCCGGTTGGCCACACGGACATGCGCTCCAGAAACGGAGGTTGGCATGGTGTCGAGGGTTGAGGTTTCCGAGGACTTTCGGAAACAGGTGCTGGGTTACGGGCTGACGACCGCGCAGATCCTGTATCGGATGCCGGACCATCGCTCGCTGCTGCAGACCTATGTCTGGCAGAACTACGACCTGTTTCCGAAATTCCCTGCGCTGCAGGACTTCCTGGCGTTCTGGGAGGAGAAGATCGAGGGCCCGCTGTACTCGGTCACCGTGGCGCATTCCAAGCTGATCAAGCCCGCCGAACTGCGCGCCGTCGACGGCGTGTTCGTGCTGCATTGAGCTGACAACCACCGCTGCCGCCTCGTAGCCGGTGTCTTCCGGGGCGTGCGCAGCGCGAGCCCGGAATCCATCGGGCGGCAGAACGCGCGGGGGAATAGATTCCGGGCTCGTGCTGCGCACGCCCCGGAATGACGACCTTTGTTGGAGCGGCTGCTGGGACTCTCCAATATGTGCTACCCTCGCGACGAGGACACGCAGGGAGAGCGCCATGGCCAAGAAGAGCCGCAGCACCACATCATCGTCACGCGCCGCCGCGAAGGCTGCGCCGCGTAAGGTCGCAAAGACAAAGCCGACGGCGAAGAGTGTCGCCAAGACAGCCGCCAAGCCGGGCAGGGCGGCCACACCGTCCGCGCGCAAGGCGCTCGTGAGCAAGGGGCGGCCAGCACCGGCGCCGCGCCGGCGCAAGCAGAAGGTCGCGATCAGCCATCACCGCGAGGAGGACTTCAAGGCCGACGGCCTGCGCGCCTATGCGCATTATCGCGACCTCGGCATCGCCGACGCGACCCACGGTCTGGCGCGCGCGCATGTTATCCGCATGCTGCCACCGTGCAATCCGCAGGAGGTCTCCAAGCTGCACACCCACGCGGTCGACTTCCAGATGGTCTATGTGCTGAAAGGCTGGGTGAAGAGCTACCTCGAAGGCGTCGGCGAGACGCTGATGAAGGAGGGCAGCTGCTGGACCCAGCCGCCGAAGATCCGCCACATGATCCTCGACTATTCCGACGACGTCGAGCTGCTCGAGGTGATCCTGCCGGCCGACTTCAAAACCGTCGAACTGTCGACGTAAAGCCGACAGAAATGGATGGAAACATCCGCGACGCGGTGGACGGCGGTCCCATCGCGCGTGTGTGTTGACATCCGGTCTCGCGTCATTGGGACGGATGGGCCGGCAACGAATCCGTCAGACGTGTTCGTCGCGGGCTTGCGTAAAGGCGTACCCGTCCCGTTGCCGCGCTTCGTCGTCCAGTTCGCTCCGACCATTGCGTGCGCGCCTCGCACGCGTGCATCGATGCAGCCTCGCATCGCCAACGCGGGCGCCGGCTCGGCTTCAGGTGCAGGCCATCGCGAGGACATCGACTGGCTGCGCGCCATCGCGGTGCTCTCCGTCGTCGCATTCCATTTCGAGGCGCCGGCGATCTTCGGCGGCTTCGTCGGCGTCGACATCTTCTTCGTCATCTCAGGATACCTGATCACCGGCATCATCGCGGCAGAGATGGCGCAGGGCCGCTTCTCGTTCGCGCAATTCTACGAGCGGAGGGTGCGGCGGCTGCTGCCGGCGCTCTACGCCATGGTGGCGTTCGCGGCGCTCCCGGCGTCGCAGGACATGCTGGGCTCCGAGCGCGCCGAGTTCCTCCGTTCCGCGGCCGCCGTCGTCACCTTCACCTCGAACATCTTCTTCTGGCTGCAGTCCGGCTATTTTGACCACGCGGCGGTCGAGAAGCCGCTGCTGCATACCTGGTCGCTGGCGGTCGAAGAGCAGTTCTATCTGGTGCTGCCCGTGGTGGTCTGGGCCGTGCTGCGGCTGGCGCGCGGCCACAGGCTCGCGCTGCCGGTCACTCTCGCGCTGCTTGCCACAGGCTCGTTCGCGCTCGGCCTGATGCTGATGCGCGGCGGCGCGTCCGCGAGCGCGTTCTTCCTCAGCCCGCCGCGGGCCTGGGAATTCCTGCTCGGCAGCCTGGTCGCGATATCCGGCCTTCCCGCGCCGCGGCCGGGTCTCGTTCAGCGCGGCGCCCGCGCGCTGTCGCTGCTGCTGATGGCGGTGCCGATCCTGGCGCTGCGCCCCGGACCGGGCTTCCCCGGCGTCGACGCGCTGGCGCCATGCCTCGGTGCGGCGCTGTTCCTGTGGAGCGGCGCCGGCGTGGCCAATGTGCCGCGCAGCCCGCTGTCGCCGCTCGGCGTGGCGGCGTTCTTCGGCCGCATCTCCTATTCGCTGTATCTCTGGCACTGGCCGCTGTTCGCCTTCGCGCGCTTCGCCAAGCCCGGTCTCGCGCTCGACGGCTGGGAGCGGGCGGCCCTGTTCGTCCTCACGGTCGCGGTCGCCACGCTGTCCTGGCGCTTCATCGAGCAGCCGTTCCGCAACCGCCGGCTCGCGGCGACTCCGCGCGCCGCGTTCGGTCTTGCGGCGCTGGCGAGCCTGCTGCTGCTGGCCGGCAGCGGCGTCGGCCTGCTGCGCGCCGGCGCGGTGTCTGACAACGACCGCGCGGCGCAGCGGCTGGACGCCTACAATGCCTACGACATGAAGCCGGTCTATCGCTACGGCACCTGCTTCACGACACCGGACGGCCGGGTCGCCGAGGATTGTCTGCAGGCGGTGGCCGGCAAGACCAATGTGCTGCTGTGGGGCGACAGTTTTGCGGCCCACTACTATCACGGCCTCAGGGCCCAGCTCGATCAGGACACAGTCAACATCATGCAGGCGAGCCAGCCCACCTGCATGCCGACCTTCAGCGCGGAGACGCAGGGCGTCGCGGCCTGCCGCGCCCTGGCGAGCCAGATGCGCGACTATTTCGCGCAAGCGCGGCCCGACCTCGTGGTGATGTCGGCGGACTGGCTGGAGAACGCGCGCCCGCCGCGGTTCGCCGGCATGGTGCGCGACCTCAAGCAGACGCTGCAACGGCTGCAGGAGGCCGGCATTCCGGTGGTCCTGCTCGGTCCCTCCGTGCAGTTCCGCGCGCGGCTGCCGTCGATGCTGGCACGCGCCACCCTGCGCGGCGTGACGCCCGATCCCGCGGCATTCGTCCGCTCGGACATCTTTGCGCTGGATGCCGCGATGCAGGCTGCGCTGCCGAGTGGCGAGGGCTTTTCCTACGTCTCGATCCTGTCGGCGGTCTGCGAGGACGGCCGCTGCCCGCTCACCGCCGGCGACGTCCCGCTGTCCTTCGACCACGCGCATCTCACCGCGGCGGGCTCGCGCCATGTGATGGCCCGGATCGCGCCGCTGCTTCTCCCGCAGGCGACGGAGCTCAGCTTACGTCAGCAGGCCGACGATCGCACCCATCAGACAGGTGGTGAGGGTGCCCGAGACGATTGACTTGAGGCCGAGCGCGTTGATCTCGTCGCGCCGCGTCGGCGCCATGGTGCCGAGGCCGCCGATCATGATGCCGAGGCTGGCGAAGTTGGCGAAGCCGCACATCGCATAGAGCATGATCAGCCGCGCGCGCGGATCGAGCGCGCCTGCATCGAGCTTCGCCAGCTCGACATAGGCGATCAGCTCGTTCAGCACCGTCTTGGTGCCCATCAGGCTGCCGGCGGTGACGGCCTGCGGCCATGGCAGGCCCATCAGCCAGCACACCGGCGCCATGACGAGGCCGAGCAGCCGCTGCAGCGAGACGTCGGCGCCGCCGATGGCGGGCAGCAGCGACAGGATCGCGTTGGCGAGATGCACCAGCGCGACCAGCACCAGCAGCAGCGCCACGATGTTCATCAAGAGCTCGAGCCCGGCGCTGGTGCCCTTGACGATCGCGTCCATGGTCGAGGTGGCCTCGGTCCCGGGATCTGCGAGCGCGCCGCCGGTGAGCTGCTTCGAGGTCTCTGGCACCATGATCAGGCTGATCAGGATCGACGCCGGCGCGCCGAGCACCGAGGCGATGACGAAATGCGCGGCAGCGTCGGGGATCAGCGGCGCCAGCAGCGTGGCGTAGAGCACCAGCACGGTGCCGGCGATGCCGGCCATGCCGCCGGTCATGACGAGAAACAATTCGCTGCGTGTCATCTGCGCGAGATATGGCCGGATGAACAGCGGCGCTTCCACCATGCCCAGGAAGACATTCGCGGCCGTCGACAGGCCGACCGCGCCGCCGACGCCGAGGGTGCGCTCCAGCAGCCAGGCCATGCCGCGCACCAAGGGCGGCAGAACTCGCCAGTAGAACAAGAGCGTCGTGAGCACGCTCATCACCAGCACGATCGGCAGCGCCTGGAAGGCGAGCACGAAATCGGCACCGGGCGCCTTCAGCTCGAAGGGCAGGGCGCCGCCGCCGACATAGCCGAAGACGAACGAGGTGCCGGCCCGGGAGGCCGACGAGATGGCGCCCACGACATCGTTGATGGCGCCGAACGCGCGGGCGACGGCGGGGACCTTGAGCAGGACGATAGCCGTCACGAGCGTCACCACCAGCCCGAGCCCGGCCTGTTTCAACGACACCGCGCGCCGGTTTTCGCCGAGCGCCCATGCGATCGCGAGCAGCGCGACGATCCCGAACCCCGATTGCAGCTGAAGCATCAGATCCCCCGAACCCCGTTTCATTATGAGCGCAGGGAACTGCCGCGTGCAATGCCGCGCGGCCATGCGGGGCCCGCGATTGACAAGCCATGAGGGCTGCGTCACGCAGGCGCATCATGTCGTCCACCGTCCCGATCGGCGCGCGCGATCTCCTGAAGCAGAGCGCGTTCCTGTTCTTCCTGTCGTCCCGCAGCCTGTCGCGCTTCGCGAGCCAGATCGCGGCGGTGGCGATCGGCTGGCAGATCTACGATCTGACCGGGCGCGCCTTCGATCTCGGCATGGTCGGGCTGATCCAGTTCCTGCCAACGGCCCTGCTGGTGTTCGTCGCCGGCAGCGCCGCCGACCGATTCCAGCGCAAGCGCGTCGTGCAGCTCTGTCAGCTCGTCGAGGCGCTGACCGCGCTCTATCTGTGCTGGGGCGCCACTACCGGCCAGCTCGGCGAATTCCAGCTGTTCGCGGCAGTCTTCGTTCTCGGCATTGCGGGCGCGTTCGAGAGCCCCGCGACCGCGGCGCTGCTGCCGCTGATCGCGCCGGCCGGCACCTTGCAGCGGGCGAGCGCGCTGTCGAGCGGTGCCGCGCAGCTCGCGACCATCGCGGGGCCTGCGATCGGCGGCTTCGCCTATGCCGTCGCGCCCGGTGTGCCCTACGGCATCATGATGCTTTTCTGGATCGGAGGCATGGCGCTGACCGGCCTGATGCAGGTGCCGGATGACGTGCCGGCCGAGCGTCTCGAGGGCAGCAAGGACGATCTGTTCGCCGGCGTCCGCTTCATCCGCGCCAACCCGGCGATCCTCGGCACCATCTCGCTCGATCTGTTCGCCGTGCTGCTCGGCGGTGTCACGGCGCTGCTGCCGATCTATGCGCGCGATATCCTCGACACCGGGCCGTTCGGGCTCGGCGTGCTGCGCGCCGCGCCCGCGGTCGGCGCGCTGGCAATGACGGCCGTGCTGGCGCGTTACACCATCAGGCGGCGCGTCGGCCTGCGCATGTTCCAGGCGGTGATCGTATTCGGCGCGGCGACCGTCGTGTTCGCCGTCTCGCATGTGATGTGGATTTCTGTCGCTGCGCTCGCCATTCTCGGCGCCGCCGACACGATCAGCGTCGTGATCCGCTTCTCCCTCGTTCAGCTCGCCACGCCCAACGAGATGCGCGGCCGCGTCGGCGCGGTGAACTTCCTGTTCATCAACGCCTCCAACCAGCTCGGCCAGTTCGAGAGCGGCGTCACCGCCGCGCTGTTCGGCGCCATGCCGGCCGCCATCCTTGGCGGCCTCGGCACGATCGCGATCGCGCTGGCGTGGATGAAGCTGTTTCCCGAGCTGAGGAAGGTCGAGCGGTTGGAGTAGCGGGCCAGCATCGGCTCGCGTCGGGGGAGAGAACGGGTTGTGACGACGGTTTCTCCGTCATTCCGGGGCATCGCGCAGCGATGAGCCCGGAATCCATAATCGCGACACGTCGTGTGGCGGAGAAGAGCGCCACATCCATCTCGCACCAAATAACCGCTCGCGGCTATGGATTCCGGGCTCGCGCTTCGCGCGCCCCGGAATGACGTGAGGAGAGAGCGGGGGCCGTGATCGGAAACGGCGATCAGCCGCGTCCGACGAACGGCATCTTCGTCGCCATCACGGTGATGAACAGGACGTTGGCGTCGAGCGGCAGGCCGGCCATGTAGGCGACGGCGTCGCCGACGGCCTTCACGTCCATCCGCGGCTCCGGCATCATGCGGCCGTCGGGCTGCAGCACGCCGCCGACCATGCGCTCGGTCATCGGCGTCTCGGCATTGCCGATGTCGACCTGGCCGACCGCGATGTCATAGGCGCGGCCGTCGAGATTCGAGGCCTTGGTCAGGCCCGTGATCGCATGCTTGGTCGAGGTGTAGGGCGACGAGAACGGACGTGGCGCATGCGCCGAGATCGAGCCGTTGTTGATGATGCGGCCGCCGCGCGGTGACTGGCCCTTCATGATGCGGAACGCGTGCTGCGTGCACAGGAACGGCGCGGTGAGATTGGTGGCGACCACCTGCTGCCATTGCTGCAGCGTCAGGTCTTCGAGCGGCACCGGCGGCGCGCCCATGCCGGCATTGTTGAACAGCACGTCGAGCCGGCCGTAGGTCGACTTCACGGTATCGAACAGCGCCGCGATCGAGGCGGGGTCCGTCATGTCAGCCGGCACGGCGAGGCTCATGCCGGACGGACCGAGCTTGGCGGTTTCCTCCAGCATCTCCTTGCGGCGCCCTGCCAGCACCACGGTGAAGCCGGAGTTCATCAACGCCAGCGATGCGGCGCGGCCGACCCCTGTGCCTGCGCCCGTCACCAGCGCGATCTTCTTTGCCGCTTCAGCCATGTTTCCTCACCTTCAATTCAAGCGTTTTGCAGTTTCAGTGTTTTGACTCGCTCTGAGTCTTATAGGGCGGCCGCGGGATGTTGTTATGCGCCGCGCGCAGGGCCGCCGACCAGCGCGAGCGGAGATCGTGGAAATAGGGCTCGCCGGCCTCGATGCGATGATTGAGGTCGGCCTCGCAGGCCTCCGCGCGCACCACCAGGACGTCGATCGGCAGGCCGACGCCGAGATTCGAGCGCATCGTCGAGTCCATCGAGATCAGGCCCGTCTTCAGCGCCTCGTAGAGCTCGACGTCGTAGTGCATGGCGCGGTCGAGCACCGGCTTGCCGTATTTGTGCTCGCCGATCTGCAGATAGGGCGTGTCGGTGGTGCATTCGATGAAGTTGCCGGCGGTGTAGACCATGAACAGCCGCATCCGCGAGCCCTTGATCTGGCCGCCGAACAGGAACGAGACGTCGAACGAGATGTCCTCGGCCTTCAGCGCCGGCCCTTCGGTGGCGTGCACCATGCGGATCGCCTTGCCGATCCGCTGCGCCGCCTGGAACATGGTCGGCGCGTTCATCAGCGTCTCCACCTCGCCGGTGTCGGGGTCTTCCATTCCTTCGGTCAAGGTCGACAGCACGGACTGGCTGATGGCGAGATTGCCGGCGCTGGCGACCGCCACGATGCGCTCGCCCGGATTGGAGAAGATGTGCAGCTTGCGGAAGGTCGAGACGTTGTCGAGACCGGCATTGGTTCGGGTGTCCGCGATCATGACGAGGCCGTCACGCACCAGAATTCCGCAGCAATAGGTCATCTCAGTCCCCTCGAGCCATTGCGCGAATTACTAGCGAAAATCGACGGTCCCTCCAACCCCGCAGTGCTGTAGCCCGGATGAGCGGCAGCCGGCGCCCGTAGGGCGCTGGTGGGAGCGATATCCGGGATCTCACGCGCTTTCTCGGAGAACCCGCATGTCGCTTCGCTCATGCGGGCTACGGGGCTACGGGCGCGCGTTCCGGAATTCAGGACTGGCGCTGCGACTGCGATTGCGACTGGCCGCCGCGGCCGACCTGCTCGACCTTCACCTTGACGGTGAGCGTCTCGGTGCCGCCGCCATAGCGGGTGCCGCGCACCGGCGCCGCGCCGAGATAATCGAGCCCGATCGCGACCCGGACATGGGCGTCGGTGGTGCAGATGCAGTTGGCGGCGTCGAAGCCGACCCAGCCCAGATCCGGCACATAGGCTTCCGCCCAGGCATGGCCGGCCTCCTGGTGCACCGCACCATCGGAGCGCAGGAAGTGGCCGGACACGAAACGCGCGGGGATGCCGGCGGCGCGCGCGCAGGCAATGAAGATGTGCGCATAGTCCTGGCAGACACCGCGCTTCAGCCCGAAGGCTTCCGCCGCCGAGGTGCCGCTGTGGGTCGGATCCTCGTCGAAGGTCATGTGCTCGTAGACCTGCGTCATCAGCGTGTGCAGAAGACCGAGCACGTCGCTCTCGGACTCCGCGCGCAGATCGCGCACGACTGCGGCCATGGCGGCATTGGCGGCCGTAAGCGGCGTCTGCCGGAGGAAGAAGCTGGGCGGGAAGCGCTCGTCCGCTCCCTTCAGCACGCCGCCGGTGTCGTGGGTCTCGACCAGACCCTCGGCCGTGATTGTGAGATCCTCGAGCGCGCCGTGCGTGATCACATGGGTGACGTTGCCGAATGCGTCCTCATGCATGTCGAGGCGGGAATCGGTCGACACGTCGATCTGCCACTCCGCCACATATTGGCCGTCATTGCTGCCGGGCGTCATGCGGATGATCTGGATGACGCCGGTCGCCGCCGGCTCGTAGCGGTAGGTGGTGGAATGGGAGATACGCAGGCGCATGGCGGTCGACCAGTCTTCGTCAGATGTGCTGTCCGCGGTAGCTCGTTTCACCTCTCCCTGAAAGGGGGGAGGAGGATCCCTCGGGCGGAGGGCAGGGCGCCGGGTGCCGGACGTGGTCTCGCAGACACAGTCCAGCGGGCCGCGATCGCTGTCTCCACTGCGCTCAGATCAGGTACTGCTTGGTGATGATCTCTCCGAGCCGCGAATTGTCGGCGATGAACTCCTGGATGAACTCGTGCACGCCATGCTGGAAGATGTCGTCCATGTTGGAGTGGTCGAGCCGGTTGCGGACGCCGCGGGCATGGCGCTGCGCCGCCCCCTGGCGGCCATAGGCGACGCCGATCTGGTCGAGATTGCGGACGAGGTTGCCGTAGCAGCTCGCCAGCGAGCGCGGCAGCGTGTCGTTGAGGATCAGGAGGTCCGCGATCAGCCAGGGCTTCAGCGTCTCGCGATAGACCCAGTGATAGGCCGTGAGCGCCGACACCGAGCGCAGGATCGAGGTCCACTGATAGTAGTCCAGCGGGCCGCCGACATGCTCCTCCTCGGGCAGCAGCACGTGATATTTGACGTCGAGGATGCGGGCGGTGTTGTCGGCGCGCTCGAGATGCAGGCCGAGCCGCGAGAACCAGTAGGCGTCGTTGCGCAGCATGGTCCGGTAGGCCGAGCCGTCGAAGCGCAGCGAGGTCTCCTGCACGAAGCGCAGGAAGCGCGCCAGCTCCTCGCGCGTCTTGGCGCCCTTGCTCCAGACTTCCTGCAGCTCGATCCAGGATCCGTTGAGGGTGTCCCACATCTCCGACGTCAACGCGGTTCGCACCGAGCGGGCGTTGAGACGGGCGGCCTCGATGCAGTTCTTGATCGAGGACGGGTTCGACTGGTTGAACGAGAGATATTCGACGACGTTCTGCTCGTTGGCCTCGGAGTAGTGCTCGTAGAAGCTGACATTGACGCCGGCGGTCATCAGCGCCGATTCCCATTCATTGGTCTTGCCGATATAGGCCGCGGGAAGCGCCGTGACGCGCAGGGTGGCGTCGATGGTGCGGGCAAGGTACTCGGCGCGCTCGACGTAGCGGGCCAGCCAGTACAGGTTTTCGGCGGTGCGCGACAGCATGGGCAATCTATGAGGTGCGGAGGAGACGGTGCGCTCCCTCTCCCCGTTCTTCACGGGGAGAGGGCTGGGGTGAGGGGCAGCCGCACGGGTGGTGCGAGTTGATGGACCTGTACCCCCTCACCCGGATTGCATCTTTCGATGCAATCCGACCTCTCAGCGCGAGCGAAGCTCGTCGCGCCCCCGCAGGCGGGGAGAGGTTGCAGCGAGCAAGCTCAGAACCCTGTGCAAACCAACTCTTACTCATCCAGCACCCATGTGTCCTTGGTGCCGCCGCCCTGGCTGGAATTCACCACCAGCGATCCCTCCTTCAGCGCCACGCGGGTGAGGCCGCCGGGCACGATGGTGGTGCGGTCGCGTCCCGTCAGCACGAACGGCCTGAGATCGACATGGCGTGGCGCCAGGCCGGACGCGACGCAGGTCGGGCAGGTCGACAGCGCGAGTGTCGGCTGGGCGATAAAACCCTCCGGCTCGCGCTTCAGCTTGTCGCGGAACGCCTCGATGGTCGCCTTGGTGGCGGCCGGGCCGATCAGCATGCCGTAGCCGCCGGAGCCGTGCACCTCCTTGACGACGAGCTCGCCGAGATGGTCGAGCACGTAGGACAGATCGGCTGGCTCGCGGCAGCGCCAGGTCTGCACGTTCTTCAGGATCGGCTCCTCGCCGAGATAGAACTTCACGACGTCGGGCATGTAGGAGTAGATCGCCTTGTCGTCGGCGATGCCGGTGCCGACCGCGTTGGCGAGCGTGACATTGCCGGCAACATAGGCCGACATCAGCCCGGGCACGCCGAGCGCCGAATCCGGTCGGAAGGTGAGGGGATCGAGGAAGTCGTCGTCGACGCGGCGGTAGATCACATCGACCCGCTTCAGCCCCTCGGTGGTGCGCATGAACACCTCGTCGTTCTTGACGATGAGGTCGCGGCCCTCGACCAGCTCGATCCCGAGCTTGTCGGCCAGGAACGAGTGCTCGTAATAGGCGGAGTTGTAGATGCCGGGCGTCATCAGTGCGACGGTCGGCTCGGCCGAGGCGCTGAGCGGCGCCACCGAGCGCAAGCACGACAGCAATTCGTCGGGGTAGCGCTCGACCGGTGCGACGCGGTGGCGCGCGAACAGGTCCGGAAACAGCCGCATCATGATCTCGCGGTTTTCCAGCATGTAGGACACGCCCGACGGCGTGCGCGCATTGTCCTCGAGCACGATGAAGTCGTTGGCGTCGACGCGGACGATGTCGATGCCGGCGATGTGGACGTAGACGTCGTGCGGCACGTCCTGGCCGTTCATCTCCGGGCGGAAGACCGGGTTCTGGAAGATCAGGTCATCCGGCACCACGTTGGCGCGGAGAATGTCGCGGCCGTGATAGATGTCGCGCAGGAACATGTTCAGCGCCTTGACGCGCTGCTTCAGACCCTTCTCCAGCAGGGTCCATTCCTTGCCTGAGAGAATGCGGGGGATGACGTCGAACGGGATCAGCCGCTCCTGCGCCTCGGCCTCGCCATAGACCGCGAAGGTGATGCCGATTCGCCGGAACAGCAGCTCCGCCTCGTGGCGGCGATACTCCAGCGCCTCCGGCGGCGTTTCCTTCAGCCACCGCGACAGCTCCTGATAAGCCTGACGGACGTCGCCGCCCGGCTCGTTCATTTCGTCGAACGCAACTGCCATAGATGCCCGTGTGTCCCAGCCTCGCCATACACTGCATGACTCCTTGGGATGGTAGCAAGGGGCGGGCCAGCGCGATATGCATTCTCCTGCGGCATTTCGTGGGGGTTGCGAAAGCCGTGCCCGAAAAACCGGCTGCGTGGTGCTCAAATCCGCGGCATAGACTGCGACGTTCCGGATGACATTGGCGCCGTGACGGGCCAAAAGAGACGGCAGATGCGAGGAGAAACCATGAGCGAGATCGTCACCGCGGGGTTGCTGGTCATCGGCGACGAGATCCTGTCCGGTCGGACCAAGGACAAGAACATCGGCTTCATCGCCGAATACCTCACCAATCTGGGCATCGACCTCAAGGAGGTCCGGGTGGTCTCCGACGACGAGCCCGACATCATCGCCGCGCTCGATGCGCTGCGGCATCGCTACACCTACGTGTTCACCACCGGCGGCATCGGCCCGACCCATGACGACATCACCGCGGATGCGATCGCCAAGGCGTTCGGCGTCGGCATCGACCATCACCCCGAGGTCGTCGCACGCTTCCGCGAGCGCTGGAGCGAGCAGGAGCTCAACGAGGCCCGGCTGCGCATGGCGCGCATCCCCGATGGCGCCGAGCTGATCCAGAGCGCCACCATCCTGGCGCCCGGCTTCAAGCTCGGCAACGTCATCGTCATGGCCGGCGTGCCATCGATCATGCAGGCGATGATGGACATCGTCGCGCCGAAGCTGAAATCGGGCGTGCGCATGCTGTCGGAGACCGTGCGCGCCAATGCCCGCGAGGGCGACATCGGCGGTCCCCTGCGCGAGATCGCCAAGGCGCATCCGGACACCATCATCGGCAGCTATCCCTTCATCGACGAGGACCAGAAGCCGAACACGCATCTCGTGGTGCGCTCGCGCGACCAGGACAAGCTGTCGGCAGCGATGGCGGCCGTGAAGGAGATGCTCGCCGGGCTCAATGTGACGCGCTAAAGCAGGTGCAGCTTTCGAGAACTCACGGACGAGATGAGATGCCAGACAAGACTTTGAGTGCAGAGGAGCGCGCGGGCCGGGCCTTCCCGGTGTCCTGGGACCAGTTTCATCGCGATTGCCGGGCGCTGACCTGGCGGCTGAACGAGATCGGGCCGTTTCACGCCGTGGTGGCCATCACCCGCGGCGGACTGGTCCCGGCGGCGATCGTGGCCCGCGAGCTTGGCGTGCGCGTCATCGATACGATCTGCATCGCGAGCTATGACCACACCAAGCAGGGCGAGCTTCAGGTCCTGAAGGGCATCTCGGCTGACACGGCGCAACTCGGCGGGGGCACCGGCAAGGGGCTCCTGATCGTCGACGATCTCGTCGACACCGGCAAGACCGGGCGCATGGTCCGCGAGATCCTCCCCGACGCGCATTTCGCCACCGTCTATGCCAAGCCGAAGGGCCGGCCGCTGGTCGACACTTTCATTACCGAGGTGTCGCAGGACACCTGGATCTTCTTCCCCTGGGACACCGCGCTGTCGTTCGCACCGCCGCTGCGTGACGGGGCGGCATGAGCTCAACGTCGTCATTGCGAGCGAAGCGAAGCAATCCAGAGCTGTGGACGGGACTCTGGATTGCTTCGTCGCTTCGCTCCTCGCAATGACGGCTGGTGGGGAGCGCCGCCATGCCGCTGCAGAACCGCGTCACGCCGTCGGGCGACATCGTCGCCACGTCGCATCGCGGCCTGTTCACCGGCAATCGCGGCATCATCCATGATCCCGCGACGAAGAGGTTGCTGAACCGGCGCTGGTCGAGCCCCGCTTGGCTGGTCTGCCTGTGCGACTTCCGCGGCCGCCGCCGCGAGGTGATGGCGACGCGGAGCTGGACCGAGCTGTTCTTTCTCGACGAGGCGACCGCCTTCGCCGCCGGCCATCGCCCCTGCTTCTACTGCCGCCGCGACGACGCCAAGAGGTTTCGTGCGGCGTGGGAGGAGGGCAACGGCGTCGGGGGTCTGCGCATCTCCGAGATTGATCGCGTGCTCCATCGCGAGCGCCTCGATCGCGGTCGCAAGCGCCTGCATCCGCTGCCGACGCCGCTCGCCGCCTTGCCTGACGGGGCCATGGTGCAGGCAGGCGAGGAGAGCTTTCTGATCCGAAAAGGCAGGGCGCTGCCCTGGTCGGCGGCGGGCTATGACGCGCCACGCGCAGGGATCACCGACGCGTTGCTGCTGACCCCGCCCTCGACGCTGCGCGCGATCACGGCGGGCTACGCGCCGGTGCTGCATCCGAGCGCGGTGACCTGACCGTCGGGTGATCGGGGCGCCGTACGGATGTGCCGCGCGGAGCTCCGCGCGTCACCACGTGTAGCGCACGATGCCCTTGCCGGCGTAGCTGCGGGTCACATCCGAGAACTCGCCCTCGAAGCTCGCGGCGGCCGACCAGCCATTCCGCCACTTCATTTCAGCGGAGACCGTGGTCAGCGCTGAATTCTGCGCCTGCCGCGCGCCGTTGACGACGAAGGATGCGCCCGGAAGGGTCTGGAACGTGGCCCCGGCCGACCGGCTGGGGTTGAAGTCATAGGCCCAGGCGAAGCGGCTGCGCAGCGTGAAAACGCCATCGGCCAGCGCATAGGCCTTGTCGGTGCGCAGGCCCAGCTCCGACCGCGTATCGGTGACGTTCTGCGATCCAAAGCGCAGCGCGAACGTGTTGGCGCCGGAGACCGCATTCTCCGCGTAGCCCGGCAGGCTGAACGTCGTGAACTGCGCTGCGGCGTAAGGCGTGATCCCGAACCCCATCCAGGGCGACACGAAGCGATAGCCGCCTTCGACCCGGCCGGCAAAGGTGTTGGCGTCGAAATTGGCCCGGAGCTGGTCGACGCCGGCCACGGTCACGGTGCGGTTGGTGGTGATGTTCTGCCAGCCATATGCCAGTGCCCCCGAGATATAGCCTGCGCCGATATTGTGCCTGACGAAGGCGCCGGCCTGGAACAGGTCGGATCGGCCGCTGCCGCCATTGGCGACGCTGAACGTGGTGCCGCCGCCGGCCATCGAGAACCCGGCGATCGTAAACGGCGACAAGCGATAGTCGGCGCCGACGGCCGTGCCGTAGAGGTTGCTGGTCGTGTTGTTCGAGCCCAGCGCGGTGTTGCCATCGGTGGTCTGCGAGCCGCCGAAGCCGGCTGCCCACACGCTCCAGCCCGGCCTGGCCACGGGCGCGGCCGGCGCCTTGGTGTAGATCGCGGCCAGCGCGTCGTTCGGATTGCGCTTGGACGCAAAAGCGAGCGTCTCCTCCGCGTAGCCGATCGCGCCGCTGGGCGCAGAGCCCTGGTCGCCGCGGCCGCCGACGAACGGATCGGTCATGACGCCCATGAACTGCGTCATCGCATTGAACGTCGTCTGCTGCGAGCCGGTCGCGGTCTCGCCCGAGATCTGCGTCAGCCCCGCTGGCGTCAAGCCGGTGAAGACGACGGGAATGCTGCCGTTCGTGTTGAAGTAGTTGCTGAGCGCGTTGCTGACGTTCTGCTGGTTGACGCTCGCCGACGACGTGCCCATCGAGAGGTTGAGGAAGACATCGTTGCTGTCATAGCTCAACGTCGAGGTGAACCCGGCTGGGAGGTTGGTGTTGGTGATGCCGCTGAACGTGCCGCTGACGCCGCCGGTGGCGGTGAGAATGGTGTATTGCTTGGAGATGTAGCTGCCGTTTGCGAAGGTTGCGGTGACGGCGGCGCCCCCGAGCGTCGCAGTGCCGGTGACGGTGGCGAACGACGCCGTGGTCGGATTCACCTGCACCAGGTATTGCGCGCCCGACTGGAAGGCGAGGTTGCCGACGACAGCCATGGAGGACGCCGGCGTGCCGTTGCCTGGCGCGAACGAACCTGAGATCGTCGCGTTGGCGCCGGTGACGGTGCCATCTCCGCTCAGCGTGCCGAACGTCTTGTTGAAGCCGTTGAGATCCAGCGTGGCGCCGGACAGCACGCTGAAGACCGTGCTGGCACCGAACGCGCCGGCCGAACCCGCGCGCAGCGTACCGGCGTCGACATTGGTCGCGCCGGTGTAGGTGTTGGTGCCCGAGAGCAGCAGGATGCCGCCGCCCGCCTTCACCAGGGTGCCGGCGGAGGCGCCGTCGCCGACGATGCCTTGCAACGTGGTCGTGGTCGCGCTGGCTATGTCGATCGTCGACAGCCCGGCAATCTTGAAGTCGCGGCCGTTGGCGAACGTCGTCGTGCCGGTGACCGCCAATGTGCCGCCGTTGGAAATGATCACGTCGTTGGCGACGTTGCCGAGATTGGCGGTGGCGCCGACCGAGAGCGTGCCGGCGTTGATGTTGACGTTGCCGGTGAACGTATTGGTCGCCGACAGCACCAACGTGCCGATGCCGGTCTTGTTGATCGCCGTGTTGACGCCGCCGGTCGTCAGTCCGGTGCCGCCGATGGAGTCGCCGTAGGTCACGGTGCCACCGGACACGCTGATATTGGCCGTCACGCCGCTCAGGAAGATGCCGGCGCCCTGCGCTGCGCCGGCCGCTGCCGAAAACCCGTTGATGGCGCTTGGCCCGATGCCGATGCCGGGGGTACCGGCGGCGCCACCGGTGACGGTGTTGCCCGAAATCGGCGAGTCGAGAATCGTCAGCGTGCCGCCGGTGGCGACATAGATGGCGCCGCCATTGGCGGCGCCGCCATTGCCGCCGGCGCCGCCGTCGGAGCCGGGCCCGGGGCCGCCCGAGCCGCTGGCATTGGTCGCACCGTCGCCGCCGGTGCCGCCGTTGCCGCCATTGGCGTTGCCGCTGCCGCCGGGATTGTTGTTGGTGTAGGTGTTGCTGTTGGTGGTGCCGGAGCCGCCGCCGCCACCACCGCCGTCACCGAGCGCGGCGCCCGCGGTGCCGGCCGTGCCTTGCGTGCCGGTATGTCCGCCCGTGCCGCCCGCGCCGCCGCCGCCGCTGGCGCCGCCGTTGTTCGCGGCGCCGCCCGCGCCGCCATTGCCGCCATTCACCGGGTCGGCCGCCGCATTCTGTGCGCTGCCGCCGTTGCCGCCACTGCCGCCGGTGGCGCTGTTGCTGGTGAAGGTCACCGCGGCGATCGTGACGTTGGCGCCGCTGCCGACCAGCAGGCCGCCGCCGGCACCGAGACCGCCGCCGCCGCCGCCGCCGGAGCCATAGGCCAGGCCGCCGCTATAATAGCCGTTCTGGCCGTTCTGGCCGTTGCCGCCGATCGCGGCCGTGTTGGTGATCGCCAGGCTGGAGATGTTCACGGTCGGCGCGTTGGCACCGTTGACGACGATGCCCTGAAACGAGGAGGCGCCGTTGATCGTCTGGCCGTTGCCGGTGATGTTCACCGTGACGTTGCTGTTCGCGGCCTGCAGT
Organism: Bradyrhizobium sp. SZCCHNR1015; assembly: GCF_032489875.1. Lineage (NCBI taxonomy): Bacteria > Pseudomonadati > Pseudomonadota > Alphaproteobacteria > Hyphomicrobiales > Nitrobacteraceae > Bradyrhizobium > Bradyrhizobium sp. SZCCHNR1015. The sequence continues at coordinate 268,470 of NZ_JAUEYW010000015.1, forward strand.
TGCGCAAGCGAGCTCGACAGCGTGAAGCCGCTGGTGATGTTGATGGTGACGGTCGAGTTGGCGCCGGCGGCCGCGACCGCTGCCACCGCCGTATTCCAGTCGGTCTGGTTGGCGACGTCGATCGCCAGGGCCTGGGTGCTCAACATGGTGCCCGCAAGAAGAACCGAGACGGTCAGCCAGCGCCGCGACTTCGGCGCAGCAAACATCGTTCTCGCAAGGCAAGCCATTGCATTCCCCAATAATGAAGGCGGAGGTCAGATACGAACTGGATTAAGCAGCAAAAAATTCACGCCACACTTGTGGCCAAGAAATGAAATGTTAGGACACATACTGTCAAGCGCAGCAAAGACACACAGCGTCGGGAATGTTGTGCATCTGGTATTTTGCTACCAAGGATAGATTTTTTCCATCCGGCGACCGTGATCGATGATCGCTGCGATCTGCCGCAAAACACAGAGCAGTGCATATGAAAGGCTGACGTGGCCATCGCGGCGGTCGTGCAGGGGCGGCACAGGCGCGGCCGTGCTGTTGCGGCGAATCGCGCGTGGTGAGACCGTGCTCACCTCGGATGCGCTCTTACTTTGATTCCAGGACCGTGTGCGTATCGCCTCCCGGCGCGATCGCGATTGAGCCAGGGCCCCGAGCGCGATGCCTCGGGGGGCGGCGAGCCGTCGACGCCCTTGCCTCGTGTCTGACCTGACCTCTGAGTCAGGCAAACCTTTGCCGAGCCAGCTTTGCGCCGGTGCCGAGCGCCATCAGCTTGGCCTCGGCGATCTCGCGCCGCATCGGCGCCATGCCGCAGTTCGTCGTGGCGATGATGTTCTCCTTCGGCACCACCTTCATGACGTCCTCGAGCGTCTTGCAGACGTCCTCGGCGGTCTCGATCGCGTCGCTGGCGACGTCGATGACGCCGGCCTGCACGATCTTGTTCTTGAGCAGGCCGAGCAGCTCGATCGGCACCTTCGAATTGCGGCACTCGACCGCGACCTGCTGGATGCTGCTGGCGTCGATGACCGGGAAGGTCTCCTCATACTGCCGCCACTCGCCGCCCAGCGTCTCCTTCCAGTCGGTGTTGGCCTTGATGCCGTAGCCGTAGCAGATGTGCACGGCGGTCGGGCAGGTCAGGCCTTCGGCGGCGCGCTCCAGCGCCTTGATGCCCCAGTCGCGCACCTCGTCCATGTAGACGTTGAAGGCGGGCTCGTCGAACTGGATCATGTCGATGCCGTCGTCGTGCAGCGCCTTGGCCTCCTGGTTCAGCAACTCGGCGAAGGCGAACGCCATCTTGACGCGGTCGCCATAGTAGCTGTCGGCGATGGTGTCGATGATCGTCATCGGTCCGGGCAAGGTGAACTTCACGGCGCGCGTCGTGTGCGTGCGCGCGATCCGCGCCTCGTCGCCATGGACGCGGCCCTTCAGCGACAAGGGTGCTACGACCTGCGGTACCATCGCCTTGTAGCGGTCCTTGCGGATGCCCATCTCGACCTTGTGGGCGAAGTCGATGCCTTCGACACGCTCCAGGAAGCCGTGCACGAAATGCTGCCGCGACTGTTCACCTTCGGTGAGGATGTCGATGCCGGAATCCTCCTGCAGCTTCAGCGCCAGGATGGTGGCATCACGCTTGGCGCGCGCCAGCTCGCCGCCCTTGGACTTCCACGGCGCCCACAGCACGTTCGGCTCGGCCAGCCATTCCGGCTTGGGCAGCGATCCTGCGATGGTCGATGGAAACAGCATGGTCGGACTCTCCGGCATATGGGCGGTCAGGCTTGAGCGCCTGTCTGCCATGGCTTACCCTTCAGGTACAGAAGAACGAAGCCGCCGCGCATGTTCCGCAGCGCGGCATAATGGTCCGGGGAAGGAATCGGGGAAGGATGATCGATCTCCATTACGCGCCGACGCCGAACGGCTGGAAGATCTCGATCATGCTCGAGGAACTCGGGCTGCCCTATACCGTCATTCCCGTCGACATCCGCGCCGGCGACCAGTTCAAGCCGGAGTTCCTGGCGATCAGCCCCAACAACCGGATTCCGGCGATCGTCGATCACGCGCCGGCCGATGGCGGCGCGCCGTTCCCGGTGTTCGAGACCGGCGCGATCCTGATCTACCTCGCCGAAAAGACCGGTCGTTTCCTGCCGCAGGAGATGCGGGCGCGCTCGCGTGTGATCCAATGGGTGATGTGGCAGATGGCCGGGCTGGGGCCGATGATGGGGCAGCATGGGCATTTCGCGCTGTATGCGGCCGAGAAGATCCCTTATGCGATCCAGCGCTATCGTGATGAGGTCGCACGGCTGTTCCACGTGCTCGACGTGCAGCTCGGCAAGACCGGCGCCTACGTCGCCGGCGACGACTATTCGATCGCCGACATCGCCTGCTTTCCGTGGATGATGACGCACAAGGCCCAGGGGTTTACGCTCGACGACTATCCCGGCATCAAGCGCTGGTACGCGGTGTTGCGCGCGCGGCCGAAGCTGCAGGCGGGGCTGGCGATCGGCAAGTTCGTCAAGGAGCCGTTCGACGAGCAGTCGCGTCACGTGATGTTCGGCGCGCGGGCGAAAGAGATGATCGAACGAGGTTCATAAGAAACCCTCATGGTGAGGAGCGCCGCAGGCGCGTCTCGAACCATGAGGCCACGACGCGGGCCTCATCCTTCGAGATGCGCGCAGTGCGCGCTCCTCAGGATGAGGAAAAACAGCCAGAACGGAAATCATCCATGATCGAATTCTTCTTCGACTGCTCCAGCCCCTGGACCTATCTCGCCTTCCACAACATCCAGCCGCTCGCGCAGGAATTCGACGTCGACATCGTCTGGCGGCCGATCCTGGTCGGCGGCATCTTCAACACCGTCAATCCCAGCGTCTATGCGCAGCGCGAGAAGCCGGTGCCGGCCAAGGCGGCCTACATGCTGAAGGACCTCGGCGATTGGTCCCGCTCGGCCGGGCTCAAGATCAAGATGCCGCCATCGGTGTTCCCTGTGAACAGCGTCAAGGCGATGCGCGGCTGCATCTGGCTCGGCCAGGACATGGTGCCGTTCGCGCGGGCCGTGTTCGAGATCTATTGGGGCGAGGACCAGGACATCTCGCAGGATGCGGTGCTGACCGAGGTGTGCCGGCGCGTCGGCATCGATCCGAAGGCGTTCTTCGATGGGATCGCGCAGCAGGGCATCAAGGACCAGCTGCGCATCAACACCGAGGAGGTCGTCAAGCGCGGCGGCTTCGGCTCGCCGACCATCTTCGTCAATGCCACCGACATGTATTTCGGCAACGACCGGATGCCGCTGATCCGCGAGGCGCTGGCGAGGGCGAAGGGGCGCGCCAGCTGATGGCGCGGGCGATCGTCTGCCGCGAGCTCGGGCCGCCGGAGAAGCTGAAGCTCGAAGACCTTCCGCCACGCCCGCTGGCCGAGGGCGAGGTGCGGGTTAAGATCCGCGCGGCCGGCATCAATTTCCCGGACATCCTGATGGCGGCGGGCGAGTATCAGCTCAAGCCGGAGCTGCCGTTCACGCCCGGCGTGGAGGCGGCCGGCGACGTCATCGCGGTCGGCGCGGCCGCGACCGGCCATGCCGTCGGCGACAAGGTCATCGTCCGGATGCGCTTCGGCGCTTACGCCGAGGAGGCGGTGGTGGCCGGGAGCCAGCTCACGCCGCTGCCGTCGACCTTCGACTATGCTGAAGGCGCTACCTATCTGGCCGGCCACGGCACCGCTCATCACGCGCTGGTCGATCGCGGCCAGCTCAGGCCCGGCGAGACGCTGCTGGTGCATGGCGCCGGCGGTGGCGTCGGCCTTGCCGCCGTCGAGATCGGCAAGCTCCTGGGCGCGACCGTGATCGCGGCGGCGTCGTCGGAGGAGAAACTCGCGGTGGCACGCGCGCGTGGCGCCGATCATCTGGTGCTCTATGCGCGCGAGCCGTTCCGTGATGCCGTCAAGCGCATCACCGATGGCCGCGGCGTCGACGTCGTGTTCGATCCCGTCGGCGGCGAGGTGTTCGAGAACAGCGTGCGCTGCATCGCCTGGGGCGCGCGGCTGCTGGTGATCGGCTTCACCGGCGGCATCGGGCTCGCACGCACCAATCTGATCCTGATGAAGGGCGCCAGCGTGCTCGGCGTCCGTGCCGGCGAGGCGGTGCGGAAGGATCCCGAGCTGGGCCAGCGCCGCATGGCGGCGCTGCTGGAGTTCGCTGAGCAGGGCAAGCTGCGGCCAAACGTCTCCCATCGCGTGCCGTTCGCGGACTACGCCGCGGCGATGCGGCTGTTGATCGATCGCAAGGCGATCGGTCGGGTCGCGCTGGTGATGGACTGAGGCACACAGCGGCGCCAAACCACCGGTGTCGTCCCGGCCTTGAGCCGGGACCCATACCGCGTGATCTCTCTTGTGGCACCCTGAACGTCGTTCTTCGCCAAACAGCGCCCTGTGGTTATGGGTCCCGGATCGGCGCGCGCCGTGCCGCGCGCTTGTCCGGGACGACACCGAGGGTGGGGTTGGCACCGCTCGCCGTCATTGCGAGCGAAGTGTTTAGCCCGGAGACATAGCTTACACCTGTTCGGGGACATGGTTGACACTTTTGGGGTCACGCAAATCGATCGC
>NZ_JAUEYW010000016.1:0-251106 GCF_032489875.1 Bradyrhizobium sp. SZCCHNR1015
TCGATGCCGATCTCGGCCAGTTGCTCCAGCACCATGAAGCGATAGGCCAGGTTGGTGATGATGATCGGCCGCTCGAACAGATCGGCATCGGAGACGCGCAGCAGCGTATCCTGGAAGGTGGAACGGGCGCCGAACAGCGGCAGGAACTGCTTCGGCCTGACCTCGCGCGAGGCCGGCCACAGCCGGGTTCCGGCGCCACCGCACATGATGAGAGGAATGATGCGTCCGGTCATGAAATCAATCCGTCAAATCCCGTGATACGCGCGGTACCATTTTGCAAAACGCCCAATGCCGTCGGCGATCGAGGTCGCCGGCCGGAAGCCGATGTCGCGCTCGAGGTCGCTGACATCCGCGTAGGTCGCCTCGACGTCGCCGGGCTGCATCGGCAGCATCTCCCTGATGGCTGGCCGCCCGAACTCCTTCTCCAGCAGCGTTATCACGTCCATCAGCTGTTCGGGATGATTGTTGCCGATATTGTAAATCCGCCATGGCGCCCGGCTGCTCGACGGATCGGGCCTGTTTCCGTCCCAATCCGGGTTTCCCTGTGGCGGCCGGCCGAGCAGGCGGACGATGGCCTGCACGATGTCGTCGACATAGGTAAAATCACGCCGCATGCGGCCATGATTGAACAGCTTGACCGGCTGTCCGGCGAGGATGGCCTTGGCGAAGATGAACATGGCCATGTCGGGCCGGCCCCAGGGACCGTAGACCGTGAAGAAGCGCAGACCGGTCGCCGGCAGCCGGTACAGATGGCTGTAGGAATGCGCCATCAGCTCGTTGGCCTTCTTGCTCGCCGCATAGAGGCTGATCGGATGATCGACATTGTCCCTGACCGAGAACGGCAGCTTGGTGTTGGCGCCATAGACCGAGGAGGACGATGCGAACAGCAGATGCTCGCAGCCATGATGGCGGCAGCCTTCGAGGACGTTGATGAAGCCTTCGAGATTGGCGTCGACATAGGCGTGCGGATTTTCCAGCGAGTAGCGCACGCCGGCCTGGGCGGCGAGATGCACCACGGCTGGAAAGCGATGCTGAGCGAACAACGCCTTGATGCCGGCGCGGTCGACGAGATCGAGCTTTTGGAAGGTGAAGCCGGGCTGCCTCTTGAGAATGTCGAGACGCGCTTCCTTCAGCTTCGGATCGTAGTAGGCGTTGACGTTGTCGATGCCGATGACCTGGCGTCCGTCGGCGAGCAGCCGCTGCGTCAGGTGAAAGCCGATGAAGCCGGCCGCGCCGGTGACGAGGATGGGATGATCAGCCATGGTCGCTCCGTCAGGGTCGCCACAGTTCGATGGCGGCGGGTTTGCTCGCGCGGTCGAGCTTCATCTTCACGTCGAGCACAAGACCGCTCTCCTCGCGCAGCAGGCCCTGTACGAGAGGCCAGCCTCCGGCGAGATATCGATCGTGCGACACGGCCAGCACGACCGCGTCGGCCGGACGCAGCGCCTCGATCGCCGTCAGGCCGATGCCGTACTCCTCGTGCACGGCCGCAGCATCGGCCAGTGGATCGGCGACCTGCACCTCGACGCCAAACGACTGCAATTCGCTGATGATGTCGATCACACGCGAATTGCGGATGTCCGGCACGTTCTCCTTGAACGTCATGCCGAGAATGGTGACGAGGCCACTCCGGCCCTTTCGTCGCAGCAGGCCGCGGATGCATTCGCGCGCGATGCGCCGGCCCATCTCGTCGTTGATGCGGCGGCCCGCCAGAATGACCTCGGGATGATAGCCCGCCTTCTCGGCGCGGTAGGTGAGGTAGTAGGGATCGACGCCGATGCAGTGACCGCCGACGAGGCCGGGCGTGAACGGCAGGAAGTTCCACTTGGTGGCGGCGGCGGCGAGCACGTCACCGGTATCGATCTCCAGTGCCTGGAAGATCAGCGACAGCTCGTTCATGAACGCGATGTTGAGGTCGCGCTGGGTGTTCTCGATCACCTTGGCCGCCTCGGCGACCTTGATCGAGGGCGCGCGATGGATGCCGGCGGTGACGACCGAGCCGTAGACGGCGGCGACGATCGCGAGCGTCTGCGGATTCTGCGCCGAGACCACCTTCGTGATGGTCTCGAAGCGATGCGTCTTGTCGCCGGGATTGATGCGCTCCGGCGAATAGCCGACGTTGAAATCCGTCCCCGCCTTCAGCCCCGAGCTGCTCTCCAGCAGCGGGACGCAGTCTTCCTCGACAGCGCCCGGATAGACGGTCGACTCGTAGACCACGATGTCGCCGCGCTTCAGAACGGCTCCCACCGTGCGCGTCGCGGCCAGCATGGCGCCGAGATCGGGCCGCCTTGCATTGTCGATCGGGGTCGGAACGGTGACGATGAAAAAATCGGCAGTTGCGATATCATCCGGCTCGCTCGTGAAGCGCAGGCCCGGCCGGCGCAGATCGGCCGCATCGACCTCGCAGGTCCGGTCCCTTGCGTCCTTCAGCTCCGCGACCCGGACCGCATCGATATCGAACCCGATCGCCGGGCAGCCTGCCCGCGCGAACGCAGCCGCGACCGGCAGGCCGACATAGCCAAGGCCTATCACCGCAATCTTCCGGCCATGAGACATAAATTGATATTCCGGTCGTTTCGGAGGCCATTGACGCCACCCCTGCGACTGTTTAGCCACCGGGGCATCAGGACCGCAAGGGGCGGCTAAGGCTCCCCCTCGACCCGGGGTCCGGCCTTGCCAGGACGGGAGTTGCGCGTATCGCACTCGGCTTGGAGCGTTTCAACCAAGAGCGAAGCCAGCCTGGCATGCGTGCGTTTTTGATTCTTCTCCTCCGGATCGTGGTGTCGCTGGCTCTGCTGTATCTCGCTCTGCGCGGGATCAACTTTGCGGCGATCCGTGAGCGGCTCAGCCAGATCAACATCGGCTGGATCGGACTGGCGGTGGCCATCACGCTGGTGCAGATCTTCATCGGTGCCCTGCGGTGGCGCGAGATCTCGGCGCTGTGCGGCGCGCCGCTGACGGACATGCAGGCGTTCCGCTACAACATGATCGGCGCCTTCTTCAATCAGACCCTGCCGTCCTCGATCGGCGGCGACGCCGTGCGTCTGTGGCTGATCGGGCGCACCGGCGCCGGCTGGCGCGCAGCCAGCTACTCGATCCTGACCGACCGCGCCGTCGGCTTCATTGCGCTGGCACTGATCATCGTCGCGAGCCTGCCGTGGAGCTATGGCATGATCGCCGACGAGCACGGGCGGCTGGCCCTGGTGCTGGTCGACGCGGCGGCGCTGGCCGCCGGCGTCGGCTTCCTCACCATCGGCTATCTGCCGGCCAAATGGATGAAGGCGTGGTGGCCGACGCGGCACGTCTATGCCTGCTCGGTGATCGCGAACAAGGTGATCTTCGGCCCAGGCACCGCTGCGAAGATCGCCGTGCTGTCGCTGTCGATCCATGTGCTGGCGGTCGTCATCGCCTGGTGCGCCGTGCGCTCCATCGCGGCGCCCGCCGCGTTCGAACAACTGTTCCTTCTGACCCCGCCGATCATGCTGATCACGATGCTGCCGATCTCGATCGCAGGCTGGGGCGTGCGCGAGGCGACGATGATGGTCGCGTTCGGCTATGCCGGCCTGGCGCCTGCCGACGGCACCGTCGTCTCGATCCTGTTCGGCGCGGTCTACTTCATCGTCGGCGGCATGGGTGGGCTGGTGTGGATCCTCAGCGCCGAAAAGGGCGCCGGCCGCCTCGCGGTTCCCGCTACGGTCGAAGACTGACCTACGCGGCGCGCGCCCATTCGTCGTGCCAGGCCTGCGCCATCAGCACGTTCCACAGCCAATAGGAATGATTATGGCGGCGGCTGACGTGCTCGTCGAACATGCGCGTCACCCGCACCGGATCGAACAGACCCTGCCGCCTCAGCCGCTCCGGCGACAGCAGGTCCGATGCCCAGGATCTCAACGGCCCACGCAGCCACCCGTCGAGCGGAATGCTGAAGCCCGTCTTCGGCCGATCGATCATCTCCGCCGGGACGTGGCGATACAGCACCTGTCGCACCAGCCATTTGCCACGGCCGTCCCGCACCTTCATGCCGGCGGGCACCCTGGCCGAGAACTCGACGACGTCCTTGTCGAGGAACGGAACGCGCGTCTCCAGCGCCACGGCCATCGCCGCGCGATCGACCTTCTGCAGGATGTCGTCGCTGAGATAGCTGAGGGAATCCGCCAGGGTCATGCGATCGAGCGGATCGAGCTGCGCCGCAAGCTGCCGCGTCTCGCTCCCTGCCCAACTCTCCTGCTCGATGCCGCCCAGCACCGTGCCGGCGGGATCCTGATCGATCGAGCACAGCGTCCGGTAGAGGCCATCAAAGCCGTCGGCGGCAATGACGCGGCCGAGCTTGGCGACCTGATCACCGGCATGCCGAACCTTCAGTCGAGCCGGCAATAGCGGCTGCAGCGCCCTGAGGACCGTATCGGCCGGCTCCGGAGCAATCGCGCCGAGGACGGCACCGATCGCGCGCCGCAGCGGCGTCGGCAGGCGACTCAGGCGCGCCTGCAGCGTGCCGCCCCAGACATGCCTGTTGTAGCCGCCGAACAGCTCGTCGCCCGCGTCACCTGACAGCGCGACGGTCACGTGTCGGCGCGCGAGCTGCGCGACCAGATGCGTCGGGATCTGCGAGGAGTCGGCGAACGGCTCGTCATAGATCCGCGGCAGCTTCGGCACCACGTCCATTGCGGTCCGCGCATCGACATACAGCTCGGTATGATCAGTGCCGAGATGCCGGGCGACCCTGCGGGCGTCCTCGGCCTCGTTGTAGCCGCCCTCGGCAAAGCCGATGCTGAAGGTGCGGACCGGCTGGCTTGCGCCTGCCTGCATCAAGGCCACGATGGTCGATGAATCGACGCCACCGGAGAGGAACGCGCCGAGCGGCACGTCCGACAGGCACTGCCGCTTCACGGCGACCGCCAGCAACTGCTCCAGCCGATCGACGGCCTCGCGCTCGTCGGCAATGCGGTCGCCCTGGGCGGCGACCACGCGATCGCGCAACGACCAATAGGGTCGCGGCACTGGCCAACTGTCGGGAGCCGCATCCGCCGAGAAGCTCACGAATGACGCCGGGGGCAGCTTGCGGATGCCGGTCCAGATCGTGGCGGGCGCAGGCACGTAGGAATAGCGCATGAACGCGGTGAGCGCCGCGCGGTCGAGCGACGGCGCCCAGGAGGGATGCGCCGCCAGCGCCTTGAGCTCGGAGCCGAACACCAGATCGGCGCCGCTCCAGCCGTAGAACAGCGGCTTCTCGCCGAAGCGGTCGCGCGCCAGGATCAACTGCCGGGTCTCGGCGTCCCACAACCCGAAGACGAACATGCCGATCAGGCGCTGAAGCGCCGGCTCGACGCCCCATCGGCTGATCGCGGCGAGCAGCGTTTCGGTGTCGGAATGACCACGCCAATTCGGTGCGGCGCCGTCGGCCTCCAGCTCGGCACGGACATCGAGATGGTTGTAGATCTCGCCGTTGAAGGTGACGGTGTAGCGTCCGCAGGCACTGTGCATCGGCTGCGCCCCGGCCTCGGAGAGATCGAGGATCGCCAGACGGCGATGTCCGAAGGCAAGTCCCCTCGCAGCACTGATCCAAGTGCCGGACGCATCGGGGCCGCGATGCGCCAACGCCGCCGTCATCCGTTCGACGATCCCGGCCAGTTGGGCCTCGTCGGCCCCGCCGGGGCGAAACAGGCCGGCTATGCCGCACATCGGGCCATCTCCGCCGCTTCGTCCCCCATTTGCATGGCTCAGTGCCCCTCACCGGTGTCGTGCAGCAACTCCGTCTCATGATGGGCCAGGAAACCGAGGCTTGGACGGCTGGTGCCGTAGTAATAGGGCAGCCCGAGCGCACGCCTCCAGCGCGACAGCAGCCGCGCGCCATCGTGACCAGCTTCGAATTCGGCCAACCGACCGTCGGCGATGGCCAGGACCTCGTCCGCGGTGTGGCGGATGTCGTCCGCCGAGTTGGTCTCCGGATGCGCACCGCTCCGGCCCAGCACGGCCGCGTCGAACACGCGCCAGCGCCAGGGCGACGTTGTCAGTTGGTGCTGCGTCAGCGCGGCGCCGTCTGCCAGTCTGACGGGCTTGAGGGCAAAACGGACGTCGCTGTTCCAAAGCTGGGCGTCGGTCGTGATCGCATTCACGATCGCACAGGGAATTCCGAAACTGACGGCGACATTCGTCAACCCGGACGTCGTCCCGATGAAGGCATGGGCATGGCGGATCAGGTGGATGTCCATCAGCTCCGATCTGAATTCGCTCAGTGCGTAGTCGATCGTGCGCGCCATCGGAGGAAGCCGCGGCGAGTTCGGACCGCCAAGCTTGACGACCCATCCGCCACGGGAGGTGACCAGACGAATGGCGTCCAGAGACGTCTCGATCGGCGCATTGCGGTGGGTCTGCCCTGTGCCCATGAACTCGAAATAATGCGCTGCGTCCCGGGTGTGCAGGCACACATACCAGTCGTCGGGCTTCATGCCGTACCTGGAACGGAACGCGTCGAAGCGAGCCGTTGCCGCTGCCGCCTCGCTCCGATCGTAGGCATCACGCAACGGATGCCCTCTTCCTTCGCGCTCCCATTGCTCGATGGCGATCGCACCCGCATCTTGCCAGGGAACGACCCGCCCATCCGGCAGCCTGAAGGCGTTGAAGTTCAACCCGCACCATCGCTGCAAGGACAGCAGTTCCTCACCCAGTCGCTCCGATACCGTTTCGCCGATCACCACGACCTTGCCGAAACTTTCAAACAGCTTGAAGAAGACCGCGTTGGCGATGCTATCGGGACGGACGACGATCACGGCTTCGCCTGACCACCAGCCCAGCGCTCGCATCCGAAACAGAATGTCGAGCATGCCCAGATGGCCGATCTGCGTCGCCCATTCCTCAGGAACGAGCCGCAACGTATCGAAGGTGACGCCGAGCCGGTCGAGCAGACGCTTCAACTCATCAGAAAGCGGTGGCGGCGATGCCCGCAGTTCCTGCTGCGCATCCAAAGCGCGCTCGTACAACCGAATTGCAATCTCGCCGCGACCGACATGCATCACACGCTGGCCCGTGAAGTTGCACAGGTCGAACAGCCGGCCTCGAGCGCCGCAGAGGAAGTCGAGGCTGTTCGGGACATAATACGGTGAATTCCGAGCCGCGATGTTCTGGTGGGGACGGAGAAAATGCAGGCTGCTCCGACACGCCCAGAACATCGCGTCGAGCGCCGCCGCGTCATCCCCTCCGATCACGTCGACCATGGCCTTGTAGAAGGCGAGATCGACCATCGCTTCGAGCTGTTCGGGCTTCGCTCCCGCCGCGGCATCGCGCGCTTCCGAAAACTCGCCCAGCTCGAACAAGGATCGAACCAGCGCGTATCTGGTCTCCGCATCATCGAACGCCAAGGTTTCGCGGCCGACAGTCCCGACCGCCTCGCGATAGGCGCCGATGCTGCTCAGGGCTTGAATCGAAGGGCCGGGGAAATATCGGCTGAGAGCCGTCGAAAAACGAAACTCCGGCCGAGCTGCAAGATGCGACGTCACATAGGGAAAATACGCCTGAGCCAGGCGCCGCCGGAGTGGAAGTCTCGCGGCGAAAGCGATGACCAGACCAAGGAACACCGCGCGTCGCGGCAGCAGGTTGAGGGTCGCTCCGACTATGACGAAGACCTGGTAGACAATCCGTCGGCGGCCGCCGCGCATCGGCCTTTGCTTTTGCAGTTTCATACGACCAAGTTCCACACAACCTTGAAATCCCGGATTCCGCGCGTTCGGATCAAGGCGGAGCCTGGACGACCGGCCGTTCAAGTCGCCTGCGCGCCAAGGATCACGTCTCGGGATGAGGACAGTACGCTCGCCGGGTCCAATGCGAGAATTCCCCGTGCAGACATCGCCGCCGCAAATGCCAACCAAGGATTGAGCCGATTGGATCGCAGCTATAACAGAGGTGCCGGGAATTTTCCAAGCCGAACATGGGGATGAACGCAAGCAAAACTGGACGAAATGAGAATTCAGAATTCTAAGCCCCGGTGGCGATTAGTCTCGGGGAGCCCCACCTTGAGCGAGGGTCCTCGATGGCTCGGACGAAGCGTGTCGGACGAACCCGCGTGGAGCCGGCGGCTCCTTGGCTGGAATTCAGCAACATCGGCATCATTTGCCGTCGCCAGTTCCGACTGGAAATGCCCGTTTGAAAGCCGCCGTCTTAACGATCTCGCGAGCGAGATAGCTCGTAAAGACTTGCGCGCCGCGCCTGTCCAAATGGCCGCCGCCGTCGATCGTCGTCAGGCCATCGAATGGCGGCGCGATCAGTTCGATGTTCAATTCCTTCGCCAGCTCTGCCGCCTGCTGGACGCAGGACTGGCTGTGCGGGACCAGTGTGAGCACGACCTCTCCGCCCACCTCGTGGAGAAATCTCTTCGCATAGTCGACAATCGCGGGGGTCGTATGACAGTCCGGATCACGGGCCGATAGCATCGGCTTGTTGCCCGCGGCGACATAGCCCGGATTGGCATCCAACCCCATGTCGCCGTCCGTGATGTTGCGATAGAGGCCGGTGGGCGAAAAATGGCCATTCTGATAGGCCGCAACGAGGTCCTCGATGCGCCAATGCAGATTGCGGCCGATCACCGTCAGGTACCCCCGCATTCGGTTGCGCTGGACGGCGGCGATGGGCTGCTTCTGCGGACCAAGAGTGACGCTGAGATCGTTGCTGAAAAAGTGCACGAACTGATCGTCGGCATTGATGACCCACAAACGCGGACGGATTTTCCAGCGCTGGATCACGAGCCGCGAGAACTCCCCGCCGCGAATGCCCACGAAGGCCATGTTGTAGATCCCCAATCGACCGAGCACCGGTGATTGCGCGAGCGTCTGCCGGTCTACCGCATAGCTGACGAAGGACGGGCCGAGAAAGACGAGATCGGCCTGCTTTGCGGCTTCGACCGATCCTCCCAGATTGCTGTAGAAGATATCCTGGTCCTGGATCTGCGGAATGCTGCGGCCGCCGAAATCACGATACCAGTTGGTGTCGCCTTCCCGTGGAATCTGCAGCAGCCCATCACGCAACGTCCACACGTCCGACGAAAAGAGCGACAGACCGAGCGAAAACGCGAGCGCGGCCGCCACGCCGACAATTCCGACTGCGATGAGATAGCGCCCGAATCCGCCCGGTTCAGCTGACTTTTCCGGTGCAGACCGGCCGACTGTCGACATGACGCAATTCCCGCTCGATAGGTTGTCTCGGTGGGTGTCGTGGCAGCTGCTTCGGCTCCGACAACGAGAGTCTAGACACGACGTCAGCCGGTGGAACAGAGGGCTTTCCACTCCTCCCCAGCTTGCTTTGCGCGCGAGAGCGCAGACCTATCGAGATGTCATCGGCATGGTCCATCGAGGGGTTTCTTGGCCGCGGCGGTCATCGGCTAGAGTGATTGCGCGAAACCCCATCATGGCATCATTGGATTGGCGTCGTTGGTCGAGTTGAGCTGCCATAGCAGAAGAATCATTGATCGAAAAGTGTCCGCCCCAGTCGAGAGGCTGGTCCCACGTCGCTGTCGTCAGGGAGCGACATCCCCCGAAATTCGCATCGCGAGAGGTGCGCCCAACTTGGCAGCGCCCTCAATCATTGATAAAGCAGCGCAATATGCAGCAACATCAAGAAACTTGTTATGCTCTTCACGCAGTTTGAGTTTCTGTTCCTGTTCCTGCCGGTGACCCTGGTCGGCTATTTTCTGCTGGCTCGCTTTTTCGCCGCTCCCGTCGTGCGCCTCAGCTGGCTCGGCGCGGCGTCGCTCACCTTCTACAGCTATTGGGACATTCACTTCGTCCCGATCATCATAATCTCCATCGTCTTCAATTATACGATGGGTCTGCTGATTGCCGGACAGACCGGCAAGCTCCGCACCGGCCTGTTTTCAGCTGCCGTCACGCTCAACCTGGCCGCGCTCGCGTTCTACAAATATACGAATTTCGGCATCCAGATCCTCAATGCGATCACCGCGTCGAAGCACCCCTCGCTCGCGATCGTTCTCCCGCTCGGCATTTCGTTCTTCACCTTCACTCAGATCGCCTACCTCGCCGACGTCTATGGCGGGTATTCCGATGAACGAAGCTTTGTGAAATACGGCCTGTTCGTCACGTATTTCCCGCATCTGGTCGCGGGTCCGATCCTGCATCACCGCGAGATGATGCCGCAATTCGGCTCGGAGGAGAGCCGACGGATTTCCATCGAGAAGGTCGCGGTCGGCCTCACGATTCTGACCATTGGACTTTTCAAGAAGTCGTTCATCGCGGACGGGTTCGGCCTGATCGCGAATCCCGTGTTCCAGGCCGCCAATTCGAGCCACCTTCACCTGATGGACGCCTGGGGCGGCGCGCTCGCCTACTCGCTGCAGATCTATTTCGATTTCTCGGGCTACTCCGACATGGCGATCGGCATTTCGATCATGTTCGGGATCCGGCTGCCTTTCAACTTCGATTCCCCCTACAAGTCGCTGAGCATCGTCGAATTCTGGCGCCGTTGGCATATCTCACTGTCGCGCTTCCTGCGCGACTATCTCTACATCCCGCTCGGCGGCAATCGCTACGGCGAGCATCGGAGAAACGCCAACCTCTTCGCCACCATGCTGCTCGGCGGTCTCTGGCACGGAGCAGGCTTCACCTTCATCATCTGGGGAGCGCTGCACGGGCTGTTTCTGATCGTCAATCATCGCTGGAGCAAATTCGTCGCGCAGCGACCGGGCCTCACCCACCTGTCGGCGACCGCCTGGTATGCGGTGGCGGCGCTATTGTTGACACAGTTCGTCGTGGTTCTGGCATGGGTTTTCTTCCGGGCCGACAATCCGAATGCCGCGGTCAGGCTCATCAAGGGAATGCTCGCCCTGTCCAACCCGGAGAAGATCACGGCAACGAACCTCGTCGATCCGCGCCTCATGATCGCGATCCTGGCAGGCTATGTCGCCTGTTTCACGCTGCCCAACGTGAACACGATGTTCGAGCGCTGGAAAGTCGGGCTGGAAACCTACCACAACCCTCGTCCCTGGAGCATTCTGAACCTGAAGTGGCGGCCGTCCCTGCCGTGGGCCATCGGAACTTCGATTGCGCTCGTGGCGGCGGTTCTGATGAACATCATTGCCGGAGACACCTCCCAGTTCCTCTACTTCCAATTCTGAACGCGCAGGAGATGGCAAGCGACGGGCCTCGGGCCCTCCCCACCGATATTCGGCACTCTGAAGGCGGATATGGTCTCGCCGAGGCTGTCCGGGCGGGCGGCGTGCCGGCGGCGCATCATCCGCTTGCAGCGGTCACGCCCAGCCATTAGCCTGATTCTGGCGCAATCAACTTCCAGCACGGCGCGGATTGCGAGCCAAACTCGCTAACTCCCGAAGCACAATCACCAAGGCGGGCTCGAACTTTGGCGCGGTATCTTGCGATCGTAGTGGCACTGTTCGCCATCGTCTTCCTGCCGCTGCTGGCTGTATTCGAATGGGTCGGCTGGCGATTGGGCGCGACCGTTCCGCTCTCGGTGCTCGCAGCCGAGCAATCGCGCACCGAACGGATGGTCTGGCTCGGCACCTTCAAGGACTACGCTCCCTACAAGCTCGAACGAATCAAACAGGTCCAACCCGAGGTTCTGCTGGTGGGAAGCTCGCGCTGCGGTCAGGCGCGCGAGCAGATGTTCCGTCCCTATGTCGCTTACAATGCGTGCCTGACAGCCTGGCCTCTGACGCACGTCGTGGACTTCGTCGATCGCGCGACCACGGTGGCGAAGCCGCGCGTGGTCATCGTGGCGCTGGACTACTTCCTGTTTGGCGATTTCCTCGCTGACGTCTGGCGGAAAGAGCGCACGATGGACTTCGCCCAAGGCATCGACTCGCATCGGCGGAAGCTGCACGACGTCGCGGACTTCGTCATGCGGAATCACGGAGATCTCGATGCGATCCGCTCGGCCATGATGACGCCGCAACTCGATCCCGTTGACAACAACAGGCTCGTCGGCACGGAGGCAATCCGCGGCAAGTTCGGATTCCGCAAGGATGGTTCCGTCATGGTCGCACCGCCCTATCGAAATGCAGCGGCCGAAACCTTGGCGCGCGGCGCTCAATACGTCACCTCCTCGTTTCCGGGCGCCCCTCATCTCAGCGAACGCGAATTTGGCGAGATCGAGCGACTGTCCAGGCTTTCCCGCGAGCGCGGGTTCTCGGTGGTTGCGATCCAATATCCGTTCCTGGAAAGCGCTGGCGCCTTTCTCGACACCGATGAGGCCTATTGGCCCTATTCCGGACTCTGGCGCGAGATCAGGAGTCCACAGACCGCCGAAAGATTTGCGCAGCTTGGGATCCAGTTCTTCGATATGAGCCGCACCGAGATATCGCGCGATTCCGGCAACTTCTTCGATCCTGCGCATCCCTCGGAAAGGGGCATGCTCAAGACCTACCTCGCCCTGCTGAACCGGCCCGAGTTCAGCAAGCTGTTTCCGCGGATCGACCGCAGCGCCTTGGCTGCCGATCTCGAAAAGGGACAGGGCGAACAGTTCGATCTCTATCACTGAGGCATGCTGCGAGAGACTTGCGTCTCCGAGGCTTTTCCGCGGAGCCCGCCCACCAGCGCGCCGCTGCCCGTCTCTCGTCGGAGCGTCCTCGGATCCATCCTCCGCCTGATTCGCCAGCACAGGCGCTGAGCATCGCCGTGAAAGGACGATGAGCTCTCCGGAAGCCGCGTTCCGACGCGACCACACAACCGTAAGCTAACAGGACTGTTTGTGCTGCTGCGCACACCTGATAAAGAGACCACCGGAAATGATCGGCCGCCGGCCCCTCCATCGCTCCGATCGCGGGACCGCGCTTGTTTTTTTCGCAACGAAATCAATGTCGAGCATGAAAGATGCAGATCGGAACGGGATTCGCGGTGCAGATGTGCCGGGCGACAGCGACGCTTTGCATCGGAGTCGCTCGGCCGGCGAATGACACGGTGGCCGATTGTCCGACCTCAGCCCGATCGAGCCGGAGGCGAATTCCTTGGATCAGGTGATCGATATGAGTGAGATGGATCTGGCCTGTCAGACGGTTCGCGCCTCCTGTGACTCCGGGCAGACGATTGCGTTCGTGTCCGGCAATTTCAACGTCGTGCACCCCGGACATTTACGGCTTTTGAAGTTCGCCGCCGAGCAGGCCGACGTGCTGGTCGTGGGCGTCAATCCCGATTCGACGCCAGGCGTGACCCTGGCGCAGGACATGCGCCTCGAAAATGTGCGTTCCATCGCCTTTGTGCACCATGTCGTGCGCTTGGAAACGTCGGCGTCCGACTTCATCGCGCATCTGAAGCCGACCGTTGTCGTCAAGGGCAAGGAGTTCGAGGATCGCGCCAATCCAGAGCAGGAGCCCGTGGACGCCTATGGCGGACGGCTGATCTTCTCGTCCGGTGAATTGCGCTTTGCGTCGCTGTCGCTGCTGGAACGCGACGCCAACATCGACATCTCCACGGTCCGCAAGCCGCAGGAATTTCCAAGGCGCCACGGCTTCGAGATCGGGAATCTGAAGGACCTGCTCCGCAAGCTCTCCGGCATGCGAGTCGCCGTTATCGGCGACCTGATCGTCGACGAATATGTCACTTGCGATGCGGTCGGCATGTCCCAGGAAGATCCGACCATCGTCGTGACGCCGCTGATGACCCGTACCTTCGTCGGCGGCGCTGGCGCGGTTGCGGCCCATGCGCATGGCCTCGGCGCAGACGTGAAGTTCTTCACCCTTGTCGGCGACGATGAAGCGGCGCGGTTCGCCCGCAACACGCTGGAACAGCATGGCGTGAACTTCAACGCCTTCACCGACCAGAGCCGGCCGACCACGCGCAAGCAGCGTTTTCGCGCGCTCAACAAGACGCTGTTGCGCGTCAACCATCTGCGCCAGCACGCTTCCGACGCCGACCTGCAGCGGCAGATGCTGACCTCGGTCGAGCGCGCCTTGAAGACCTGCGATCTGCTGCTGTTCTCCTGCTTCAACTACGGCTGCCTGCCGCAGGATCTGGTCGACGCGATCGCCGATCGCGCCCGCGCCCAGGGCGTGATGATGGCGGCCGACAGCCAGGTGTCCTCGCAGACCGGCGACGTCTCGCGCTTCAAGGGCATGACCCTGCTGACGCCGACCGAGCGCGAGGCCCGCGTCGCGCTGAACGACTTCATTTCCGGTCTCGCCGTCATCAGCGAGCGCCTGGTCGAACGGGCCCGCACCAAGAACCTCGTGATCACGCTCGGCGCTGAGGGCGCGCTGATCAATACGATGGCCGAGGGCATCTTCACCTCCGACCGCCTGCCGGCGTTCAATCCGTCGCCGAAGGACGTCTCCGGCGCCGGCGACAGCTTCTTCATGGCCTGCTCGATGGGCCTGCGCGCGGGCGCCGATATCTGGCAGGCCTCCTATCTCGGATCGCTGGCGGCCGCGCTCCAGGTTTCCCGCGTCGGCAACCTGCCGTTGACGACGGCGGAGCTGGTGCGGGAAATCGACGAGACCGGATTCAGCCAGGAGTAGGATGTCGACATGCGTGCCCTCCTGCTCGCGGCGGGGATCGGAAGCCGGCTGCGCCCGCTGACCAATACGACGCCGAAATGCCTGGTGCGTGTGCACGACCGACCCCTGCTGGACTATTGGCTCGACCTCGTCTTCGAAGGCGGCATCGAGCGGGCGTTGCTGAACACGCACTGGCTCGCCGAGCAGGTCCGCGCGCACGTGGCGCAGTCGCGCTGGCGCGACCGGATCGATCTCGTTCACGAAGATGAACTGCTCGGGACCGGCGGCACCGTGCTTGCGAACCGCACCTGGTTCGGCGACCAGCCGTTCCTCGTGGCCCACGCCGACAATCTGACCGATTTCGACGTCGCAGGGCTGCTCGCCGCCCATCGCAACCGCCCTGACGGCTGCATCATGACGATGCTCGCGTTCCGGACCGACGATCCGAGCTCGTGCGGGATTCTCGAGCTGGATGCTCAGCACAGGGTGATCGCCTTCCACGAGAAGGTCAAAAATCCGCCTGGGAACCTCGCCAATGGCGCGGTCTACGTCTTCGATCCCGCCGTCATCGCCGACATCGCCGCGCTGGGAAAGCCGATCGTCGATCTCTCCACCGAAATCATCCCCAACTATTTGGGACGCATTTTGTGCGTGGAAACCAGCGGTTATCATCGGGATATCGGTAACCCGGAAAGCTTGCGCCGGGCCCATTTGGAGTTTAATCACGAACCGCGCCGTGGCGGGGACGCTTGACGGGCGATTTTCGCTGCTGGGCTGGTCGCCTTCCCCCGCCAATTTGTATAAAGGTGCGCGCGACGCGCCAGCCGGCGACACGACAGGCGAGCCACGGGGATTGCTCAGATGAAGATATTCGTGACCGGAGCGTGCGGCTACAAGGGCAGCGTGCTCGTGCCGAAGCTCCTGAAGGCCGGCCACAAGGTCGTCGCATTCGACATCATGTGGTTCGGCAACTTCCTCGATCCGCATCCGGATCTCACCGTCGTCCAGGGCGACGTGCGCAATCCCGACGCCATCGACCTCACCGGCGTCGATGCCATCATTCATCTCTCCAGCGTCGCCAATGATCCCTGCGGTGATCTCGATCCCAAGCTGACCTGGGAGATCTCCTGCCTCGCCACGATGCAGCTCGCCGATCGCGCCTACCGCCACGGCATCAAGCGCTTCATCTACGCGTCCTCCGGCAGCGTCTACGGCGTCAAGGAAGAGGAGCAGGTCACCGAGGATCTCGAGCTGCTGCCGATCTCGGAGTACAACAAGACCAAGATGTGCGGCGAGCGCATCGTGCTGTCCTACAAGGACGACATGGTGGTGCAGATCGTGCGTCCCGCCACCGTGTGCGGCTACTCCCCGCGCCAGCGGCTCGACGTTTCCGTCAACATGCTGACGATGCAGGCGCTGATGAACGGCCGCATCACGGTGTTCGGCGGCGACCAGACCCGCCCGAACATTCATATCGACGACATCACCGATCTTTATCTGTTCCTGCTCGATCATCCTGAGCACACCGGTGTCTACAATGCCGGCTTCGAGAACATCTCGATCCTCGACATCGCCAATCTGGTCACCAAGCACGTGCCGGCCGAGGTCATCGTGACGCCCTCGAACGATCCGCGCAGCTATCGCGTCAACTCCGATCGCCTGCTGGCGACCGGCTTCCGCCCGAAGAAGACGGTGGAGGACGCGATCAAGGAAATCATCGGCATGTACTCGCAAGGCCAGCTCAAGAACGAGGACCGCTGGTACAATCTGAAATGGATGGAGAAGGAGGTCGTGAAATGAACGTCCTGGCCTTCAAGACCCCCGGCAGCCTGTTCGCCGACTACACCAGCCGCTTCAGCACCGTGCTGAAGGATTTCGACTGGTCCCCCGTCGAGAAGCTCGCCTACGATCTGCGCGACTGCTGGCAGACCGGCCGCCAGGTGTTCTTCTGCGGCAATGGCGGCAGCGGCGGCAACGCCAACCATCTCGCCAACGACTTCCTCTACGCGCTGTCGAAGACGCCCGGCTCCGGCCTGCGCGTGCACTCGCTGTCGTCGAACCCGTCGGTGATCACCTGCCTCGCCAACGACGAAGGCTATGACCAGGTGTTCTCGCTGCAGCTCGCGGTGCTCGCACGCAAGGGCGACGTGCTGATCACCTTCTCCGGCTCCGGCAACTCGCCGAACATCCTGAAGGCGCTCGAAGAGGGCAAGAAGCTCGGCATGACCAGCTATGCCGTACTCGGCTTCACCGGCGGCAAGGCCAAGGCGCTGGCCGACGTGCCGATCCATTTCGCGGTCGACGACATGCAGATCGCCGAGGACGCGCAGATGGTGATCGGCCACATGATCATGCAGTGGCTGTACGCCCAGCGCGGCGACATCATCACGACGCGCGAGGTCTGACGGGCAAGGACGATGGCTGCGAACGAAAAGTACCTGATCCTCGGCTCGAACTCCTTTTCGGGCGCAACCTTCGTCGACTTCCTGGCTGCCGCCGGTCACGACGTGATCGCGACCAGCCGCTCGGACGAGCCGCATGATGCGTTCCTGCCCTACAAATGGCAGAAGCGCCCAGGCAACGTGCGGTTCAAGCGCGTCGACCTCAACCACGATCTCGATGCGCTGAAGGCGCTGCTGGTGGCCGAGCGGCCGACCCATGTCGTGAACTTCGCGGCGCAGAGCATGGTCGGCGAGAGCTGGCTGTACCCGGACCACTGGATGATGACCAACGTCGTCTCCGCCGTCCGCCTGCACGACATCCTGCGCAACTATGACGGCCTCGATCGCTACGTTCATGTCACGACGCCGGAGGTCTATGGCTCGACCGAGGGCTGGGTGCGAGAGGACGCGCCGTTCAACCCGTCGACGCCCTATGCGGTGTCGCGCGCCGCCGGCGACATGAGCCTGCGGACCTATTTCGCCAACTACCAGTTCCCCGTGGTCTTCACCCGCGCGGCCAATGTCTACGGCCCGGGCCAGCAGCTCTACCGCATCGTGCCGCGCACCATCGTCGCCGCGATGACCGGGCAGAAGCTGCGGCTCGACGGCGGCGGAAAGTCGGTCCGCGTCTTCATCCACATGACCGACGTGTCGGACGCGACGGTCAAGATCGGCCGCAGCGGCAAGCTTGGCGAGACCTATCACATCTCCGGCTACGAGCTGGTGTCGATCCGCACGCTGGTCGAGATGATCCTCGCCCGGCTTGGCAAGAACTTCGAGGACTGCGTCGAGATCGGCCCCGAGCGGCCCGGCAAGGATACCGCCTACACGCTCGACAGCTTCAAGCTGCGCACCGAGCTCGGCTGGCGCGACACCTACTCGCTGGAGCAGGGCATCGACGACGTCATCGCCTGGGCGCGACGCTTCGAGGATGTCATGGCCAAGCTGCCGACCAAGTATGAGCATAAACCCTGATCGACCCAGCGCTTCCCTAGGGAAGCGCGCCCTGCGTCTCCCCGGGAGGCGCGACTGGAGAGCACGATGAACGTGGCAGTCCGGAACACCGCGGCCAAGCCCGACGTGGCCGCCCTGAAGGCGCAGGCGGCGAAGCTGCGCGGCAAGATCATCGAGATGTCGCACAAGGCGCAGGCCGCGCATCTCGCCTCGTCGTTGTCCTGCGCCGATGCGATGACGGCGGCCTATTGGCACGTCCTGAACATCGACCCCAAGAACCCGACCGATCCGCTGCGCGATCGCTTTATCCTGTCGAAGGGCCACGCCGCCGCGGCGCTGTTCGCGACGCTCGCCATGAAGGGCTACTTCCCGATCGAGGAACTGGACACCTATTGTCAGGACGGCGGCCGGCTCGCCGAGCATCCGCCGGCGAACCTGCTGCCCGGCGTCGAGGCCGCCACCGGCTCGCTCGGCCACGGCCTGCCGCTCGGCTGCGGCATGGCGCTGGCCGGCCGCATCAAGGGTGAGACCTACCGCGTGTTCGCCCTGCTCTCCGACGGCGAGAACAACGAGGGCTCGGTGTGGGAGGCCGCGATGTTCGCCGCCGCCCAGAAGCTGGAGAACGTCTGCGTCGTCGTCGACTACAACAAGTGGCAGGCGACCGCGCGCTCCAACGAGACGCTGATGCTGGCGCCGCTGCGCGACAAATGGGCCGCGTTCGGCTGGGACGCGCACGAGATCGACGGCCATGACGTCGGCGCGCTGGCGGAAGCCATGCAGAACATCCCGAACGGCTCGGGCAAGCCGGTGGCGCTGATCGCCCACACCGTGAAGGGCAAGGGCGTGTCGTTCATGGAGGACGACAACAACTGGCATTACCGCGCCCCCACCGCTGAGGAAGTCGTCAAGTCGTTCAAGGAGCTCGGCCTGTCATGAGAAACGCGTTCGCGGACGAACTGACCAAGCTCGGCAACGAGGACAGCCGCGTCGTCATGCTGTCGGGCGACATCGGCAACCGCCTGTTCGACAAGTTCAAGGACAAGCATCCGAGCCGCTTCTTCAACTGCGGCGTGGCCGAGGCCAACATGATGGGCGTCGCCGCCGGCATGGCGATGAACGGCCTGCGCCCGGTCGCCTACACCATCACCCCGTTCGTGACGACGCGCTGCCTGGAGCAGATCCGCACGGACGTCTGCTATCACGAGGCTCCGGTGACGATCGTCGCGGTCGGCGCCGGCCTCGCCTATTCCGGCCTCGGTCCGACCCACCATGCCTGCGAGGACATCTCGTTCCTGCGCTCGATCCCGAACATGGTCGTGATCTGCCCGGGCGATGCCTTCGAGGTGCGCGGCGCCTTGCGCGCGGCGATGCAGCAGGACCGCCCGGTCTACATCCGCATGGGCAAGAAGGGTGAGCCGGTCGTTCACAAGGGCCCCATCGCTGACTTCAAGATCGGCAAGGCGATCACGATCGAGGAAGGCAGCGATGTCTGCCTGCTCTCGACCGGCAACATGCTTCCGGAAGCCGTTGAAGCCGCACACAAGTTGAAGGAGAAGGGCATCTCCGCCGAGGTCGTCAGCTTCCACACCGTGAAGCCGCTGGATGAGGACAAGCTCAAGCAGGCCTTCAGCCGCTTCAAGCTGGTCGCGACCATCGAGGAGCATTCGCTGATCGGCGGCTTCGGCGCCGCCGTCTCTGAGTGGCTCGTCGACAGCGAGACGCAGGCGAAGAAGTTCCTGCGCTTCGGGACGCCGGATGCGTTCTTCAAGAAATCCGGTGAACAGGAATATGCCCGCGAGGTGCTCGGCCTGACCGGCCACCAGATCGCGGACAAAATCATCCACGCCTTGAGCTGAGACATCACATGAAGACCCAAGCTGCCCTGCTGGTCCAGACCGGCCAACCGCTCGTGCTGGCCGAGATCGAGACCCCCGCCCTCAAGCCGGGCCAGGTGCTGGTCGAGATCGCCTATTCCGGCGCCTGCGGCACGCAGGTGATGGAGTGGCGCGGCGACAAGGGCGAGGACAAATGGGTGCCGCATTGCCTCGGCCATGAGGGCACCGGCACCGTGATCGAGGCCGGCAGCGCCGTCACCAAGGTCAAGGTCGGCGACAAGGTCGTGCTGTCCTGGATCAAGGGCAGCGGCATCGAGGCCGGCGGCGCCGTCTATGACTGGGACGGCAAGAAGGTCAACGCCGGCGGCGTCACCACCTTCCAACGCCACTCGGTCGTGAGCGAGAACCGCCTGACCCTGCTGCCGCCGGACCTGCCGATGGATGTCGCGGTGCTGCTCGGCTGCGCCGCGCCGACCGGCATGGGCGCGGTCTACAACGTGCTGAAGGTGCAGCCGGGCGATGCGGTCGCCGTGTTCGGCACCGGCGGCATCGGCCTGAACGCGCTGATGGCCGCCGCCCTCGCCGGAGCGATGCCGGTGATCGGCATCGACCCCAACCCGACCCGCCGCGCGCTCGCCCAGATCTACGGCGCCACGCATGTGATCGACGCGGCTTCCGACGTGCTGGCCGAGATCAAGAAGATCGTGCCGCAGGGCGTTGATCTCGCGGTCGAATCCTCCGGCATTCCGGGCGTCATGGATCAGGCCGTCAACGCCACCCGCCAGCAGGGCGGCCGCGCGGTCGTGATCGGCAATGCCAAGCATGGCGCGGCGCTGACGCTGAATCCGGGCGTGTTCAACCAGGGTAAGAGCCTGCTCGGCACCTGGGGTGGCGACAGCGTGCCCGATCGCGATTACGGACGCTATGGGCGCCTGCTGAGCTCCGGCCGCTTCCCGGTGCGGGACCTCTTGTCGAAGCCCTACAGCCTCGCCCAGGCCGACCAGGCGCTGGCCGATCTCGCCGCCGGCAAGGTCGGCCGTCCGCTGATCGACATGTCCTTGCGTTAAGTCCAGGTCATTTAAGTCCAAGCCATGCGGATCGGGATCGACTTCGACAACACGATCGCCTGCTATGACGGCGTGTTTCATGCGGCGGCCCTCGAGCGCGGCCTGATCCCGGCCGATCTCGGCCGCGACAAGAACAGCGTCCGCGACCATCTCAACGGCAGCGGGCGCAAGGACGACTTCACCGAGCTGCAGGGCTATGTCTACGGCGCCCGCATGGACCTGGTGTCGCCCTACCCCGGCTTCGCCGCGTTTGTCACGGCGGCCCGCGCCGCCGGCCATGACCTGTTCATCGTCAGTCATAAGACGAAGCACCCCATTCTCGGGCCCAAGCACGACATGCATGCCGCCGCGCGCGGCTTCCTGACCGATCGCGGCCTGATGGGCGAAGCGCCCGGACAGATCGCGCCTGACCGGGTGTTCTTCGAGCTGACCAAGGACGAGAAGGTCGCCCGGGCCCATGCGCTGGCCTGCGAGCTGTTCGTCGACGACCTGCCGGAGATCCTGGCCATGACCGGCTTCCCCGAGGGCATGCGCAAGGTGCTGTTCGATCCGGAGAACCAGTTCGCGGCCAAGGCCGTGCCGTACGAGCGCCGAGTCTCCTGGGCCGAGATCGCGGCGGATGTCGTCCGTGACCCCCACTGACGCCGGCGCGGATCGTGATGCCGCCCTGCTGGCGCTGGCGCAGCGCCTCACCGCGCAGGCCGGCAGAGCGAGCCCGACGGCGCTGACCCGGCTCGCCGGCGGCCGCAACAACCAGGTCTTTCGCGTCGACACCGCAAACGGCCCGCTGGTCCTCAAGCGCTACTTCACCGACGCCCGCGACACCCGCGACCGGCTGGGCGCCGAGTGGAGCTTCATCAGCCATGCCTGGTCCCACGGCGTCCGCGTCGTGCCGGAGCCCTTGGCCTGCGACCGCGCCGAGCAGGCGGGCCTCTACAGCTTCGTCGCAGGGCGCAAGCTGACCGCGGCAGAGCTCGCGCCCGCCCATGTCGATGCCGCGATCGACTTCGTGCTCGCGGTGAACGCCCCGCCCCGCCCCGCGCTGGCGCCAGGATCGGAAGCCTGCTTCTCCCTCGCCGAGCACCTCGCCACCGTCGAGCGCCGGGTGGCGCGACTGGCCACGCTCGATGCCGAGGTGCCGCATGTCGCCGACGCCCGGGCATTCGTGGCGGCGCGGCTGCAGCCGGCCTGGACCGAGGTGAAGGCAACCATTCTGCGCGGAGCGGCGGCCGAAGGGCTCGCCTTCGAGGCCGCCATCCCCGCCGATCAGGTCTGCCTGTCGCCATCCGATTTCGGCTTCCACAACGCGCTGATCGACGACCAGGACAAGCTCACCTTCCTCGACTTCGAATATGCCGGCCGCGACGACCCGGCCAAGCTGGTCTCCGATTTCTTCTGCCAGCCTGAAGTGCCGGTGCCGCTGCCGGTGCACGAGCATTTCATCGACCGGCTGACGGACGGCCTCGGGCTCGACGCGGCCAGCGTGGCGCGCTGCCGGTTGCTGATCGACGCCTACCAGGTCAAATGGACCTGCATCATCCTGAACGACTTCTTGCCGCTCGGCGCCACGCGTCGCGCCTTCGCCGACACCGGCGCCTGGGCGCAGCGCTGCGCTGCGCAGCTCGCCAAGGCCGAGGCACAGCTCAGCCTGATCGGCGCCACATCCGATTAACCGACACTCACACGCCCGGAGATATTCATGGCCTATCGCGAGTTCGTCAGTCTCGTCCACAAATCGACCAAGCGCGACTATCTCGCGCGCGTCACCCAGCGCGACAAGGCCGATGTCGCGGAGATGGCGATCAAGTTCGACTACGACTACTGGGACGGCAGCCGCGAGACCGGCTATGGCGGCTACAAATATGACGGCCGCTGGCGCAAGGTCGCCGACGCCATGATCGAGACGTACGGCATCAAGCCGGGCATGCGCGTGCTCGACGTCGGCTCCGGCAAGGGCTTCATCCTGCACGATTTCCGCGAGGCCATTCCGGACCTCGAGGTCGCCGGCATCGACATCTCGTCCTACGGCGTCGAGCACACGATGGAGAGCGTGAAGCCGTTCTGCCAGGTCGGCTCCGCCGCCAAGCTGCCCTACCCCGACAAGTATTTCGATCTCGTCATCTCGATCAACACGCTGCACAACCTCTACAACTACGATCTCGATGCCGCCTTGCGCGAGATGGAGCGCGTCAGCCGCGGCGCCAAATATCTCTGCGTCGAGGGCTACCGCAACGAGCGCGAGAAGGTGAACCTGATGTACTGGCAGCTCACCTGCCGCATCTTCCACACTCCTGAGGAATGGGCCTTCGAATTCAAGCGCTCCGGCTACACCGGCGACCACGAATTCATCTTCTTCGAATGAGTGTGAGCTGAGAGCGTCGACAGGCGCTCTCGCGACGCATCGGCGCCCGAGCTGTGATCTGATCGTCGCCCTTTCGACACGAGAGGGCGCGAGGAAGGCCGGGAGCCTGCCGCCCCCATGGCCCGCCTGCGAAAGAAAATGCAGGCGGCAGGTACCACAGGTTCGGCTGGGACATCCCGGCCTTCCCCGCGCGACTGGTTTTAACGGTGTCCTTCGTGCTCTCCCTGGGGATCGGCTTTCTTGCCCCCATTTGCGACAACGCGCCTTAAGGCACGTTGCGCAGACCTCAGCGTCGAGAGGCCAGGACCACACGACTTCGCCGTCCGCGCCGGCCAGCGCTCGTCTGGCGCAGCCCTCACGTCCATCGCAGCCCACCTCCACGTATCGTGACGACGCGTACGTCCCTCTGCATGAGGCGGGATGACGAGAGAGAACCATATTTTCCGATAAAACGAAAGAAGAATATTTTTCCTGGCGGGACTGGACAGGGGTGATGCACCTGAAGATGCGGGCCAATTCGTCGTGTACGCGCACGCAGGACCAGTTCGGCCACCAGCGCCGCCTCGCCGGCCGACACCCACGCAAAACGAGTGCAGAGCCCGCATGCCGCTTTTGCGATCTTTGCAAAATGTATTTATAAATTGGCGGCGAACATCGCGAGCGGCGGGGAACGGGGCTGTCATGACGAAGTCATTGAAGGTGGCGATTGCCGAAGGCCTGCCCCCCCAGACGCTGTTCAAGCTGCGATCGATCAAGCGCGCGCTGATGGGGCAGCCGCCCCCCGAACGGCCGCAGGCCGCTGCGGAGCCGCAGCCCGAACCGGCGCCTCAACCGGCCCCCGCGCCGGTCGTCGAAGCACCGTCGGAGCCGCGGACGCGGCAGACCGAAGCCCTGGAGCGGCTCGACGCCCACAAGATCAGCGCGCCGTATTTGTTCTTCGACGTCGACGACGTCCTGATCCTGCCCGCCAAGGAGATCGCGCGGACGCTGACCTTGAGCACGATGTACATCAACAGCGCCGACGTCAAAGGCGACATCGCCGAATTCGGCACCATGGGCGGCTTCACCGCGCGCACCCTGGCGAACGCGATGGTGTTCGACCCGCGCTATCAGCCGAACCAGCCGCTGCGCAAGCTGCGCCTGTTCGACAGCTTCGAGGGCCTGCCGGAGATCACGGCGCAGGTCGATCTCGAGTCGCAGCACGTGAAATCGGGCACCTGGTCGAAGGGCGGCTGCCGGATTCTCAGCGCCGCGGATCTGCGGACCATGGTCGAGGCGATCATTCCGCCGAGCCGGGTCGAGATCTACGAGGGCTGGTTCGCCGATACGGTGAAGCTGCTCCCGGACGACACGCGCTTCGCGCTGATCCATTTCGACGGCGACCTGTATTCGTCGACCATGGACGCGCTGGTGCCGTGCTTCGAACGCGGCTTGATCTCGAAGGGCGCCGTGCTCTGCTTCGATGACTGGAACTGCAACGAGGCCGATCCCGAGGCCGGCGAGCGCAAGGCCTGGGCGGACCTCGTCAGCCGCTTCAAGATCGTCGCCAGCCATTCCGGCGACTACTCGATCCAGGGCACCAAGTTCATCATTCATTCCTATCTCGGAATGAAGCCGAGGGCTTGAGCAGCATGCGCTTCGCTTTCGTTGCGTCGCGGCCCCATGCGGTCAGAGGGTGAGTGCATGAATTGTCCCTACACCACGCTGCCCGCGAGCAGCTTCTGGCGCCAGGCCGTCGCCGAGCGCAGCCCATCCGATCTCGATCCGCATCTGACCGCGCGGCTCCGCTTTGGTCCGGATCAGCGCGTCGCCTCGGCTGGCAGCTGTTTCGCGCAGCACATCTCTCGTGCCCTGAAGGAGCGCGGCTACAACTACTACGTCACTGAGCCGGCGCCACCGCATCTGACGCCCGAGCAGGAGGAGCGCTTCGGCTACGGCCTGTTCTCCGCCCGCTACGGCAACATCTACAGCACCCTGCAACTGCTGCAGCTGGTGCAGCGCGCCTTCGGCGCTTTCCGGCCAGCCGATCAGTTCTGGACCGACAGCGACGGCTGGGTGTTCGATCTGCTGCGCCCCCGCATCACGCCGCGCGGCTACGTCTCGATGGTCGAAGCCGAGGCCGATCTGAAGCGGCACTTGCAGGCGGTCCGGAAGCTCATCGAAACCACCGACGTCTTCATCTTCACGCTCGGCCTCACCGAGTGCTGGGTCTCGAAGCTGGACGGCACGGTGTATCCGACCTGTCCGGGCTGCGGCAGCGCCGGCGACTTCGACGACACCAAATACGCGTTCCACAATCTCTCTGTCATCGAGACCACCGGCTATCTTGCCGAGGCGATCAACCTGATGTCGGCCGCCAATCCGCGCCTGCAGATCATCCTGACGGTTTCGCCGGTCCCGCTCGCGGCCACCATGGAGCCGCGCCACGTGTTGCAGGCCACGACCTATTCCAAGAGCGTGCTGCGCGTCGCCGCGGAGGAGATGGTCCGGCGCTACGACAACGTGCATTACTACGCGTCCTACGAGATCATCACCAATCCGAAGAACGCGGGGAGGTATTTCGCCGACGATGCGCGCTCGGTCACGGCCGACGGCGTCGCGCGCGCGATGAAGCTGTTCTTCGCGCAGTTCACCGCAGAGGACGCCGGCTCAGAGGTGCGATCCGCCGGCGACGGCACAGCGAGGCGGCCGACTGCTCCGGCCGCGGCGCCGCAAATCATCTGCGACGAGGACGAGTTCTACCGCGCACTGGCCGCGCGCCGGAGCAACTGAGGACGAGCGGCAGCCGAGGCTGTGATGTAAGGGGACGTATCAGCGTGGACACCGAGCTCGAGACGGTTCTGCCGGTCTATATCGTCGGCGACAGCCATTCGCTGCCGTACCGGAACATGGTGTTCCGGGAACGATGGACCGGTGCCTGGGTGATGGCCCGCACCAAGTACATCCCCGGCGCCACGGCGCGGGAGTTCTACGATCCGGCCACCGGCGAGTTTCATCCCGACTTCATCGCCTTCCTCGAATACGAAGGCCTCGTGCGCAACGGCCGCGCGACGCACCTGTCGATGGACGAGACCGACTTCGCCATTGCCAAGGCGGTCGGCCAGGCCGTGCGGCCGCCGCTGATCATGATCACCGTCGGCGAGATCGACGTTCGCGGTCCGCTCCTGCAACTGCTCAAGGACACCTACGACTTCGTTCCGCCGTTCGCCACCACGCTGCCGCTGCTCGACAAGCCGCTGGTGCCTTGGGATCTCATCGACGAAGCGATCGAGGCGCGGCTCGGACCGTTCGTCGCCGGGCTCGATCAACTGGCCAAGGCCGGCTTCAAGCGCGTCTACGTCCAGAGCGTGGTTCCTCCAACCCGGCAGGAGGCGCGCATCCGCGAGCTGCAGAGCTACGATTGCCCGGTGTCGGTGCGCACCAAGCTGGTCCAGGCGTTCAACTGGAAGCTGGCGCAGAAGGTGCGCTCGGTGAACCTGTTCATGGTCGACCGCTGGTCAGACCTGACGGACGGCGATCTGTTGCGTCCGGAGTTCGATTTCGACGGGGTGCATCTGCCGCCCAAGGGCGCCCGCCTCCTGCTGGAGTCGCTGATCGATCACGCGATCGACAGCCGCGGCCTCGTGGCCAATCATCCGCGTTACGAACTGTATTATCGAATGGCGTGCGGGCTGGATCCGTTCCAGCCCACCAAGCCGAACGCAGCATGAGGACAGCATGGCCTTGGGACCGATGATCAGCACTGCCAAGCAGCGGCTCAAGGGCGGCGTCAACCAGGCGCTCAGCGCTCTCGGCTACCGCCTGGTCCGGGCCGACACGTTCGACCGCCTGAACGGGCACCTCAGTCCTGACGCAGCCCCCGCAGACAAGAACGGCACGGCGCAGCCGCGCCGGCTGACGCTCGTGCCGGCCGCGAACAGCGCTCCACCGCTGTGCACGGCCCATGCACCGAAGTTCGATCCGCACAAGACGCCGAGCCAGCTCGCCGACAAGATCGTCGCCTTCCAGCAGAACGGCGTCACGGTGATCGGCACGAATCCGGAAAAGGCGGCCATGTTCCGGGAAACCGAGAGCTTCGACCGCGACGTCAGCAATCGCCACTCGGCGTGGGACTGGGCCGGCAACAGTGTCGCTTCCTACACGCAGGATCTGCAGACCGGGATGCCGTCGGCCGCCCTCGTCGACTATCTGCATCAGCTGTTCAGCGGCGGCGATTTCGACTCGTTCTTCCGCGGCGTGCTCGGCTGTCCTGCCAAGGTCGCCAACGTCCGGCTGGTGCGCTCGAAGCCGCATGTGACCGAGGGCGTCGGCCCCCAGGAATGGCACAGCGACCACTGTCCCGCCGGCGTCATTCGCGGCGTGCTCTATCTCTGCGATGTCGACGAGCAGACCGGTCCGTTCCAGTATCGCGACGCCAATTACCGGGAGCACACGGTTCTGGGCAAGACCGGCGATCTGCTGGTGTTCGATGCAACCCGCCTCATGCATCGCGGCAGCCCGCCGTCGCACAAGACGCGCTCCGCGATCGATCTGGTCTTCATGCCGCGCATGCCCGACGAGGAGATGACGATCATGGTCGCCGGCATGAACCACTGGCCGGCGGACCCGTTCTTCGTCAAGCCGCCGAAGGAGCGGCCCGCGGACGTCCACGACGCGCTGGCCGACGGACGCCGCGCTGCCAACCTCTATTGACGCATGGCCGCCCGCTTGCACCAGGGATGGAGGACGGCTAAGCCAGGAGGCAGCAGGTGGGCTTGCGCGCGACGGCGCGCTCACCGCCGATGTCGACCTCTGGATGGCCATGCGCGGGATCGCTCGGAGATTTCGGATGTTCATCCCGTTGCGGCCGATGCATGCGGAGACGCCGCCGTCACCGAGCGCGCAATCCCGTCCCGGCATGACGCCGCCTGCCTGGCGTTGCCAGGCGAACACCTCTCTTCTCTTCGGCGCAGCGCCATGTCTGCGCCATCCCTCAAGGTCGTTTTGCGGTCATCGAACAGCGCCGCGTTGGAGATTTGAATGCTGCAACCGTTGAAGAATGCGCTCGCCACCTCGCTGCCGCCGGACGTGCTGTACTGGATGCGCTCGGTCAAACGAGCGATCCTGTTCCAGCCGCCGCTGCCCTGGCCCCATGGAAACGGCAGCAGCAGCGCCAGCGTGCAGGACAGGCTTCCGGCCGTGGCGATCGCAGCCCCGTCCGTCGACGCGGTCGATGACGGACGCATCATCCAGGACATCGCGCTGGAGAAATACAGCGCGCGGCAGCTTCCCTCGCCCGGCGCCTATTACAGCTATGCCGACGTGCTGATCCTGCCGGCACAGGAGATCGCCAAGACGCTCACGCTGTGCGTCCAGTATATCAACAGCGCCCATGTGAACGGCGACATCGCCGAGTTCGGCACGATGGGCGGCTTCAGCGCCCGCGCGATCGCCACCTCGATGGTGTTCGACCTGCAGCGCCAGCCGCTCGGCAAGAGCGCGTCCGGGGAAAACCCGTTCCGCATCCTGCGCCTGTTCGACAGCTTCGAGGGCCTTCCCGAGATCACCTCGCCGGTCGACCAGGGCGCGCCGCACGTCATCTCCGGCGCGTGGGCCAAGGGCGGCTGCAAGGTGCTGGCCGCGCCACAGCTGAGCGCGCTGATCGGCAAGATCATTCCGCCGCACCGCTTTCAACTCTACGAAGGCTGGTTCGCCGACACCGTGAAGACGCTGCCGCCCGAGACGCGGTTCGCGATGATCCATTTCGACGGCGACCTCTACCAGTCGACCATGGATGCGCTCGTCCCGCTGTTCGAGCGCGGCATGATCTCGACCGGCGCCGTCATCTGCTTCGACGACTGGAATGCCAATCGCGCCATTCCGACCACGGGCGAACGGCAGGCCTGGAAGGAGCTGGTCGAGATGTTCGCGATCGAGGCGTCCAACGGCGGCGACTATTCGGTCGGCGGCACCCGCTTCATCATCCACGCCTATCGCGGCATCCCGGCCGATCCGGTTTGATCCTGCTTACCGCGGCGGCTGCCGGGCAGGCCCCAGGAGGTCGTCGATGGCGTGGCGCGCCAAGAAGATCGAGGCGGGCACCGTGAGGTGCCCGGGATCGAAAGCCGTCAGTTGCGAGCCGCCGGGGCCGATGCGGCTGAGACAGCCTTCGTCGTTGCAGAACACGTCGCGGACGGAGATGAATTCGATATCGAGCTGACGCGTCAGCTCGCGGAACAGCGCGTCGCGGCCGCGCGTCCATTCGTCATTGGAGCGGAACAGCGTCCGCTCCGGCAACACGGTTCCGGTCTGCCGGTAGTAGTCGAGCACGTTGTGCGACAGGCCGACGCCCTGCCAGCTCGGCGGCGGTCCCATCAGCACGATCTTCGCAATGCCGTTGGCCCTGAGCTGCGCGACCGTGCGCGGCAGATCCTCGCGCAGCACGGACTCGGCGTGGCCCCAGGTCGCGTCGAGGATGACGACGTCGGGCCGGAGACGGCCGATCCGCAGCACGACGTCGTCGTTGATGCTCTTGCAGAACGGGCGGGCCTCCAAGGTATAGCCGATCAGCGGCGGACAGGCGGAGGCCGTATATTGCGCGACGTCATAGCCGCGCTCTGTCGAGAGATGCAGCATCCCCGGATACAGCGCCGCGCCGTAGGAATCGCCCCAGATCAGCAGCAGCGGCCGGCGCCCCTGCCCAGCGCAGTCGGCGCCGAATGCGGAGGCCGGCTGCAGCAGCAGCAGGCAGCGGCCACGGCGCCAGTGCGAGGAGGTCTCGGAGCCCGAGAGCATGAAGCCCCTGATCTCCGGCGCGAACCGGACCGGCAGGCCGCGCGTGCTTGTCGCCGCGACACCGATCGGGACCAGGGCTGCCATCGCCGCCAGCAACGGCCCCACCCGCCACGCGACGGGCGCGGCTCCGAACCTGATCGGCAGCTCGATGAAGCGATAGGTGAGGAAGGCCAGCACGGTGCTCAGCCCGAGCACCGCGAGCAGGATCCACGCCGGAACCGCTCCGCCGAACTGCAGCTTGGTGAAGGCGATCAGCGGGAAGTGCCAGAGATAGAGCGGGTAGCTGATCAGGCCGACGAACACTAGCGCGGGCCACGCCAACACCCGCTGAACCGGCGTGTCGCCGGCCGCAATCAGGGCCATGGTCGCCAGGACGGGGATGGTGGTGCGAATGCCGGGCCAGGGCGAGGTGGCGCCGAACGCGAAGAAGGCGACGGCGAGGCCCGCCACGCCGACAGCCGCGAGGATGTTGCTGGTCGCCGCACCGATCGGACGATCGGCCCGCCGGCGCAGCCACACCGCCAGGAGCGAGCCTGCCAGCAGCTCCCAGCCGCGCGTGGTCGGCGAATAGAAGGCCCACGCCGCCTCCCTTGCGGGGGTCGACAGACAGACCGCGAGGGATCCGAGCCCGAGCGCGGCCACGATGGCCGCCTTCCGCGACGGCCATCGGGCGATCAGCACGAACATTGCGGGCCAGACGATGTAGTACTGCTCCTCGATGCCGAGCGACCACAGGTGCAGCAGCGGGAGGCGCTCCGCGCCCGGATCGAAATAGCCCACGATCCGCTCGTGCAGCATGAAGTTCTCGATGAAGGCGGCGGCGCCCTTGATGTTGGATCCGAGCGCTTCCATCTCGGCGACCGGGAAGACGAACCAGGCGATCGCGAACGTCGCCAGCACGACGGTGATGAGAGCCGGGAAGATCCGGAGGATGCGACGGGCGTAGAAGGTCACGAAGCTGAAGCTCTTGTCCGCGCACTGCCGATCGATGATGCCCGTGATCAGATAGCCCGAGATGACGAAGAACACGTCGACGCCCGCGAAACCGCCGGGCAGCAGCCGCGGGAAGGCGTGAAAGACGAGCACGGCGATGACGGCGACCGCGCGCAGGCCGTCGATGTCGGGACGATAGAGCAGCGCGTGCGCCCGGCTGATCGGCCGCTCGTGGCGATCCGCTGCGGCCGCAGGGTCAAGGCTTTCGATGATCGCCATTCTCACGCATTCCCTGAAACGCTCGCGTCCTTTCCAGAGCGCCAACGAGGTCGCGGGTGAAATCGGCCGCGCCCCTGGCGTCGAGATGACCCCCGCCATCCCAGCTCGAATAGTCGGTCCGCGCCGGCGTCGCCGTCTCGACGCCGATGGCATCCGCAATCTCACGAACCTGGGTCAGGCAGCCGTGAAAATTCGGAACGAAGGTCAGAACCACGGGCGCGCCGAGCGACTGCACGAAGTCACGCGCATTGGCGATCACGTCGGGCGTGGTGTGACAGTCGGGATCGCGCGTCATCTTCACGCCCGGATTGCCGTCGGCGAGAAAGCGCGGAAACGTGCTCATGTCGGCGGCGCCGGTGCGGTCATCGCGGTCGAAGCGCGGCAGCGGTCCGGATCGCGGGCCGGTGAGTGCCTCGCGCAAATGCCGCGTCGCGTCCTCGAACCGCCAGCGCAGATTGCGCCGGATGATCTCGTAGGTCGCGCCGTAGCGGCTGAGCTTCGTGCTCGGGATCGGACGGACGTCGGCGCCGAACGCGCGGGTCAGATTGCGGTGGAAGAAGTTGCCGCCGCCGCCGCCATCGTCGGCGTTCAAGATCCACAGGCGCGGATGGAGGTGATACTTCAGCGCGATCTGCCGTGCGAACTCGCCGCTGGCAACGCCGACGAACGCCATG
The DNA here is from genome assembly GCF_032489875.1 of Bradyrhizobium sp. SZCCHNR1015. Taxonomy (NCBI): domain Bacteria; kingdom Pseudomonadati; phylum Pseudomonadota; class Alphaproteobacteria; order Hyphomicrobiales; family Nitrobacteraceae; genus Bradyrhizobium; species Bradyrhizobium sp. SZCCHNR1015. Next base: position 31,766 of record NZ_JAUEYW010000016.1, read on the forward strand.
TTGTAGAACTTCAGGCCGTAGGGCTGCTCGAGGCGCTCGCGCATGACGGTCTCGTCGAGCGCAAACGACACCAGGGATGAGCCGAGGATGATGACGTCGGCCTGGCGGGCATTGTCGATCGACCGGCCGATGCCATGGTAGAACAGATCCTGGTCCTGGATCTCGGTGACCCTGTCGCCACCGAAATTGCGGTACCATGACCGATCACCCGGCCTGCTGATCGCACTGAAATGGTCGCCTCCCTGCGCGGCGAGCCAGACGCCGAGGCCACCCAGCATCGCCGCCGTCAGTCCGAGCAGGCAGCCGAGATAGCGGCGCCCTGCCCGGCCGACGCCGTCCCCGGCCTCATGCCCGGCCCAACCGGTCTGCTCTGTCCGACGATCCATGGCGACCACGGGCGAACGACGCGACTATTTGTCGAAGCCAGGCAACACCTCAAGCGCCTGTCTGGCAATGAAGAGGGAGCCGGGATAGGTCAAATGGCCGCTGTCATACGCGGTCAGGTCCGATCCGTCCGCGCCGATCCGGGCCAGACAGCCGTCGTCGTTGCACATCATGCGGCGTGCCGAGATGTACTGGATGCCGACACGCTGCGCCTGCGCCTGGAGGAACTCATCGAGCGCCCGCGTCCAATTGTCGTTGGAACGGAATTTGGTGCGCGCCGGCAGCAGCGAATGCGTGCGGAAATAATAATCGAGGATGTTCGCCGGCAGGCTTTCGCCAAGCCAGGTCGCCGGCGGCCCGAGCAGGACGATTCTCGGGACATTGAGCTCCTTCAATGCCGCGACCGTTCTGTCCAGCCCATTACGCAGGTCGTCCGCACCATAGCTCCAGGTCGAATAGAACAGGACCAGATCCGGCTTCAGCTCGGCGACCTTCTGGATGACGAAGTCGTTCGCGCCCTTGCAGAACCGCCGTTCCGGATGGACGAAACCGAGCAGCGGCGGACAGGCCGAGGCGGTGTATTCCGCGACCTCGAATCCCCGCTCAGCGCCGAAATGAGCAAGTCCCGGATAGAGCGAGGCCGCATAGGAGTCGCCCCAGACCAGGATGAGGGGATGGCGGCCGGTGCCGGCGCATTCTGGTGAGAATTCGGACGCGCTCTGATCCGGCTTCAGCAGGCATTTGTCGGACCGCCAGAAGCGGGCAGTCTCGCTCCCGTCCAGCATGAAGCCGCGAAGCTCGGCGGGAATGCGCGCCGGCATGCCATTGGTGCGGTCGGCCACCACGCCGACGATGCCGAGCGCGACCATGCCGCCGACGAGTCCGCCGACCTTGAGCGGCACCAAACGCCGGCCGAAACGGATCGGCCGCTCGATGAAGCGGTAGGTGGCCCAGGCAAGCACCATGCTGGCCACGATGATCGCGAGCATGATCCACACCGGCACCGCATCGATGAACTGGATGCGCGCATAGGCCATCAGCGGGTAGTGCCAGAGATAGAGCGGATAGCTGATCAGGCCGACGAACACGGCCGGTGTCGACGACAGCACATAACGATGCACCAGCGTGCCGCTGGTCGCGATCAGGGCGGCCGCGCCCAGCACCGGCAGCAACGTGTGAACGCCCGGATGCGGCGTGAGCCGACCGTAGCGCCAGAAGGCGAACACGATCGCGAGCATCGCGGCCAGCGCGACGAGCTCGCGGACGAGCGGGACATCGATCAGCGGCCGCGGACCGGCCTCGGCACTGCGCCCATTGACCCAGAGCGCCAGTCCCGAGCCGACCAAGAGCTCCCACGCCCGTGTCACCGGCAGATAGAACGCATACTCCGGCGCGCGCGGCTGCACGATGAGGCAGGCAACGAACGATGCCGCCGCCAGCGCGACCGTGATCGCGAGGCTCCTGCGCCGCCATGAGCCGATCAGCATCAGCAGCAGCGGCCAGACGATGTAGTATTGCTCCTCGATCGCCAGCGACCACAGATGCAGCAGCGGCTTCTTGTCGGCGGCGAGGTCGAAATAGCCGACCTGCCCGAGCAGGATGAAGTTCTGGATGAAGACCGCACCGCCGGCGATGTTGGTGCCGAGCGATTTCAGCTCGCGCGGCGGCAGGAAGAACCAGGCGATCAGGAAGGTGACCAGCACCACCGTGATCAGCGCCGGAAAGATGCGGCGGATCCGGCGGGCATAGAAATCGGCGATGCTGAACCTGTTCGACAGCATCTGCTTGTGGATGATCCCGGTGATCAGATAGCCGGAGATGACGAAGAAGATGTCGACGCCGTAGAAGCCGCCGGGGACGGCCGCGGGAAACGCGTGGTAGAAGAGAACCGGCAGCACGGCGACGGCGCGCAGGCCGTCGATGTCGGCGCGGTAGCCGAGCGGCGTGGCGCGGGCTTCTTCCAGGGACATGTTCGGTTGGGCGAAGTTCATCGGACCGTTTCGTTTCAGGAGCGATCGAGCAGGGACGCCGCATATTTGTCCAGGAAATAGCGGGACGGCCGTGAATTGCCGAAGAATCCCTGGATGTTCACACATTTTTCCCAGGCATCGTCGACCGGGGGAATGACGGGCGCCCCGGACGACAGATCCAGCACCTCCCGGGTGGTCTCCAGGATCTCGTCGGCGGAGCTCTCGCCGACCGTGAGGCCGGCAGCCTTGACCGTCTCATAGGTCGGGAACGTCCAGCGCCAGGTCTCGGAGGTGACGTCGCTCAACGACAGCATGCGCCCCTCGCGCGTATGAACGGGCTTGAGCGAGAAGCGCGTATCCTTCGACCATAACAGGCCGACGGAGCTCAGGGCGTTGACCATGGCGGTCGGGATGCCGAAGCTGGTGGCGACATAGGCAAAGCCCGAGGTCGTGCCGATGAACATGCGCGCGCGGCGCATCAGGTGGATGTCCATCTCCGCCACCTGATCCTCGCTTCGCGCGTAGTCGATCACGCGCGGCATGTCCGGCAGCGGCGGCGCCTTGCGTCCGCCCATCCGGATCACCCAGCCGCCCTGCTGGGTGACGTAACGAACGGTGTCGAGATAGTTGCCGATCGTGGCACTGCGGATCGACTCGCCCGTGCCGAGAGTCTCGCCGCGCGCCTCGGCGTCGCGCATGTGCAGGCAGACGAACCAATCGCCGGGCGCAAGCCCCCATTTCCGGCGCAGCGACTGGTACAGCAGCTCGGTCCTGTCGTCCGCCTGAATGCGCGCGTCATAGATGTCGCGCAACGGAAAACCCCTGCCGTCGCGCTCCCACTGCTGGAGAGCCATCGCGCCGGCATCGTTCCAATACATCGTCCGGCCGTCCTCGAACTGGAAGGCCTGATGCGAGTCACCGAGGAAAGGCGTCAGGCTGGCAAGCTCGTGCCAGACGCCGGCGCTGACGTTCTCGCCCAGGGTGAGCGTCGGACAGATGTCCGAGAACAGCGACAGGAACGGCTTGTTGGCGATCCGATCCTTGTAGGCGAGCAGGACCGGCTGTCCCTTCCACCAGCCCATGCTCCGCATCATCAGGTGCACGTTCAGATGACCATTGTGACCGATCAGCGCGCTCCAATCGGGTGAAAGCAATCTGACATCGCCGAGCTCGACGCCGACCCCGTCCAGCACCCGCTTCAACTCGGCGGACGGCTTCGGAAGCTGACGGCGAAGGCGACGCTGCGTGTCCAGACCGCGGCTGTACACGACAGGGACCTTGTCTCCTTCCCCGTTGTGGTAAGTCCTGAGCAGAAGTTCGCGATAGGCATAGAACAGGTAGATGTCCAGACAGACCCTGCGATCAGGCAGATAGCTTGGAAGGCTTTCCCAGTACTGCCCGGACTCGTCCAGCTTTCGAAGGACGCCCGTCGAATCGACGAGACCGAGTTCCTGCATCAGGCGAACGATCACCTCGCGGTCGCGGAAGAAATAAGGAATGAATTGCTCGGCCGAAACGTCCCTCGGAACGTGATCGAACTCGACACGCCCGCGAAAAGCCCGTTCCTCATATTGAAAGTTGCGATGCTCCAACATCATCCGGACGAAGGTCCGCATCGCCGGCGACCCCTCGGCAACATGCTGCCAGTCAAGAAAATGGATCTGCGTCAGCATATCCATCGAGTAGCCGTCACCGACGACGCCCGTTCCTTGCAAGGCGAGCTCGGCGATCGGGCGCTCCCCGTCCCACGTCAACCGGCGAAACAGCGGGAGCGCTTCCTTCCGGTGCCCCGCGAGTAGAAGATAAAATGCAACCTCGCTCGGGTAGCGCTGCCAAACGGAGCTGTTGAAGATCCAGGGCAGGTGCCTGCCCACGAAAGGACCGCAGAAAAAGACGAAGTGGCGGTCCAGGCCCGGATGCTGGAAGAAATGGCGGAATTGTACCGTCAGCAAAAATCTCGCCCTGAAGGGCAGCACCGTGAATGCCAGATTGCGCAGAAAATGCCGGCCCGGGAGCCGCGCGAGAAGGCGCAACAGAGGATAATATCGGCCGAATTTACGTTCCGCGCGAGTCAGGTCGCGGACCGGAGCGCTGCCGACGGGCCCGCCCTCGGTCGAAATGGTGTCGAGCGGCAAACGGCACCTCCGGCGCAACCTCGGAAACAGCCCGCAACGATTACTGTGAAGGCCCGACCCGATCAACCCGAATCGGGCGGAACAGGCCGGCACGCCTTGGTTCAATCGAGCGAAGCACTGCCGCCGGACTTGCCGACACCCCAGGAGCCCTGCCCCGCTCTCGCGAGCCCAACAGCCGCCTGGACGCCCCGTCCGAGAGCTGCCTGCCATCCTTGAGGGCAGCGGTCCGTTCAAGTCTCCTCCCCTGACAGGCCGCGAACGCTTGGACTGGCGGCCGACCGACTCGCGCTCTATGCTCCTGCCACGCCTGGGCGCAATCCCTGTCTGGTCTGGAACGCTGGCAGGCCCGTTTCAATGCCGGACAGTCGGGCCGCAGAAGTGCTGCGCCGGTGAAATCTTCGATATCGTCATGGGGCCTTGGAAATGCTCTTCGAGTCCGTCCACTCAAATCCAGCCGGGCATTCCGCGCCACGTCAACGCAGTCTGGTACAATCGTTGAAGTCGAACCTCGCCGGCCGCGCCGCGAGGGCGATCGGCTGGTTTCTGAATGCAGCCGGGCAGGAACGGGCGGAATCGTTGAAAGACCTGATCTTCGCCCTGTTGACTTTCAAACAGGCCTTCATGGTGGCGCTCGTCTTTCACCGCTATGCACATCGGAACGAGTTTGACCGGCAATTTCGCTATTTCTGCGGTCCCGACATCGAAAAGGAGATGCAATGGGTGCTGACCCGCGGCCACTCGGGTCAGTACTGCAACGAGCTGATCCTGTTCCTTCTCATGTGCGAGAAGGAGAAGCGCGTTCTGGAGCTGTTTCCCAAAATCGACTGGGAGCGGGTCGATGACGAGTTCATGGAGGCGCTCGGCAAGCTGACGAAAAAGCTGACGTCCGGCTACTTCATGGAGCTGCTGGCGCAGGCCCACACCATCAATTGGACCGCGCTTCGTCCGCAGGACCTGCGCCGGTTTGCCGAGCTGATCAAGATCATGCTGGAGCACCGGAACTTCCGCTTCGAGCAGACGTCCTTCGAAGGACGGCAATACGATGCGCGCAGGGATGGCGAACCCGAGCTGTTCGAAGCACCGCTCGACCGCTACGTTCCCGACTTCTTCTGCGACAAGGAGCTGATCGAGACCCTCGTCACTCAGCTCGGTCTCCCGCGGCACGACGATATCCTCGTCGCACGCGAGGAGCGCGGCCAATACTGGGAGCGCTTCCCCGCCGACCATCCGCAGCGCAAGGTGCTGTCGGAGATCAACCTGTTCTACGCCTATCGCCACCTCCTGCTGACGACATATCACAGCGGCGAGGGCTTCCATGTCCCGCAGGTCTACACCAAGCTGACGGAGACACAGAAGCGGTTGCGCCGTCATCTTCCCGCGCCCAGCGCCGAGCTCAAGGCCCTTCTCAAGAAGCTCGACACGGATCTGTCGGACGTCAGGCTGCTCTCTCCGGACTGGAGCGCGTTGATCGGCCATAACGGCCATCTCAACGTTCATCTGATGATGCGCGAAATGGGGTGGTGGCAGGGCCAGCCGGTGCTGCTGGCCTACAAGGACCGGATCGCCAACAAGCCGTTCCTGTCGCTGTTCTCCGAGATCTGTCCGACGCTCACCCTGGGCGAGAACGTCACCGCCGGAGTCTGGCACGAACTCGCCAGCCTCACCCCGTTCATTGGCGACTCCCACCAGGCCTTCCGCTTCGAGGACGGACGTGCGGTGTACTGGAACGATGCGGGCTCACTCGCGCTCAAGCAGTGGGAAAGCCGGCAGCGAAGCTTTCCGCTGCGCGACATCTACGACCGCCGCCTGCTTGCCGACAACCGCGTCGAGCAGACGTACCAGGACTACCGGCGCAGGTGGGGGATGGCGGACGGCGACTGGTTCGTCTGCCTGCACGTGCGGGATGCCCAGACCCGGAATGATACCGAAGGCGTCGGCGAATCCATCCGCAACGCGTCGCTCGCGAGCTATCTCGATGCGGTCCGCCACATCACCGAATGCGGCGGATGGGTTGTCCGGATGGGCGGTCGCAAAGTGCCGCCGTTCCCGCAAATGGAACGCGTGGTGGACTACGCCCGCAGCGACGATGCATTTCCGGAGATGGACATTCACTTGATGCGCCGTGCGCGCATGTTCATCGGCACGACCTCCGGCTTCGCCTATGTGGCAAGCAGCTTCGGCATCCCGACTGCGATGGTAAATGCATTGAGTTCGATCGGCCTGCTGTGGTCGACGGACACCCGCTTTGCGCTCAAGCCGGTGCACAGGGCGGACGGCCAGATGCTTTCGCTGAGCGAATGGACCTCGGAGGAGTATCGCTGGGCTTACCCGACCCATGAATCCATGGCGCGTGCCAAACTCGTCGTGAGCGAGAGCAGCTCGGACGAAATCCTGGAAACCGTGCGCGAGGTGCTCGAAATCTCCGATCCCCGGCGGAAAGGACCCGCCCCCGGCGTGGACGGCAAATGGGAGCGTCACGTCCAGGTGCCGGGCTTCTTCGGCAGTTCGCGGCCGAGCAAATATTTCCTCGAGAAATACGCTCAAGACCTGCTGAGAGAACCGTGAGGACAGCGCGATGCATCAAGCGATGCCGCCCGGACCAGGCGCGCACCTGACGACGCAGGCCGCGAACAGTTGGGCCGCGCTGCCAGACTAACGTTGTCGCGCCACAGCGACCTCGGGAAGGCTCCTCGCCGCCGGGGCCGCTCCAGGCACCAGGAATGCGCTTTCGTACTTCGCGAGATAGTGGGCACTGATCGTGCCGCCGCCGTAATAGTGAGGCAGCACAAGCTGCTCCCTCCAGAGCGACAGGAGTTGCTGCGAGGCGGTGTTGGCCGCACGTCCGCAAGCGAGATCGACGACCTCTTCGACGACCGCGAGAATTTCGTCTGACGTGTTGTTCGACGGCTGCGCTCCGTTGCGGCTGAGAACGCAGGCGTCGAACAGGCGCCAGCGCCAGGGGGACGAGGTGAGCTGCGTCTGGGTCAGCATCCTGCCGTCGGCGAGACGCACCGGCTTCAGCGCAAACCGGACAGCGCTGTTCCACAATTGCGGATCCGTGGTGATGCAGTTCACGAGAGCGCACGGAATGCCGAAGCTGATCGCGACATTCGTCAACCCTGACGTCGTGCCGATGAAGGCTCTGGCATTCCGGATGAGGCAGATATCCATCAGTTCGGATCTGAACTTGCTCTGCGCATAATCGATTGCACGGTCGAGCGGTGGAAGTCCGGGTGAATTCGGGCCACCGAGCTTGATCACCCAGCCTCCCCTGCGGGTGATCGCGTGGATGGCATCGAGGTAGGTCTCGATCGGCGCATTGCGATGGGTCTGGCCGGTCCCGTCGACCTCGGAATAGTGAGAACCGTCGCGGGTGTGCAGGCACACGTACCAGTCGTCCGGCTTCATGCCCCAGGATTCGCGCATCCGCCGATAGTCGTCCTGCACCTTCGGCGCCGCCTCGTAGATCCGGTCATACTGGTCGCGCAAGGGATGCCCGCGGCCATCCCGCTCCCACTGCAGCATGGCAAGCGCCCCGGCTTCCTGCCACGGCACGACGTCACCGTTCGGCAGCCGAAACACATTGAAGTTCATGCCGTACCAGCGCTGCAGCGACAGCAGCTCTTCGCCGAGCGCGTGAGAGACGGTCTCGCCGATCACGACGATATCGGCGAACCTTTCGAACAGCCGAAGAAACGCCTTGTTGGCCACGCAATTCGGTCGGACAACGATCAGCGGTCTTCCCGACCACCACCCCAGGTCGCGCATTCGGAACAGGATGTCCAGCATGCCGAGGTGACCAATCTGGGTCGTCCATTCCTCGGGAAGGACCCGCAATTGCTCCAGGGGAATTCCCAACCTGCGCAACAGGTGGCTGGCCTCCGCCGATATGGCCGGCGCCGCCCTGCCGAGCAGCTCCGACTGCGCCGCGAGCGCTCTCGTGAACAGACCGATGCCGATGTCGCCAGAGCCGACATGAGTCACGCGCTGGCCGGTGAAGTTGCAGAGATCGAACAGCCTGCCCGCGGCGCCGCAGGCGAAATCAAGAGGGTTGGGATGATAGTTCCGCGCCGGCCGCGACGCCATGTTCTGGTGAGGACGCATGTAGTCGGGAATACCACGGCATGCCTCCGACATGCATTCGACCGCGCGGGCCTCGTTGCCGACCATGATCTCGAGCATGCTCTTGAGAAAGGTGAGATGTATCTCCGATTCCGACCTTGCCCTCAGATCCAGCTGCGAGGCCAGCCGATAGGCCTTGTCGAACTCCCCGAGCTCGAAGAGCGCGCGAACCATCATGTGCGCCAGTTCCGGCGAGCGGGCTGCGAGCTGATGCTGGAGGACCAGATCATAGGCTTCCCAATCGGCCCCGATCCGAAGCAGCAGTTCCGCTGACAGCATCGGAAAGCTCCGTCTGAGCAATCCCGAAAACCGCAGGTCAGGGTCCTTCGCCAGCAGAGACGCGCAGTGGGCCTGATAGGCCCTTTGCAGCAGGCGGCGGTCGCGAAGTTCTCCGATCTCGAAGAATGCGAGGATCAGGAACGCCAGCCGCGGCGGCAGCAGGCTCAGCAGCCTGGCAGTGCCGACAATCAGGATGCGCGCCCATCGCTGCGGCGCCAGCAGAGACCGCTCTCTCCAACGCGCCGTTTCGGCCGGCAGAGTCTCCAGTGCGTCGAACAGCTCAAGGAGTCCGCGTCTGCGCACAGGGCTCTGCAGAACTAGCGGCTCCTTGAAGCGCTGCATCGGCTACCCCAACTCCATCTCCGGCTCACGGCCAGCCCCCGTTCTCGAACATCCAGACCGCCCTGCGGCAGACCAGGAGAAGGCTATGCCGATTGTCGCCTGTCTCGAATTGGCTTCAGCAATACACGCCGCATGCCGATCGGGCTGTCAAGCCAACCCACGACCAATGAGTATGATGATCCCATGAACCCACTCGGCGATCGGCAGCAGCCCTGCCCTGTCGACAATCAGCAGAATTGTCGACCACAGAGCCAGCCGCTCGAGCGCGAGCCGGCCGATTCCCAGCGAGATGAATACGAAAGCCACAAATCCCGCAAGCAAGGCGTTGAGGAACCCTGCGCCGACCGCAAGAAGAACACAGAAGAGGACCGTGCTCACGCAGACGGTGCGCAAGATCGATCTTAAAACGAGAACCATATCCTTCACGCAGGCGCCCCCTCTTACCAACGTTAGATCTCATATGGCCGAACAATAGCAGCCAAAGCCCCTGATCATCGTCTGTAGCATCTCCGCTGGAAGACTGCCCAGTCGCGCAATCCCCGTTGCGGCAGACCAAAAATCTGCTGACGTTCTTGACACTGATTCGCCCGTTGAACCGACAGGGAGATGCGAGCGCTCAAAGAACAACAGCAGCGCGAAACATCACAATGGACGCGAGTTCCAGGGTCCGTGCCGGACGAACATTTTACGTTGTCATGTTCCCGATTACACTGCTATTGAGGTTGCCTCCAGATGGCAACATCCATAGCGGCCGGCGCGCTGGACACAGCGGCGAGCCCGAGCGTGCCCATTTATCGAGCGATCCAGCCGAGCCATGTCCACCGGACCACTATCCGGCTGCCGATTGTGCGGTCAGCCGATCTCCACGCAGGCGCTCCCGCTTGGTGAGCTCCCGGTCTGCAACCGGTTCGCGCGCGAGACCCGTGTCCAGCTTCGGGTAACCCTCGACGTCGTCGCGTGCGACACTTGTCAGCTCGTCCAGCTCCGCGAGCTTCCACCGGCCGAGGCGCTTGTTCCCGAGGTGCCATGGATCCGCTACCGGGAGCCGGAAGGCCATCTCGACGCCCTGGTCGGAGAGCTGCTGTCGTTGAAGCCGCGGGCCGGCACCGCCCTCGGCACCGGTCCGTTCGAGGGTCCTCTGCTGGGCAGGTTGCAGGCCCGCGGGCTCACCGCGAGCGCCCTCGCGCTTGGCGTCGCCAGCGCTCCGGGGCGCTATCCTTATCTGGAAACCTGGCAGGCCAGCCTCCACGCCGAACGGCTGGCCGCCGAAGCGGCGCAGCTTGGCACGTTCGATATTGTATCGTGCCGCTACATCCTCGAGCACACGCCGGAGCCCGTGCAGGCGCTGCAAGCGCTCAAGGTTCTGCTTTCTCCCGATGGCCTGCTGCTGATCGAGGTCCCCGACAGCAGCAAGTTCCTCGCGGCGCGCGACTACTGCTTCCTGTGGGAGGAGCACAGCTGCTATTTCGTCGAGGACACGCTGCGGCGTCTCGCTGAAGTGAGCGGCTATCGCGTTCTGACCCTGCTTCGCTATCCGGGCGCCCTGGAAGATGCCCTGGTCGCCGTCCTCACCCCGGCCGATATTCCCGCCCCTCCGGTGGATCCCCGCGGACCTTCCAGCCTGTTCCAGGCCTATCGTGACAATTTCGCCCCCGCCCGCGCGCGACTGCGCAGCAGGCTGACGGCCCTGGCCGGTCCCGACCGCGACCGGATCGCGCTGTTCGGCATCGGCCATCACGCCATCATGTTCGTCAACGCCTTCGGCCTGGCCGACCTGATCGCGGTGGCCGTCGACGATGATGCCGACAAGGCCGGCTTTTTGCCGCCCGGCTTCCGTACACCTGTGGTAGGCTCCGAGCGGCTGCTGGATGACGAACGGATCAGGCTGTGCCTGTTTGCGATCGCGCCGCATATCGAGGGCAAGGTGCGTGAAAAGCTCGCGCCGCTCGCCGCCAGGGGCGTGGAATTCCGCTCGATCTACGCCGCGCTCGACAATTCGATCATGAGGGATCACGCATGACGCTCGTCCAGAAATCCCCCGAGGTCTTCCTGGCCGAGGGCCCCATTTCATCGGTGGGCGCTGCCGAGATCAACACCCTGAAAGCCGCGGTGAAGGCCAGCCCGAAGCGGCGGGCCCGCATCAACGCCCATCCGGACGGCGATGACAGCCTGCATGAAATGATCATCGCGATCGATTCCAGCTCCTACATCCGTCCGCACAAGCACCCGGGCAAGAGCGAGGCCTTCCACATCATCGAGGGCGAGGTCGATATCGTGGTGTTCGACGACGACGGCCAGATCGAGCGTGTCGTCGAATTGGGGCCGCCGGGCGGTGCGCGGCCGTTCTACTACCGGATGTCGAACGCGTTCTTCCACACCCTGATCATCCGTAGCGACCTCCTGATCGTGCACGAGATCACCAACGGCCCGTTCCGCCCCGGCGCCAGCGTGTTCGCCGACTTCGCGCCCGAGGACAGCGACACCGCCAAGGCCGCAGCCTACCAGGCTGATCTCGTCCGGCGTGTCGCCGCACGGCAGGGCGTCGCGGCATGACCGACCATGCCGTCGTGGTCGGCGGCACCCGCGGCCTCGGCCGCGTGGTCGTCGAACGCTTCCTGGCGCGGGGCTGCGCCGTCAGCGTCGTGTCGCGGCAGCGCCCGGCCGATTTTCCCGATCAGCCCGGCCTGAAGCATTTTTCCGCCGATCTCGAGCGCAGCGAGAGCTTTGCCGGGCTCTGGCGCGAGATCGCCGAGGCCTCCGGCCCGGTCCGCTACCTCGTCCTGAGCCAGCGCTTTCGCGGCCAGGGCGATCCCTGGGCCGGCGAGATCCAGGTCGGCCTGACCGCCTCGCGCGACCTGATCGAGGGCTTTTCCGGCCATTTCGCTGGCGATGGCGACCGCGCCATCGGCGTGGTCAGCTCGGTCTACGCCGAATTCGTCGGCTCCTCGCAGCCGGTCGGCTACCATGCCGTGAAGGGCGGCCTCAATGCGATGGTCCGGCATTACGCCGCAACGCTCGGCCGGCGCGGCATCCGCGTGAACGCGATCATGCCGCTGACCTACCTGAAGCGCGAATCGCGCATCTTCTATGAACAGAACGAGAAGCTGATGGAGACCTACCGGAAGCTGGTCCCGCTGGGCCGGCTCGGGACGGCCGAGGAATGCGCCGACGCCCTCGACTTCCTCTGCAGCCCGCGCGCGTCGTTCATCAACGGGCAGAGCCTGTTCCTGGATGGCGGAGTGTCCACAGTCTGGCAAGAAGAGGTCGCCAAGAGCTTCGCCGGCCTGTAAAACCCGCCGCAAATTCCTCTTCGGCCGACCATCCCGCCTGCGGGATCGCCAACCCAGGATCGACACCTCATGCAGCACGTCAAGCACAAGACCGATTGCCGCCTGTGCGGCTCGACCTCGCTCGATCACGTGCTGCCGATCAGGCCTTCGGCGATCGGCGACGCATTCGTGACGGCCGACCGGCTGAGCGAGAAGCAGGATCTCTACCCGCTCGACTGCTATCTCTGCCTCGACTGCGGCCATCTGCAGAATCTCGACGTCGTCGATCCCGACATCCTGTTTCGCGACTACACCTATCGCACCTCGGTCTCGCTCGGCCTCGTCGAGCACTTCAAGCGCTATGCGCAATCGGTGGTGTCCTCGCTCGGCATCCCCAAGGGCAGTCTGGTCGCCGAGATGGGCAGCAACGACGGCTCGCTGCTCAAGGCATTCAAGAACGAGGGCATGCGCGTGCAGGGCATCGACCCAGCCCGCGACATCGCGGCGACCGCCACCAAGGAAGGCGTGCCGACGATCCCGGATTTCTTCACCAGCGCGCTGGCGGCCCGCATCAAGGCTGAACAGGGCGAGGCCAAGCTGTTCTGCGCCAACAACGTGTTCGCGCATATCGACAACATGTCCGACGTCGTGAAGGGCATCCGTCTGCTGCTCGCCGACGACGGCGCCTTTGTGTTCGAGGTCTCCTACATCGTCGACATGATCGACAACATGGTGTTCGACACGATCTACCATGAGCACGTCTCGCATCACGCGCTGATCCCGCTCGAGACCTTCCTGAACCGGCACGACATGACGCTGTTCCACGTCGAACGCACCGGCACCAAGGGCGGCTCGATCCGAGCTTTTGCGCAGCCGAAATCGACCGGCAAGCGGCCGCGCTCGGCGGAGCTGTCGAAACTGATCGCCGAGGAGGAGCGGCGCGGGGTGACCAAGCCGCAGATCTACCGCGACTGGTTCGTCGCCATCGAAAACTGCAAGCGCCGGGTGCTCGCCACGCTCGACCAGGCCATCGCCGCGGGCAAGCTGGTCGCGGCCTACGGCGCCTCGACCACCACCACCACCCTGCTCTACCATTTCGAGCTGGAGAGCCGGATCAAGTTCATCGTCGACGACAACCAGCTCAAGCACGGCCGCTTCAGCCCGGGCGCCCACATCCCTGTGCTGCCGTCCAGCGAGCTCGCGACGCGCAAGCCCGACATCGTCGTGATTCTCGCCTGGATCTATGCGGAGCCGATCCTGAAGCGCAACCAGGCTTACCTGGACGCCGGCGGCCGCTTCCTGGTGCCGCTGCCGGAGCCGCGGATCGTCGACGCCTCGGGCTCGGTCGCGATCTGAGCCCGCGGCGGCGGCCTCAAGCTGACCGGTTGACAGTGCCCGCGTAACATGGTCCAGCAAGCCCCGGCGATTGGCCCCCGGGCGTGACGGACGTCCAACCGCTTTCGGCTGGTAAGCCAAATACTTACGGCTCTCGCGAGGTAGAAGGATGACCACCCTGACCGATGGACAGGTCGAGCGGTTCGTGGTTGCGGATCGGCGCCGCATCTCCTGGGCGCGCTGCCGCGAGGACATCGCGCCGTTCATCACCCGTCACGTCACCTGGCGTGCGCTCGCGGCCGGTGACATCCGATCGAAATACCGCCGCACCATGCTGGGCCCGTGGTGGATCACGGCCACCAATGCGATCACCGCACTGATCATGGGCACGGTGGCCGGCCGCTTCCTCGGCGCCGACATGAAGACCTACCTGCCCCACTTCATGGTCAGCATGACCATCTGGAGCTTCATCTCGTCATCGCTCAGCGAAGCCTGCTACACGATGATCAATGCAGGCGGCATGATCAAGGCCGTCGACATGCCGATCCTGATCCATGTCATGCGCATGGTTCAGCGCAACCTGATCATCTTCCTGCACAACATCGCGGTGATCCCGTTCATCTGGCTCGTCTATCCATGGTCGGTTGGATTCGGAATGGTGCTCGCCATCCTCGGCCTGATGATCGTCTACGTCTTCGTCGTCAGCGCCTCGGTGATCGTCTCGATGATCTGCGTGCGCTATCGCGACGTGCCGCCCGTCATGGCGGCCGTGCTGCAGCTCTTGTTCTTCATCTCTCCGATCATTTGGGAGCCGTCGAGCATTCGCGGCGGCGAGTTGATCGTCACGCTCAATCCGATCGCCTATCTGCTGGCGGTCACGCGTGGTCCGCTGATGGGCGACGTTCCCGGCCTTGCGACCTGGGCCGGTGCCATTGGATCGGTCGCGGTCCTGACCGCCGCCATGATCTATATCTACACGCGCTATCGGTCGCGCGTCGTGTATTGGGCCTGACATCATGGCCGGAGACCTCTGGATCCGCCTCGAATGACTCTCATTGAAGCCAAGCAAATCGGTATCGAATTTCCGGTCGCACCGCCGAACGCACGATCGTTCCGGCATCTGGCGATCAAGGCGGCCTCACGCGTCGGCGGCCGGGTCTCGAAGAGCGACGGCTCGTTCCAGTTCGTCCAGGCGCTCGATGACATCAGCTTCACCCTGAAGCAGGGCGACCGGCTCGGCCTGGTCGGCCACAACGGCGCCGGCAAGACCACGCTGATCCGCGTGCTCGCCGGCATCTACGAGCCGACGAGCGGCTCGCTGCGGACCGTGGGGCGGAACGTTCCGATGTTCGACATCGGTCTCGGCATGGACGAAGAGGCTTCGGGCTACGAGAACATCCGCACCCGCGGCCTCATCCTCGGGCTCTCGCCCGAGGAGATCGAGCAGCGCGTGCCGGAGATCGCCGAATTCGCCGAGCTCGGCGACTATCTGGAGCTGCCGATCCGGACCTATTCCTCCGGCATGCTGCTGCGCCTGGTATTCTCGATCGCCGCCTCGATTCACGGCGACATCATCCTGATGGACGAGTGGATCGCGGTCGGTGACGCGCAGTTCCGCAAGAAGACCCACGGCCGGCTGCAGGAGATCACGAACCGCTCGGGAATCGTCGTGCTCGCCTCGCATGATCACGGCCTGCTGCGCGACACCTGCAATCTCGGGCTCTATCTTGATGGCGGCCGCGTGCGGGCCTTCGGCGCCCTGGACGACGTTGTCAAGGAACTCCCGAAGCCGTGAGAGACAGGCATCGGGGATGATGTGCCATGACGTTCGCTGAGCCATGACTACGACGACCCGCCCAGCAACCTTGCCGACCGTCACGCTGGTCGTCCCGAACTTCAACCATGCCCGCTACCTGCCCGAGTCGCTCGGCAGCATCGCCAGCCAGACCCGCGCCCCAGACCGCGTCCTCATCATCGACGACTGCTCGACCGATGACAGCATCGCGGTCATTTCGCGCTTCGTGGCGGACCGGCCGAGCTGGCGGCTGATCCGCCACGAGACCAACCAGGGCGTCGTGCGCGGTCAGAACGAGGCGCTGGCGATCACGGACACCGAATGGATCGGCTTTCTCGGGGCCGACGACGCGCTGCATCCGACCTATCTCGAAAAGGCGATGGCACAGGCGGCCAGCCACCCCGAAGCCGGTCTGGTCTTCGCCTGCTGCGAGATCATCGGCCCTCGGGGGCCGTCCGCAAGACGGATGCTGCGGCCGATCATGCTGCCCGCATTGGCATCGACGATGCTTGCACCGGCCGACCTTCGCCAGGCGCTGCGCTTTGGCGACAACTACTTTTCCGGCACCACCTCGCTCTATCGCCGGACAGCCTTGCAGGCGCTCGGCGGATTCGACGTCAAGCTCGGCTCGTTCTCCGATGCCTTTCTCGCCCGGCGGCTGGCCTTGACCTATGGCTGCTGCTTCATCGCCGAGGCGCTCGGCTACTGGCGCATCCACGGCCAGAACTATTCGACGGCGACGGCGACCGATCCGGCTTCGCTCAACGCCAAGCTCGCCGACATCGGCGCGCTGATTGCGCAGAGCAAGTTGTTCCCCGAAGGCTATGGCGATCTATTCGCCCGGCGCAATCGCTTCGGCGCGGCGCGGATGGTGCTCGGCGGTGAAACGATGCCGTCGGCCAAGGCTGCGCGCGTATCCGCCTTGCTGGATGGCAACGCGCTCGACACGCACCTGCTTCGGGTGATGCTGAGCTTCGGGGCCGTCGGCCGCCTGGCCGCGCTGGCCTGGATCACGCTCCGGACTCGGCCGATGTCGCTGACGCGCCTGCTTGCCCAGACCGCCGCCCGGCGCGCGATCTTGTCCGCCACCTCCGGCTATCGCGCGGCATGACGGCCCGCGCCCCCTTCGGCTCCCTCCGTCGCCGCCTCGGCGCCAAGGCTGTTCCTGCGCCGACTCGCGCCGTGCCGGCCGAGCAACCGTCGCCGCAGGCGCCGCGAGGCCGCTGGTCGCCGCGGGCGTGGCTGACGGCATCCGCGTTTCGTCTCTACGCGTTCCTGAGCGCGCGACGCCGGCAATTGCTGCCGCTGACCACCCGCGCGGCGAACATCGTCGACAGCAGGCTGATCGTCGCGCCGGCCGGTTCGGCGCTGCTCCGGCTGATGGACCGGCAATTGGCAAGGGGATCGCGGCTCGGCCGTTTGCTGGCGCTGACGACCTCGACCACGCTGGCCGCGGCAGCGCAGGTTCATCTCGCTGCAAGCCGCAAGCCGAGTGCGTTGCGTGCGGTGCGGCTCTTGAACCTGATCTTCCGCAGCAATGTGCGCGCGAGAGCCGGTGTGGGCGCGCAGGCCTATTTCACGACGCTGGCACTGTGCAGCGCCTATGACCGGATCGTGCGCGAGGTGCCGCGGCCGGAGACGATCGACAGCTTCGCGATCAATTTCGCGGTCGGCGTCGCCCACATGTATCGCGGCAATCTTCCGATCGCGGCGCATTTCCTGACGGCGGCCGCGGCCTCGGGCGACGGCAACGCGCTGCGCAAGCTCGGCGCCGTCCATGCCCTGGCCGGCGACCACGTCCAGGCCGCCGCGTGCTTCAAGGCGTCGGTCGCGCGCGATCCCCGCTCGGTGATGGCGCACCAGAACTATGCCGGCGGCTACGATCCATCGACCTATACGCCGAGCACCTGGGAGCTGGAGCATGCCGGCGAGCTCCTGATCTACGACAATTTGATCCAGCTCGGCGAGAACTTCTATCACCAGGGCCGCTACGAGGACACGTTCCGCAGCTATCAGGCCGCACTCGACCACCAGGATTCCTTGGCGGCCAAATGGTCGATTCCCGACGCGCTGATCGCGCGCATTGCCGGCGCCAGCAGCATCTTCGACCCCGCGCGGCCGGTCCGGCTGCTCGGCTACGAATGGGTGACGCTGATCGGCCACGTCGGCTTCATCGACTGCCATTTGCGCATGGCCGCGCTCGGCATGCTGCCGCGCGCCAACTACGTGCTGCTTGCCCCGGCAAGCAAGGTTGTCAACCAGCCATTCCTCAGGCTGTTCGATCAGCATGTCACGATCATCGAAGACCCCGCTCTCGTCGACGATCTGCTGCCCTATCAGCGGCTGGTCGGCGACCAGTTCATCGCCGTCCGGGGCAAGGACGGCATCGCCGAGCCGTGGGCTCACGCAGCGTCGCGCGCGCAGGTCGCCTGGGCCGAACAGCAGCGGCTGCCGATCGTGAAGGTCCCGTCGGAGCTGATGCAAACCGGAACGGCCAGGCTGCGTGCCGCCGGTGTCACCGCCGACTGGTTCGTCGCGATGCACATCCGCGAAGGCGGCTATCACGGCGACGGACCCGGCACCACGCGCCAGCATCGCTCCGCCAATGTCGGCGACTACCTCGACGCCATCGCCGCGATCACCGCACGCGGCGGCGCCGTGGTCAGGCTCGGCGATCGCAGCATGACGCCGCTGCGCGGCATGGCAGGCGTCTTCGACTACGCCCACAGCGACATCAAATCGGCGGAGATGGACCTCTATCTTTGCGCCGCCGCTCGCCTGTTCGTCGGCACGACGTCGGGCCTGACCACGGCCGTGCAGGCGCTGGGAACGCCGATGCTGCTCGTCAACTGCATCTCCAACGACTGCCAGTTCTGGCATGAGCGCACCGACTTCACCGTGCGCCCGGTCTATGACCGGCGCGCGCGGCGCTACCTCTCGCTGCGCGAGACCTATCGCCAGCCGCTGCAGGCACTGCTGATCGACACCGCCGTGCTGGCGCGCCACGGGCTCGAAATTCACCCGAATACCGCGCAGGACATCACGGCAGCCGTCCGCTACAAGCTCGATTGCCTGGACGGGATCGGCCGGCCCCTGCGTGAGGGCGGGCCACAGCTCGATCTCTATCGCGCCGCGCTCAGCGGCAACCCCTATAATTTCGGTGCTGCACTACCGGTCCCTGCGTTCCTGGACCGCCTGCCCGAGCTGCTGGATTGAATGCGTAAGCGAACCTCGGTTCGATGAACGCCCGCGACAGCCATCGCCGGTCGTTTTCCGGGGCTTCGGAACGCCCATTAACCTCCGAGCAAGATCGTTGCCCTGTAACTTGGGACGGTCACGATTCGACTCGGCAGCGTGTCGATACGGTCGAGCCATGCGCCCTCACGCGATGAGCCGGAACTGAGGCAATGCCTGGAGCATCCAACTTACAGTCGGTCACGACTTCACCTCCATACGACGCGGGGGTACCCCCGCCGTCGAATCCCGTGGAGCTGCCCGACGAGGCGGTCGAGGCGCAGCTTGCGCAGGGCGACTTCGGCGGGATTGGCGCGGTCACCGCGGTGAGCGCCGGCGGACTGACGATCAATCTGCTGTTCGACACGGCGGCGATGAATGCACCGGCGAGCTTTCGCGCCGGCATTCAGCAGGCCGCCGCGATCCTCACCTCGATGATCTCGGACCGCATCACCGTCAACATCAAGATCGACTATAGCGGCGTCGGCGGCGGCGCGGCAGCCGGTCCTGACGGCGGCCAGTGGATGGGCTATTCGAGCGTCAGGTCCAACCTGATCAACTATGCCAGCCCAGGCGACACCACCTTCAATGCCCTGCCGGCGGGATCCAGCATCCAGGGACAGTCCTACGTCGCGGTGTGGAATTCGCAGCTCAAGCTGTGGGGCGGGCTCGGCGCCAACGATGCGACCACCGACGACGGCAGCGCGACCTTCGCCACCGATATCAATTCGAACCTGCTGGTCGGCGTGGCGCTGCACGAGCTGACGCACGCGTTCGGCCGCGTGCCCTACGGACCGCAGCCCGACGTCTTCGATCTGTTCCGCTTCTCCAGCCCCGGCGTGCGGCTGATGACCGGCGGCGCGACGGCGGGGACCGCCTATTTCTCCCTCGATGGCGGCTATACCAAGCTCGCCGATTACGGCCAATCCTCGGACCCCAGCGACTTCCTGAACAGCGGCGTGCAGGGCGGCAACGATCCGCTCAACGAGTTCTACACCTACAGCACGCTGCAGACGCTGACGGCGGTGGACCTCAAGCAGATGGACGCGCTCGGCTTCCATCTCGTTTCCGCAACGCCGGTGACGATCGAGGCGCTGGGATCGACCAGCCTGGTCCAGCTCGGACTAAGCTATTTCCTCAATCCGGTCGGCGGCGGCACGGGGCCGCAGATCAAGTTCGGCGGCAGCGTCGTCCAGCCCGGACAATTGGGCGGCTGGACCCCGATCGCGGGCGAGGCCAACGGCGGCGGCTATCAGGTCGCCTGGAAGATGACGGGCGCGGACCTCTACACGGTGTGGAACGTCGACAGCAGCGGCAACTACACCGGCAACGCCATCGGCGGCGTCTCGGGAGGCACGGCCGCATTCGAGGCGTTCGAGACGTCCTTCCACGAGGACTTGAACGGCGACGGCATGATCGGCATCCCGACAACGGTCATCGAGGCCGTGGGATCGACCAGTCTCGTCCAGGCCGGCAACGGCTATTTCCTCAATCCCGTAGGCGGCGGCACGGGCCCGCAAGTCAAGTTCGGCGGCGCCAACCTGGTGGTCGGCCAGCTCGGCGGCTGGACTCCGATCGCGGCCGACGTCGTCGGCAGCGGCTATCAGATCGCCTGGAAGATGGCCGGCGCCAATCTCTACACGGTCTGGAACACCGACGGCAGCGGCACCTATACGGGCAACGCGATCGGCGCGGTCAGCGGGACGGACAGCGGACTCGAAGCGCTCGAGACCAACCTCCACCAGGACCTGAACGGCGACGGCACGATCGGCATTCCGACCACGGTCATCGAAGCCCTGGGATCGACCAGCCTCGTCCAGTCCGGATCCAGCTACTACCTGAACCCGGTCGGCGGCGGCACAGGTCCCCAGGTCAAGTTCGGCGGCTCCGTCCTCGTCGTCGGTCAGCTCGGCGGCTGGATGCCGATTGCGGCGGACACCGTCGGTGGCGGCTATCAGATCGCCTGGAAGATGACGGGCGCGGACCTCTACACGGTCTGGAATACCGACAGCAGCGGCGCCTATACGAGCAACGCGATCGGCGCCGTCAACGGCACCAACAGCGGTCTGGAAGCGCTGGAGACCAACCTCCATCAGGATCTGAACGGCGACGGCACGATCGGCATCCCCTCGGCCGTGATCGAAGCGCTGGGATCGACGAGCCTGGTGCAATCCGGTTCGACCTACTTCCTCAATCCGGTCGGCGGCGGCACCGGGCCGCAGATCGCGTTCGGCGGCAGCGTCGTCACCGTGGGCCAGCTCGGCGGCTGGAACCCGATCGGCGCGGAGAGCTCCGGCGGCGGCTACCTGGTCGCCTGGAAAATGGCTGGCGTCGACCTCTACACGGTCTGGAATACCGACAGCAGCGGTGCTTACGTCAGCAATGCAATCGGCGCCGTTCCGGGCGGCTCGGCAGCGCTGGAGACGCTGGAGACAAGCTTTCATCAGGATCTGAACGGCGACGGCACCATCGGTGTGCCCGCTCACGTCGCAGCGGGCACGCAAGCCCTGACGCTGGCCGGTGGCCCGGACGTGGTCCTGACGGTGTCGGGCAGCTTCGGCGGCTCCCTGATCGGGTTCGGCGGCAACGGCGATCAGATCGACCTCAGCAGCATCGCCTTTCATTCGCTGCAGGCGCATTTCGACGACAGCAGCGGGCTGCTGTCGCTCAGCGACGGCGCGAGCAGCACCCCGTTGCATTTCCTCGGACCGCTGTCGCAGGACAGCTTCCGTTTCACCGATGACGGCCAGGGCGGCACGATGATCTCGGCGGCCGCGGGTCCGGCGAGCGGCCCCGCTCCGCAAGCCGTCTCCCTGGCAGGACACGACACCTTCGTCTTCGCCGAGCATTTCGGCCAGGTCAGCGTCGCCGACTTCCATCTGGGCAGCGACACGATCGTCATCAGCCACGAGCTTTTCGCGAATCAGGCGGCGCTGTTGGCGTCGATTCACGACGATGCGGCCGGCAACGCCGTCATCACCGATGCCGCGCACGACACCATCACCGTCCAGCACGTCACGACGGCGGACCTGCTGACCCATTTGTCCAGTTTCCACCTGGTCTGATCGGCGCCCTTAATCTTCGGGGCGGGCTCGCGGGGAGCAAATCCCTGCTGTGCCCGCTCCGATCTCTGCCCCCGTCCGGAGTTGCCCCTGCGAAGGCTGACTTGGGCCCGCGGCAATAGCCGCCTCCCCGGACACAATCAATAGTTGAATTCGATCGAACAGATCGAACAATGACGTATGGCCGGAGCCGCCATTCTTCGGTACCATTTTATACAAGATCGGGGGGCATCACTGCCCGATGCTTCAATTCCATCCCGCCTGTCGGCCTCGAGGACAGGATCACCATCGTTGCATGCATGCTCTACGAATCCGGCCGTACCGAAGACATTCCTGACCGCTGGCGTGAAGCCGCCCAGTCCCTCATTTTCGATCCTGCTGCTGGCCAACGTCACGAGTTGCATGTGCAGCAGCCTGCTGCGGACGCCGCAGACGAAGCCAAGCCGGCCCCCGCCATCGCGCAGGTCCAGCATGGCTCGGCCGAGCTGATCGATCCTGCAGCCCCGGCACCAAGCGCTGATGCTCCGAGCGAGACGCCCGGCCTCCTCGCGCATGGCGACGCCGAGGCAACGGTGGTCACACAACTCTTCGACGTGAGCGCGCAGGCCCAGGGGGCGGCCGAGCCAACGGCTCGGACGGTGGTGGCCGGCTCGACCTGGCAAGTCACCCAGGAGACGTCCCTCCATCCGGCCACGCCGATTGCGGACAGCTCCGTCGAACCGGCGCATGCCGGGCAGAGTGCCAGCGCGAGCGGCGTCGTCCTGTCGATCAGCGTCGAGATGTGGTCAGGCGCCAGCGCATCGCTGCAGACATGGTCGTTCGGCAGCCTCGGAAAGCCCGCGACGGCGCACGCCGGACCGAGCGGCGAGCCGGCGCCATCGCTCCAGGACGCAGTGACGGAAGCCATCGCCTCGGCGGTCAGTGCACAAGGCGCGACCAGCGCCCAGGTCGTTCAGGCGCTCGGCGGCAACGCCACGGGCGTGACGGGAGCCGGCATCAAGATCGGCGTCCTCTCCAGCAGCTTCAACAATCTCGGCGGCGCCGCAGCGGACGAAGCCAGCGGAGCCTTGCCCTCGGCCTCCAAGATTCAGATCCTCAAGGACATGCCATCGGGCGGGACGGACGAAGGCCGTGCGATGATGCAGGTCATCCACGATATCGCGCCTGACGCCAGTCTCGCCTTCTACACCGCGTTCCAGAGCGAGCAGGATTTTGCCGACGGCATCATCGCGCTCGCCAATGCCGGCTGCAAGGTCATCGTCGACGATGTGAGCTATTCGGACGAGCCATTCTTCCAGAACGGCATTGTCGCCCAGGCCATTCAGACCGTTCAGGCCATGGGCGTGACCTATGTGACGTCGGCCGGCAACAACGGCAGCTCGGCCTATCAGACGTCCTGGACCTCGACCTCGGGCAGCATCGGCGGAAAGTATTTCGATGGCAATGCACTGAGCTTCGGCGGCAGCATCGCGCAGACGATCACCGTGACCGCGGGCGCGAACCTGCTCGTGCAATGGGACCAGGCTTGGGGTCAAGACACGTCACATCTCGCGGTCGACGTGTTTCAGAATGGACAGTTCCTCGGATACGTTGCGAACAATTCGCTGAATCCGTGGGTTGGTTTGCATTTCTCGGTCTCGGGCACCTACCAGATCGTGATCGCCAACACGGGATTTACTCCTCCTTCCACGATCAAGGAGATTTTGGCAGGCAACGGCCTCCCGGTCTCCATCAGCGGCGCCAATGTCGGGACGGTCTTCGGTCACGCGATGACGCCGGGGGTGATCACCGTCGGAGCCGTCAATGCCGCCAACACGCCGGCCTTTGGCGCAACACCGGTCTCGGAAAGCTTTTCATCGTCCGGCGCCGGGACCGAGATCCTGTTCGCCAACGACGGCACGCGCCTTGCGACGCCGCTCCAGCTCAGCCCGGTCGTGGTCTCCGGCATCGACAACATCTCGACGACCGTCACGGGAATGACCGACTTCTACGGCACCTCCGCAGCCGCGCCGAGCGTTGCCGCGATCGCGGCCTTGATCCTGACGGCCAATTCGACGCTGAGCTACGCCGACGTCTCGGAGATCCTGCAGCAGACCGCGGTGCCGATGGCCAATCCGGCAGTCGCCGGCGCGGGTCTCGCCCAGATCAATCCCGCGGTCGGATCGGCCCCCTATTTCGCCAACACCATCGTCGAGGCGCTCGGATCGATCAGCCTCGCCCAGGTCGGTGTCATCTACGATCTCAACACCATCGGTGCGAGCACATCGGTGGCGCTGCGGTTCAACGGCGCCAACGTCGTCGTTCACCAGCTGAGCAACTGGATGCCGATCGGCGTCGAGGCCAACGGAGGCGGCAGCTACGAAGTCGCCTGGAAGTTTCAGGGGCAGGATCTCTACACCGTCTGGAACGTCGACAGCAGCGGCAACTACACCGGCAACGCGATCGGCGCCGTCTCCGGAAGCTCGTCCGCTTTCGAGACATTTGAGACGTCGTTCCATCAGGACCTGAACGGCGACGGCACGATCGGCGTCGTCAGCACCGTCATCGAGGCCGCGGGGGCCACGAGCCTGGTCCAATCCGGCAACGGCTATTTCCTCAATCCGGTCGCAGGCGGGACGGGCCCGCAGGTCAGCTTCAACGGCAGCACCGTCAGCCCCGGGCAGCTCGGCGGATGGGCACCGATCGCGGCCGAAGCCGTCGGCAGCGGCTATCAGATCGCCTGGAAGATGGCGGGCAGCGATCTCTACACCGTCTGGAACGTCGACAGCAGCGGCAACTACACGGGCAACGCCATCGGCGCAGTCAATGGGGCCAGCAGCGCGCTCGAGGCGCTGGAGCCGAACTTCCACCAGGACCTGAACGGCGACGGCACGATCGGCATTCCGAGCACGGTCATCGAGGCCGCGGGTTCGACCAGCCTGGTGCTGGCCGGGTCGAGCTATTTCCTCAATCCCGTCGCCGGCGGCACCGGTCCGCAGATCATGTTCGGCGGCAGCATCGTGACCGTCGGTCAGTTCGACGGCTGGGCGCCCATCGCCGCGGAGACGTCCGGCAGCGGCTATGAGATCGCCTGGAAGATGGCCGGCGCCGATCTCTACACCGTCTGGAACGTGGACAGCAGCGGCAACTATACCGGCAACGTGATCGGCGCGGTTGCGGGAAGCTCCGCATCCCTGGAAGCGCTGGAGCCCAGCTTCCACCAGGATCTGAACGGCGACGGCACCATCGGCGCCCCAAGCGTGACACCCAGCGGCAGCGTGATCGAAGCGCTCGGGTCGACCAGCCTGTCGCTGTCGGGCACGACCTATCTGATGGCGCCGGTGTCGGGGGGGACCGCAACGCAGGTGATGTTCGGCGGCAACGTCGTCGTTGCCGGCCAGCTCAGCGGCTGGGCGGCGATCGCTGCGGAGGCCTCTGGCAGCGGCTATCAGGTTGCCTGGAAGATGGCCGGCACCGACCTCTACACGGTCTGGAACACCGATAGCAGCGGCAACTATACCGGCAACGCGATCGGCGCCGTTTCCGGCAGCTCGTCGTCCCTTGAAGCCCTCGAGACCAGCTTCCATCAGGACCTGAATGGCGACGGCACGATCGGGATCCCGACCATCGGCTCGGTGACGGCGAGCGCAGAGGCGGCCACGACGTCGAGCGCGGCCGACCTTGTCCTCGCCGCGCCTTCCTTCAGCGGCAATCTCATCGGATTCGGCGGCACGGCCGCTCAGATCGATCTCAAGAGCATCGCCTTCACGTCGCTTCAGATGCATTTCGACGAGACCAGCGGGCTGCTGTCGCTGAGCGACGGGTCCAACAGCGCGTCGCTGCACTTCGTCGGCCCATTGTCGCAGGACAGCTTTCACTTCGCAGCCGACGGCCAGGGCGGCACGCTGATCTCCGGGACCTCGATCTCCGGCGCGGCGTCCTCATCGGTGTCGCTGCAGGGACATGACACCTTCGTGTTCGCCGAGCATTTCGGTCAGGTGACGGTCTCTGACTTCAATCCCGGCACCGACCAGATCGTGTTCAGCCAGAGCATCTTCGCGGAGCAGTCCGCACTGCAGGCCGCCATCCATGACGACGCGGCGGGCAACGCCGTCATCACCGATGCGGCACTCGACACCATCACCATCCAGCACGTGTCGGCGGCCGAGCTGCTGTCCCACCTGTCGAGCTTTCATCTGGTCTGAGACCGGGGCGGCATTCCGAGGGCCGCCCCTCATCGTCGTCGGCACCGGCGGGCGGTTTTCCGCCCGTCGCAGGACAGATAACGGCTCGCGCGAGGGCCGCTCTTGGCCTATACGGCGCTTCGACCGCCCAAGACCGTGAGTTCGATGTCCCTGCCCCGCTCCGCTTCGCCGCGCCGCCTGCTGTACGTGGCCAACGAGGACTACGCCTTCCTGATGCATCGCCTGCCGATGGCGCGCGCGGCGCGCGAGGCCGGCTACGAGGTGCATGTCGCGACCAACGTCAACGCCGGCGCCGCCGCGATCACCGCCGAGCGCTTCGTGGTGCATCCAATCCCGTTCCGGCGCGGCGGGCTGTCGCCGTCATCAGCCCTGCCCACGATCCGCGCGATCCGCGCCGTCGAGGCTGCGATCAGGCCCGACGTGGTGCATCATTCCGGGCTGCAATCGAGCGTGCTCGGCTCGCTCGCCACGCTCGGACGCACCACGCCCGTCGTCAACGCCATGACCGGGCTCGGCTATGTCTTCACCTCGGCGAGCTGGCGCTCGCGCCTGCTCAAGCAGAGCCTGCTGTGGCTGCTGCCGCGGCTCATGAACCGGACACCGAGCTGCGTGCTGGTGCAGAATCCGGACGATCGCGAAGCACTTCAAGCCATGGGCGTCCGCGGCGACAAGATCACGCTGATCCCGGGGTCAGGCGTCGACACCGACCGCTTCCAGCCGCTGCCGGAACCGGACGGGCCGATCACCTTCGGTTTTGCAGGACGGCTGCTCACCGACAAGGGCGTGCGCGCCCTGGTCACTGCCCATCGCATGCTGCGCCAGCAGGGCCGCAGCGACCAGTTGCTGATCGCCGGCTCCCCCGATCCGGCCAATCCCGCCTCGGTCTCGGCCGAGGAGGTCGAGGCCTGGCGGAACGAACCCGGCATCACCCTGCTCGGCCAGATCAAGGACATCACCGAGCTCTGGCGGCGCTGCCACATCGCCGTGCTGCCATCGCATCGCGAAGGTCTTCCGGTGAGCCTGCTGGAGGCTGCCGCCTGTGGCCGGCCGCTGATCTCCACCGATGCGCCGGGCTGCCGCGAGATCGCGATCCATGGCCAGACCGGGCTCTCGGTGCCAGTCGAGGACGCGGCCGCGCTGGCGCAGGCCATGGCGGAACTGGCGACATCGCCGGAGTTGCGCGCGCGCTACGGCACGGCGGCCCGTCAACTGGTCGAGGACAAGCTCTCGGCCAGGATCATCGGCCGCTCGGTGGTGGCGCTCTATGACCGCCTCACCGCGGCGCCGGACGCGCGCGGATGATCGCCCATCCCACCGCAGTCCTCGCCGCCATCGCCGTGCTCGCGGCCGCGATGTGCGGTGTGCTGATCGTGCTGCTGCGCCCGGTGCTGCAGCGCTACGCACTGGCGCGGCCCAACGCGCGCTCGTCGCACAAGATCCCCACGCCGCAGGGCGCCGGCATAGCCGTGGTCGGCGCAACGCTCGTGGTCGGCGGCGCCTTTGCCTCCGCGATGGGCTTTGCACCGCTGCTGATGCTGTTCATCGCGGTGCCGATGCTGGCGCTGGTCGGCCTGGTCGACGACATCAGGCCGATCCCGGTGCTGCCGCGCTTGATCCTGCAGGGATTGGCCGTTGGCCTCGTCATATTCACCGCGCCTGACGATCTCAGGCTGTTTCCGATCCCGCTGGCGGTCGAGCGCACGCTGCTGCTGATCGCGGGCCTGTGGTTCGTCAACCTCGTCAACTTCATGGACGGGCTCGATTTGATGACCGTGGCTGAGGCGGTGCCGATCACGGCGACGCTCGTCCTGTTCGGCATCTCCGGTGAACTGCCCTGGCCGGCGACCGCCATCGCTGCGGCGCTGGGTGGCGCCATGCTCGGCTTTGCGCCCTTCAACCGTCCCGTCGCAAAGGTCTTTCTCGGCGATGTCGGCAGCCTGCCGATCGGGCTGCTGCTCGGCTGGGGCCTGCTCCATCTGGCCTGGCAGGGCTCCATCGCCGCGGCGCTGCTGCTGCCGCTGTATTATCTGATCGACGCCACCTTCACCCTGTTGCGGCGGATGGCGCGGCGCGAGCCGTTCTGGGCGGCGCACCGCACGCATTTCTATCAACAGGCCACCGATAACGGCTTCACCGTCTCGCGCGTCGTCAGCGAGGTGTTCATCCTCAATGTCGTGCTTGCGACCCTCGCAGCCATCTCGGTCGCGCAGCGTTCCATGACGGTCGACGCCATCCTGCTCGTCTTCGGGCTCGGCGCCGTCACCTGGGTGCTGAGCCGCTTCTCGCGGCGGCGCCATTGAAGACTCAGGCCGCGCTCGAGCCGAATTCCGGCACCGCATCCTTCAGCACCGATTTGATCGTCACCGGATCATTGCGCGCGATCGCCTGATCGAGCGCCGCGATCCAGGCCTTCAGCGTCGGCATCGGCGGCTCGTTCGGGTTGGCGGCCATGATGCCGGCGACGCCGATCTCGACCGGCGGCTCCTCGCTCGCAAACAGGATCTCGTTCAGGCGCTCGCCCGGCCGGATGCCCGTGAACACGATCTCGACGTCGTACCCCGGCTGCAGGCCGGACAGGCGGATCATGCGCTCGGCGAGCTCGACGATGCGGACCGGCTGCCCCATGTTGAGCACGTAGACCGAGACATCCGGACGCTGCGGCGCCAGCGCATGCGAGGCTGCCGTGATCACCAGATCGCAGGCCTCGCGAATGGTCATGAAGTAGCGCACCATGTCCGGGTGCGTCACGGTCACCGGGCCGCCCGCCTCGATCTGCGCCTTGAACTTCGGCACCACCGAGCCGTTCGACGCCAGCACGTTGCCGAACCGCACCGAGATCAGCCGCATCGGCGGCCGTCCCGCCGGCCGGTCGGCGAGCTGGCGGTCCAGCGCCTGGCAGTACATTTCGGCGAAACGCTTGGTGAGACCGAGCATCGACACCGGCTCGATCGCCTTGTCGGTCGAGATCATCACCATCGCCTCGGCGCCCGAGGCCACCGCGGCATCGGCGACGTTGATCGAGCCGAAGATGTTGGTCTTGACGCCCTCGCTCCAGTCGCGCTCGAGGATCGGCACGTGCTTCAAGGCGGCGGCATGGAAGACCAGATCCGGCTTGAAATCGCCGATCAGCGCGAACACCCGGTCGCGATCGCGGATGTCGGCGATGCGCCCCTCGACGGCGACGGCAGCCTCGGGATCGGCCGCGAGCGCCTCGGTGATCGCGTAGAGCGCCGGCTCGGAATTCTCCAGAATGAGCAGCCGCGCCGCGCCGAATGCCACGACGCGCTGGCAGATCTCGGCGCCGATCGAGCCTCCGCCGCCGGTCACCACGACGGCTTTGCCACGCACCAGCGCTTCCAGCCGGCCGTAATCGATCTTCTCACTCGGCCGCAGCAGGAGGTCCTCGACCGCGACCGGCGCGAGCCGTGGCGCATCGCCGCTCTCCAGCGACGGCAGGCGGCTCACGATCAAGCGCAACCGGCGCGCCCGCATCAGGAAGGTCTCCGGATGGCAGTCCGGATCGAACGCCGTCGGCATCATCAGGGCGCGCGCGATCGGCCGGTCCCGCCGGGCAAAGTCGGCCGCGACATCCTCGACGTCGTCGATGCCACCCAGCACCGGCACGCCGCGGATCAATTGGCCGCGGTCGGCGGCCGACGGCGAGAGAATGCCGATCGGCCAGATCCGCTTGACCGCGCCGCTCTCGATGCCGCGCAGGACGACCTCGGCGTCGGCCGCACGGCCGATCAGGAGCGCGGGCGCCGCGTCCTCCGACCGCGCGTGCCGCCGGACCCGCGTGTAGCGGAAATAGCGATAGGCGAACCGCAGCGCGCTCAGCGCAAAGATCTCAAGGAACCAATAGAGAATGATCGTGAGCTTGCCGAAGAAGAACGTGCCGCGGACGTTGGGCGCAACGATGATGTAGTCGAGCACCAGCAGCGCCAGCGTCAGCACCGTCGCGACGCGGACGATGTTCAGCGCGTCCGGCAACGAGATGAACCGCCATTTCGTCGTCAGCAGGTTCGAGAAGTAGAAGACGACGAAGCTGAAGGCGATGAAATATGGCAGGATCTGAAAGAGCAGCGGCACCCGCTCCCAGAAGGTGCTGGCGCCCTCGAAGCGGATGTAGAACGCGGCGAACAGCGCGACGACGCTGACCAGGAGGTCATGCGCGGCAATCAGCATATTCCGATAGGTCAGTTGAGACGGACGCGTCATGGTTCGAGCGTCCCTTGCACCGTGTCAGCAGACGTCCGCAATTGCAGCACCATTCCGCCGGCCACGCCGACGCCGATGACATACATCCACCCCTCGTGGAAATCGAAGATGTGGGAGTTGAACAGCGAGGTGAAGATGTTCTGCACCACCACGAGCAGCCCGATCCAGGCCACGAGCCCGTCACCGCGGAACAGCAGAAGATGCGCCGCCCACATCGCGTAGAGAATCACGATCCCCAGCGCGCCCCATTGGACCGCGACGTAGAGCGTCTGGTTGTGCGGGTTGCCGACGACCTGGCTCGAGGAGAGGTCGCGCGACCCGCTCGCGGCCAGCTCGAACAGGTGACGCGTCGAGCCCGAGCCGTGTCCGATCAGCGGCGCGTCGGCCAGGAACCGCAACGACTTGCGCCAGAACTCGAGCCGCTCGCCGATCGACGTCACGGCGCGATCGTTCCTGTAGTCCTGATATTGGCTCGTGAACGTCGCCACCTTGCCCCGCAATTGGGGGGACACGGTCCATGCCGCGAGGCCCAGCGCAAGGGCAACGGCCGCGATCAGCAGGTTGGCGCGCCATTTCAAGTGGATCAGCCCGAACACCGCAAGCAGGATCGGGATCGTCACCAGCGCGGTGCGCGACACCACGATGAAGATCATGTTGGCGAGGAACGCGACCATGATCGCGGTGAGCAGGCCCGCCGGCACGAAGCGGCGTGCGCGCAGCAATTGGGCGATCGGATAGGCCAGCGCCACGGCGCAGAGCGAGAACTCCTGGCCCTGGTCGATGTAGTTCTTCACGAAAATGCCGCGGTCGGCGTTGGCCTTGAGCGCAAGCGCCGGATTGAACGCGACCGCGGTCGACATCGCGACCATCAGCACGCAGGAGGCGAGAAACGCGGTGAAGACCCACAGCCCGCGCTCCGACCGCTGGAAGTGATAGAGCAGCGCCGGCAGCACCAGGAGCTTCGCCGCGGGTCCCACCGCGTAGAACCGCGCGCCCCACGCCACGTCCGACCACAGCGTTCCGACCAGCGCCAGCAGGAACAGCGCGATCGGCGCCAGCGCGATCGGCCGCTTCAGGACCTGCAGCAGACGTTCGACGTCGAGAAACGGCAGCATCGTGATCAGCATGACGACGCCCAGGATCGACACCAGCGAGGTCGACCACGGCAGCGAGGCGGCCAGCAGAATCGCCACGACATCGACCGTCGTCCGCCACGCCGCCGGATCGCGCCAGCGGCGCGCCAGCAGCGCCGGGCCGGGATGACCTGCCAGCGTCGTCATCGCGCCTCGCTCCGGGCGCGATCGACGAGTGCGGTCGTGCTGTGCCCTTTCAGGATGTCGATCAGGATCACCTCGCCGCCGGAGGCCTCGACGACCTCGTGCCCCACCACCTGCTCGCGCGTGTAGTCGCCGCCCTTGACCAGGACGCTCGGCCGGACCAGCTCGATCAGGCGGAGCGGCGTGTCCTCCGCGAAGATGGCGACGAGATCCACCGCCTCGAGCGCGGCCAGCACCTCGGCGCGCGCGCGCTCGTCCTGCACGGGACGGCTCTCGCCCTTCAGCCGCTTGACGGAAGCATCGCTGTTCAGACCGACCACGAGACGGTCGCAGGCGGCGCGCGCCGCGGTCAGCACCTTGACGTGGCCGGGATGCAGAATGTCGAAGCAGCCGTTGGTGAAGCCGACGCGCAGGCCCTCTCCCCGCCATCCCTCGACACGGGCGGCGAGTTCGTCGTCGCTCTCGATGATCTTCTCCTCGGCCGCGCGATAGGCATGCGGCAGGATCTTTCGGCGCAGTTCGGCCGACGTCACGCTGGCGGTGCCCTGCTTGCTGACGGCCACAGCCGCCGCGGCGCTCGCCATCCGCAACGAATCCTCCCAGGCGGCGCCCGCCGCGAGCGTCGCGGCAAGCACGGCGACGACCGTGTCGCCGGCGCCGGAGACGTCGCGCACCTTCACGGGATAGGCCGGCACGTGAATCGGATCGCCCTCGCGCGGGACCAGCGTCATGCCGCGCTCGCTCTGCGTCACCAGGATCGCCTCGCAGTCGGCGAGATAGATCGCATCCTGCGCGGCCGCGGCGATCTCGTGATCGGTCTCGGCCCGGCTGCGGGTCGCTTCCGAAAACTCCTTGCGGTTCGGCGTCAGCACGCTCGCGCCGCGATAGATCGCGAGATTGGCGCTCTTGGGATCGACGATGACGCGCTTGCCGGCCTTGCGCGTCGCGTCGATGACGTTGCGCAGCACGCGCGCCGTCAGCACGCCCTTGGCGTAGTCGGACAGCAGCACGATGTCGGCCCGCGCGATCAGCGGCAGGATGGCCTCGATCAGCTTCTGCTCGATCTCGCCGGACGCCGGTGCGGCGCGCTCCCAGTCGGCGCGCAGCATGTGGGTGGAGAAATGTTCGGAGACGAAGCGCACCTTGCGCGTCGTCGGGCGCGAAGGATCGCGCACCAGCACGCTCTCGATGCCAGCCTCCCTGGCGAGCTCGGCCTCGATCTGGTCGCCAGCCGCATCCTGCCCGACAAGGCCGACGAAGATGCAGCGGGCACCGAGCGCGGCGATGTTGCGCGCGACGTTGCCGGCGCCGCCGATATTGATCTCGCTGCGCTGGACCGCGATCACCGGCGCAGGCGCCTCGGGGGATATGCGCGACACCTCGCCATAGACGAACTCGTCCAGCATGAGGTCGCCGATGCACAGCACCGTCTGGCGGGCGATCGCTTGCGAGAGATCGTCAAAGTCGAACATCAGCGGCAGTCTCGGTGCAATGGTCGGAACCAGATCGTCTAGCGGAAGCGGTCGGAGGAATCGAGATAATCTCGGACATAACCGGCGACCGCATCCTCGAGCGACGTGAAGCCGCCGTTGTAGCCGGCGGCCACCAGCCGGTCGACGTTGCTCTGGGTGAAGTACTGGTAGCTGCCGCGAATCGCTTCGGGCATGTCGATGTACTCGATCCGCGGCGTCGCACCGAGCGTGGCATAGGCCGCGAGCATCATGTCCTTGAAGCTGCGCGCCCGGCCCGTGCCGACGTTGAACAGGCCCGACACGGAGGGAGAAGCCAACAGCCACAACATCACGCGAACGACGTCGTCGACATGGATGAAGTCGCGGCGCTGGTCGCCATCGGCGATGCCTTCGCGGTGCGACTTGAACAGCTGCAAGGTGTGCCCGGCCTTGATGTCGTCGAAGCGGCGGGTCAGCACGCTCATCATCGATCCCTTGTGGTACTCGTTGGGACCGAAGACGTTGAAGAACTTCAGCCCAACATATTGCGGCGGCAGCCGCTCGCCGCGCTCGGCGCGCGCTGCGACCGCCATGTCGAACAGATGCTTGCTCCAGCCGTAAAGATTCATCGGCCGCAGCGTCCTCAGCGCGGTGAGCGACGGATCATCGACGAAGCCCTGCGCGCCGTCGCCATAGGTCGCCGCCGACGAGGCGTAGATGAACGGCGTGGTGTTCGCCGTACACCAATCGAGCAGCCGCAGCGAACTGCGGAAGTTGCGCTCCATCACCAGGTCGCCGTCAACCACCGTGGTCGCGGAGATCGCGCCCATGTGCAGGACGGCCTCGAGCCTGCGACCCTTCAGCCAGGCGTCCAGATCGGATGGCGGCACGACGTCCGCCAGTTGCCGCTTGGCGAGGTTGCGCCACTTGCCCTCGCTGCCGAGCGTGTCGCAGACGACGACATCGGTGCGGCCCGCATCGTTCAGCGCCGCAACCAGATTCGATCCGATAAACCCGGCGCCGCCGGTCACCAGCAACATTCAGCAACCCGTCCTGATCCCGAAAACCCCGGCCCTCGCGTAGCGCATGCGACGGCAAAGTGTAAGCGCTTTGGTGACGGCCCGCTCGGCCCACTTTACGTGCGGCGGCCGAGCGGCTACCAGCGCGCCTGAGCCAGGCAGACAAAGAATGAATTCGAATTCGACCAAGGTGGAGGTGGACACCGCGGACACCAGCCCGATCCTGATCATTCCCTATATGTGGATCGGCGATTTCGTGCGCGGCCATACCGTGGTGCGGGTGCTCAAGGAGCGCTGGCCGAACCGGCCGGTCGACCTGCTGGTGACCTCGCTCTGCGCCCCGCTGGTGGATTACATGCCCGGCGTCCGCTCCGGCATCGTCTGGGACCTGCCGCGCAGCCGGTTGGCGCTCGGCCGGCAATGGCAGCTCGCTGCGATGTTGCGCGAACGCCACTATCGGACCGCCCTGGTGATGCCGCGGACCTGGAAATCGGCGCTGGCGCCCGCGCTCGCCGGCATCCCCGAGCGCGTGGGCTTCGTCGGCGAGGTCCGCTTCGGCCTGCTCAACCGCTGGCGCTGGGGCGAGAAAGCGCTCCCCCGCTTCATCGACAAGAATGCCGCGCTGGCGCTGCCCGACCGGGCGCCGCTGCCGCCGGAATGGCCCGTACCGCAGCTGCGGGTGCCTCAGGACGACGTCGCACGCTGGCGCGAGGCCCATGGCCTGGGGAACCGCCCGGCCGTAGCACTGGCCCCGGGGTCGGTGGGTGCCGCCAAGCGCTGGCCTTTTTACGGCGAGGCGGCCCGGCTGCTGCGCGAGGCCGGCCTCGACGTCTGGGTGGTCGGCGGCCCAGGCGAGAAGGCGCTGGCCGCCGAGATCGTCGCCACCGGCGGCCCTGCCGTCCGGGACCTGACCGGAACCGACCTACGCAACGGCATCCTGGCCATGGCCGCGGCCGGCGTCGCCATCTCCAATGATTCGGGGCTCATGCACATCGCCGCGGCGCTGGGGACGCCGACGATGGGCATCTTCGGCCCGACCAGCCCGTACCATTGGGCGCCGCTGAACGGCCTCGCGGCGACGGTCCAGACCAGGACCCAGCTCCCATGCCAGCCCTGCCACCGGCCAGTCTGCAGGATGAACGACCACCGCTGCATGCGCGACATTCCGGCGACCGAGGTCGCCGCCACCGCCCAGCGGGTCCTTGCCGACGCGGCGATCCCGGTCGCGCCCTAGCTTGCGAAGCGGCACCGCGCCCCATACACCGGCGCTGACGTAACCCGAGCCGCCACCGTGACCCGCGCCCCCGACCCGATCGCCAGCCATCTCGCCCGCTCCCGCGCCGCCATGGAGCGCGCGGCCGACGATGCCGCGATGCTCGCCTGCGCCGGGCGGATCGCCGCGACGATCATCGCGGCGCTGCGCGGCGGCCACAAGCTGCTGATCGTCGGCAACGGCGGCAGCGCGGCGGATGCCCAGCACATCGCGGCCGAGATCGTCGGCCGCTACAAACAGGAACGGCGGGCCTACGCGGCGATCGCACTGACCACCGACACCTCGGCGCTGACCGCGATCGGCAATGACTACGGCTTCGATCACGTCTTCGCCCGCCAGGTCGAAGGGCTCGGCGCGCCCGGCGACGTGCTGCTGGCGATCTCGACCTCCGGCCGGTCGCCGAGCATCCTCAACGCGCTGCGAAAGGCGCGCGAGCGCGGACTGAGCACCGTCGGCTTCACCGGTGCCAAGGGCCTCGCGATGGGCGAATTGTGCGACGAGCTGCTGGTCGCGCCGAGCGACGACACACCGCTGATCCAGCAGATCCACCTCGCCACCGCGCATGGCATCTGCGAGGTGATCGAGGCGACGCTGATGCAGGACGAGGGCTAGATGACGACCGATCAGCTCAAGCCGGCGGCGTTTCTCGACCGCGACGGCGTGATCAATCACGACGACAACTACATCGGCTCGCCCGAGCGCATCCGCTGGGTGCCGAATGTGGCGCAGGCGATCCGGCGACTCAATGACTCCGGCTATCACGTCTTCCTGTTCACCAACCAGTCCGGCGTCGCGCGCGGGCTGTTCTCGGAGGACGACGTGCTCAGCCTGCACGATTGGATGCGGGCCGAGCTCGCGGCGCAGGGGGCCGTGATCGACGACATCCGCTACTGCCCCTACCATACCGAAGGCTCCGTCGAGCAATATCTGCGCGACCATCCCTGGCGCAAGCCGGCGCCGGGCATGATCCTCGACCTGATGCAGCATTGGCCGATCCGGCGCGAGGGCAGCTTCGTGATCGGCGACCGTGCCTCCGACATCGCGGCAGCGGAAGCCGCGGGCCTGCCCGGCTTCCTGTTCGCCGGCGGCGACCTCGATGCATTCGTCGCCGACATCATCGCTCAGACCAGTCCGCGATAGACGGCGGCGATCTTGTCGGCCTCGGCCTCGAGGCTGAATTTTTCCACCACGCGCGCTCGCGCCTTCTCGCCCATCACACGTG
This sequence comes from Bradyrhizobium sp. SZCCHNR1015, assembly GCF_032489875.1. NCBI lineage: Bacteria > Pseudomonadati > Pseudomonadota > Alphaproteobacteria > Hyphomicrobiales > Nitrobacteraceae > Bradyrhizobium > Bradyrhizobium sp. SZCCHNR1015. The sequence continues at coordinate 68,337 of NZ_JAUEYW010000016.1, forward strand.
CCGCCGCCGGATCCTGCATCAGCGGTTCGAGCGCTGAGACCAGCGCATCGACATCCCCCGGCGGCACCAGCACGCCTGTGACGCCCTCCTCCACCACGATCTCCGCCGCGCCGGCGCGCGCTGCGACGAGCGCTGCGCCTGCCGCCATCGCCTCGATCAAGGTCAGGCCAAAACCTTCGTTGCGGGAGGTGAAGGCATAGATCGTCAACCGCTGGTACCAGCGCTGGACGTCGGCGATGTCGAGCTCGCCGGTGATGACGATGCGCTGCTCCAGGCCGGCGGCGGCGATCTGTTTCTTCAGCTCGCTCGCGAACGGCATCTGCTCGGGCGTCACGGCGCCGACCAGCACCGCGGAAAAATCCGGAAAACGCGGCAGCAGCCGACACATCGCGGCGACGAACACGTCGCTGCCCTTCTGCGCGCGGACGCGGCCGAAGCAGCCGATGGCATATCTGCCCGGCAGGCCGCTCTCGGCGAAGGCCGCGGCGCGATCCACCGGCGGCGCGTAGATCTCCGTGTCGACGCCATGCGTCACCACCGTCGCCTCGCGCTTCAGATAGGACGCCGAGATGTCGCTGGTGGCGATGATCGCGTCCATGCAGCGGATCAGCCAGCGCGTGATCCAGCTGTGATGGCGCTGCGCGGCCGAGGTGAACACCAGCTTCAACGGCCAGCCGAGCGCCCGCAACAACACGCCGACGATCATCTCGTCGTTGCGGCGCGCGTGCCAGATCAGCGGCCGCCGCCGGCCCCACAGCCTGAACAGATCGCGCGCGCGCATCCGCGCAATCCCCTCCGGCGCGTAGGAGCCGAGCCACGCCGCGCCCACCAGCCTCGCGAGCTTGGGCGCCACCATGCGGTTGGTCGCGGTCACGCCGGAATAGCGCCGGTGCAGGTTGGGCACGATGACGTCGAGATCGGCGGCAGAAACAGGCTCGGCTTGCACTACTCACTCCAATTGCAGCGGTTCCCTATACGCAACATTAAGCATCGCCGCCAGTTCGCTATGCACGCAACAGGTCCTTCATTTCGCGGGCGTTAGTCTGCGGCAAAACAAACAGGGATCGCGTCAAACAATGACCGTGCTCGTGACCGGCGGCGCCGGCTATATCGGCAGCCACATGGTGCTCGCGCTGGCGGAAGCCGGCGAAAGCGTCGTGGTGATCGACAACCTCTCGACCGGCTTCTCCGCCTTCGTGCCCGACGGCGTGCCGCTGTTCATCGGCGATGCCGGCGACGAAAATCTCGTGGACGGCGTCATCAGCCAGCACGGCGTCGACAGCATCATCCATCTGGCGGGGTCGGTGGTGGTGCCGGAATCGGTGCGCGATCCGCTGCTCTACTACCGCAACAACACCATGACCACGCGCAGCCTGTTGAATGCGGCAGTCGCGCGCGGCGTCAGCCGCTTCGTGTTCTCCTCGACCGCCGCGGTCTACGGCAATCCGGACGAGGTTCCGGTGCCCGAGAGCGCGCCGACCCGGCCGACCTCGCCCTACGGCACCTCGAAGCTGATGGCCGAGATCATCCTGCACGACGTGGCGTCGGCGCATGACCTCAACTACGTGGTGCTGCGCTACTTCAACGTCGCCGGCGCCGATCCGTTCGGACGCAGCGGGCTTGCGACCGTCGGCGCGACGCATCTGATGAAGATCGCGATGGAGGTCGCCACCGGCCAGCGCGCCAAGATCGACATCTTCGGCACCGACTATCCGACCCCCGACGGCACCTGCATCCGCGACTTCATCCATGTCTGCGATCTCGCCCAGGTGCACCGCTCCGCGCTGGCCTATCTGCGCACCGGTGGCGGCTCGGTCACGCTGAATTGTGGGTACGGCCGCGGCTATTCCGTGCTCGAGACCATCGAGGCCGTCCGGCGCGTCTCCGGCCGCGCCATTCCCGTCCAATACGCGCCCCGCCGCCCCGGCGACATCATGAGCATGGTCGCCGACACCAGCCGTTTGAAGGCGCTGCTCGACTGGACCCCGACCTATGACGATCTGGAGACGATCGCCGCCCACGCGCTGGCCTGGGAGGAGAAACTGTTCCTGGAACGCCACAGCGGCGCGCTGCAGCGGGCCTCGGCCTAGAATCAAGCACTTAGCCGGAGGCCGGGGGGCTTGAAAAAGCCGCCCCGAGCGGGCAAGCACACTTGGCCGCCCAGCGATTTGCCTCGGCGGCCAGGGACCAGAATGGCCGAATTTCCGAAGAAGATCACTGACGATCCCTATGGCGCCGCGATCCTGATCCGCCGCCTGGTGATGGAACAGGGCATCGTCTACTGGCGGCGCTATCTCACCGCCTTCGCGCTGATGGCGGTGGCGGCCGGAGCGAGCGCCGCGGCGACCTACGTTCTCGGCCAGGTCATCAACAAGGCCTATGTCGAGAAGAGCATCCCGGGCATCGTCGTGCTCTCCGGCGTCACGGTGCTGCTGCTGTTCGTCAAGGGCGTGACCACCTACGGCTACGCCGTCATCCTGTCGAAGATCTCCAACGCCATCCTCGCCAACAATCAGCGGCAGCTGTTCGCCAAGCTGATGAACGAGAGCGTCGGCTTCTTCTCCGAGCGCCATTCGTCGGAGTTCCTGGCCCGGCTCACGTCCGGGGCCAAGTCGATCACCGACATCCTCAACATGCTCATCAACGCCATCGGGCGCGATCTCGTGACCCTGATCGCCATGATCGGCGTGATGGTCATGCAGGATCCCTGGATGTCGCTGCTCGGCCTGCTCGTGGTGCCGCCGGCGATGCTGGTGCTGCGCAAGCTGGTCAAGCGCATCAAGGGGCTCGCGTACAACCAGTTCACCGGCACCGCCGACATCCTCGAGACGATGCAGGAATCGCTGCAGGGCATCCGCACCGTCAAGGCGTTCACGCTCGAAGACACGATGCGCGCGCGCATCGACGAGAACATTGCCGTCGTCGAGCGCAACGCCAACAAGATGGCACGGGTGTCGAACCGCTCCAATCCGCTGATGGAGATGCTCGGCGGCTTCGCGGTCGCCGGCTGCCTGATGTATGCCGGCTACTCGGTGGTCGCGCTCAATGCCACGCCGGGCCAGTTCTTCTCGTTCATGATCGCCTTCCTGATGGCGACCGAGCCGGCGAAGCGGCTGGCGCGGCTCAACATCGACCTCAACAGCCAGCTCGTCGGCGCCCGCATGCTGCTCGAAGTGGTCGACAGCCCCGCGAGCGAGCAGCCCGACGACGACAAGCCGGCACTGAAGCTGTCGCAAGCCAAGATCGAGCTGCGCGACGTCAGCTTCGCCTATCGCGACAACGATCCGGTGCTCCGGCGCATGAGCTTCGTGGCCGAGCCCGGCAAGGTCACCGCGCTGGTCGGCCCGTCCGGCGGCGGCAAGTCGACGGTGCTGGCGCTGCTGCTGCGGTTCTACGAGGCGACCGCGGGCGACATCCTGATCGACGGCCAGTCGATCTCCAAGGTGTCGCGCCGCTCCTTGCGCGAGCAGGCCGCCTATGTCGGCCAGGACGTCTATCTGTTCCGCGACTCGATCCGCGCCAACATCGCCTTCGGCAAGCCCGGCGCCACCGAGGCCGAGATCATCGAGGCGGCGAAGGCGGCCTGCGCGCACGACTTCATCATGAGCTTCCCGCTCGGCTACGACACGCCGGTCGGCGAGCACGGCACGCAACTGTCCGGCGGCCAGCGCCAGCGCATCGCTGTCGCCCGCGCGCTGATCCGCAACGCGCCGATCATCCTGCTCGACGAGGCCACCGCGGCGCTGGATTCGGAATCCGAGCGGCAGGTGCAGGAGGCGATCGAGCATCTCTGCCAGAACCGCACCACCATCGTCATCGCGCACCGCCTGCACACCATCATGAACGCCGACGCCATCCTGGTGGTCGAGGCCGGCGAGATCGTCGAGCGCGGCCGGCATGACGATCTGTTGCGCCGTGGCGGCCGCTATGCTTCGTTCTTCCGCCTGCAACAGCGCGACATGGGGCCGAACGTCATCCCCATGACCGCGACCTCCTGAACCGACCATTTCACCGCATCGAGACATTTCATGAGCTCCACCGTCATCCCGGCCTTCCCGCAGCCTTCTCTTTCTGTCGTCGGCGAAGCTGGCATCTTCCCGGTCCGCCGCATCTGGTGCGTCGGCCGCAACTATCTCGAGCACATCCGCGAGATGGGCAATGACGAGCGCGACCCGCCGTTCTTCTTTGCGAAGCACGCCGACATGCTGGCGCCCGAAGGCGCCGTCATCCCCTACCCGCCGCTGACCACGGACATGCATCACGAGGTCGAGCTGGTGGTGGCGCTGAAGAGCGGCGGCCTGAACATTCCGACCGACAAGGCGCTCGACCACGTCTACGGCTACGCCGTCGGCATCGACCTCACCCGCCGCGACCTGCAGCTCGCCTCGCGCAAGATGCAGCGCCCCTGGGAGGTCGGAAAGTCGTTCGACCATTCCGCGCCCTGCTCCGCGATCCAGCCCGCGTCCAAGATCGGCCACCCGTCGAAGGGCAAGATCTGGCTGTCGGTCAACGGCACCGAGCGCCAGACCGGCGACCTTTCCGAGCTGATCTGGAACGTGCCGGAGATCATCTGGAAGCTCTCCCAGCAGGTCGAACTGGCGGCCGGCGACATCATCATGACCGGCACCCCCGCCGGGGTCGCGGCGGTGGTCGCCGGCGACAAGATCGAATGCGGCGTCGACGGCGTCGGCACGCTGAAGGTGTCGATCGGGCCGGCGGCGAAGTAAGCCCCGCGCCCACGGTCCACAACACTTCGAAAAAGCCGCGCCCCGCGCGGCTTCTTTCATTCTGACGCCCGATCGTAGCCAAGCACCGGGATCACCCTCCCCTGGAGGGGGAGGGTCGCCGCACGGAGAGCGAAGCGACCCGTGAGGCGGGGTGGGGTGATCTCTCCACTCGCACCGGCCCCGCGGAGAGATCACCCCACCCCGCTCGCCCGCTTCGCGCGCGATCGACCCTCCCCCTCCAGGGCCCCTCCAGGGGAGGGTGAGCACCGCGCAAGCAGTATCGTCTGATCCACAATCTCAAACAGCATGCAGGGCTGAGTCAGGCATAAGGCCGCGTCAGAGATGAGCATCCGCGTTCTCGCGACGCATTCCGCGCCCGAACTATGCCCGAAATCCCGCCCTCTCCGAATGGAGGGCGCAGGGAAGGCCGGGCGCTGGCCGCGCCCGTGGCCCGCCTGCGAAAAAATGCAGGCGGCAGGTACCACAGGTCTGGCCGAACACACCCGGCCCTCCCCGCGCGATGGTTTTAACAGGCTATAGCGCGCTCTTCCTGGTGCACCGGGCTTTCTGGCCACCATCCGCTGCGCAAAGCGAAGCTTTGTCGCAACGTTGACACTAGCGTCGGAGTGTCAGAACCACACGCCTTCACCGTCCGCGAGGAAAGCGTTCGTCCGTGCTCATCGCACGCCGCCGCCCCGCGTCCACCGCTCCCCGCTGCCAACGTCCGTGACGACCGCGAACCGTCCCCTACCGTGCAACGGGATGGACGGGACTGTAATGCTGATTTAGCGAAATTGTCAAGCCAATTTTGTCTTTTCAGAATCAGTTGCGAGAGATTGCAGAGAAAAGGTGATTTGGCCGACGGATGGCGCTGGAATAACCATTGGACCGTTCTAAAGACGTTGCACTGGCCCTCCCCTGCCAAAAATGCAGCTTCCAATCGTGGACAGACAACTTTAAATTGACGCGAGTTGTTGTATCGGCAAAATGATAACATTCAGATTCACTAACGACGTTCCGGGTCGAATATCGTGCAGAAAAAATATCAAGTCTTCATCTCTTCAACATTCAAAGACTTGGTGGACGAACGCCAAGATGCGCTCCGATCAGTTCTCGATATGGGGCACATCCCCTCTGGAATGGAAGCGTTTCCTGCCGCTGACGTGGAACAATTTGAATACATTAAAAAGATCATCGACGAATGCGACTACTATGTTCTGATAGTCGCAGGCCGCTACGGCTCTCTGGATACAACAGGCATTAGTTTTACCGAGAAAGAATATCGCTATGCCGTAAGCCAGAAGAGAACGGTTCTAGCATTCATCCACAATGATCTTGGGAACATTCCGGCCGGCAAGACCGACTTGGATAGCAATCTCCGAGAAAAGCTGAAAGCCTTCAGATCAGAGATCGGAACAGGAAGGCTCGTTCAGTTCTGGACTAACAGAGAAGAACTCAGGTCGAAAGTGATAATCTCCTTACATAAAGCCATGTCCGAATATCCTGGAGTTGGCTGGATGAGAGGAAACGCGGCAGCGAGCGAAGACTTACTTGCCCAAATCAATCGCCTTCGCCTTGAGAATGACGACTTGCGCTCAAAGATGGTAGCCCCGTTTGAAGGGAAGGACAGCTTAGCTGACCTTAAAAGTACATTTCTAATCCACTACACTTATAAGGAGTGGAACAGCCGCCTTTCGGAATTTAAAGAGCTACGCGCTACGGTAACAGTTAGCTGGGAAACTCTTTTCTTGCTATTATATCGCCAGTTCGTAACTCCGAGAAAGGATATTGTTTCTTCGCTACTGTGCTCGGCGCTTCAGGAAAAGAAACTTATACCAGCTACACGTGAAGAACCGCGCATATTCACGACCGATCTTCAGACTATTCAAGCGCAGTTGCATGCATACGGATTCATAGCGCCGGAAGTAGGAGGCGAAAGCAAAGATGGAAACCTTCAGGTAACTTCGCTAGGAGAGAGACGATATCTAGAGCTAGCCACGATTAAGGTAGACCAAGATAACAACTGGCAAGCTCAAGAGTAATAGCAATAGGCGCAACCGCCGTCCATCCGCGGGCAGCAAGGGCGGATTGCGCTCCGCTAATCCGCCCTACTCTGTCCTACCTCACCGAAACGCCGACACCACGATCGCGCCCACGATCGCTACCGTCAGCGTGTACTTCGCCGCATAATACACCGTCCTGTTCCACGCCTTCACCTTGCGCGTCGCGAGGTGAAACTCATACAGCTTCCCGAACACCTTGTTCAGCACGCCGACGTGCTCGCCCTCGACGTTCTGGGTCGCCGACGCCTTGACGATGTGATGGCTGACCCAGCGGTTGAGGGCGGTCATGAAGGAGAGCTTCATCGGGCGCTCGACGTCGCAGAACAGGATGATGCGGTTGATGTCGGTGGCGTTCTCGGCGCTGTGGATGAACGTCTCGTCGAACATGAAGGCCTCGCCGTCGCGCCAGACGCAGGGCACGCCGTCGACCAGGATGCGGCACTTGTCGGAGTTCGGCGTGACCAGCCCTAAGTGATAGCGCAGTGAGCCGGCGAAGGGGTCGCGGTGGGCGCCGAGCTTGCCGCCGGGCGGCAGCATCGCGAACATCGCGCCGTGCACATTGGGGATGGAGTTCAGCAACTCGACGGTCTTCGGGCACAGCGTGCGGGCCGACGGCAGGAAGTCGTCGTACCATTTCAGATAGAAGCGCTTCCAGCCGCTCTTGAAGAACGAATAGAAACCCCAGTCGTTGTTGGCCGCGGCAGCGCGGATGAAGCCCTCGTCGAACAGGCGCACCGCCTCCTCGCGGATCTCCTGCCAGTTGTCGGTCAGCTTCTGCAGCTCGGGAAACTGCTCGACTGGAATGACGGGCGTGTTCGGCACGGCCGAGCCGGCATACATCAGCACGTTGTAGGGCGCGAGGTAGGTGGAGTGGTCGCCGAGCTGGCGGGCGAAGCGCAGCCGCTGCTTGCCGCGGAAGTGGACGTAGATGGTGGCCCCGATCAGGATGTAGAGGCCGATGAGCTGTGGCGCGAGGAGCTGTCTGAGCATGTCCGGGACCCATGATCCGGCCGCTCAGAGCGTGTTGCGCAGAACCGTGTCGCCTTCTGGGCGAGGATCGAAGATGGTGCTCTGATGCCGGCCAGGCGCCTCAATTTAGCCGCAAGCGCGGCCGGCCGCATCCCTTCGCACGACGGTTGTGAACGGGAATCTGGGTTGAAAGTTCTGCGGCGTGACCGGATTGCAACAGCCGCCGGCCCTGACCGGCGATCGCGCTAGATCCGCGTCAGCTCCTGAAGGCCCTTGAAGGTCAGCCGCTTGGGGTCCCGGACGCCGGCCAGATACATGCGGCGGATGAAGGCGGCCACCGCATCGCGGTCGCAGCCGGTCAGGACGACGATGGCATCCACCGCGGTCTTCTGGGCCTCCATGGGACTGGTCCTCCTGGCAATGCACCCGGCACGCGCAGGCTGTCACGATGCCGATTAACATCGCGTTAACCGTGCGGACGGCCGCCAGTTCCCATGCCGCGATTCCCGCCGCCGCTCCATACGCGAAACCGCGCAGGCCGGAGCGGCGCCTGTCGCGCGCCGCGGCAGCGCCGCCGTCACACCATGAAGAAGTCCTCGGGCGCCCCGATCAGGCGGTCATCGCCGTGGGCCACGAGATTCCGCCGCATCGGGCGGACCGGCGGCGTGATGACCCGCCGCTCCAGTTCATTGGCGCCCGGCAACTGATCGACGAAGCGGACGGCGAAGCCGCTGGGGAAATGCCGGATGACGCGGCCGATGCAACTGCCCACCGCCAGCGGCGTGCCGATCTCCGGCTGGATCTCCGCGGAGACTGCGGCGCCCGACATCGAGGCATCGATCACGAAGCACGGGATGATGCTGCCGTCGGCGAGCGTCAGCGCCGAATGCGGCGAGTTCGGCACGAAGCGCGCGTCGCGGCGGGAATCGCGGATCGACGGATCCTTCTGCTTCTTCTCCAGCCAGACCAGCTTCTCGGCGAGCTTGGCGCGCTCGGCCCGCGTCATCTCCAGCTCGAGCAGGAAGCCGCCATGCACGGTGTCGCTGATCTCGCCTTCGAACTTGCCGAAGTCGCGGAAATACGAGGTCAGGCGATCGCCGACCTTGCCGACGACGGGCACCTCGAGCAGCGCGCGAAACGGCGACACCCGCGTGGTGCGGCAGGCGAAGGATCGCAGCCGTCCTTCAGGGGAATACCAGTTCGGCAGCGTGTAGGACCCGACCGTCTGAATCCTGACCGCGCGCTGCTTCAGGAATCGAGCAACCGACATTGCGCGTCTCCCCTCCAACCCAGGATATCCCCGACGATGACGGCGCGGCCCCCGCCGCGGCACGATGCGCTGGTTACAATTTCTGCGTGCATTTTAGGTCGTACTAAATCGAATTGGGCATGACCGCCGTGCCCGGACCGTGCGCGCAAATTGTTGAGGAAATCTGAATGTCGAGACGGAAATCCCGCTCAACGGAATCGTATGTCCAACCCGTTTCGGCTTTCTGAAGATGCGACCCCGTCTGATTACGGTGCAGCATGGCATGCAGTGTCGGCATCGTCGCCCCCATGGAGAGTTCAGCGCGGATGTTTCGCGTGGCGCAGGGGCAAGTCGTGATCGGCCGATCCGCGCTGCCTCGCGCGACGGCACAACCTCGTCGGCGGGGTCGACGTTCCTACGCTCGTGTTGTTAGCAAACGATTCAGCTTAACGAGATTCGCACTGAGGCGTGGCTGCAACTCATGATCTCATTCTGTCGCGCGCGAGCCGACGGATGCGTGCAGGCGCGCCGTGCGCAAATAGCTAACACATTCGCGGCGTTTCACTATTTGCACGCTAACAACCTGTTCACCACTTGCGCAATCGTTGCTTGATGCGGGTGCCGCGGCCCGCCGCGTTCAAGTCTGCTTATACCATTGGCGCTTAGTCGTTAGTGAGGGAGAACGGCTGTCAGTCGTCAGCGTGTTTGCTCCCGGTGTATGAGTAAGAGAGTAGTCACGCGTATGATGACCGCACGCATCGTGGTGTTAACCATCGCTCTCGGCGCGGGCGGCGTTGCGGCCTATCTGGTCAGCAATTCCGACGGCCAGCGGCAGGCGCCGGTGGCGCCGGTCGTGCAGTTGCCGACGGTCGAGGTGCTGGTCGCCAAGACCGACATCGGACTCGGACAGGCGATCAAGCCCGGCGACCTGATCTGGCAGACATGGCCGGAGGCCGCGAGCAACATCTTCATCCGGCGCGGCGACCGTCCCGAAGCGGCCAATCAGCTCGTCGGCACCATCGCCCGCTCGCCCTTCGTGATCGGCGAGCCGATCCGCGAGCAGAAGCTGGTGAAGGCGGACGGCTCCGGCTTCATGGCGGCGATCCTGCCCGCGGGCATGCGCGCGATCTCCACCGAGATCTCGCCCGAGACCGGCGCCGGCGGCTTCATCCTGCCGAACGACCGCGTCGACGTCATCCTGTCGAAGCGCGACAAGAATCCTGACAAGCCCGGCGCCGCCGACTTCGTCAGCTCCGAGATCATTCTCTCCAACGTCCGCGTGCTCGCGATCGACCAGGCGCCGAAGGAGAAGGAAGGCCAGAACACCGTCGTCGGCAAGACGGTGACGCTCGAGCTCAGGCCCGAGCAGGCCGAGACCCTGGCGCGCGCGCGCCAAGCCGGCTCGCTGGCGCTGGCGCTGCGCAGCATCGCTGACGTGAACGCAGCCGACGGCAACAAGACCGAGGCACAGCAACAGCAGCAGCAGATGGCGCGACGGGGCAGCGCCATCGAGATCATTCGCTATGGGATCACGAGCTCGCTCACGGCGCAGAAGTGATCGAAAGGACGTGGAAGATGATGGGTGGGCATCAACGCGCAACGTTCGGGACGTGGGTCGTCCGCGCGCTATCGACATCGGCCGTGATCGGGCTTGCGCTCAATCCGGCGCTGACGCCGGTGAAGGCGGCTGACGACAGGCTGGAGACACCCGTGGTGTCGGTCGGCTCGTCGAAGATGCGCTTTCTTTCGCTCGGCATCGGCAAGTCCGTCGTCGTCGACTTCCCGCAGGACGTCAAGGACGTGCTGGTCGCCGATCCCAAGGTCGCCAACGCCGTCGTCCGTTCGGCCCGGCGCGCCTACATCATCGGCGCGGCGGTCGGCCAGACCAACGTGGTGTTCTTCGACGGCGAGGGACAGCAGGTCGCGGCCTACGACATCGCGATCAAGCGCGACCTCAACGGCGTGCGCCAAGCGCTGAGCCAGAGCATTCCCGGCGTGAAGATCGACGGCGTCGGCGAGGGCGTGATCCTGACAGGATCGGTGTCGAGCCCGGTCGAGGCGCAGCAGGCCGGCGAAATCGCCGCACGGCTGGTCGGCGGCGCCGACAAGGTGGTCAACTCGATCGTCGTGCGCGGCCGCGACCAGGTGATGCTGAAGGTCAACGTGTCGGAGGTCCGGCGCGAGATCGTCAAGCAGCTCGGCATCGATCTGAGCGCCAGCCTGAACTACGGCACCGCGGTGGTGAACTTCAACAACACCAACCCGTTCACCGCCTATGGCAAGTCGCTGGTCGGGACCAACGGCCTGTCCGCCACCGGCGGCGGCTTGTCGTCGGTCTCGGCGACGCTGCGCGCGATGGAGACGGCCGGTGTCGTCAAGACGCTGGCCGAGCCCAACCTGACCGCGATCTCCGGCGAATCCGCGACCTTCATCGCGGGCGGTGAATTCCCGATTCCCGGCGGCTATTCCTGCGACCCGACCACGCGGGTCTGCAGCACGTCGATCACCTACAAGAAGTTCGGCATCTCGCTCAACTTCACGCCCGTCGTGCTCGGCGAAGGCCGCATCAGCCTGCGGGTGATGACGGAGGTGTCGGAGCTGTCGAACGACAATGCGATCACGGTGTCCTACGCGCTGACCTCGGCCTCGACCTCGTCGGTGACGATCCCCGCGATCCGCACCCGCCGCGCCGAGACCACGGTCGAGATCCCCTCGGGCGGATCGATGGCGATGGCCGGCCTGATCCAGAACCAGACCAAGCAGGCGATCAACGGCCTGCCCGGGCTCAATCAGCTGCCGGTGCTCGGCCAGCTGTTCCGCAGCCAGGACTACGTCAACAACGAGACCGAGCTGATGGTGATGGTGACGCCCTATGTCGTGCGCGCCGTCGCCCAGAAGGAGCTGTCGCGTCCGGACGACGGCTTTGCGCCGGCCACCGACTCGGAGTCGGCGCTGCTCGGCCGCATGAACCGGCTGTACGGCATCGCCGCCAAGGTCGACGCGGCCACGGGGCAGCCGGCCGGCTTCGGCTTCATCATCGACTGAGGTTGCGGGACGACGGGGCACGGGGGAACGATCATGTCGGCAACATCCACACGAGACGGCGGACGCACGCTGCGCCGGATCGGCGCCATCGCGGGGCTGGCGCTCACGCTCGGCGCCTGCAACGCCACCACCGGTGAGGTCGTCGCGACGATCCCGGACGACTACAGGATCCGCCATCCGATCGCGATCGAGGAAGGCCGGCAGTCGACCGTCGTCTTCGTCGGCAGCGGACGCGGCGGCCTGACCTACCAGCAGCGCGTCGACGTCGCGGGGCTCGCGCGCTCGTGGCTGCGCGAAGGCACCGGTGGAATCATGGCGGAAGTGCCGACGGGCACGTCGAACGCGCGCGCCGCGGCCGACGCCTATCGCGAGATCCGCGCCGTGCTGACCGCCGGCGGCGTTCCCGGGCACGCGATCACCCTGCGCAACACCATGCCGGACGATCCGCGGCAGCTCGCCGTCATCCGGCTGAGCTATCCGAAGATCGCCGCCGTCGCCGGCCCCTGCGGGCTGTGGCCGGACGATCTCGGGCCGAACATCGACAATCGCGGCTACAGCAGCAACCAGCACTATCAGAATTTCGGCTGCGCCACGCAGCGCAACCTCGCCGCGATGATCGACAACCCGGCCGATCTCGAGCAGCCGCGCTCGGAGATGGCCGCCTACACGCCGCGCCGCTCCGCTTTGTTCGAGAAGTACCGCAAGGGCGAGTCGACCGCGGTGGCGTATCCGGAGTCCGAGAAGGCCAAGCTCAGCGATACAGGCAAATGATCAACGCGTCCCGTCAAAGCCAGGACGAGCCGGCCGCCCCCAGCGGCCCCGTGCTCGACGACCACATCGCGCCGGTGCCGCGCGTCTCGGTGCAGGCGTTCTGCGAAACCGACCAGACCTCGTCCGCGATCCTCGCCGCCAGCCAGGACCGCCGACTCGGCAAGGCGCACATCACGATCAAGGCGGGCGGCATGGCGCGCGCCATCGAGACCTATCATTCGCAGCCGACGCCGAACGTCATCGTGATCGAGACCAGGCCCGGCGGCGACATTCTCGGCGGCCTCGACGATCTCGCCAGCGTCTGCGATCCGGGCACCCGCGTGGTGCTGATCGGCAGCCCGGCCGACGGCGTCGCCTATCGCGAGCTGGTCCGGCGCGGCGTCAACGACTACGTGATCGGCCCGGTCGAGACCATCGACGTCATCCGCTCGGTCTGCAGCCTGTTCTCGGCCTCGGAGGCCGTGATCACCGGCCGCATCATCGCCGTGGTCGGCGCCAAGGGCGGCGTCGGCGCCTCCACCGTCGCCCACAACGTCGCCTGGAGCATGGCGCGCGACCTGACGCTGGATTCCGTCGTCATCGATCTCGACATGGCGTTCGGCACCGCGGGACTGGACTACAACCAGGATCCGCTGCAGGGCATCGCCAACGCCGTGTTCCAGCCTGATAGGCCCGATACGGCGCTGATGGAGCGCCTGCTCGCCAAATGCACCGAAAATCTCAACCTGCTCGCCGCGCCCGCGACCCTCGACCGCGTCTATGATTTCGGCGCCGACGCGTTCGACGCCATCTTCGACACCCTGCGCATGACCCAGCAATGCATCGTGCTCGACGTGCCGCACCAATGGTCGGCCTGGACGCGGCACGCGCTGATCAATGCCGACGACATCCTCGTGGTCGCCGAGCCCGATCTGGCGAACCTGCGCAACGCCAAGAACCTGCTCGGCGTGCTCAAGGCCTCGCGTCCCAACGACCGGCCGCCGCTGTACTGCCTGAACCAGGTCGGCATGCCCAAGCGGCCGGAGATCGACCTGAAGCGCTTCGCCAAGACCGTCGAGGCCGAGCCGGTCGCGATCATCCCGTTCGACTGCAAGCTGTTCGGCACCGCCGCCAACAACGGCCAGATGATCGCGGAGATCGCGGCGCTGAGCCGCACGCCAAAACTGTTCCAGGACATCGCCAACCGGCTGACGGGGCGGATCGACCACAAGCCGCAGCGCAGCTCGCTGCTGGCGCCGATCGCAAAGCTGCTCGGCGCGAAATAGCGCTTCAGTCGTCGGATCGGCTGAGCGCCCGCGCCAGCGCCTTGTCGGGCTCGCCGGCCACCGGACGGTCACGGCGCGGCGACAGCTCGCGCTGCGCGATCTTGCGGCGCTCCAGGATGCGCTTGACATAGGCGACGCTGGCGCTGGCCTGCTCCGGCGGCAGTCCTGATCGCGCGATGCTCTCGGCCTCGCTCATCCGGCCCTCCAGCCCGACGATGACGGCGAGGTTGGTCCTGACCCGCGGGCTGGCATCGGGATGCGCGCTCGCCTTGCGCAACTGCTCCTCGGCCTTCGGCAGCTCGTTCGTGAGCGCGTAGGAGAGACCGAGATTGGACAGCACGGACGGGTCGTCAGGGGCGATCTTCAGCGCCGTCATGTAGTATTGCCGGGCCTCCTCGTTGCGCCCCATCTGGTCGAGCGTGGCGCCCTGCGCCGACAGGATGCGCCAGTCGGGATCCTCGGGCGAATGCGCGCGGCTGAGCACGTCGAACGCCTGCTGGAAATTGCCGTTGTCGGCGAGCGCACGGCCATAGGCCGCAAGCAGCGTCCTGTTGCCGGGGCTTGCGATGCTCGCCTGCTCCAGCACGGCGACGGCCTGCGAGCGCTGGCCGGTGGCGCGCAGGGCGCTGCCATAGCGCAGCGCCACCTCGGGATCGTCGGGACTGGCGCGGAAGCGCTCGCGAAGCTGGTCGATCTCGGCGCGCGGGTCGGCGGCGGCAGCGCGGCTCTTTTCGGGATTGCCGCCCAGTGCCCCCGTGACCTCGCTGAGATCGGTGGTCTGGCAGGCGCCGAGACCGAGCAGGACGGCCGTGAACGACAGCGCGAACGCGGCCGGCCGGAGCAGAGGGAGAGAGCGGAGGGGCCGCGTACGCATGCAACTGAACTACTTCGGGACCAGATGATCTGCACGCTGGCAGATTAACCCTAAGGTCCCGTTAAGCGGGCGCGGCCGGCCCGCCTCAATCGATGAATTCGGCGCCGAACTCGCAGCCGATGCGCCAGGCCAGCCGGCACTTGCGCTGGTGGTCGGGCGCGAAGACGATGGTGAACTGCGGGGGAATCTCGACGAATTCGGCGATCACCTTGACGCCGCCGTCGGAAATATCCGTGACCGTGCAGTCGCGCGGCAGGCTGCCGTTGCCGTAGTGAATCTTCGCGATCCTCCTGCACAGCCGACGTTCACTCTTGCGACGGTTCGCCAACATCAACATTTCGACGTCTCACCCACTCGATCGTCCATTCCGGAGACCTCGTTTGTAGCGAGGAAACCTTGGGATCTGACTAGCGCCAAGCCCTGAAATCCAGGGGCCGGATTTGGATTTCGTTTACCCTCTGCATCCCTCAGCGGACCGGCAGCAGCACACGATCGAAATACGCCGACAGCCTCCTGACGTCGTCGAGTGGCAGGACGTCGGCGACATACTGATCGGGCCGCACGATCACGATGCAGCCCGCCGCGCGATCGATGCCGCGCATCGCAAAGATGTCCTGGCCGCTCTTCAGATCGGCACAGAACATCTTCTCGTAGTCGATGAGGCCGTAGCGCCCCTTGCGCGGCAGCAGCAGCTCCGGCATTCGTTCGAGCGCGAGCTCGCGATGCCCCTGCTGGAACACCGCGCGCAGATCGATCACGGAGTCGATGTCGGCGCCCGCCGGGGTGTGGCGGCGCAGGGGTGAGGCGGAATCCTCGCTGAGGAATGTGCACAGGCGGCGGATCGCGGACCCCGGCGCGGCCGGATCCTCTGCCGCCGCGAAGGCGAAGATGCGGAAGCGGCCGTCGGCCTGGACGACGTGGCCGAGCTGCACCGGCTTGGCGTCGCCGAGCCGGATGACCGGCGCCGAGTGAAAGCGCTTGCCGATGACGAAGCCTGTGGCGAGCGGCTGGAAGGTGTCGTCGCCGGTGAGAACGGAGGGCCGATAGTGCGTGGCGGTGCCCGCCGTGTAGCGGCCGTGGCGCACGAAATAGTCCTGCGTCTTGGCCGCATCGGCGCCGCCCTGCTTGGCGGCGGAAGCGAGAATTCCTGCCCATTCGCGATCGAAATCGATCAGCTCCTGGGCGATGGCCCGCCGCTCGGCCGAATAGCTGTGCAGGAGCTCCGGCGCGCAGCGCTTGCCCAGCACGGCGGCGAGCTTCCAGCCGAGATTGAACGTGTCCTGCATCGAGACGTTCATGCCCTGCCCCGCCTTCGGGCTGTGGGTGTGGCAGGCGTCGCCGGCGATGAACACGCGCGGCAGCCGCGTTGCGACCTCCGCCTCCGGCACGTCGTCGAACTTGTCGGTGATGCGCTGGCCAATCTCATAGACCGACCACCACGCGACCTCCTTCACTTGAAGCGTATATGGCGCGAGAATGCGCTGCGCCTTGGCGATCACTTCGTCGACGGTGATGTTGCGGCCCGCCACGCGCTCGCCGACCTCAAGCTTGGCAAGCTCGACATACAGCCGGACGAGATAGCCGCCCTCGCGCGGGATCACCAGCAGGCTGCCGTCCTTGGCGGACTGGATCAGCGACTTGAAGCGGATGTCGGGAAAATCGGTGACGGCGAGCACGTCCATCACGCCCCAGGCGTGATTGGCGGAATCGCCGTGCAGCTCGCGGCCGATCGCCTTGCGCACGATGCTGCGTGCACCGTCACAGCCGACCACGTAGCGCGCCTTGATGGTCTCGACCTGGCCTTCATGCTCCGGATCGATGCGGTCGAAGCTGACGGTCACGCCGTGTGCGTCATTGCCTGCGGACGGATCGATATGAAGGTCCCGCAGTCGCCGGGCGTAGTGCGGCTCGAGCTTCGCGGCCGAACGGCGCATCACGTCCAGGAAAAAGTCGTGCACGCGAGCCTGGTTGAGCACGACATGCGGCATCTCCGACAGGCCATCCTCCACGTCCTGCACGCGGCCGCTGCGCGCAATATGCGCGCGGTCGGCGTCATCGGGCTTCCAGAACGTGGTCTCGTTGATCCAGCACGCTTCCCTCAGCACTTTCTCGGCGAAGCCATAGGCCTGGAACATCTCCATGGTGCGGCAGGCGATGCCGTCGGCCTGGCCGAGCAGCAGCCGGCCGGGCTTCTGCTCGACGATGCAGGTCTTGATGTCGGGGAAGGCAGAGAGCTGGGCGGCGAGATTGAGGCCCGCCGGGCCGCAGCCGACGATGAGGACGTCGGCCTCGGCCGGCAGCGGGCTGCTCGCGCCGGCGCTCGCGACACGTTCGGCCGTGTCGAAGATTTCGGGATCGCCCGGCTGGAAGCCATTGAGATGAAACTGCACGTGACCACCCTCCCTCGCTGTTCCTTATTGATCAGTATGCTGATCATCAGTATGCTTGTCAAGCTGGTGACAGGAGATTCGAATTGACCGAGATGCGGGACATGCCGGGGCACCTGGCGCGCCGGTTTCAGCAGATCGCCGTGGCGGTGTTTCTGGCGGAGGTGGAAGCGGCCGGCTTCGACCTGACGCCGGTGCAATATGCGGCGCTGGCGGCGATCGCGGCCAACCCGGCGATCGACCAGATCACGCTCGCTGGCCTGATCGCCTATGACCGCACCACGATCACCGGCGTGATCGACCGGCTCGCACAGAAAGGCCTCGTTGTCCGCCGAGCGAGCGCGCGCGACCGCCGGTCACGGGAGCTGTTGATCACCGATGAGGGGAAAAGGACGCTGGAGGCGATCACGCCGGCGGTCGAGGCCGCGCAGCGGCTGATGGTGCGCGGCCTCAGCGCGGCCGAGGCGAACGAGCTGGTGCGCCTGATGCGCAAGGCGATCGCCGCCGCCAACGACCTCAGCCGCGCGCCGCTGCGGGAGGGGGCGGCGGAGGAGCGGTGAAGGTTGCTCCTGCTCCACCCCATCATGCGCACGGTCGCGCCCGATAAGAACTGACGCTGACACCGTCGTTGCGGCCATCCTTCGAGACGCCCGCCTGCGGCGGGCTCCTCAGGATGAGGATCGAGTGCGTGGCGAAATCCTCTGCGGTGGCGAGATGTTTCCCCTCATGGTGAGGAGGCGCGAAGCGCCGTGTCGAACCATGAGGCCCGAGATCGCGCCGACGATCCGACGGAGCGCCCTGCCCTCACGAATACCGCATCACGCCATCGTCGACCTTGCCGAAGCGCAGGGAGACGATATCGAGGGCGTAGTTCTGGTACAGCCGCCACGGCCGCTTCGAGCCTTGTTTCGGCAGCTCGGCGACCGAGCGCTGCACATAGCCGGAGCTGAAGCTCAGCGACGGCAGCGGCGTGACGGTGGCGTCGTCATTGTGCGGCACGCATTGGCGGTAGCCGTGCCGGTCCATGTAGTTGAGGAGCCGGCAGACATATTCGCAGGTGAGGTCGCATTTCAGCGTCCACGACGCGTTGGTGTAGCCGAGCGTCGCCGCCAGGTTCGGCACGTCGGAATACATCATGCCCTTGTAGTTGAGCGTCTTGGCGAAATCGACGGTGCGGCCGTCCACGACGACCTCGAGGCCGCCGAGCACCTGCAGCACCAGGCCGGTCGCGGTGACCACGACATCGGCCTCGATCTCGCGGCCGTCGGTGAGGCGCAGGCCGCGCTCGGTGAAGGTCTCGATCCCGGCCGTCACGACCGAGGCACGCTGCTCGCGAATGGTCTTGAACAGGTCGCCGTCCGGCACCAGGCACAACCGCTGGTCCCACGGGTTGTAGCGCGGCGTGAAATGGGTGGCGACGTCGTAATCGGGACCCAGCGCGGCGCGCACCCCGCCCAGGATCAGCTGCTTGACCCGCTGCGGCTTGCGCCGGCTGAGCTGGAAGAAATACATCCCGAACAGCACGTTGCGCCAGCGGATCAGGTGATAGGCGAGAGCAGCGGGCAGATGCCGGCGGAGCTTGTTGGCGAGCGCGTCCTGCGCGGGGCGCGACACCACATAGGTCGGCGAGCGCTGCAGCATCGTCACATGCGCGGCGGACTTGGCCATCGCCGGCACCAATGTGACCGCGGTCGCGCCGGAGCCGATCACGACGACGCGCTTGCCGGCATAGTCGAGGTCCTCAGGCCAGGCCTGCGGATGCACGATGCGGCCCTTGAAATCGGCCATGCCCTTGAAGTCCGGCAGGTAGCCCTTTTCGTAGCGGTAGTAGCCGGAGCACATGAACAGAAAGCCTGAGGTCATCCGCACGGTCTCGACCGTGCCCTGCTCCGTCCGGCGCTCGGCCTCGACGGTCCAGCATGCGTCCGCGCTCGACCACGACGCACGCCGGACCCGATGGTTGAACCGGATGTGGCGGTCGATGCCGTTCTCGGTCGCGGTGTCCTGGACATATTTCAGGATCTGCGGCCCGTCGGCGATCGCCTTCGGATCTGTCCACGGCTTGAACGAATAGCCAAGCGTGTACATGTCGCTGTCGGAGCGGATGCCGGGATAGCGGAACAGGTCCCATGTGCCGCCGATCGCGCCCCGCCCCTCCAGGATCGCGAAGCGCTTGCCCGGGCACTTGTGCTGCAGATGATAGGCGGCGGCGATGCCGGACAGCCCGGCGCCGACGATCAGCACGTCGACATGCTCTGTTGACATACGGTGTTCCTGGCGTTTCCTGGTGCAGCTTTCTTGCTCTGGCTGCGGACAGTCGCAACCCGGCCCGTCGCTGTCAAATCGCCGGCGCATTCGTCGTCGGTCAACCCTCCTCCGCTATCAGCGGGAAACACCCTCGATACGGATCTGGCGATGAACGCTCCCCACCCGCGCGACGACAGGCCCGGCGACAATGACGGCCCCGGCGGCAGTGGCGCGCCGTCACAGCGCATCGCCCTGGGCTTCTCGCTGTTCGCAATCGGGCTCGCAGCCTGGTCGCTCTTCCCGAGCTTTCCGGCCGGCCAGCTGATCGCGGTCGTCACCGTCATTCCGCTGCTGGCGCTCGTCCTCACCTTGCGCTTTCCCGGGCGGTTCCGCATCGGCCTCGGCTCCGGCTACGGCGCCAATCTCGGCACCGGTTGCATCGTGGCGGCCGGCACGCTCGCCGCGCGCACGCTGTCGGACGTCAATCTCGTCAGCTGGCTGCCGCTGACGGCCTTCGCGGCCGCGGTCGCGACCATTTTCCTCATCGTCGCCGCGCGGTTCGAAACCCAGCTCCGCCGGCGCGGCTGGCGGCTGCTGCTCGCTGCCGTCTTCGTTGCCGCCTATGCGTTCGGAGCGCTCGGCCAGTTCAACACCGCGCTCGACCGCTCGGCGCCGGCGCTGCTGCGCAGCCGCGTGCTGTCAAAGCATCTCGGCCATAGCCGGCTTGCGACCTACCAGGTGACGCTGGAGCCGTGGGGGCCGTTTGCGACGGCAGCCAATGCGCATGTCGCGCAGGCGCTGTATGAGCGGCTGCAGCCGGGCGACACCGTATGCCTTCGCCTGCACGACGGCGCCTTCCGCATGGCGTGGTTCACGGTGGCGGCGTGCCGGTGAGGCGTCGCCTGCCGTCCAAGTTGCGCGGACGAGCGACGCTGCGTATGTCTAGGAAAGGATCGTAGCCCGCATGAGCGCAGCGACATGCGGGGTCTCACGCGCAATCTCGATGAACCCGGATGTCGCTGCGCTCATCCGGGCTCCGACCGTGAACGGCCTCGCATGACCGACTTCCTGCCTCGCCCTTTCGCCGTCGATCATCCCGACGTGCTGGAGCTCGACATCACGGCGCTCGACGCACGGCCGGGCGCGGTGCTCCTGGCGCGCTCGCCATTCTATCCCGGTGGCGGCGGCCAATTGCCGGACCGTGGCACGATCGCGTGGAATGGCATCGTTCGCGACGTCGTGGGCTTCGAGCCGACCGCTGCCGGCATCTGGCACCTGATCGGGGACGACGCCATCCCCGACGGGGTGATCGAGCTGCAGGTCGATCCGGCGTTCCGGCAGCGCATGAGCGAGCAGCACACGGTGGCGCATCTCGTCAACAGCGCCGTCTACACCCAGTTCGACGGCGCGCTGCTGACCGGCGTCCGCATGACCGAGACCGACGAATTCAGCGTCGACTTCGACCTGCCCAAGGTGGCGCCGGAGCAGCTCCGTGCGGTGGAAGACGCGGTGAATGCCGCGATCTCGGACGATCGTCCGGTGCGTGCTTTCGACATGCCCTATGACGACGCGCAGGCGACCGCGGGACTGTTCCGTGCCAAATCGGTCGCACCGCCGCGCCAGGCCGACGGCCTGATCCGCATCGTCGACATCGACGGCCTCGACCGCCAGGCCTGCGGCGGCACGCATCTGGTCTCGACGGCACAGGCACGGCGGATTCGTATTCTCAAGGTTGATAACAAAGGCCGGCAGAATCGGCGCTTCAGGATCGGGGTGGGCAGCGCGTAGAGCGGATGAGTGAAGCAACATCCGGGCTCTCACGCGCTGTCCTGGCGAACCCGCATGTCGCTGCGCTCATCGGGCTACGCAACTGCCTTGGGTTTCCATGGGCTGGACGATCACGTTGAACCCTTCGTCCGCCGTCGGCGCCACGAAGTAGCTCGTGAACAGGTCGAACTCCTCGTCGGTCACCGTGAAGGCGTGGCGGCCTTCTGCGTTGCGGGCGCGCAGCCGCGCCTTGCAGACCTCGTCGGGCACGTCGAGATGGTGCAGCTGGTGCGGCGCGCCGGCCGCCTCGAACAGACCGCGCATCCAGGCGCGGCTCGCCGGCGTGTTGGCGGGGAAGTCGAGCACGACGGAAACGCCGGCCCGCAGCAGCGCGACGACATGCGGCCCCATCACGCTGCGCAGCCGTGACGAATTGCGCACGTAGTCGGCCAGGGTGCTCTGCTCGCCGGGATAGAGCCGCGCCAGCCAGTCGTCCTCGGCGATCACGATGGTGCCTGGGCGCTGGCCCAGCGCGGCGGTGAGCGTCGATTTTCCGGCAGCGATCTTGCCGCACACGAGGTGCAGCGTGGCAGGATGGGAAGACATGCAGGACCCTCGCATACGGCGCCGCTTCGGGCGCCAAGAGCATTCACAGGCAGTTCTCACAGGCAAAGCGCCCGGCCCGACGGATCAGGCCGGGTCGGTAATTCGGCTGCTCAGTGCAGCGCCTGCGACGTGAATGCGGAAGGTCATGAGGATATATTTGACAGTTATTCGCGACGGCGTCCAGGCCGGGCCTCATCGGTTGCTCGAAACCGCGCCGCGATTGAGTTTGACTCGCAGGACGCAACCGCCTGCATGTCACGCGCGCTGCGGTTCACGACTGAGTTGAAGCCACTTCAATGTTGCCGAATTGATCCACCGTGACGGGAGTCGACGACGGCGCAGATACTCCATTGCCAATGCGACGTTCGCTCCTGTAGTTCATTCCAAGGGGTGGGAGCGTCAGCCGGTGGCTCGTCAGGGGCGTCAACGACAAGGCATCGCATCAGGACGACGTGAGGCGCGCATGCGCTCAGCGCGGCGGCGCGCAGCGCTGTCGCGGCTCGGCGGCGCTCTCGTCTGGTTTGCGGCATGGGCCCTGATCTTCCAGTCCGCGCTGGCGCTCTCCGCGATGAGCGCTGCGGTTGCGGCTCCCGACGCCGTCGCCATCATCTGTCAGAGCTCCACCGACGGTCCGACGTCGGACGACATCGGCACTGCGGCCAAGCAATGCGCGAGCTGTCCGTTCTGTGCGCTCGGGCGCGGCGTCACCGTCCCGCACGTCCCCGCCGTGGCGCGGCCGATGCAGATGGTCGTGGCGATCCTGATCGAGCGGACCGACCTCGTTGCGGCACCCCGGCCTGCGCTCGAACTGCCGGTCGCTCGCGGACCACCGGCGGCCGTCTAGGCCGACACTCCAGACATCTCATCCCGTCACGATGCGGCCGGTCTCGTCGGCGCGCGCTGTAGGCTGCCGTCCGGCGGCCGCCGCAGCGTGCCCGCAGCCGCCTCGTCGCGACATGTTCACGAGGCCACGGCGCGCTCGCCGCCAGGCGCCTCTTCCATCCCTGTTCCGAGATCCCATCATGGACCATTGTTCGACACCCGTCCGGCGGGCGTTGCTCCGCTCAACCACCGTGCTGACATCGCCGACGCTGCTGGCATTCGCCGTTTCGAGCCCCGTGCTCGCACAGGACCCATCGCAGGCTCGCTCCGGCACCACGTTGCCGCAGGTGACGGTCACTGTCCCGCAGCCCCGAACGGCCGCCCGAACGGCAGTCCGCCGCAGGGGCGCACATGCGGCGACGATCAATCCGGCAGTTGCGCCACCGCCGCAGGCGGCCTCATCCGACGGCGTCGCCACGCCTCCCGGCGCCACTTCGGTTGCGCCGGGTGACATCCTGGCGAAGCGGGCCACCACGAGCGACACGGCTGCGCTGTTTGCCGATGTGCCCGGCGTCAGCCTCTATTCGGCCGGCGGAGTCTCGAGCCTGCCAGCGATCCATGGCCTCGCCGACGACCGCCTGCGCATCAAGGTCGATGGCATGGACACCATCGCCTCGTGTCCCAATCACATGAACCCGGCGCTGTCCTACATCGATCCGGCCCAGGTCGCCGCGGCCAAGGTCTGGGCGGGCATCACGCCCGTGAGCGTCGGCGGCGACTCGATCGGCGGCACCGTCGCGGTCAACTCGCCGGCGGCCCTGTTCGCGGCGCCGGGGCAGAGCCTGCTGACCAAAGGCAGCATCGGCACGTTCTACCGCAGCAACGGCAACGTGCGCGGCGTCAACCTGTCGGCCACCATGGCCACCGAGAACTACAGCGTCAGCTACAGCGGCGCTGCGGTCAAGGCAGACAACTATACGGCCGGCGGCAACTTCAAGAACTTCACCCTGAGGAGCTCGATCACGCCGGTGCTCCCCCTCGATCAGGTTGGCTCATCCGCCTACGAGACCAGGAATCATCTGATGGGCGTCGCCTGGAGCAAGGACGGCCAGCTCATCGAGCTGAAGGCGGGGGTGCAGGAGGTCCCCTATCAGCTCTACCCGAACCAGCGCATGGACATGCTGGGCAACGATGCCTACAGCGTCAACCTGCACCATCTTGGCCGGTTCGACTGGGGCGATCTGGACACCCGCCTCTACCATCAGTCCGTCGATCACTACATGAACTTCGGCAGTGATCGGCTGTTCTCGTATGGCACGCTGAAGCCGCCGAACACGACGGGAGCAAGCTATCCGGTCAACGGCATGCCGATGTATACGCGCACCAAAACCAACGGCCTGACCTCCAAGGCCGACATCACGATGTCGCCCCGCGACGTGGTCCGCGTCGGCGTCGATCTGCAGACATACCGTCTCGACGACTGGTGGCCGCCGGCCCCCGATTGCGGCGTCGGCAACTGCATCGGCGGCATGGCGCCGCTGACGTTCTGGAACATCAACGGCGGCAAGCGCGACCGGGCCGGCGTGTTCAGCGAGTGGGAGGCGGAGTGGAGCCCGTCCTGGCTGTCGCTGCTGGGCGTCCGGTTCGAGCGCGTCGAGACCGATACCGGGCCGGTCGTCGGCTACAACACCAGCACCACGCCGCTGACATCGGGGTTCATGTCCGGCATGTACGAGACGAGCTCGGTCGGCTCCCGCGCGGCGTTCAACGCCATGGATCGCTCGCGAAAGGACAACAATATCGACCTGACGGCGCTGTTCCGGAACACGCCGAGCGTCAATCTCACCTTCGAGTTCGGCGCGATGCAAAAGACCCGGTCGCCAAATCTGTACGAACGCTATTCCTGGTCGCGCAACACCATGGCGCTGGAGATGAACAACTTCGTCGGCGACGGCAACGGCTATCTCGGAAACCCCGATCTGAGACCCGAGGTCGCACATACCGTGAGCTTCACCGGCGCGTGGCACAGCGCCGACCATGAGGCCGAGCTCCGGCTCACCCCCTACTACACCCATGTGCGCGACTACATCGACGCAGTGCAGTGGAAGGCCGCCACCAACACCGCTGCCGTGCCTGCCGTCGCTAACCAGTTCGTGATCATGAAGTACATGAACCAGCAGGCACGGCTGTACGGCTTCGATCTGTCCGGCAAGGTACCGCTGGGCAGCACGCCGGTCGGCGATTTCGGCCTGAAGGGAGTCCTGAGCTATACCAACGGCAGGAACCTCGACACCGGAAGCGGCCTCTACAACATCATGCCGATCAACGGCAAGCTGACGCTCACGCACCGGCTCGACGGCTGGGACAGCGGCCTCGAGCTGGTGATGGTGGGCCGCAAGTCCGACGTCTCCGTCGCGCGCAACGAGCTGAAGACCCCGGGCTACAGCCTGGTCAACCTGCGCAGCAACTACACCTGGCAGAGGTTGCGCATCAGCTTCGGCGTCGAGAACCTGTTCAACAAGCTCTACTACCTGCCGCTCGGCGGCGCCTATGTTGGCGAGGGCGCATCGATGTCGTTCAACAAGGAGGCCGGGACCGTCGCTGCCACCGGCGGCGGCGTATCGGGCACCGCGACGATGTGGGGCACCGCCGTTCCCGGTCCCGGACGCTCGTTCTATCTGGGGGCGAACCTGGAATTCTGACGCCGGTATTCGCAGCACTGCCCTGTCCCGCAAGCGGGACAGGGCGAGAGCGGGCGCCAGACGACGACAGCGTCGCGACCAGCTGCACGAGCGAGACGTAACGTCGCGCATCGCGCCATCTGCGATTCTCGGCCGAAATGGCGGCCCTCACGAACTTGGAAAAGCTCTAAGAGCGATTCCAGCCGCCGCTCCGTTGACACATCGGGGCGGTTGCCGTCTCCACTGATCCCACGATGCATCGTATTTGAATTTGCTCATTGGAGGGATTGATGAGACTGACCATCGCCGCCGTGCTCGGTGCCGCACTCGCCGGCTTCGCCATCTCGCCGGCTCTGGCCGACGGCTACAAGGACTGCACCAAGCTCGACAAGGCCCAGTGGAAGCCGACGGCCGAGGCGGAAGCCAAGGCGAAGGAAGCGGGCTACGAGGTGCGCCGCTCGAAGGTCGAGGGCTCCTGCTACGAGGTCTACGGCGTCAAGGGCGGCAAGCTGTATGAGCTGTTCTACAGCCCCGAGGATCTCAGCCTGAAGCACACGATCGCCAAGTAGTTGGCGCAAGCGTCGTCCAGCATGCTGGACGACGTGACGTGAGAGCCATGCACGGCAAAGCCCCCAGAGCCAGCCTGAAACGCCAGGACATCGCCGACACCGTGCAGGTCTGGGACCTGCCGCTGCGGCTGTGGCATTGGATGCTCGCCGTGCTGGTGCTCATCGCCTGGATGACGCCGAACGTCCATGACGGGCTGCACCGGATTGCGGGCTACGCGATCCTGGGTTTGCTCGCCTTTCGCCTGATCTGGGGCATCATCGGCACCCGCCATTCGCGCTTCCGCAGTCTCCGTGCCCGGCTGCGCGCGACGCCGGCCTACCTGTGGAATCTGCGGCGCGGCAGGACCGGGCGCTATCTCGGGCTGAATCCCGCCGGCACGGCGATGCAGCTCGCATTGCTGCTTCTGCTGATCGTCTCCGCGGTGACCGGCGCGATGCAGGTGACCGTACGGTTCTTCGGCGTCTGGTGGGTCGAGGACACCCACGAGGTGACGTCCTATCTGCTGATCCCGCTGGTGGTGCTGCATGTCGCCGGCGTCGTGCTGGTGAGCCGCCTGCAGCACGAGAATCTCGCATGCGCCATGCTGACCGGACGCAAGCTGCTGCGGCGAACGATGCAGCGTGGGAAGCAGTCCAGCGCAAGAGTCGACTCATAAGCGACACACGGAACTCACAATCGCGCACCGTTGCGCTGATGTCACAGTTCCCGCAAAAGCCGCTCGCCACGGGCGTCGTGTTATTGCACCTCGCCGCCAAGCGCCGAACAATCGCAGGTATCGGATACCTGACCGCCCCTCACCAGCAGGGGCTCGGATTTTGGGGAGACCGGATGATGAGCTCGCAGCAGCTTCTGACGCGTGCGTTGTGTCGGTCCGTTGTCCTGGCAGCTTGTGCGGCGGCTTGGCCCGCGGCTGCCGCCGAGATCGAGGCGGCGACGCCGCCCATCGTCGCGGAGCCGATCGCGACGTCGCCGCAGCCGACCGCAGCCGAGCCTGCGCTGACGACCGCGTCGATCACCCCATCGGCCGTCCTGCCGGCGGACGAACAGGCCGCTCCCAACGCGGCAACCGAACCGCCCCGGCCCACCGTCGCCAGCGCCGACCGCATCGAGATACTCGACGAGTGCCCCGACATCGATGCCTGCATCGACCGCTATCTGTTCGCGCTGTATGAGCGCGCCCCGAAGCTCGACAAGATCCGGGAGACCGAGCGCCGCGTCGTCACGGTCAAGCGCAAGGGCCGCATGGTGAAGGTGACGCGCGCGTTCACCAAGCTCGTCGACAATGACTTCACCTGGAAGGATCCGAAGGCGGCCGACCGCGTCGGCCGCAGCATGATGGAGTATGTGATCGGCGGCATGGACCGCGGCTTCAAGCTGAAGCTGTTTCACACCCTGCACGCCGCCGAGGCCGCGGGTCTCGCGCCGGGCATCACCAGCGGATTCCGCGACGACTATCGCCAGGAGATCGCGAGCGGGCTGAAGGCGGCCAGCAATCGCTCCTATCACGGCGGCAGCCTGCGCGGCGGCTACGGCCATGGCCTCGCGGCTGACATCGTCAGCGTCAACGGCGCGACGCGCGCGCAGCGCTGGGTCGCGACCGAGGCTCTGTGGAAATGGGTCGACGCCAACGGCAAGACGTTCGGCATCGGCCGGCCCTATCTCGACCGCGACCCGCCGCATGTCGGCCCGGTCGACGGCGAGGAATACGCCAAGCATCGCGGTCCGGCCGTGAAGGTGGCGGCGACGGAGACGAAGAAGCGCAAGCGGATCGCCGCGCGACCGGAGCATCATGCGGCCAAGCGGGCGAAGGCGGTGCGGGCGTCGGCGCTGTCGTCGCGGCGGACGGGGTGATCGTTTCGTTCGCTGCAGGTGGTAGCCTGTCATCGACGTCGTAGAGCGCGCCACTACCTCCGTCATTGCGAGGAGCGAAACAATCCAGAGTCCCGCCCACGACTCTGGATTGCTTCGCTTCGCTCGCAATGACGGCGCCCCACTGCCGCACCGTCAATGACTCAGGCAAAAGGCCGGGGCAATGCCCCGGCCTTCGTCGTCTCGCCGCGCGTCGCGCCGGAACTCAGTAGCGGTAGTGGTCCGACTTGAACGGGCCTTCCGGCTTGACGCCGATATAGGAAGCTTGGTCGGGACGCAGCTTGGTAAGGGTCACGCCGATCTTGGCGAGATGCAGCATCGCCACCTTCTCGTCCAGCGACTTCGGCAGCACGTAGACTTCCTTCTTGTACTTGCCGTCCTTGTTGTTGGCGTAAAGCTCGATCTGCGCCAGGGTCTGGTTGGTGAAGGACGCCGACATCACGAAGGACGGGTGGCCCATCGCATTGCCGAGGTTCACGAGGCGGCCTTCGGACAGCAGGATCATGCGCTTGCCGTCGGGGAAGGTGATCTCGTCGACCTGCGGCTTGATGTTGGTCCACTTCAGGTTCTTCAGCGAGGCGACCTGGATCTCGTTGTCGAAATGGCCGATGTTGCAGACGATGGCGCGATCCTTCATCGCGCGCATGTGCTCGATGGTGATGATGTCCTTGTTGCCGGTGGCGGTCACGAAGATGTCGGCGCGCGGCGCGGCGTCCTCCATCGTGACGACCTCATAGCCCTCCATCGCCGCCTGCAGAGCGCAGATCGGGTCGATCTCGGAGACCATGACGCGGCAGCCGGCCTGGCGCAGCGAGGCGGCCGAGCCCTTGCCGACGTCGCCGAAGCCCGCGACCATCGCGACCTTGCCCGACATCATCACGTCGGTGCCGCGGCGGATGCCGTCGACCAGCGACTCGCGGCAGCCATAGAGGTTGTCGAACTTCGACTTGGTGACGCTGTCGTTGACGTTGATCGCGGGCCACAGCAGCGTGCCG
Source organism: Bradyrhizobium sp. SZCCHNR1015 (assembly GCF_032489875.1). NCBI lineage: Bacteria > Pseudomonadati > Pseudomonadota > Alphaproteobacteria > Hyphomicrobiales > Nitrobacteraceae > Bradyrhizobium > Bradyrhizobium sp. SZCCHNR1015. Next base: position 97,244 of record NZ_JAUEYW010000016.1, read on the forward strand.
GCCTTCTGCATGTCGTACAGGCGGTGCACGCCCGTGGTGGTCTCCTCCGAGACGCCCTTGATCGACTTGGCGATCTCGGCGAAGTAGCCCTTCGGCTTCTCCTTGAGCTGCTTCTTCAGAAGCGCGAAGAACACCTCCTCTTCCTCGGAGGCCGGCTTGTCGAGGAACGCCGCATCGCCGTTCTCGGCGCGCAGGCCGAGATGGACGTACATGGTGGCGTCGCCGCCGTCATCGAGGATCATGTTGGGATGGCCGCCGCCATGCCAGTCGAACAGTTTTGCGGTGTAGTCCCAGTAGTCGACCAGCGTCTCGCCCTTGACGGCGAACACCGGAATGCCGGCGGCGGCGATCGCGGCGGCCGCGTGGTCCTGGGTCGAATAGATGTTGCAGGAGACCCAGCGGATGTCGGCGCCGAGCGCCTTCAGCGTCTCGATCAGGACCGCGGTCTGGATGGTCATGTGCAGCGAGCCTGCGATGCGCGCGCCCTTCAGCGGCTGCTTCGGGCCATACTCCTCGCGCGTCGCCATCAGGCCGGGCATCTCGGTCTCAGCGAGCGAGATCTCCTTGCGGCCGAACTCGGCGAGCGAAATGTCCTTGACGATGTAGTCGTTGAAGGCGGTCATGAGATCATCCTCTGTCTTCGCGCGAACGCGACATTCAGCAAATCGAACAGCAATGGTTCGTCATGCCCGGCCTCGTGCCGGGCATCCACGTCGTCAGTCGTATCAGTCACCTCAACTCAAGACGTGGATGGCCGGGCCTCCGCCTCGCCGAAGCGGCTTCGGCCGCGCAGGCGGGACAAGCCCGGCCATGACGCCTCGAACATTCAGGCGGCAAGCGCCGGCAATGCTTACACCGCGCGCTTGAACGCCTCGGCGAGGTCGGTCTTCTCCCAGGAGAAGCCGCCCTCGTTGTCCGGCGTGCGGCCGAAATGACCGTAGGCCGCGGTGCGCGCGTAGATCGGGCGGTTGAGGTCGAGATGCGAGCGGATGCCGCGCGGGGTGAGGTTCATGACCTCGGCCGCCGCCTTCTCCAGCTTGTCCTCGGAAACCTTACCCGTGCCGTGGGTGTCGATGTAGATCGACAGCGGCCGCGCCACGCCGATCGCGTAGGCGAGCTGCAAGGTGCAGCGATCAGCCAGACCAGCGGCGACGATGTTCTTGGCGAGATAGCGCGCAGCATAGGCCGCCGAGCGGTCGACCTTGGTCGGATCCTTGCCGGAGAACGCGCCGCCGCCATGCGGAGCCGCGCCGCCATAGGTGTCGACGATGATCTTGCGGCCGGTCAGGCCGGTGTCGCCATCGGGGCCGCCGATGAAGAACTTGCCGGTCGGGTTGATGTGCCAGATCGTGTCCTTGGTGATCCAGTCCTTCGGCAGCGCCTCGCGGACGTAGGGCTCGACGCGCTCGCGCACCTGCGCCGAGGTCATGTCCTCGACCAGATGCTGATGCGAGACGACGATCTCGCGCACGCCGACCGGCTTGCCGTTCTCATAGCGCACGGTGACCTGGCTCTTGGAGTCCGGGCCGAGCACCTTCTCGACGCCGGAGTGGCGGGCTTCGGAGATCAGGCGCAGGATCTTGTGGGCGTAGAAGATCGGCGCCGGCATCAGATCGGGCGTTTCGTTGCAGGCGTAGCCGAACATGATGCCCTGGTCGCCGGCGCCCTCTTCCTTGACTTCGCCGGGCTGCAGCGCGTCGACGCCCTGGGCGATGTCGGCCGACTGCGGATGCAGCAGGATCTCGATATCGCAGGTCTTCCAGTGAAAACCTTCCTGCTCGTAGCCGATGTCCTTGATGGCTTCGCGCACGACGTGCTCGATGTGCTCGTTGGTGACCGAGGCCGGGCCGCGGGTCTCGCCGGCGATCACGACCTTGTTGGTGGTGGCGAGCGTCTCGCAGGCGGCGCGGATCTGCCAGGGGTCGATGCCGGCCTTCGGCCCTTCACGGTAGAACAGGTCGACGATCTCGTCGGAAATACGGTCGCAGACCTTGTCCGGATGGCCCTCGGACACCGACTCCGAGGTGAACAGATAAGACGCGCGCATCAAGCAACCCCTTCTTTGCCGCCCACGGCGGTCATTTGTATTGATCCCAAGTCTCTCGATCCCAAGTCTCTTGATCCCAACTGTCCTGATCCCAGGATGTCAGTCGCGACGCCGCGAGATGACGTAGGACTCGTCGTAGAACCACAGCCCGTTGTGCTTTCGCAGAACCTCTCTGGCGGCGTCGAGCGCACGAGACGAGTGGGCCACCTCGGTCAGGCGGTCTTCCTCGATCTGCGCGACATACACCGCCGCGTTCCAGGCTGCAAAGGCCGTCGAGGTTCCGATCGCACCGGTGACCTCGTTGGGCAGAGCCTCCATCTCATACCTGAAAATCGAGCGATTGTCCGCATAGGCGTTAAAATTTAAGTCTCGCCCACTGGAGCCCAGCTCGTATTTCACGGCGCGCAATAGCTCATGGCGGCTGACCGAGAAAGGATTTTCTCCGGGCCAGACCGCCTGGATGATGTCCAGGCCGGGATCCTGGCCGTGGGAGTGGATTCCGATCAGCCGACCGCCCGGCTTTAAGGCACGCGCCAGCGGTGCGATGATGCGCTTGGCGCGAAAATTGACCGAGGACCGGGCACGGTAGGGCTGGGAGGCGATGATCAGGTCGAAATTGGCCTCGACCCGTCCGGCCCGCGGGATGATGCCGTCGAGCAGGAAGCGGTGGTCCTCGCGGTACAGCACCAGCGCGATCGGCCGTTCATAGACCGGCATGCCGGTGCGCTGCGAGACGTTGGCGCGCCAGTTCTGCTCCAGAAACGGCTTCAGCGCGGTGATCTGGGCCTCGAAATCCCCGGACGAATCGCCCTGCAGCACGACCTCGTGCCAGACCATCGACGCCGCGACCGAAGGCGACGCCGGCGTCAGCCAGGGCGCCTCGGCATAATTCATGTTGGTGAACACGAACACGCTGGCCGGATGCTCGAACAGCCGGTCCGGCACCTTCTCCAGTGTCAGCCGGACGTCCTCGAGGCTCAGCTCCTTGCCGGCGACGTAGAACGGAATGTGCGGAAAACGGCCGTGCATGGTGCGCAGCACCTTCGACAGCACGGTGCCGTCGCCGACGCCGGCGTCGAACAGCCGCAGCGCCGGCGGCCGCGGATGGATGCTGGCGAGCTCGAGGCCGACACGCTCGGCCACCACCCGCTTCTCGCTGCAGGTGTGCACGAACAGCAGGTATTTCTGGCGGTTCTCGAAGAAGCGGAAATTGCTCTTGGGATCGCGCTTCTCCGGCACGACGTCGAGCCGCGGCGGCGGCAGCGTGCCGGTGGAAGCCGCGATATAGGCCTGGATGCGGTCCAGCGTATCGATGGTGATGCGCTTGCCCTCGCGCAGCCGCTGCACGAGCTTGCCGTCGTTCACGGCCCGGCGGCCGAACGTCGATTCCGCCATGTCCGACTGGCGGCAGAACTCCGTGATCTGGGCGAGCAGCTGGTCGTTCTTCATTCGGTCCGACGGGTGGGAAATGTAAGTGGGCAGCGCGCCCTTGGCCCAACGTCCTAGCACCATCTGCCCACCATTGGAAAGAGCCTGAACCCGGACCCTTCCGGACGCAACAAACCGGATAGGTTCCTGCCTCTCGTCCCCACGGTCCGTGCCGATGCGCCGCTCCCTCCTGCTGCTGATACCGCTGCTGGCTGCCCTCTGGACGTCTCCCGGCCTCGCCCAGTCGAAGTCCCAGCTCGGCCTGATCTGCACCACCGAGACGACGCCTGCGGACCAGATGATCGCCGCCTGCAACAAGATCATCGCGCTGAAGGTGTTTTCCGGCAGCCAGCTGGCGACGATCTATTTCTGGCGCGCGGTCGGCTGGAACAAGAAGGGCGACTACACCCACGTGATCGCCGATGCCACCGAGGCGCTGCGGCTGGCACCGGCGCAGGCGATCTACAATCTGCGCGGCTCGGCCTACTACGACAAAGGCGAGTACGAGATCGCGATCGCCGACTTCAACGACGCCATCAAGAGCGGCGCGCCGAGCGGCACGCTCTTCCACAACCGCGGCAACGCCTATCGCGGCACCGGCGACTACGCCAAGGCGATCGCCGACTACGACCAGGCGATCAGGCTGATGCCGAAATCCGCGCTGTCCTGGCAGAATCGCGGCATCTCCAAGGAAGCGACCGGCGACCTCGACGGCGCGCTTGGCGACATCAACGAGGCGATCCGGCTCGATCCGGCGCTGGCCTCGCCGCTGATCAACCGCAGTGTGATCTGGCGCGCCAAGGGCCATCTCGACCGCGCCGTCGCCGACGCTTCGGAGGCGGTCCGGCTCGCGCAGAATCCGCCGGCCAACGTGATGACGCCGCCGGGCAGCGTCGTCATCGCTGCCCATGTGCATCGTGCGCTGGCCTATGAGGCCAAGGGCGAGTTCGACGCGGCCAAGGCGGATTACGCCGCGGCGCTGACGCCGACCGCATCCGATGCCGGCAGCAAGGCCAACCAGGCCACCGCCAGGGTGCGTCTGTCGCTGCTGTCGGAGGCGGTGGTGCGCCCCCAGCCGCGGCCGGAATCCACGGCCCCCTCCTCGGCCGCAGCGGCGCCGACGGGGCAGCGCATGGCGCTGGTCATCGGTAACGGGGCCTACGCTCACGTGCAGCCACTGCCCAATCCGCCGCGCGATGCGCGAGCAATCGCCAGGAGCCTGCGCGACATCGGCTTCACGGTGACTGAGGGCATCGATCTCGACCGCGCGGCGATGCAGGCCAAGACGCGCGACTTCCTGCGCGAGGCGACGCGGGCGCAGGTGGCCGTCGTGTTCTATGCCGGCCACGGCGTGCAGATCGACGGCCGCAACTATCTCCTGCCCACCGACATCGCACCGTCCGCGGGCAGCGATGTGGTCACGGCAATGGTCGACATGGACCAGATCCTGGCCGGGCTCGACGACCAGGTCCGCACCAACATCCTGATCCTCGATGCCTGCCGCAACAATCCGTTCGCGCCGCCGGAGACGGCAAGCGCCGGACCCGGCCGGGGTCTCAGCGCCACCGGGCTGGCCGCACCATCGTCGCTCGGTGCTGGCGCGACGTCCGAGGCCGGCACGCTGATCGCGTTCGCGACCGCGCCGGGCAAGGTCGCGCTCGACGGCGACGGCGACAACAGCCCGTTCTCGGCGGCGCTGTCGCGCCACATCGGCACGCCCGGGCTCGAGGTGCAGCAGATGCTGACGCGCGTACGCGCCGAGGTCGTGGCCGGCACCAAGAACCGGCAGGTGCCGTGGTCGAATTCCTCGCTGCTTGGCGAAGTCTATCTGGCGGCGAGATAAACCTGCGGCTGGGCAGGCACTGCCACAGCCCGACCATCACAGCCCGCGAGACAGGTGCGGCACGCCCGAATCCTGATATCCTTTCTGAACAATGGAGACCAAGCGTGTCGCCGTCGGCCCGCCGCATCGCCGACACGATCCGCTAGCAACAAGTTCGTCTCGAAGGATGAGGGAGGCTCGCATGATCGGTCGTTTCGTTGTCGGACTAGGTGTGTCGCTCGTGCTGGCGGCAGGCCCGGCGCTCGCCGACGATGTCAGCGGCGTCTGGCTGCGCGAAAGCGGCGCCTCCAAGGTCAGATTCGCGCCCTGCGGCGGCGCCATCTGCGGCACGCTGGTCTGGATCAAGGAAGGCACGGTTACCCCCGCCAAGGTCGGCCAGCGGCTGTTCTCCGGCATGAAGCCGACCGGACCCAACGCCTGGGCCGGCAGCTACAGCAATCCCGACGACGGCAAGACCTACGATGCCAAGATGACCCTGTCCGGCGGCACGCTGACCACGGCCGGCTGCGCCTTCGGCGGCGTCATCTGCCGTTCCTCGACCTGGACGCGGACGAATTAGAGCTCCGTTTGCGAATTCATCCTACGGTCGGGTCACATCAGGGCATCGATCGTCCATATGGCAGCGAAAACGCAGGCGCGGCTGGGATTCGTGCTGTTTGCGGTGATCACCGCGGCAGCCGCGACGTTCGTGCTGGCACGCCGCTCGGCGACACCGTCCGGCAGCGACCACCGCATGGTCCGCCAGCTCGTCGTCCACTACAATCTGCTGGCTCGCCCCGATGACCCGATCATCGTGCTCGGTGACAGCATCGTCGAGGCGGCGACGCTGCCGGCCAACGCCTGCGGGCATCCGGTCGTCAACGCCGGTCTCGCCGGCGCCGGGACGCGCAGCGATCTCGCCGGCTGGCTGAAGCCCGCACTCGGGCCGAAACGGCCGTTCGCGATCATCGTCTCGCTCGGCGTGAACGACGCGCTGGCCGCCAAGCCCGACTCCAGCGAGGTCTTCGCTGCGCGCTACGAGGCCCTGCTGCGCGAGCTGTCAAAGCTCACCACGCGCATCTTCATCGCCGAGTTTCCCTCCGTCGAGGCGCGCGGGCCATTCACGCCGGCCATGGAGAAGGCCGCCACGGCGAGCATCACCGGCTATCGCGCCGTGCTGCCGGACCTCGCAAGGCGCACCGGCGCGACCTTCCTGCCCCTGCCGCCGATGGAATCGCCGTTCACGCTCGAAGGCATCCATCTGAATGCCACGGGCTATCGGTCCTGGGACCAGGCGATCCTGCAAGGAACCGAGCTCGCCTGCCGCTGATCCGCAGGCTGCGAAAACATTCCTTCACTTCGCGCCGGCTAGGATTGGGCGCACATCCCGTCGAGACGGTTAACGATCACCGCATGGCCCTGCCTCACACATCGACATCGTCTGGGACTCACAAGCTGCTCGGGCTCGAGCTGCTGCGTTTCATCGCCACGATCTCGGTGCTGTTGTGGCACTATCCGCACTTCGCCTACGTCGCCGACGCGCCGGTCGATCTCGTCCGAAGCGAATTGCCATTCTACCGCGTGCTGTTCCCGTTCTACGAGCTCGGCGAATACGGCGTGGTGATCTTCTGGTGCATCTCCGGGTTCATCTTCTTCTGGAAGTACAGCGCGCTCATCCCGGATGGCGCGGTCGACGGCTGGACCTTCTTCGTCAACCGGCTGTCGCGGCTCTATCCGCTGCATCTCGCAACGCTGCTGCTGGTCGCGGGGCTGCAGGCCCTCTATGTCGCGCAGCACGGCTTCTTCTTCGTCTACCAGAGCAACGATCTCGCTCATTTCGTCGCCCAGCTTTTCATGGCGAGCGACTGGCTGCCGCCGACCGGGGTCAGCTTCAACGGCCCGATCTGGTCGGTCTCGATCGAGGTGCTGGTCTATGCCGCGTTCTTCCTGGCGCTGCGTTTCGTCACCGCATCGCCGCTGTTGAACCTGGCGATGATCCTGGCCGGGATCGCGAGCGGGACGCTGGTCGGCAAGTGTTTCGTGTTCTTCTATGCTGGTGGCCTCGCCGCGATGGCACGGCAGAGCGTTGCCGATGCCCCGTACCGGCCAAAACTGGAGGCGCTCGCCGCCTGCGCCGTCGTCGGCATTCCCTTGGCGCTGCGGGTGTCAGGCATCGCGCTCGCCGAGCGCGCGGCAGCGCTCCTGCTCGTCTACACACCGCTCCTGTTGTTCGTCTGCACAACCCCGCTGACACTGCCCAAGCGTGTCGAAGATCTGCTGCAGGCCGCGGGCAACATGACCTATTCGTGCTACCTGCTGCACTTCCCGATCCAGCTCATGATCGCGCTGGCATTCGCGTCCTGGGGCCAACCGATCCCGTACGGCAGCCAGCTGTTCTGGATCGGCTTCATGGGACTGACCCTGACGGCGGCATATCTCACTTATGCCGGCTTCGAGGCCCCCGCCCAGCGACTGATCCGCCGCGCGCTGCTGCGCAAAAACGAAGCGGGGCGGATTGCTCCGGCCCCGCTTCCACGTCATTGATCATCGCCTGATCGCCAGGCGCGCTGCCTCAGGCAGCTGATTACTTGCCCCAGATCTCCTCGGCGAGCTCGACGCAAAGGCGCAGCTTGGCCCACTGCTCTTCCTCGCTCAGGATGTTGCCTTCCTCGGTGGAGGCGAAGCCGCATTGAGGCGACAGCGCGAGCTGGTCGAGCGGGGCGAACTTCGAGGCCTCTTCCAGGCGGCGCTTGATGTCGTCCTTCTTCTCGAGCTCGCCGACCTTCGAGGTGACGAGACCGACGACGACGACCTTGTTGCCCTTGGGCAGGAAGCGCAGGGGCTCGAAGCCGCCGGCACGCTCGCTGTCATATTCCAGGAAATAGCCGTCGTAGTTGGTGTTGGCGAGCATGGTCTCCGCAACCGGCTCGTAGCCGCCCGAGGAGATCCAGGTCGAGCGGAAATTGCCGCGGCAGACATGGGTGGTGATGGTCATGTCGGCGGGACGCTCGGCGATCGCGTAGTTGATGATGCGCGAATAGATCTGCTGCAGGCCGTCGGGATTGTCGCCGCGCTCGCGCGCCTTCTTCAGCTCGTCCTGCGAGCACAGATAGGCCCACACGGTGTCGTCGAACTGCAGATAGCGGCAGCCGGCGTCGTAGAACGCCTTCACGGCCTTGCGGTAGGTCTTGCCAAGATCCTCGTAGAAGGCGTCGAGATCGGGATAGACGTCCTTGGAGATCGATTTGCGGCCGCCTCGGAAGTGCAGCACGGCCGGCGACGGGATCGTCATCTTCGCCGTCACATGCGCGGTGTCGGCGTGCTTCTTGAGGAAACGGAAATGATCGAGCATCGGATGGTCGGCAGGGAAGTCCAGCTTGCCGATAACGCGCACGGCGTCATGACGGGTCTGCACCCCGGTGAACTGGATGCCGGCGTCCGGATGAAACAGCTCGCAGCCGGTCAGCTTCGCCAGGAAGTCGAAATGCCACCAGGAGCGGCGAAACTCGCCGTCGGTCGCAAGCTTCAGGCCGGTCGAAGCCTGGCGGTGCACGACCTTCTCGATCTCCATGTCCTCGATCTTGCGCAGATCGTCAGCGGAGATCTCGCCCTTCTCGAGCTTGGCGCGGGCTTCCTTGATCTTCTGCGGCCGCAAGAGGCTGCCGACTTCGTCGGCGCGGAATGGGGGCTTGGTGCGTTGCATGTGCTCACTCCTTGGAAGGCGTCGATTCGTTGGATAGGGTTGTTGGACCGGCCGCGATCTGTCCTGGCTGGTCACCTGGGCAAAGCGTGATGGACTGGGTCCATCCCCTACCCCGTATCCGGTCGGTATACAATTCTGTCGAAGAGAGATCGTGGAGAGGCATGGCGCGATCCATGCCAGGTGCGGTGGTCTGGCCAATTCCGACCGCGTTCGATGGGCAATCTTGAGGTGACCCCATCAAATCCGTCTCCAGGCAAAGCGCCCTCGGTCGATTGCGCGAGCCACGCTGTCCCCGCAACCAATGATGACGCTTCGGCTCGTCGCGTTCAAGCCTATCGATCAGGTCAGTGCGCGGCGGCGCTCGCGACGCCGAGATGCCGCTCCAGGGGCGCCGGATCGGCCTTCAAGGCGCTCGACGGCGCATCGTGCACGATGGTGCCGCGCTCCAGGATCACGACACGGTCGGCCAGCGCCAGCAGCTTCTGCGCGTGCTGCTCGACGATGATGGAGCACAGCCCGCCGGCGCGGCTGATGGTGCCGATCGCAGCCAGCAGCTCCTCGACGATGATCGGCGCGAGGCCTTCGGTCGGCTCATCCAGCAGCAGCACCTTGGGATTGAGCGTCAGCGCGCGGCCGATCGCCAGCATCTGCTGCTCGCCGCCGGAAAGCTGGTTGCCGAAATTGTTGCGCCGCTCCTTGAGCCGCGGAAACATCTGGTAGACGCGCTCGACCGTCCAGGGTCCGGGCTGCGCCACCGCGGTCATGTTCTCCTCCACCGTGAGCGAGCGGAAGATGTTGCGCTCCTGCGGCACCCAGCCGATGCCGGCGCGGGCGCGCTGGTCGGCGCGAAGAGCCGTGATGTCGGTGCCGGCCAACGCGAGCTTGCCGGAGAAGCGGCGGGTGACTCCGACGATGGAGTTGATCAGCGTGGTCTTGCCGGTGCCGTTGCGGCCAAGCAGCGCCAGCACCTGCCCCTCGGGCAGCTTCAGCGACATGTCCGGCAGCACGACCGCCTGGCCGTAGCCGGCGCGCAGGTTCTCGATTGTCAGCAGATCGGTCATCACGCGGCCTCGCCGAGATAGACGGCCTTGACCTGCGGATCGCGCGCGACCTCGTCGGGCGCGCCCTCGACCAGCAGCGCGCCGGAGACGAGAACCGAGATGCGGTCGGCGAAGGAGAAGACGAGATCCATGTCGTGCTCGATCAAGAGCACCGTCACGTCGCGCGGCAGCGCCGCGACGGCGGCGAGAATATCCTTGCGCTCGCCCTCGGGCACGCCGGCGGCGGGCTCGTCGAGGAGCAGAACGCGCGGGCGCGCGGCGATCGCGACCGCGATCTCCAGCAGGCGCTGCTTGCCATAGGGCAAGGTCGAGGTGCGATCGTTCATCACGTCGAGTAGCCGGAAGCGTTCCAAGGTCTCGGCGATCTCGGCATTGATGTCGTCGCGCGTGCCCATGCGCCGCCACCAGTTGCCGCCGCCGCCGAGTCGCTCGGAGACCGCGAGCCCGATCGTCTCCAGCGGCGTGAGGTCCGGATAGAGCTGGTTGATCTGGAAGGTGCGCGACAGGCCGCGCAGCACGCGCTTGTGCACGGGCAGGTCGGTGATGTCCTGGCCTTCGAGCAGGATGCGCCCCGCGCTCGGCTCCAGCACGCCAGTGAGCTGATTGATGACCGTGGTCTTGCCGGCGCCGTTCGGACCGATCAGCGCATGGCGCGCGCCCGGCGCGATCTGCAGCGACAGATTGCGGGTGACATGGAGGCCGCCGAAATGCTTGTCGAGGCCGCGGGTTTCCAATGCGTAGGTCATGGCGCCTCGTTATCGGTGAGGGCCACCGCGGCCTTGCGGCCGGCGATCTGCCGAAGGATGAGATTGGGCAGCCACAGCGCATAGGCGTGGATGCGATGGCGGCCGACCAGAACGATGACAACGAGCACGAGGCCGATCCAGAACATCCAGTATTGCGGCGTGATCCACTGGAACAGCTCCTGCAGCATCCGGAACACGGCGGCGCCGATCAGCCCGCCATAGAGATAGCCGGATCCGCCGATGACCAGCATCAGCACGAGGTCGGCGGAGCGCTCGAACGAGAACACGTCGAGCGAGGCCAGCGCCGTGGTCTGGGTGAACAGCGCCCCGGCAATGCCGGCGTAGAACGCGCCGACGGTGTAGATCGCGATCAGGCGCTTGTTGACGGGAATGCCGACGGCGGCGGCGCGCAACGGATTGTTCTTGATCGCGCGCAGCGACAGACCGAAGGGGGAATGCACGATCGTCCGCGCCAGCAGGAACAGCACGAACAGCACCGCGAGCGCATAGAAGAACCCGGTCTTGCCGAACATGTCGAAGGCGAACACGCCGAAGATCGGCTGGATGTCGATGCCCTGGAGACCGTCGGTGCCGCCGGTGATGTTGGAGAAGCGCTCCGCCAGCGCCTCCATCAACAGCGCGATGCCGAGCGTCACCATCAGCCGCGTCAGGTCGACGCCGCGGATGACCAGGAAGCTGGTGGCGAAGCCAAGCACGGTGGCGGTGAGGCCGGCCACGATCAGCGCCAGCACCGGCTCGTTGATGATGCCGTGCACCGAGAGCAGGCCCGCGCAATAGGCGCCGACGCCGAAGAAGGCGGCGTGGCCGAGCGAGACGATGCCGGCATAGCCGAGGATCAGGTCGAGCGACAGCGCGAACAGCGCCAGCCGCAGGATCTCGGTCATGATCAGGTAGCGCGAGGGAAACGCCAGTCCGACCGCCAGCACGACGATCCAGAAGGCGAACTCGCTCCAGTGCCAGCGGCCGTGCTGCCTGGCGTGAAATCCGACCTCGGTTTGTGCGTTCGTGGTCATGCGATCCTCACCGCGTCGCCGTGCGGCCGAACAGGCCGTTCGGACGCCAGATCAGGATCACGATCATGATGGTGTAGATGACGAAGGGGCCGAGCTTCGGCACGTAGTATTTGCCGGCGACGTCGCCGATGCCGAGCAGCAGCGAGGCGAGGAACGGGCCGGTGATCGAGGACGAGCCGCCCACGGTGACCACGATCAGGAAGTAGATCATGAATTTCAGCGGGAAGTACGGATCGAGGCCGAGAATCTCGGCGCTGAGCGCGCCGCCCAGGCCGGCGAGCCCGCAGCCGAACGCGAAGGTGAAGGCGAACACCTGCGGCACGTTGATGCCGAGGCCGCTCGCCGCGCGCGGATCATCGACGGCGGCACGCAGCCGGCTGCCGAACCGCGTCTTGGAGAGCACCAGCTGCAGCCCCACCGTGAGCAGCCCGCAGATGACGATGATCATCAGCCGATAGCGGCCGATGCCAACGCCGAAGACGTCGAACTGGCCCTGCAGCACGTCGGGCAGATTGATGAAGATTCGCGAGGAGCCCATGATGTAGTCGACCGCGGCCACCGTCATGAAGACGAGCCCGATCGAGAACAGCACCTGGTCGAGATGGCTGCGCGCATAGAGATGCTGATAGAGCGTCCGCTCCAGCAGCGCGCCGATCATGGCGCTCGCGACGAAGGCCAGCGGCAGCGCCGCGAAGAACGGCCACCCCATCCGGTTGACGAGCACGGCGCAGACGTAGCCGCCGGCCATGGCGAAGGCGCCATGGGCGAGGTTGACGAAGTTCATCAGGCCGAGCGTCACGGCGAGCCCGCAGGCCAGCACGAACAGCAGCATGCCGTAGGCGACGCCGTCGAAGAGGTTGGTGAGGATGGCGGTCATGGAGTCTAGTTTCAGTCCCCAGTCATCCCTTCATCCGAAGGGCATGCATTCAATGCTTGCTCGGTCTGCGCCTCCCCCGCCTCCGGGGGGAGGTCGGATCGCATCTGAACGATGTGATCCCGGTGGGGGACATCTCTCCACACGACGCGTGTGCCGTGGGGTACCCCCACCCCAGCCCTCCCCCGCACGCGGGGGAGGGAGCGCACCGTTCGTGCGCGCTCGAGATGACGCCTATCGCGTCACTTCTTGGCCTTGCCCGGATCCTTGACGGCCTCGAAGGTCTGGAACTCGACGTTGTAGAGCTCGCCGTCGACCTTCTCGACCTTGCGGATGTAGACGTTCTGAACGATGTCGCGCGTCTCCGGATCGATCGAGATGGGACCGCGTGGGCTCTCCCAGGCCATGCCCTTCATCGCAGCAAGCAGGGAATCGCCGTCGGTCTTGCCACCGGTCTTCTTCAGCGCCTCGTAGATCAGATGGATGCCGTCGTAACCGCCGACCGCCATGAAGCCCGGACGGCTGTTGAACGCCTTCTTGTAGGCCGCGACGAACTCCTTGTTCTTCGCCGACGGATGCGCCGCCGAATAGATGTGCGCGGTGACGGCGCCGAGCACGGCGTCGCCCATGTCGTTGAGCAGGTCGTCGTCGGTGACGTCACCCGGTCCGATCACCTTGATGCCGCTCTTGTCGAGGCCGCGCTCGGCATATTGTTTCATGAAGTTGCCGCCCTGGCCGGCCGGCACGAACACGAACATGGCATCCGGCTTGGCGTCCTTCATGCGCTGCAGGAACGGAGCGAAGTCGGGGTTTGCCAGCGGAACCTTGATTTCCTCGACGATCTCGCCGCCGCCGGCGGTGAAATGCTCCTTGAACGAGGCCAGCGCGTCGTTGCCCGGCGCGTAGTCCGAGGTCAGCGTGGCGACCTTCTTGATGCCGTTCTTGACCGCCCAGTCGCCGATGATCGTCGAGGACTGCGGCAGCGTGAAGCTGGTGCGGACGATGTAGGGCGACTTCTCGGTGATGATGGAGGTGCCGGCCGCCATTACGACTTCCGGGATCTTGCCCTGGGTGGCAAGCGGCGCGGCGGCGAAGGCCGCCGGTGTCACGCCGAAACCGGCGATGACGTTGACCTTGTCGTTGACGATCAGCTCCTGCGCCAGACGCTTGGTGTTGTCCGGCAGCGCCGCGTCGTCCTTGAGGATGACCTGGATCTTCTTGCCGGCGACGGTGTCGCCGTTCTGCTGCATGTAGAGCTTGATGGCATTGTCGATCTGCTTGCCGGTCGACGCCTGGCCGCCGGTCATCGGCACGATCAGGCCGATCTTGAACACGTCTTCGGCCCGCGCCGCACCGGACGCGAGCGCAGCCGCGGCGAGCGCCGCACTGGCGGCGAGCGTCAGTGTCTTGTTTCGCACGAACATTGAAACTACCTCCCTGGTCGGATCAGGACCGCAGCCCCCGGCCATTGTTGTCTTAACCGTGCGATCTCGTTCACGATATCGCGGGCGCATCGCTGCGGACTTGGGACCCCGTTGTCAATGGCGATCATGGGAGGCTTCGTGAACGGTAGGTTTCCGCAACGGACCACCGATCCGTGATCGGTATATTAATACCCAAACCATCGAACGGCCAAATTTTACCAATTGATGGCAAGTCGTTAGGGTCCGGGCCGCGGGTCGCCCGCAGCACGAAAGGTCCCCCGTCAATGCCGGCCAGACGCCCCCACCGGACCAGGCTCTTTCCGGCCGCGATGATGCTTCTGGCCGCGGCCGGGCCGATCCTCGCCGGCTGCTCGTCGATCAATGAGAAGGTCGGCGCGGGGATGGGCGATCTGATGCCGCAATGGGCCGGCGGCCTGCCGGCCGACGCGCCACCCCGGCCGGGCACCCCCGAATACGACCGGTTCATGCAGGAGCGCGAGCGGCAGCGGCAGTTGCCGGCCGCCGAACGCGACAAGCAGACGCAGTCCAACGCCAACGCGCAGGCGACCGCCCCCGGCCGCTGACGGCGGCGACATCAATCCATGAAGACGACGGTCTTGCGGCCGTTGAGGATGACGCGGTCCTCGAGGTGATAGCGGATCGCCCGCGCCAGCACGCGCCGCTCGATGTCGCGGCCCTTGCGCACGAGATCGTCGGGGGTGTCGCGATGGCTGATTCGCTCGACGTCCTGGTCGATGATCGGGCCCTCGTCGAGATCGCGGGTGACGTAATGGGCGGTAGCGCCGATCAGCTTGACGCCGCGCTCATAGGCCTGGTGGTAGGGTTTCGCGCCCTTGAAGCCCGGCAGGAACGAATGGTGGATGTTGATGCAGCGGCCCGACAGGCTCGCTGACATCTCGTCCGACAGGATCTGCATGTAGCGCGCCAGCACGACGAGATCGGTCCTGGTCTCATCGACCAGCTTCAGGATGGCCTGCTCCTGGTCGCGCTTGGTGTCCTTGGTGACGGGCATGTGGTGGAACGGAATGTCGCCGAAATCGAGCCCGGCATAGGTCTCGCGCGGATGGTTGGAGACGATCGCGGTCGGAATCATCGCGAGGTCGCGGGTGCGCCAGCGATAGAGGATGTCGACGAGGCAATGGTCGAACTTCGACACCAGCAGCATCACCCGGCGCTGCCCGGCGCGGTCGCGCATCTGCCAGTCCATCGCAAAGCGTTCGGCAATCGCGGCGAATCCGGTCTGCAGCGCCGGCAGGTTGACCGCGAGGTCGGCCGCCGTGAACACCACGCGCATGAAGAAATGACCCGTCTCGAAGTCGCCGAACTGCTGGGCGTCGAGAATGTTCTGGCCGTTATGGGCGAGGAAGGTGGAGACGGCCGAGACGATCCCGGGACGATCCGGGCAGGACAGGGTCAGGACATATTGGTGGTCGGACATGGCGTGACGTTACCGGGCGGAGGACGAAGGGTGAATGATGCGGCAGGCTTGGCGCCCGTTCGGGCCCTGCTCTATCACCCTCCGCGCGCTTGCGCCAACGCTCGGCCCATGGGCAGGATGAACAAAATATCAACTCTCAAACTTCGAGCATCGTCATGGCTGACAGGCTGACCGGCAACCGCATCCTGATCCTCGAAACCCGCGAGGAGGCGCAGTTCTCCCGGCTGCTCGCCGAGCAGGGCGCCGACGTGCTGCAATGTCCGATGTTCACGATCGAGGATGCGCCGGACCCGGCGCCGATCGAGGCCTGGATTCGCCGCTGTAACGAACGGCCGTTCGACGATCTCGTGCTGATGACCGGCGAGGGCCTCAGGCGGTTGATGACGGTGGCGCGCCGGATCGGCGTCGAGGCCGAGTTCATCGCCGCGATTGGCAAGGCCCGGAAGTTCACCCGCGGTCCCAAGCCGGGGCGCGCCTTGCGCGAGCTGGGCCTGGAAGCGCAGGTCACCACGGAGAAGCCGACCTCGGAAGGCGTGGCCGAACTGCTGGCAGGCTACGACCTCACGGGCCATCGGCTCGGCCTGCAGCTCTATCCCGACAAGGATCATTCGGCGCTGATCGGCGCGATCAAGGCTGGCGGCGCCGAGGTCGATCCGGTGCTGCCCTATGTCTATGATGCCAAGGCGGCGGACGCGAACATCCTCACCGCGATCGACGAGATGATCGCCGGCAAGGTTGACGCGATCGCGCTGACGAGTTCGGGCCAGCCGCGGCGGCTGTTCGACGTCGCCAGGGCGCACGGCGTCGAGGCACGCCTGCGTGAGGGACTGGCACGCACGCAGATCGCCTCCGTCGGGCCTGTGGTGACGGAGGAGCTGGCTGCGCATGGGCTGACGCCGTCGATCACACCGGCGGGCGAGGCCTATTTCATGAAGCCGCTGATCTCGGCGATGGCCAAGGCGCTGGGTGTGAAAGTGCCGCCAGCGGCGCGTTACTAACAGTGTCGTCCCGGGCTTGACCCCGGACCTATAGCCACCGATCGCGATGAGGCAGGCAACTACCAGCCCCGTTCCCAGATAGCGTCCGCGGTATGGGTCCCGGCGTTCGCCGGGACGACAGCGGAGGGTTAGGGGGCGGCCTGCCCCGTCTCCTGCAGAAACGCTTGATACGCGCGCGCGATGCCTTCCTTCAGCGACGTCGTCGCGCGCCAGCCGAGCTTTGCCAGCCGCGAGATGTCGAGCAGCTTGCGCGGCGTGCCGTCGGGGCGCGAGGTGTCGAAGCTGATCCGTCCCCGATAGCCGGCCGTCGCCGCGACCACACGGGCGAAATCGGCAATCGTGATGTCCTCGCCGGTGCCGATGTTGACCAGCCCCGCCTCCGAATAGGTCTTCATCAGGTACACGCAGGCATCCGCCATGTCGTCGACATAGAGGAATTCGCGCCGCGGCGTTCCCGTGCCCCAGACCACCACCTCCGGCGCATCGGCGAGCCTCGCCTCATGGAAGCGGCGGATCAGCGCCGCAACGACGTGGCTGTACTCGGGATGGTAGTTGTCGCCGGGGCCATAGAGATTGGTCGGCATCACGTTGATGAAATCGGCGCCATACTGGCTGCGATAGGCCTCGACCATCTTGATGCCGGCGATCTTGGCGATCGCGTAGGGCTCGTTGGTCGGCTCCAGCGGCCCGGTCAGCATCGAATCCTCGCGCAACGGCTGGGGGGCGAGCTTGGGATAGATGCAGGAGGACCCGAGAAACATCAGCTTCTCGGCACCGTTCACATGCGCGGCGTGGATGACGTTGGTGGCGATGGCGATGTTCTCGTAGATGAACTCGGCACGCAGCGTGTTGTTGGCGACGATGCCGCCGACCTTCGCCGCGGCGAGGAAAACGGCCTGCGGCCGGGCGCGCGCAAACCATGAGAACACCGCCGCCTGGTCGCGCAGATCGACCTCGCTGCGCGGCACCGTCAGCAGTTCGACGCCTTCGCTCGCCAACCGCCGCACCAGCGCGCTGCCGACCATGCCGCGATGGCCGGCGACGAAGGCACGCTTGCCGCGGAGATCAAATGGCGTGGCCACTGCTCGCCTCCCGCCGTGCGGCGCACAGATCGCTGGCGACCATCTCCTTGACCAGTTGGGCGAAGCTCGTCCTTGGTTTCCATCCGAGCTTGTCGCGCGCCTTGCTGCAATCGCCGATCAGGAGGTCGACCTCGGTCGGGCGGAAATAGGTCGGGTCGATCCGCACCACCGCCTTGCCGGATCTCGCGTCGATCCCGGTCTCCTCGACCCCCTCGCCGCGCCATTCGATGCGGCGATCGACCTCGGCGAAGGCGAGCTCGACCAGCTCGCGCACCGAATGGGTCTCGCCGGTCGCCAGCACGAAATCGTCAGGCGTATCGGCCTGCAGGATACGGTGCATGCCCTCGACATAATCGCGCGCATGGCCCCAGTCGCGCTTGGCCTCGAGATTGCCGAGATAGATCGTCTCCTCCAGGCCGGTCTCGATGCGGGCGACGCCGCGGGTGATCTTGCGGGTCACGAAGGTCTCGCCACGGATCGGGCTCTCGTGGTTGAACAGGATGCCGTTGCAGGCGAACATCCCATAGGCCTCGCGATAGTTCACCGTGATCCAGTAGCCGTACAGCTTGGCGCAGCCATAGGGCGAGCGCGGATAGAACGGTGTCGTCTCCCGCTGCGGGATCTCCTGCACCAGGCCGTACAGCTCCGAGGTCGAGGCCTGGTAGAACCGCGTCTGCTTCTCCATGCCGAGAATGCGAATGGCTTCCAACAAGCGCAGAACCCCGAGCGCGTCGGCATTGGCCGTGTATTCCGGACTCTCGAAGCTGACGCCGACATGGCTCTGGGCCGCGAGATTGTAGATCTCGTCGGGGCGGATCTGCTGCACCAGCCGGATCAGGTTGGTGGAATCGGTCATGTCGCCGTAATGCAGCAGGAACGGGACGTTGCCTTCGTGCGGATCCTGGTAGAGATGATCCACCCGCGCGGTATTGAAGGACGATGACCGCCGCTTGATGCCGTGCACAGTGTAGCCAAGGCCGAGCAGATATTCGGCCAGATAGGCGCCGTCCTGGCCCGTGACGCCCGTGATCAGGGCCACGCGGCCGCTGCAATCCTTCCCCGCCATACTCACTCCAACACCGTCGCGCCCCCTCGGGCCGAAGTTCCCGGCGAGCAGTCCACAGCCGAAGCCGCCGGTCAAGCTCGACGGAAAACAAGGCGTTGGATCAATCCCGTATCGGCGCGACGCAAGGCGGGATCTAGTCCCCGTAGCAGCGCAGCCGGTCGAGATCGAGCACGGTCACCCCGCCATATTCGACGCGCAGCAGGCCCTCCCGCTCCAGCGTCTTGAGGCATTGATTGGCGTTCTGCCGGGACAGGCCCGACAGCGCGCCGATCTCCTCCTGGGTGATCTCCAGGTGGCGGGTCGTATTCGGGTAGAGGATCGGATTGAACAGTGACGCGATGCTGCGGGCGAGCCGTGCCGTCGCATCCAGCGTGCGGCCGACCTCGACCAGGCCGATGAACTGGCCGAGCCGCTCGTTGAGCTGGGTGACGAGGAAGCGATTGAAGCCGACGCTGTTCTCGAACAGCCACATGAAGGTCGGCCGCTCCATCAGCGCGACGCGCGTATCGCGCAGCGCCACGACGTCATAGCGGCGCGGCTCGTTCTTCAGCACGCTGCCCTCGCCGAACCAGGCGCCGGCCGACATGCCGGCGAATGTCGTCGCCTTGCCACCGCGCGACACCGTGCTCATGCGCGCCAGACCCGTGACGATCCCGGTCCAGTAGTCGAATTGGTCGCCGCGGACGAAGATGTGTTCGTTGGCCGCAAACGACCGCTCGACGACGCCGGCCGCGGCCGTGTCGATTTCCTCGGGCTTCAAATGGCGGGACCAGGGCGCGATGCGCAGAAGGGTATCGGGAGAGATCAAGCCGTCATCTCGTCTCGTCGAAGCTCGCGGCAGCCATATTGCATCGCAACAATCCAGCGGTGAATTTAGCCTGGGAAATGTCAGGCGCAAGACAGTTCCTGATAGCGCTTTCCCCTATCGAGGGCCACTGCTCTCGACTCGCGCCTCCGATGAGGTGCATCCGAGATGCGGCAAAATGCGCCCGCCCGGGTGGCCCGTCATTCGTCGGATGGCGCGGAGCCGATGCCCGGGATAGGATTGCAGCCGACGCGACGAGCTCAACGTCGCGCGACACGATGCCTTGAAGAGCGCGCCAAGCGCCCAAGACAATTCGGGAGGACGACTTGGACTATACGTTGGAAGCGCGCGGAGTGTCGCTGCGTTTCGGTGGGGTGCGGGCCCTGACCGACGTCAGCTTCGGCGTGCGCGAGGGCGAGTTGTTCTCGATCATCGGCCCGAACGGTGCCGGCAAGACCTCGATCGTCAACTGCATCTCCGGCCGCTACAAGCCGACCGAGGGCCGCCTGTTCCATCGCGGCCGCGACATCACCGGCCTGCCGCCGAGCGCGCGCGCAAATATCGGCATCGGCCGCACCTTCCAGAACCTCGCCCTCTTCCACCACATGAGCGTGCTCGACAACATCATGGTCGGGCGCCATCACCTCTTGAAGAACAACTTCCTCACCGGCTCTCTGTATTGGCTCACCGGCGCGCGGCGCGAGGAGCTGAAGCACCGCGAGAAGGTCGAGCAGATCATCGACTTCCTCGACCTGCAGTCGGTGCGCAAGGCGCCGGCCGGCACGCTCTCCTATGGCCTGCGCAAGCGCGTCGAGCTCGCCCGCGCCATGGCGCTGGAGCCACATCTCATTCTCCTCGACGAGCCGATGGCCGGCATGAACTTCGAGGAGAAGGAGGACATGGCGCGCTACATCGTCGACCTCAACGGGGAATACGGCATGACCGTCGTGATGATTGAGCACGACATGGGCGTGGTGATGGACATTTCCCACCGCGTCATGGTGCTGGATTTCGGCCGCAAGATCGCCGAGGGCGACCCGGCCGCGGTGCTCGCCGATCCCCACGTCAAGCGCGCCTATCTCGGCGAGGAGGACGAACTGCTGGTCGATCCCGACGAGGCGCCGTCCATCGCGGAGGACGCGGCATGATGGACTATGCGGGTCGCGTCCGGCAGGCCGACACCTATCCGAAGCTGCTGCGGCTGAACGCGAAAGAGCACGGGACGGAGATCGCGCTGCGCGAAAAGGATCTCGGGCTGTGGCGCACCTTCACCTGGGCCGACTACCAGGCGCGCGTGCGCGATTTCACGCTCGGCATGGTCGAGCTTGGGCTCGGCAAGGACGACGTGATCGGCATCATCGGTGACAACCGGCCGGACTGGGTTGCCGCGGAGATCGCAACGCATGCGATCCGAGGCTACAGCCTCGGGCTCTATCGCGATGTGCTCGACGACGAGGCCGCCTACCTGCTCAATTACGGCGAGGCTCGGTTGGTGTTCGCCGAGGATGAGGAGCAGGTCGACAAGCTGCTCAACCTCGCCGAGCGCGTGCCGGCGCTCGAGCATATCGTCTATTCCGATCCGCGCGGCATGCGGAAGTATGACGATCCCAGGCTGATGCCGGCGGACAAGCTCGCTGAGCTCGGCCGCAATCGGGCGGCGCGCGAGCCGGATCTGTACGACCGCATGGTCGATGCGACCGTCGGCGACGACGTCGCCATTCTCTGCACCACCTCGGGCACGACCTCGCATCCGAAGCTCGCGATGCTCTCGGCCGCGCGCGTGCTCAAGCACTGCGCGACCTATCTCGCGTTCGATCCGAAGGGGCCGGAGGACGAATACGTTTCGGTGCTGCCGCTGCCCTGGATCATGGAACAGGTCTACGTGCTCGGCAAAGGACTGCTCTGCCGGATGAAGATCAACTTCGTCGAAGAGCCCGACACGATGATGAACGACTTCCGCGAGATCGCGCCGACCTTCGTACTGTTTGCACCAAGGGTGTGGGAGCAGATCGCGGCCGACGTCCGTGCCGCCGTCATGGACGCCTCGCCGCTGAAGCAACGGCTCTACCATCTGGGCATGTCGACCGGCCTTGCGGCCCTGGAAAAGGGCCGGCATTCGAGCCTTGCCGACATGCTGCTGTTCCGTGCGCTGCGCGACCGGCTCGGCTTCACCCGGCTGCGCTCGGCTGCCACCGGCGGTGCCGCGCTCGGGCCCGATACGTTCAAGTTCTTTCGCGCCATGGGCGTGCCGCTGCGCACGCTCTACGGCCAGACCGAGCTGCTCGGGGCCTACACGCTGCATCCGGACGACAAGGTCGATCCCGACACGACCGGCGTGCCGATGGCTGACGACATCGAGATCAGGATCGACCAGCCCGACAGCCAGGGCATCGGCGAGATCCTGGTACGCCACCCGAACATGTTCCTGGGCTACTACAAGGCCCCGGAAGCCTCGACCGCCGACGTCAAGGACGGCTGGATGCATTCGGGCGACGCCGGCTATTTCAACGACGCGAAGCAGCTCGTCGTCATCGACCGCATCAAGGACCTCGCCGAGACCGCGCGCGGCGAGCGCTTCTCACCGCAATATATCGAGAACAAGCTGAAGTTCTCACCCTATATCGCCGAGGCCGTCGTGCTCGGCGCCGGCCGCGAGCACCTCGCCGCGATGATCTGCATCCGCTATTCGATCATCTCGAAATGGGCCGAGAAGAACCGCATCGCTTTCACCACCTATTCCGATCTCGCCTCGCGCAACGAGGTCTATGCGCTGCTGCAGAAGGAGGTCGAGACCGTCAATGCCCACCTGCCGCCGGCGCAGCGCATCTCCCGCTTCCTGCTGCTGTACAAGGAACTCGATGCCGACGACGGCGAGCTCACACGTACGCGCAAGGTGCGCCGCAGCGTCATCAACGAGAAGTACGCCGATATCATCGACGGCATCTATGGCGGCAAGCCGGCGATCCCCGTCGACACGGTCATCCGCTTCCAGGACGGCACCACCCAGCGCATCCGCACCACGCTGAAGGTGGTGGACCTGGACAGCCACGGCCCCATGGCGGAGGCCGCAGAGTGATGTGCTTATCGTCATATTCGGTCATCCTGCGCGGGCTTGACCCGCGCATCCATCTTCTTGCGAGAGCGATGGATCGCCGGGTCGAGCCCGGCGATGACGAGCAGCGGCTTGAGCCGCAGCGAAGGTTACTGCGCATGACTGCGCCCTCTCCCCTTGTGGGAGAGGGCATCTCGGCCGGTCAACGCAAACGCGGTCGGGTGAGGGGTCCCTCTCCTCTCGCTCGCCCGCGGAGAGAGCCCCTCACCCGGCTGCGCTGCGCGCAGCCACCCTCTCCCACAAGGGGAGAGGGTAAGAGCCACGCCGGCTCGGCACACCCAATCGTCATGCGCGGGCTTGCCCCGCGCATCCATCCTCTTCCGACAAAGCTGGATCGCCGGGTCAAGCCCGGCGATGACGAGTGAGAACGATCATGAACACCGCCTTCCTCATCCAGCTCTTGGTCAACGGCCTCGTCGTCGGAACGCTCTATGGCGTGGTCGCGATGTCGTTCGTGCTCATCTACAAGGCGACCCAGGTCGTCAATTTCGCGCAAGGCGAGCTGCTCCTGATCGGCGCCTGGGTGTGCTGGGCATTGCTGACGAAATATCAGGTGCCGTTCTGGGTCGGCATGCCGCTGACGCTGGTCTTCATGTTCGCGTTCGGCATCGCGATCCAGGTTGTGATCCTCCGGCCGATGATCGGCGAGCCCATCATCTCCGTCATCATGGTCACGATCGGCCTGTCGACCGTGTTCCAGGCGGCGCTGAAATGGATGTTTGGCGTCAATCCGCAGCCGTTCCCGCCAGTGTTCGCAAGCACGTCCGTCGACCTGTTCGGACTGCAGATCCAGACGGTCTACGTCATGAGCCTCGTCGTGTCGCTGCTGATGATGCTCGGCATGGCCTGGTTCTTCAAGGCCTCCAAATATGGCCTCGCGATGCGCGCCACCGCCTTCAACCAGCAGGTCGCGCAATCGCTCGGCATCTCCGTCAAGAGCGTGTTCGCGATGGCCTGGGCGATCTCGGCGACCGTGTCCGCCGTGGCCGGCGTGGTCGTCGCCGTCGTCAACGGCGTGTCCTCGGGATTGTCGGCCTACGGCATCAAGGTGTTTCCGGCGGCGATCCTCGGAGGCCTCGACTCGGTCGGCGGTGCCGTGCTCGGCGGCATCATCATCGGCCTCCTGGAGAATATCGCGCAATATGTCGACAGCCAGTATCTGCACTGGGGCAATCTGTACGAGATCGCGCCGTTCTACGTCCTGATCATCATCCTGATGATCAAGCCCTACGGCCTGTTCGGCACCAAAGACATCGAGCGGATCTGAACCATGGTCGCACGTTCCACGATACCCGCCGGTGACTTCCGCACCTCCTACGCGGCCGACACCACGATCTTCCCGACCAGGACCAGCCGCAATTTCGCGATCGCCGGTGTCATCCTGCTGTGCTTCGCGCCGCAGGTGTTCTCCGAATATTGGCTGTCGGTTTCGATCCAGATCGGCATCTTCGCGATCGCGGCCCTCGGGCTGAACATCCTGGTCGGCTTCACCGGCCAGATCTCGATCGGCCAGGCCGGTTTCTTCCTGCTCGGCGCCTTCACCTCGGCCTACATCAACAACGCCTATGCCATCCCGGTGTTCTTCGCGATCCCGCTCGCCGGCGTGATCACGGCCCTCGTTGGTCTGGTCTTCGGCCTTCCGGCGGCGCGGCTGAAGGGGCTCTATCTCGTCATCGCCACCCTCGCTGCGCAATACATCCTGCTCGACTTCTTCTCCCGGGCCGAATGGTTCTCCGGCGGCTCGGTGCCGGCTTCGGCCAATCCGTTCTCGATTCTGGGCTACACGCTGCGCGGCGACCGGCAATATTTCTACGTCGTGCTCGCTTACGTGCTGGTCTGCTATCTCCTGGTCACCAACCTGATGCGCACCCGCGACGGCCGGGCGCTGATCGCGATCCGCGACCATTATCTCTCGGCCGAGATCATGGGCATCAACCTGACCAAATATCGCACGCTGTCGTTCGGCCTCGCCGCGTTCTTCGCCGGCATTGCAGGCGCCCTCTATGCGCACTACCAGTTGGTGATCTCGCAGGAAGGTTTCGGCATCGAGCGCTCGATCCTGTTCCTTGCGATGATCATCATCGGCGGCACCGGTTCGATCATGGGCACGCTGATGGGGACCGCCTTCGTCGTTCTGCTGCCGGAATCGATGGAGTGGCTCAGCCATCTCCTCAAGGGCGGCGCGATCGACAAGGCGCTCGCGCTCAACAACAACATCACCTTTCTGCGCGAGATCGCGATCGGCCTGATCATCATCGGCTTCCTGATGTTCGAGCCCGACGGGCTCGCGCATCGCTGGCGCCAGATCAAGACCTATTGGAAGCTCTATCCGTTCTCACATTGATTCCAACCAACAGGGACCGGCGGCAATCCGGCCCGAACCCACCACAGGAGGAAGCACTATGACGATCAAATCATGGCTCGGCTCGGCGGCACTGGCGCTCTTGGCGGGCGCATTCGCCCCCTCGGCGCAGGCGCAGCAGATCGCGATCGGCCATCTGCAGGATCTCTCAGGCGGCACGTCCGACGTCGGCACGCCCTACGGCCAGGGCGTCGCGGACACCTTCGCCTGGGTCAACAAGAACGGCGGCATCGGCGGCAAGCAGCTCGCAGTCGACAGCAACGATTATGGCTACCAGGTGCCGCGCGCGATCGCGTTGTACAAGAAGTGGTCGGCACCGGACAACAAGGTCGCGGCGATCATGGGCTGGGGCACCGCCGACACCGAGGCGTTGACCGGCTTCCTCGCCAACGACAAGATCCCGGACATGTCCGGCTCCTACGCCGCCGCGCTGACCGATCCGGAAGGCACCAGCGGCAAGGCGAAGCCGGCGCCGTACAACTTCTTCTACGGCCCGAGCTACTCGGATGCGCTGCGCGCCGAGCTGACCTGGGCGGCCGAGGACTGGAAGGCCAAGGGCAAGCCGGGCAAGCCGAAATTCGTCCACATGGGCGCCAACCACCCCTACCCCAACGCGCCGAAGGCGGCCGGCGAGGCGCTCGCCACCGAGCTCGGCTTCGAGGTGCTGCCGCCGCTGGTGTTCGCGCTGGCGCCCGGCGACTACAGCGCCCAGTGCCTGAGCCTGAAGAGCTCCGGCGCCAACTACGCCTATCTCGGCAACACCGCGGCTTCCAACATCTCGGTGATGAAGGCCTGCAAGAATGCCGGCGTCGACGTGCAGTTCCTGTCCAACGTCTGGGGCATGGACGAGAACGCCGCCAAGACCGCGGGCGCTGCCGCCGACGGCGTGATCTTCCCGCTGCGCACCTCGGTGGCCTGGGGTGGCGATGCGCCGGGCATGAAGACGGTGCAGGAGATCTCGAAGATGTCCGACCCGACCGGCAAGGTCTACCGCCCGGTGCACTACGTCGCCGCGGTCTGCTCCTCGCTCTACATGAAGGAGGCGATCGAGTGGGCTGCGAAGAACGGCGGTGCCACCGGCGAGAACGTTGCCAAGGGCTTCTATCAGAAGAAAGATTGGGTGCCGGCCGGGATGGAGGGCGTCTGCAGCCCGTCGACCTGGACGGACAAGGACCACCGCGGCACCATGAAGGTCGACCTCTATCGCGCCCGCGTGACGGGTCCGACCGATGGCGACCTCAACGACCTCATGGCCAAGGGCGTGATCAAGCTCGAGAAGGTCAAGACCATCGAGCTGCCGCGCAAGGCGGAATGGGCTGGTTGGTAAGTTGATCGGCGACGGTTGAGTGAACTCAGCAGTCGCCCCACACACGATCGTCATCCCCGCGAAAGCGGGGATCCAGTACGCCGCGGCTCATCGATCAAGCATCGGCGTCTCTGGAATACTGGGTCCCCCGCCTGCGCGGGGGACGACAGCGGTGGACAGCCACAATGACCGAAACACTCGACACTCCGCGAACCGGCGCAGCCAGCGCGACAGCAGCCCCCCTGCTCTCCGTCCGCAACATCGAGGTCGTCTATGACGACGTCATCCTGGTGCTGCGCGGGCTCAGCCTCGATGTGCCCAAGGGCGCGATCGTCGCGCTGCTCGGCGCCAACGGCGCCGGCAAGTCGACGACGCTGAAGGCGATCTCCGGCCTGTTGAAGACCGAGGACGGCGAGGTCACGCGCGGCGAGATCATGTTCGACGGCGCGCGCATCGACGGCATCGATCCGGAGAAGATCGTCCGCCGCGGCATCTTCCAGGTCATGGAGGGGCGCCGCATCGTCTCCGACATGACGTCGCTGGAGAACCTCAAGCTCGGCGCCTTCACGCGCTCCGATCGCGAGGTCGCAAGCGACATCGAGATGGTGTTCAACTATTTCCCGCGGCTGAAGGAGCGCACCGGCCTCGCCGGCTATCTCTCCGGCGGCGAGCAGCAGATGCTGGCGATCGGGCGCGCGCTGATGGCGCGGCCGAAGATGATCCTGATGGACGAGCCGTCGATGGGACTGTCGCCGCTATTGGTCAAGGAAGTGTTCGCGATCATCAAGGAGATCAACCGCGATCTCGGCGTCACCATCCTGCTGGTCGAACAGAACGCGCGCGCGGCGCTGTCGGTGGCCAGCCACGGCTACATCATGGAGCAGGGCAAGGTGGTTCTCGACGGCACCGCCGACAGCCTGCGCGACAATGAGGACGTCAAGGAATTCTACCTCGGCGGCGCCGGCGACCAGCGCAAGAGCTTCAAGAACCTGAAGAGCTTCAAGCGGCGGAAGCGGTGGCTGTGAACGTCACACTCCGTCATTCCGGGGCGCGCGGCACGCGCGAACCCGGAATCTCGAGATTTCCGGGTTCGGTCCAGTGCGCCAAATGGCTTCGCCAGTTCGCGCAGCGAACCGTCCCGGAATGACGTGCCAGGACACGAGCAATGACCACCCACTACGACGCCCTCGAAACCCGTGATCCCGCAGCCCGCGAGCAGGAGCTGTTCGGCCGCCTGCCCGACGTGCTGCGCGCGGCGACGACGGCGCCGGCGTATGCGGCGCTGCTGCAGGGCATCGATCCCGGAGAAATCACGAGCCGCGCCGCGCTGGCGCAGCTGCCGGTGCTGCGCAAATCCGAACTGCCTGCCCTGCACAAAGCTGCCCCGCCGTTCGGCGGCTTCGTCGCGCAGGCGCCCGGCGCGTTCTCGCGCCTGTTCACATCGCCCGGACCGATCTTCGAGCCGGAGGCAGCGCACAACGATCCCTGGCGCGGCGCCCGCGCGCTGTTCGCGTCGGGCTTGCGCAGTGGCGATGTCGTGCTCAACACCTTCAGCTATCATCTGACGCCGGGCGGCTTCATCTTCGATGCCTCGGCGCGCGCGCTCGGTTGCGCTGTCATTCCGGCGGGACCAGGGAACACCGAGGCGCAGTTCGAGCTGATCGAGGCCTATCGCCCGATCGGCTACAGCGGCACGCCCGACTTCCTCAAGATCCTGCTCGATGCCGCCGCCAGCGCCGGCCGCGACGTCTCCTCGCTCAAGCGCGCGCTGGTGTCGGGCGCGGCGTTCCCGCCGTCGCTGCAGGCCGAGATCAAGGCGCGCGGCATCGATGCCTATCAGGCGTTCGGCACTGCCGATCTCGGCATCATCGCCTATGAGACCGCAGCGCGCGACGGCATGGTCGTCAACGAGGACCTGATCTTCGAGATCGTCCGCCCCGGCACCGGCGATCCGGTGGCGCCAGGCGATGTCGGCGAGATCGTCGTGACCTCGCTCGATCCCCACCATCCCTGGATTCGCCTCGCGCTCGGCGACCTCACCGCCGCTCTGCCCGGCATCAGCGCCTGCGGCCGCACCAACATGCGCATCAAGGGCTGGATGGGCCGCGCCGACCAGACCACCAAGATCAAGGGCATGTTCGTGCGCCCCGAGCAGGTCGCCGAGATCGGCAAGCGCCACCCGGAGCTCGGCCGCCTTAGGCTGGTCGTGACCCGCGCCGGCGAGACCGATGCGATGACGCTGAAGGCGGAATGCGCCTCGCCGTCAGATGGCCTGCAGGACGCGCTCGCCGCCAGCCTGCGCAACATCACCAAGCTCGGCGGCAGCATCGAGCTGGTCGCGCCGGGCGCGCTGCCCAACGACGGCAAGGTGATCGCCGACGAGCGGTGAATTCCTCTCATTGTCCCCGTAGCGGGAAGCCCTGCACCAGCGGCATGAGCGCGGCGGCGCGCACCGCCCCCACGCAATTGTCGCATCACGCGCGCTCTCCTATACAGCCATGTCCCGTCTCTCGGAGTTCGTCCGCATGGCCTTTCCGCGCGCGTCCAAAGCCCTGTCCCGCTTCACCGTGCTCGATCTGACGCGGGTGCGCGCCGGCCCGACCTGCGCGCGGCAGTTCGCCGATTGGGGCGCCAACGTGATCAAGATCGACGCCATGATGGAAGACGGCGGCGAGGCGCTCGGCGGCCCGCGCCGCGGTTCCGACTTCCAGAACCTGCATCGCAACAAGCGCGCGATGACGCTCAATCTGAAAGATCCCAAAGGCGTCGACGTGTTCATGCGGTTGGCGAAGCAGGCCGACGTGGTCATCGAGAACTATCGCCCCGACGTCAAGACCAAGCTCCGCATCGACTACGAGGCGGTGCGCAAGGTCAATCCGCGCATCGTCTATGGCAGCATCTCCGGCTTCGGCCAGGACGGCCCCTATGCCAAGCGGCCCGGCTTCGATCAGATCGCGCAAGGAATGGGCGGGCTGATGTCGATCACCGGCGCGCCCGGCGAGGGGCCGATGCGCGCGGGCATCCCGATCGCCGATCTCTCCGCGGGCCTGTCCTGCGCGATGGGCATTCTCACCGCGCTGCTCGAGCGCGAGGTCTCCGGCGAAGGCCAGTGGGTCCAGACCTCGCTGTTGCAGGCGCAGATCTTCATGCTCGACTTCCAGGCCGCGCGCTGGCTGATGGAGAAGGACGTCGCGCCTCAGGCCGGCAACAACCATCCGACCAGCATCCCCACCGGCGTGTTCAAGACCTCCGACGGCTACATCAACATCGCCGCGACCGGCGGGCGGATCTGGGAGCGGCTGTGCCAGACGCTCGGCGCGCCCGAATGGATCGACAATCCGGACTACGCCACCGCGCCGGCGCGCTCGAAGAACCGCGACGCGCTCAACGCCGAGATCAACGCGCGCACGCTGGCAAAGACGAGCGAGCAATGGGTTGCCGAGCTCAACGCCGCTGGGGTGCCGTGCGGCCCGATCTATGCCATCGATCAGATGTTCGCAGACCCGCAGGTCCAGCATCTCGGCATGGCGCAGCAGGTCGCCAGCGACGACGGCCGCGACATCACGCTGGTGGCGCAGCCCTTCACCTTGTCGCGGACGCCGAGCCGGATGGCGGCGCGGCCGCCGGACTTCGGCGAGCAGACCGAGGAGATTCTCTCCGAGTTCGGCTTTACCGACGGCGAGATCGCCGATCTCCGGCTGCATCGCGTCGTGTGAGCAGGTGCAATATGACCAAGCCGCGGCATCCCGCCGCTGTGGCCCAGATGTCACCACGTTGGAACTTCGACCTGGGCGGGATTGAGGCCAGAGCGAGACCGCGTTAACCTCTTCTCATCAGTTGACGCGGACCCCTGGGGCCCGCGGGCGTGAGGAGTAGCGGGTCATGAGCGCATCGGAATTGAACGAGTTTCTGTCGGCGATGGATATCGTCCGCGACGTCAACGCCGCCGCTCTGAATCACGACGGCGCGCTGCCCTTCGATGAGACGATGCTGGACAACGAGTCCGACTGGTACCACATGCCGGTCGCGGAGAAGGCCAACTGAGGCTGACCTGCCTCGGGTTCGCGTCCTCGCTGACCTACATCACCTTTGCTCGAAGCCTTCGTTCCGAAAAGCCGGACGGAGGCTTTTTCCTTTCGAGGGTGACGGGATGAGCTGCGAACCCTGATCCACCGAATGCAAAAAAAAGCCCGACGCACGCGCCGGGCAAGGTGATCGTCTCGGGAGGAAACATCAGGGCGCGATGACCAAAGATCAGGCACCGCGCGTGAGCAGCACGACGTCTGCCCATGAATGAAGCCTACCACTGTGCTGCCTAAAATGCTGTCATCGCAAAGACACAACCTCTGGAGAAGCGCGGAAGCGATTCGAACAACGGTCCGTCGCTGCCGATCCGGCCTCTCGTAAACGTGTCGGCGGTGCCACAGTCCGATTACGATCTGCACTGCCGCTCAATTCACCCAAAAAGTCACAATTCCCGCCCCCGCAAATTTGCGTGCTTTGGACGACGGCCTGCGTCCGTCGATCGGTACCGGCCTGATATCGAGTCGCGCGAAGGGCTGAAGTGCTGATCCCAGGCAGATTGAAGAACGAGACATCGGCCGATTCACTCCGACGTACTCAGTTGCGTTGGCTGACAGCGACGACAGCGCTACTCACCGTCATGCTCGCCAGCCCAGTCCTCGCCCAGGCGACGAGTGGCGGCGACGGCGGCGCAGCGACTGGGAATGGCGGCACGAGTTCGGCCACTGGTTCGGGCGGCGATGGTGGTGCCGGAGCCAACATTGCGCAAGGAGGCGGCGGCGGCGGCGCGGGTGTGAACGGCGGCAACGGCGGAGGTGACAGCACGGGCCAGACCCTGGGGGGCCAAGGCGGCATCGGCGCGGGCGAGCGGGGACATGCCGGCGAAAGCGGCAGCGGGAGCACCGGCGGCGGCGGTGGCGGTGGTGGCGCTCATGGCGCGGTGGTCATCACGAACGACGTCAATTCGACAACCGTAACCGGCGGCAATGGCGGACGGGGCGGCTCGACCAGCCTCAGCTTCGGAGCCGGCGGCGGTGGAGCGGGCGGCTACGGGGTGGTCGTGGATGGCAGCGGCCTGACGTACACGAACGTTGGGGTGATCACTGCTGGTGGCGGCGGTCCCGGCGGCGTCGCCAACGGCACTGGTCGTGGAGGCGACGGCGGCGATGGTGGTTACGGCGTCTATCTGACCGGCACCAGTATCCTGGTCAATTCTGGCGCGATTTTCGGTGGCGTAGGCGGCGATGGCGGCAACACCGCCAACAGCATCCAATTCCACGCCGGTGGCGATGGCGGCAATGGCGGTGCAGGCGCGGTCTTCGCAGCCGGTGGAACCTTGATCAACTCCGGGAGCATCAGCGGTGGCGCTTCAGGAAACAAGGGCGTTGGCCCAAATGCGAACGACGGCGACTACCGTCCGGCCGGGGCCGGCGTCACCGGCGCCAATCTCACCATCATCAACAGCGGCACGATCTCGGCCGGGTTCAATACCGGCGGCGTCGCCGTGACCAGCGCCAACGCAATCACCTTCACCGGCGGCAGCAACACGCTGGAGATCTGGGCGAGCTCGATCATCAACGGCAACGTGGTCGGCACCGGCAGCGACACCTTCCGGCTCGGCGGCGCTGTGAACGGCACCTTCGACGCGTCCACGATCGGCGCCTCGGCGCAGTATCAAGGCTTCTCGAGCTTCGTGAAGACCGGCACGAGCACCTGGACGTTGACCGGCACCACGACCGCCGTCACGCCCTGGGCCATCAACCAGGGTGCGCTCGCGGTCTCCTCCGACGCCAGCCTCGGCGCGGCCTCCGGCGGGCTCTCGTTCGGCGGCGGCACGTTGCAATATCTCGCGGGCTTCAGCTCCAGCCGCAACATCACGCTCAATGCCGGCGGCGGCAGCTTCGACACCAACGGCAACAACGCCACGCTCAGCGGCACGATCACCGGCAGCGGCGGACTGACCAAGCTCGGCGCGGGCACCCTGACGCTGACCGGGACGACCACTTTTGCCGGCGACACCGTCATCAGCGGCGGCACCCTGCGGACCGGTGCGTCCGGCGTTCTCTCGGTCGCCAGCAGCTACATGATCGCGAGCGGTGCGACGCTCGACATCGATGGCACGGGCCAGACCATCGGCGGACTTGGCGGCAGCGGCAGCGTCCTCCTCGGAACCAACGGGTCGCTGGCGATCGGCGACAATGGCGGCGCCACCGTGTTCTCGGGCACGATCTCGGGCAGTGGCACCTTCGTCAAGAGCGGCCCGGGCGTGCTCACACTCGGCGGCACCAACACCTACACCGGGGCGACCATCGTCGATGGCGGCACGCTGCGCGCCGGCGCGGCCGGCGCCTTCGCCCCCTCGAGCTCCATCGAGGTCGACAATGGCGGCACTCTCGATCTCAACGGCTTCAATCAGACGATCGCCTCGCTGACGGGCGGCGGCGCCGTGCTGCTCGGCGCGGGCACGCTGACGTCAGGCGGCGACAACGCCAGCACGAGCTACACCGGCACGATCTCCGGCAGCGGCGGCTTCACCAAGGTCGGCACCGGCACGATGCGGTTCGACGGGCCGACCAGCTACACCGGCGCGACCACGATCGGCGCCGGCACCTTGCAGGCCGGCGCCTCCGGCGTGCTCGCCTCGGCCAGCGCGTTCATGATCGCGCCGGGTGCGACGCTCGATCTCAACGGCTTCGATCAGAGCATCGGCTCGCTGGCGGGGAACGGAAGCGTCCTGCTCGGCGCGGCGACGCTGACGGCGGGCGGCAACGATGGCAATACGACCTTCTCAGGCACGATCTCCGGCAGCGGCGGTTTCACCAAGGCCGGCAGCGGCCGGATGACTCTCACCGGCGCCAGCAGCTACACCGGTGCGACCACCATCAACGGCGGCGTGCTCGACGTCGAGGGCGCGATCACCAATACGTCCGGTGTGACCGTCAATGCCGGCGGCACGCTGATGGGCGCGGGCCTGGTCGATCCGCCGATGACAGTCAGCATCAACAATGGCGGCACGCTGGCGCCCGGCAATGGCGCAGCCGGCTCGTCGATGACCATCGTCGGCAACCTCGCGTTGCAGTCCGGCGCCTTCTATCTGGTGCAGCTCGATCCGACGACGGCCACGTTCGTGAGCGTGACCGGATCGGCCACGCTCGGCGGCGCGACCGTCAAGGCCGAGTTCGACGCCGGCGGCTATGTCGACAAGCGCTACACCATTCTGACGACGAGCGGCGGCATTACGGGCAGCTTCGGCTCGGTGGTGAAGACCAACCTGCCCTCCGGCTTCAAGACCAGCCTGAGCTACGACGCCAACAACGTCTATCTCGATCTGATCCTCGCCTTCGCCCTGCCCGGCGGGCTCAACGGCAATCAGAAAGCGGTCGGCGACACGCTCTCGGTCTTCTTCGACCGAACCGGCGACATTCCGGTCGTGTTCGGCAAGATGAATCAAGCCGGGCTGACACAGGCGTCCGGTGAGAGCGCGACCGGGAGCCAGCAGACGACGTTCAACGCGATGAGCCAGTTCGCGGGCCTGCTGACCGATCCGTTCGCACAGCGTGCTGGCGGCGGTACCGGCAGTGGCAGCGCGAGCAGCTACGCGGACCCCACGCGCAAGCGCACCGATGCCTTTGCGATGCTGACCGACGACAGGCCGGCGGACTTCGCGCAGCGCTGGAATGTCTGGGCGGCCGGCTTCGGCGGCTCACAATCGACCAGCGGCAATGCGGGCGTCGGCTCCAGCGACACCACCAGCCGCATCGCCGGCACCGCTGTCGGCGCCGATTACCGGATCGCGCCGCAGACCTTTGCAGGCTTCGCGCTCGGCGGCGGCGGCACCAACTTCAGCGTCGGCGGCCTCGGCTCCGGCCGTTCCGACCTGTTCCAAGCCGGCGCCTATCTGCATCATCATATCGGCCCGAGCTATCTCGGAGCCGCCCTGGCCTATGGCTGGCAGGACGTCACCACCGACCGTGCCGTCACCATCGCCGGCGCCGACCGGCTGCGCGCGACCTATCAGGCCCACGCCTGGACCGGCCGCATCGAGGGCGGCACCCGCTTCCTTGCGCCGGTCGGCGGCATCGGATTGACGCCGTACGCAGCGGCGCAGGTCACGAGCCTGCGGCTGCCCGGTTACGTCGAGCAAGCCGTCGCCGGGGCCTCGACGTTCGCGCTGAGCTACAACGGCAAGACGGTCGCTGATACGCGCACTGAGCTCGGCCTGCGGACTGACAAGTCCTATGCCTTGAGCGATGGCACACTCACCCTGCGCGGCCGACTCGCCTGGGCGCACGACTTCAATCCCGATCGTTCAGTCGCCGCGACCTTCCAGACGCTGCCGGGCGCGAGCTTCGTCGTGAACGGCGCAGCGCAGGCGCGCGATTCCGCGCTAGCGACCACATCGATCGAGATGAATTGGCTGAACGGCTGGAGCGCAATGGCCACACTGGAGAGCGAGCTCTCGAACGTCACGCGCTCCTATGCAGGCAAAGGGACCGTGCGCTACGCGTGGTGAGAGCTGGCGCGGCGCTCACCTCTCCCGCGCCCGTCCTTCGAGACGCCCGCCAAGGGGCGGGCTCCTCAGGACGAGGTCTGAATCCGCGGCGCGATCAAGATCCTCTCCATGAATACGCGGTCGGCGTGTTCATGGCCTCGTGTAAGGCGGCCGCTCGGTCCCTAGCCCGTCATGGTGAGGAGCGCCGCGCCCAGACCAACGAAAATGGCAACGGTCGAGCGCGGCGCGTCTCGAATTATGAGGCCCAATACGTCGCGGCCAGCTTGCCCTACGCCTCGGCCTTCGCCGCAGGCGCGCTGGACTTGCCGAAGCTCGCCACCAGCCGATCGATCAGCGGCCAGAACAGCAGCAGGATCGCCAGCGTCGTGATGGTGCCGACGAGACCGTTGGCCCAGAACACCTTCATGTTGCCGCCGGAGATGATCATCGACTGCCGGAATGCATCCTCGGCACGGCTACCGAGCACCAGCGCCAAGGTGAACGGCGCCAGCGGGATCTTGATCTTCTTGAAGACATAGCCGACGACGCCGAAGCCGAGCATCAGCCACACGTCGAACATCGCGTTCTGGATGGCGTAGGCGCCGATCGCGCAGGACACCACGATCATCGGCGCCACCGCCGCGAACGGCACGCGCAGGATCGAGGCGAAGATCGGCACGGTCGAGAGCACCAGCACGAGGCCGACGACATTGCCGAGATACATCGAGGCGATCAGGCCCCAGACGAAGTCCTTGTGCTCCACGAACAGCAGCGGGCCGGGATTGAGGCCCCACACCATCAGGCCACCGAGCAGGATCGCCGCGGTACCCGAGCCGGGAATGCCGAGCGCCAGCATCGGCAACAGCGCCGCGGTGCCCGAGGCATGCGCTGCGGTCTCGGGTGCGAACACGCCCTCGATACGGCCCTTGCCGAAACTATCCTGGTTCTTGGAGAAGCGCTTGGCGAGGTTGTAGCCCATGAAGGAGGCCGCAATCGCGCCGCCCGGCGTGATGCCGAGCCAGCAGCCGATCACTGAGGAACGCAGCAGCGTCATCCAGTATTTCGGCAGATCCTTCCAGACGGCGAGCACCGTGCGCAAGGAGATCGCGGCGGCGTGACCGCGCAGCGCCAGGCGTTCCTCCATCGTCAGCAGGATCTCGCTGATGCCGAACAGGCCGATGACCGCGACCAGGAAGTTGATGCCGCGCAACAGATCGGTCGAGCCAAAGGTCATCCGCAACTGACCGGACACGGTGTCCATGCCGACGCCGGCAAGCAGCAGACCGAGCGCCATCGCAATGACCGTCTTGTGCTTGTCCTCGCGTCCCAGGCCCACGAACGAGCAAAAGGTCAGGAGATATACGGCGAAGAATTCAGGCGGACCGAACTTCAGCGCAAACGACGAGATCCAGGGCGCCAGGAAGGTGATCAGCATCACTGCGACCAGCGAGCCGATGAACGACGAGGTGAAGGCGGCGGTCAGCGCTTCCGCTGCTTTGCCCTGCTGCGCCATGGGATAGCCGTCGAAAGTGGTCGCCACCGACCACGCCTCGCCGGGAATGTTGAACAGGATCGAGGTGATGGCGCCGCCGAACAGCGCGCCCCAGTAGATGCAGGACAGCATCACGATGGCCGAGGTCGGGTCCATCGAGAAGGTCAGCGGCAGCAGGATGGCGACGCCGTTGGGGCCGCCCAGCCCGGGCAGCACGCCGACGAAGACGCCGAGCACCAGCCCGACCATCATCAAGAGCAGCGTCTTCCAGGTCAGGAGGACCGCGAACCCGTGCAGCAGCAGACCCAAGGCTTCCATGATTCCATTCCAGCTATTTTGCCGTCATTGCGAGCGCAGCGAAGCAATCCAGAGTCGAATGCGCAGCCCTGGATTGCTTCGTCGCTTCGCTCCTCGCAATGACGGGGAGAGACCGGTATCAGTACCCGAACGCCGCTTCGAGCGGGCCCTTCGGCATGATCACGTCGAACACGACATCGAACGTCACGAACATCACGGCGCTGAACAGGAACGCCGTGAGCAGCGATTTCCAGATCGCGATCTTGCCGACGAGGCGCATGAACCCGGCGATGAGCAGGAAGCTCGCGACATAGATGCCGAGGAACTGCATCGCGATGCAGAACAACAAGGTCGGCACGAACACGGCCATCACGCGGCGCAGTTGCGCGCGCGTCACGAAGGTCTCGACTGCTTCCTTGCTCGACAGGAAGGCGGCGCCGATCCCGTAAAGGCTGGCGCCGCCGAGGATCACCGACAGATAGAACGGAAAGTAGCCGGGCTCCGGACCGGTCGAGTCCCAGGACGCACCGGTCCGCCAATTGTCCCAGGCGAGCACGACCGCGAGCGCGAGCAGCAGCAGCGACACCGCGACGTCGACGGTCCCGGTAGAGGTGACGGCCGGAGAATTCTCCTCCGGCGCGGTCGGATCGTCGACGGCAATCTCGAGCTCAGCGTTGGACATCGATCCTCCTCATCCCCTCGCCCCGTCCAGCCTTACTTGGCGACGAAGCCCGCTTCCGTCATCAGCTGCTTGTTGAGCGAGCCATCCTCTTCGAGGAACTGCAGCATGTCCTTGCCAGTGAGGAAGATCGGCTTCAGCGCCTGCTTCTCCATGTAGTCCTTGTACTCCGATGTCTGCACCAGCTTGCTGAACAGGTCGATGTAGAACTCCTGCTGTTCCTGCGTCACCTTGCCCGGCAGGAACATGCCGCGCAGCATAAGGTACTGCACGTCGAGCCCCTGCTCCTTGCAGGTCGGAATGTCGTTCCAGGACTGCGTTTCGGTGACCTTCGTCGTGTAGGAGATGCGCTCCTTGTCGAATACGCACAGCGGACGCACCTGGCCGGCGCGCCAGACTTCGAGATTTTCCGACGGATTGTTGACGTTGGATTCGGTGTGACCGCCGACCAGCTGGGTCGCGGCCTCGCCCCCCGACTTGTAAGGCAGATAGGAGAACTTGGCGCCGGTCTTCTTCTCCATGAAGACGGTCAGCACGTGGTCCTCTCGCTTGGAGCCGGTACCGCCCATCTTGAACGGCGAGGCCGACGTCTTGGCGGCATCGATGAACTCCTTCACCGTCTTTGGGCCGTTGACGTTGTCCCACAGCACGAACTGGTCGAGTGCGATCACCGCAACCGGCGACAGCTCGTGCCAGTCGAACGGCAGCTTGGCCGACAGCGGCAGCATGTAGATCAGCGAATAGGCGATCAGGATCTTGTTCGGATCGCCGTCGCTGGACTTCATGTACATCAGGGCTTCGGCGCCCGACGCGCCGCCCTTCAGCGACACGACAACCGGCTGCTTCAGAAGATTGTTCTTCTGAATGGCAGCCTGCATCATCCGCGCCATCTGGTCGGATGCACCGCCGGCGCCCGCGGCGACGACGATCTCGACCGGCTTGGTCGGCTCCCAGCCGGCAAAGGCCGGAGCGCTTGTGAAAATGGCCGCCGTCGCGGCCGCGATCTTGATCAGTTTGCGCACGTGTTTTCTTCCCCGTTCGAAACGCCAGCTTGCATCCTACCAGGATACTGCTGGCTTATTGTGGTCAGTTCAAGAACACAAGCACGATGCGGCCTCATGTTCCTCGGCATAAGGTCGCAAGCACGGCATCGGACTACTTGCCTTTCCAGTTCGGCGTCCGCTTGTTGAGGAACGCCTCCATGCCCTCGCGGAAATCCTCACTCATATAGGCGCGCAGGATCAAATCCTCGCCCTCGTCCCGCGACAGGGTCCGGCGGATGCGGCGCACCGCCTCCTTGGTCACCTCGAGGGTGATCGGCGCGTGCGAGGCGATGAGCTTCGCGGTCTCCAGCGCGCGCGTCTGCAGCGTCTCGACGTCAGGCACGATCTCGTTGAGCAGACCGAGCGCCAGCGCCTCGGGCGCCTCGACCAGCCGCGCCTTGAAGATGAGATCCTTGGTGCGCGCAGGCCCAATCAGCGAGACCACGCGCGAAATGTTCGACATCGACAGGCAGTTGCCGAGCGTACGCGCGATCGGAAAACCGATGCGCGTGGTCTCGGTGCCGATACGGATGTCGCAGCAGGCGGCGATGCCGGCGCCGCCGCCGGTGCAGGCGCCCGCGATCGCCGCAATCACCGGCACACGGCACAGTTCCAGCGTGCCGAGCACGCGGTCGATCCGCGCCTCATAGTCGAGCGCATCCTGCGCGGTCTTGAAGGCGCGGAACTGTGAGATGTCGGTGCCGGAAGCGAAGGCCTTGTCGCCGGCCCCGGTCAGGATCAGCGCCTTGATCGACCGATCGCCATTGATGGCCTCGCAGATCGAGGCCATCTGGTCGTACATCGCGAACGTCATCGCGTTGCGCGCCTGCGGCCGGCTGAAGGTGATCTTGGCGATGCCGTCGTCGACGGCATAGATGAGATCGTCGGAGCCGGTCACAGGTGCGGTCATCAGGCCACCTTCGGAATCGGCGCAGCTTCGCGCGCCTTCAGGACATCCATCGCCGCGAGCACGCCGCCGGCGCGATGCGGGACGTTGGCGAGCGCAAGGCCCATCTCGACGCCGGAAAGCGTGCCCATCAGCATCAGGTCGTTGAAGTGACCGATATGGCCGATGCGAAACACCTTGCCCTTGATCTTGTTCAGGCCGGTGCCGAGCGACATGTCGAAGTTTTCCAGCACCGTCTTGCGGAACTGATCGGCATCATGGCCTTCGGGCATCACCACGCCGGTCAGCGCCGGCGAATGCGCCTGCGGGTCCTGGCACTGCGTGTCGAGGCCCCAGGCCTTCACGGCAGCCCGCGTCGCGAGGCTGTGGCGGCGGTGGCGCGCGAACACGTTCTCGTGGCCCTCCTCCTCCAGCATCTTCAGCGCCTCGTTGAGGCCCATCAACAGATTGCACGCCGGCGTGTACGGGAAGGTGCCGAGCTTGTTGAAGGTGATGATCTCCTGCCAGTCCCAGTAGGAGCGCATGCCGGGATTGGCCTTGGCGGCGGCGAGCGCCTTCTCCGAGACGGCGTTGAAGCCGAGGCCCGGCGGCAGCATCAGGCCCTTCTGCGAGCCCGCGACGGAGACGTCGATGCCCCACGCGTCGTGCTCATACTCCATCGAGCCGAGGCCGGAGATGGTGTCGACCATCAGCAACGCCGGGTGGCCGGACCGGTCGAGGGCCTTGCGCACCTCGAGCGGCGGCGTCAGGCAGCCGGTCGAGGTCTCATTGTGCACGACGCAAACGGCCTTGATCTTGTGCGCCTTGTCGTCGACCAGACGCTGCTCGATCGCCGCGATGTCGGCGCCATGACGCCAGTCGCCGGGGATGAAGTCGACGTCGAGCTTGAACTTGTCGGCGATGCCCCGCCACAGCACAGCGAACTGGCCGGTCTCAACCATCAGCACCTTGTCGCCGGGCGCGAGCGTGTTGACGATCGCGGCTTCCCACGCGCCGGTTCCCGACGACGGATAGATGATCACCGGCTGCTTGGTGCGGAAGATGCGCTGGCTGGCCGCCAGCACCGCGAAGCCGAGCTCGGCGAACTCAGGACCGCGATGGTCCAAGGTCGGCATGTCCATCGCGCGCAGCACGCGGTCGGGTACGTTGGTCGGCCCCGGAATCTGAAGAAAATGCCGTCCCGTGTGCACAGTCATTGGCGTCCATCCCCGGTCATTTGGTTGGTGCGCGGACGTGGCATGCCACGCGCTCGCCGCGCTTTTCTCCCGCCAGACCGCTGGCGTCAATAAAGAAGACGCAAGCACCGATCGCTCCGGGCTGACATCCCTCAGATGCACACAAATCCCCTTCTTCTGTGCAGTGCGGCATAGCGGGGCACCCCGGCTTGCGGCACGCGATTTGGCCTCATGTCACCGCCGCAAGATGACTCGGCGCATTGCCCTGCGATGGCTCGTCGAGCAGGGCCATCGCGGCATCGACACCGCCGGCGCGATGCGGCACGCCGGCCGCGCGCAGCCCCATCTCGACACCGCTCAGCGCAGCCATCAAGGTCAGCGCGTTGCACTCGCCGAGATGGCCGATGCGGAACACCTTGCCCGCGACCTTGGACAGGCCCGAGCCGAGCGACATGTTGTACTTATCGAGCACGACCTGGCGGAACTGATCGGCGTCATGGCCCGGCGGCATGAGCACGGCGGTCAGCACCGGCGAAAAATCCTTTGGCTCCTGGCACAGCACCTCGAGGCCCCAATGCTCGACCGCGGCGCGGGTCGCGGCCGCAAGGCGCTGGTGGCGCGCGAACACCTGATCGAGCCCCTCCTCGAGCAGCACGGCAATCGCTTCGCGCAGGCCATAGAGCAGGTTCGTCGCCGGGGTATAGGGGAAGAAGCCATTCGCGTTCAGCTTCAGCATGTCCTCCCAGTCCCAGAACGAGCGCGGCATCTTGTTGCCCTTGGCAACGAGGCGCGCCTTGTCCGAGATGGCGTTGAAGCCGAGCCCCGGCGGCAGCATGAAACCCTTCTGCGAGCAGGATACGGCGACATCGACCTTCCACTCGTCGAAGCGGAAGTCGGCCGAGGCGAGACCAGAGATGGTGTCGACCATCAGCAGCGCCGGATGTTTGGCGCGGTCCATGGCGGCACGCACCTCGCCGACCCGGCTGGTCGCGCCGGTCGAGGTCTCGTTGTGCACGACCATCACCGCCTTGAGCCGATGGCCGGCATCGGCGACCAGCTTCTCCTCGATGACAGAGGGATCGACGCCACGGCGCCAGTCGCCAGGAATGAAGTCGACCTCGATGCCCCACCGCGCCGCCATCTGCCGCCACAGCGTGGCGAAGTGGCCGGTCTCGACCATCAGCACCCTGTCGCCCGGCGACAACGTGTTGACGATGGCAGCCTCCCAGGCACCGGTGCCCGAGGAGGGGTAGATGATCACCGGGCTGGTGGTCTTGAAGATTGTTTGCGAGCCGCTGAGCACGGCCCTCCCCAGCTCGGCGAACTCGGCGCTGCGGTGATCGATCACCGGCATGTCCATGGCCCGCAGCACCCGCTCGGGCACCGGACTTGGGCCCGGAATATGCAGGAAATGACGGCCTTGGGGACGGGTCACGGCAGAACTCCAGGGAGACGACGGCATTCTGGCACCCATGATTGCATTCAATTTCTTGACGTGCAAGAGCTTAAACGCATTCACGGATGAGGTCGACCACATCTGTAACTACCGCTACAATGGGTAAGATGAATTCCACGATTCCCGATATCGAGACGCCACCCTTGGCTGGGCCAAGCGGTCGATCCGTGCCCGCGCGGGACGAGACCTCGCTGCATGACGAGATCCTGGCACGGCTGCGCGACTACATCGTCGAGGGCCACGTCGCCGACGGTGGACGCCTGTCCGAGCGCCAGCTTTGCGAAATGCTGGGGGTATCCCGCACGCCCTTGCGCGAAGCGCTGAAGGTGCTCGCAGCCGAAGGGCTGGTCGAGCTACTGCCCAATCGCGGCGCCCGGGTGCGCCCTCTCAGCGCCGCCGACATCCATGAATTGTTCGACCTGATGGGAGGCCTGGAAGGCCTCGCCGGGCGCCTCGCCTGCGAGAAGATTTCGGATGAAGCGATCGCGGAAATCGAGCAATTTCATCACGATATGTACGGGTTCTACATGCGGCAGGACATGCAGGGCTATTTCCGCATGAACCAGTTGATCCACCGCGCGATCGTCGACGCCGCCGCCAATGCCACCCTTCATGCGACCTATGAGAGCTTGGCGGGCCGCATCCGCCGGGTGCGCTTCTCCGCCAATTTCGCCCGCAAGCGCGAGCGCTGGAGCGAGGCCATGCGCGAGCATGAGCTGATCCTCGATGCGCTGCGCCGCCGCGCCGGAAGCGAGCTGTCGGACATCCTGTTCCAGCATCTGCGCAACAAGGGCGCGGCTGCGATCGCCTACTTCGCAGAGGGCCAGCCGCCGCTGGCGGGAGCCAAGCCGGACAAGGTCGAATAACGCCCGGGATTGCGCAAATTTGCATGCAATCAGATTGACGCATTTGCGGAAATGAATGACACCGGGCGGAACAGCGCCCGCCGGACGACAGCCGGGCCCGACCAGGGATCACCATGCCGAACGCCAAAGCCGGTCCGTCCAGGCTCGAACAGAAGCTCCGCGCCGAGATCACGGGCAACGTCTTCTTCGACCGCTTCAACCGCGGCCGCTACGCCACCGACGCC
Organism: Bradyrhizobium sp. SZCCHNR1015; assembly: GCF_032489875.1. Lineage (NCBI taxonomy): Bacteria > Pseudomonadati > Pseudomonadota > Alphaproteobacteria > Hyphomicrobiales > Nitrobacteraceae > Bradyrhizobium > Bradyrhizobium sp. SZCCHNR1015. Next base: position 140,227 of record NZ_JAUEYW010000016.1, read on the forward strand.
TCGTTCTACCAGGTCATCCCGGCGGGCGTGGTCGTGCCGCGCACGATGGACGAGGCGCTGCTTGCGCTCGCCATCGCCCGCGACGACGGCCGCATCGTCACGCCCCGCGGCGGCGGCACCTCGCAATGCGGCCAGACCGTCAACGAGGGGATCGTCGTCGATTTTTCCAAGCACCTGAACCGCATCGTCTCGCTCGATGTCGAGGCCCGGACCTGCGTGGTCGAGCCGGGCATCGTGCTCGACGATCTCAACCGCCAGCTCAGGAAGCACGGCCTGTGGTTTCCGGTCGACGTCTCCACGGCGTCGCGCGCCACGATCGGCGGCATGGCCGGCAACAATTCCTGCGGCGGCCGCTCGCTGCGCTACGGCACCATGCGCGACAACACCATCGCGATCGACGCCGCGCTGGCCGACGGCACGCTGGCGCGTTTCGGCGAGGTGCCGCGCGACCTTGGTGACGTCAGCGCGCCCGACGGCGCCCGCGCGCTGTTCCGCGACATGCTGGCGCTGGGAGAGCGCGAGGCGGCCGAGATCGCCGACAAGTTTCCCAAGGTGCAGCGCCGCGTCGGCGGCTACAATCTCGACGCGCTGACGCCGCGCAACGCCGCCAACAACATGGCCCACCTGCTGGTCGGCTCGGAAGGCACGCTCGCGTTCTCCACCCGGATCGAGCTCAAGCTGTGGCCGCTGATCCGCACCAAAGTGCTCGGAGTCTGCCATTTCGGGAGCTTCTATCAGGCGATGGATGCGGCCCAGCATCTGGTGAAGTTGAAGCCGATCGCCGTCGAGCTGGTCGACCGCACCATGATCGGGCTGGGCCGCGACATCGCGATGTTCCAGCCGGTGATCGCGGCGGCCGTGCGGGGCGATCCCGACGCGATCCTGGTGGTGGAGTTCGCCGAGGAGACCAAGGACGAGAATCTCGCCAAGCTCAAACAGCTCTCCGAGCTGATGGGCGACCTCGGCTTCTCCTGGAGCAACGAGATAAGCAAATGGGGTGGCGTGGTCGAGATCACCGAGCCCGCGCTGCAGACCGCCGTCGCCGACTTCCGCGCCGCCGGCCTCAACGTGATGATGTCGATGAAGGAGGCTGGCAAGCCGGTGTCGTTCGTCGAGGACTGCGCGGTGCCGCTGCCGCATCTCGCCGACTACACCGCGCGCCTCAACGAGGTCTTCGCCAAGCACGGCACGCGCGGCACGATGTATGCGCATGCCTCCGAAGGCTGCCTGCATGTCCGTCCGGTGCTGAACCTGAAGCTGGAGAAGGACGTGAAGGCGATGCGCGCGATCGCCGAGGAAGCCTTCGCGATGGTGCGCGAGTACAAGGGCTCGCATTCCGGCGAGCATGGCGACGGCATCGTGCGCTCGGAATTCCATGAGCAGATGTTCGGCAGCCGCATCGTCGCCGACTTCAAGGAAGTGAAGCGGCGCTTCGACCCGGCGAACGTGCTCAATCCCGGCCGCATCGTCGATCCGCCCAGGATGGACGACCGCTCGCTGTTCCGCTATCCGCCGGACTACCGCGTCGACGACATCAAGACAGTACTCGACTGGTCGGCCTATCCCGGCGCCGCCGGCGGTTTCCAGGGCGCGGTCGAGATGTGCAACAACAACGGCGCCTGCCGCAAGCTCGACGGCGGCGTGATGTGCCCGTCCTACCGCGCCACCCGCGACGAGAAGGATGTCACGCGCGGCCGCGCCAACACCTTGCGACTCGCGATTTCCGGCCAGCTCGGTCCCGGCGCGCTGTCGTCCGACGAGATGATGGAGACGCTGAAGCTCTGCGTGTCCTGCAAGGCCTGCCGCCGCGAGTGCCCGACCGGCGTCGACATGGCCAAGATGAAGATCGAGGTGCTGGCGGCCCGCGCGACCACGCATGGCCTCACCTTGCGCGACCGGCTCGTCGCCTATCTGCCGCGCTATGCCGATATGGCTGCCCGCTTCGCGCCGCTCGTGAACCTGCGCAATCACGTCGCGCCCCTGCGCGCACTGATGGAGCGCGTCGCGGGCATCAGCGCCAGGCGCAAGCTGCCGGCCTTCCGCAGCGACACCTTCCGTGTCGACGCCGACGCGTTCGGTCCGGCTGATGGCCGCGAGGTCGTGCTGTTCGGCGACACCTTCAACCGCGTCTACGAGCGCGAAAACCTCGACGCCGCGCTGCGCGTGCTGATCGCCGGCGGCTATCGCGTGCATGTGCCGAAGCCGACGGATGGTGGCCGCCCGCTGTGCTGCGGCCGCACTTTTCTCTCCGCCGGCCTCGTCGGCGAAGCCAAGTCCGAGCTGCAGCGCCTGGTCGAAACCTACGCGCCGTTCGCATCGCGCGGCGTGCCGATCATCGGCCTGGAACCGAGCTGCCTGCTGACGCTCCGCGACGAGCTGCTGTCGCTGCGCAACGACGCGACCGCGAAAACGATCAGCGCACATGCGCTGCTGCTGGAGGAGTTTCTGGCGCGCGAGGCCGAGAGCGGCCGGCTCGCGCTGCCGCTCGCCCCCCTGCCCGGCAAGGCGCTGCTGCACGGCCATTGCCATCAGAAATCCTTCGCCGCCTTCAAGCCTGTCGAGCAGGTGCTGCGGCTGATTCCGGAGCTCGAGGTCGAGACCATCGAATCCTCCTGCTGCGGCATGGCCGGCGCCTTCGGTTATGGCGCGGAGACCTACGAGGTCTCGCTGCAAATGGCGGAAGCGTCGCTGCTACCAGCCGTGCGCAAGGCCGACGCTGCAACGTTCATCGTCGCCGACGGCACCTCCTGCCGCCACCAGATCCAGGACGGCGCCAATCGTGGCGCCGTTCACGCCGCGCAGCTCCTGGCGATGAGCCTGGAGCGAGGGCGAGCATCTACGTAGTCCGTAGGGTGGGCAAAAGCGAAGCGTGCCCACCGCGGACCTTCCGCTTCGCAAGATGGTGGGCACGCTACGCTTTGCCCACCCTACGCAGCTTCGTTTGAGTTAATGACACAGGGACTCACAGACATGGCCGACCTCTCTCTCGACACCGCCCGCAAGATCCTCGATGCCACCCTCGCCAAAGGCCTTGAAAAGAAGCTCAAGCCGCTCGCCGTGATGGTGCTCGACGCCCGCGGCTGCCTGAAAGCGGCCGCCGCGCAGGACGGCACCAGCCTGATGCGGGCCGAGGTCGCGCACGGCAAGGCTTATGGGGCGCTCGCGCTCGGCCTCGGCTCCCGCGCCCTGTTCCAGCGCGCGCAGGAGCAGGCCTATTTCATCGACGCCGTGAACACGCTGGCCCAGGGGCGCATGGTCCCGGTGCCCGGCGGCGTGCTGATCATGGACGGCACCACGCTCGTCGGCGCCGTCGGCGTCTCCGGCGATACCTCCGACAATGACGAGATCTGCGCGGTCGCCGGCATCGAAGCCGCCGGCCTCAAGGCCAATGCGGGCTGAGCTCGGTCGCACAGCAAAGCTCTGCGAATTCTACCGTTCCAACGATCTCGAGGGGACTGGCGTGCCCTCTCGGAGCTCGGTGGATCGCGCGTCGAACTCCCCGGCGCCGTCAAAAGCTGACGGAGAATTCATTCGGCCGGCTTGACCGGCCCGAAACATTGCCGGCCGCCGCACGTTTGTACCAAGGGGCGCGTGGAGAAACCGGACATGCCTCGCAGACGAACTCGCACCATCATCATCACTGGCGCCTCCGCAGGCGTCGGCCGTGCCATCGCGAAGCGTTTCGGCGAGGCCGGCGATCGCATCGGCCTGATCGCGCGCGACGAGGAAGCGCTGCGCGACGTCCAGCGCGAGCTGCAGGCGCGGTTTGCCCATGCCGAATACGAGGCCGTCGATGTCGCCGATGCGCAGGCCCTGTTCGACGCGGCCGAGCGGCTCGAGCAGCGCCTGGGTCCGGTCGACATCTGGATCAATGACGCCATGGAGACGGTGTTCTCGACCGTGGCCGACATCACGCCGGAGGAATTCCGCCGCGTCACCGACGTCACCTATCTCGGCTTCGTGCACGGCACGATGGCGGCGCTGCGCTCGATGCGCCGGCGCGACGAGGGCCGCATCATCCAGATCGGGTCGGCGCTCGCCTATCGCGGCATTCCGTTGCAGGCGGCCTATTGCGGCGCCAAACACGCGATCCGGGGCTTCACCGACTCGCTGCGTGCCGAGCTGATGCACGAGCGCTCAGGCATCACGCTCAGCAGCGTCGATCTGCCCGCGGTGAACACACCGCAATTCGACTGGGCCCGCGCGCACCTTGCGCATACGCCACGCCCGATGGGCCGGCCGGTGGAGCCCGAGGTGATCGCGGACGCCGTCTATCGCGTTGCCGACGGCGGCTTCCGCGAATATTGGATCGGCTGGCCAACGCTGCTCACCATCCTCGGCAATGCCGTGGCGCCCGCTTTGCTCGACCGCTACCTCGCCGCCAAGGCGATTGCCGGGCAGCAGACCGACGTGCCGTTGGTGCCCGACCGCAACGACAATCTCGACCACCCGGTGACCCGCCTGCATCGTACCCGCGGCTCGTTCAGCCGCGGCGCGGCACAGCAGGCCATGCTGGTGCCCGGCGATGTCGCGCGCGCGTTGACGGTCGCGCTCGGCGCTGCGGTCTTTTTTGCGTTGGGCGCGACCATGAGCCGACGGCGCTGGCGGTGAGCCGCGACGCTGCCCTTGCGCGACACCGGCAAGATGCGCTTCTCTTGCAACGCGGCTTCCACTCGGGCTCGGGGCGCCTCCATGACCATCGAGAGCATCAGCGCGATCACTATCGCCACCCACGAGATGGCGCGCGCCGTCACTTTCTATCGCGCGCTCGGCTTTGACGAGATCGCCCATGGCGGAGCGGACACCCCATTCACGAGCTTCCGCGTTGGGTCCGGTTATCTCAACCTGATCGCGATGCCCCAGGACAAGCAATGGAGTTGGTGGGGCCGCATCATCTTCCATGTCGCCGATGTCGACGCCATCTACGCGAAAGCGCTCGGCGCCGGCTTCACGCCCTCGACCGAACCGCGCGACGCCGAGTGGGGTGAGCGCTATTTCCACCTCACCGATCCCGATGGTCATGAATTGAGCTTCGCGCGGCCGCTGGGCTAACCGAGCTCGAAGGTGGTCACGCCGAACACCCGCTCGATCCGTAGCGGCGGGATCGGCCCGGTGTACATCCGCGCGGTCTCGAACACCGGCTTGAGGCCGAGGCTCTCGGCGAGCGCCACCGCCGCGGAATTGATCGCCGGCACGTCGAGGAATACCTCGGCCTCGCCGACTGTGCTCAACAGAGCCGCGACCACGGCCTCGGCATCGTCGCGCCTCTCGGCAACCAGCGGACCGATCTTGTAGCCGATGCGGCACGGACGGATCACACCCCAGGCGGCTAGCGTATCGTCGCGGATCAGCGCCCGGCCGACATGACCGGGCGTGTCGATCCAGGCCCGCAGGAATGCACGGCGCGGGGCAGGAAACACGGTCGCGTCTGACGCTTCGATCTCGGCGAACGACACATCGCCCAGAGTGACGACACCTGATCGCTCCACCGACTGCGGCAGGGCTACGGGTCGCCCGCCGTAGCGGATATTGGCATACGCATAGCTGAAGCCGGATTTCCGGTAGTTGTCCTGCTGCGCGACCACGCCGTCGAGCCCGACGACCCGCGAACCCGCATGGGCCATCGCCGCCTGCCAGAGCCGCAAGCCGTAGCCGTGCCCGCGCAACTCGGAACGGACGATGTAGAAGCCGAGAAAGGCGAAGCGGTCGTCGTAGTTCACGCAGGACACGGTTGCGACCGGCACGCCCTCACGCTCGGCAATCAGAAAGCCGCCGGGATCGACCACGGCGAAACAGGCCGCATCCGACCGGCCGGGATTCCAGCCCTCGGCCGCCGCCCAATCGATGGCGAGCGAAATCTCGTCCGGGCGCATCGGCCGGATGCGCAGGCCGTCAGCGTTGGGATGTCCGGCCGATGGCGTCATGTTCTCCTCGATCCGAATGCCGCAGCATCTATCAATCATGACGCCGTGCGAAGCTCGGAGCAACCTGCGTAGCCAATTCTGCTGTAAGGTTTCAGTCGCAAACGAAGATCATCCAAGCTCATTGTTCATCTGCGGCAAGGACAAAACCAGGCAACGCTCGAAAGTGTGCTGCGCAGTCGCGGGCAAATCGTAGGCACGTCTCGATAAGATGCCGAATCGCCTCGTGCATCGCTCCGAATATCTTTTTGCCGGATAGAGCTAGAATTGAATTTTGATGTGCCCCTCGACCGAATGATCCTGGGTGCTGGTCGAAAGATTGCCGCGATAGGACAATCCTATGACAGTATTGGCGCCTGTGCGCAGATCAAGCGCGGTTTGCACCAGGGCGGCATCGCGGGCGAGCGGCACCCCGGCGATGTCGAATCGAGCGCCCGTGCTTCTGAAAAGCAGGTAGTCTTCCGGCTTAAGCTGGCCGAACCCGTGTTGCCAAGCGAGCGATGCTGAAGGTTTGAGCGCCATTCCGCCCGACAATCCAATCACCGCCGACGCGCGCGACCCGATCGCGGTATAACCCACGTCCTCCTCGCGCGATGCGACGGAAAGTGCGGCAACGTCACCGGCCTCATCGAAGCCATTGGTATGGAGATGGATCCAGGACCAACCTGTGAATGGCTCGACAACAGCATTCGCGAGGTTTAGATCATACCCAATCTCACCAAATAATTGTGAGCTGAACGCGCCATAGCGCCCGGTCGCCCGTTCGAGAAAACCGGGATAGCTGATCGAGCGAGCGCTCCCAATCGTGCTGAAACTCAGAAGTGCCCCCGAGCGGACGTTCCAGGCACCCACGCCCAACCCTGTATAGACGCCGAAAAATGCGCTCTCGATATCGGCCGAGCTCCCACGGGCATCGATGCTCATCCTCGAATTGGTGTAGCCGAGTGCAACGCCTGCCCGCCAGTTGTCTCCCAGCCGCCCGTCTACTCCGCTGAAGAAGCCGCTCAGGCGTCTGCTCATACCAGCAGCACTCCCGTCACCATGAACCGTGCCCCAAGCCCCCACTCCCTGAGCCCACCAGGCAATATTCCGCGATGTGGATGCGTTGGCCGACAAAGGAATGCTGCCAGCGCGGAAAATGTGCCTGCCCGTATCGACATAGGCCAGGTGCTTCGGCGGGGATCGATCGGCATCACCGTAGATAACGGCCGGACCTTCGGAGCCAAAACCCGCAAAGGCCCCAAAACGGTCCTCAAACGAAGTTTGACGCAAGCGTCCGAGGACGGCATCCCGGGCGTAATGGCCGTCTTCAACAATGGACGTCCGTGCGCTGGCATGAAGTTCGCCCGATAGCGCGTCGAACGCCTGCTGCGCGCCGGCCGCCGTCTGGAAGATAACGCTGCCGAAAAGCCGGCTGTCCGGCGAGCTTTCCTGGAGAGCGGTGGCTACGGCCAGCTGGTTTGCCGTCCGCGCGACGCTCGGAAAGAAGGTCGACTGGGTCAGCGAGAGGAACACGTTGTTGGCATCATAACTCAGGCTGGGAAACAGGAACGCAGAGTTGCTGCTCACCCCAGAGAAGGTACCAATGACGCCATCGGCGGCATTGAGAATATTGTAGGTCGTACGGAAGCCATAGGCACCGCTTTGCGGCAGGACAACAACATTGCCATTGAGTCTTGCCGTGCCGGTCGCCGCGATCCGGTCTGCGGCCCCGGTCGCGTTGGTCTCGACTTCGTAGGCGGAGCCAGAGGCAAAGGATAGATCGCCGGAGACATTAAGCGTCCCGATCGAATTGCCTGGCGCAACGACTCCGCTGCTCGCGACACCGAGCCCCCCGATCGTGCCATTGCCCGTGAGCCGGGTCCCGGAGTTGACGAACACGGTCGATGCAAGCCTCCCCGTGACGTCCAGTATTCCGCCGTTGACGAACGTCGGACCGGTATAGCTGCTGTCCCCGCTCAGGACGAGCGTGCCACTGCCGTTCTGCTCAAGGGTACCAGGGCCCGAGATCGTTCCACCGAAGGTGTAATTGTCGGAACGATTGAAGGCCAAGATTCCGTTGTTGATCACGTCGCCGACGATCGAGCCGCTGGTGCCGCCATTCCCGAGTTGCAGCGTCCCAGCGCTGACGGTGGTGCCGCCGGTATAAGTGTTCGCGCCAGAGAAGATGGTCGAGCCGGAGCCAAGCTGTTGGAACGTCCCGGTGCCCGAAATGATGCCACCGAACGTGTAGCTGTCGGAACGATTGATCGCGAAGGTGCCATTGTCGTTGACGTTGCCGCCGATCGAGCCGCCGCTGCCGCCATTCCCGAGTTGCAGTGCGCCGCTATTCACCGTGACCGAGGTGTTTGGCATGCTTCCGTCAACCTCGAGCAGGCCGCCACTCACGGCAAAGCTGGAGATAAGCGGAGTGGCGCCCGTAAGCGTCCAGTGGCTGCTGCCCTCCTTGAGAAACGTCCCGAAGCCCTGGTATTGCAGGCCTGCACCGACCGTTGCGACGTTGAAGCTCGCTGTACCCGTGCCGCCCAGTGCAAGGGTGTCGCTGCCGCCGCCGAAGACGTTGCCGTTGATCACAGCGGTTGGATGAAGCTCAAGCCGGTTCGCCGAACCATGAAATCGCGCCGCGCCGCCTGCACCGCCGTTGAGCGTGCCGGCCACAGTGAGAGTCGTGGGGCTGACGACGAGGCTCGATGTATCAATGGCGAAACCATCCGCCCCCGTACCATTCGAGGTCACCTGGCTTCTGGCACCGATCGCAATCGCAATCGATCCGCTCGTTCCGCTTCTCGCATATATGCCCGTCGTATTGGTTCCTGTGACGTCGCCCGAGATGGTAATCTTTACCGCGCCATTACCATCGCTCCGCGCAAAGATGCCGCTCTCCTGGCCGCTCACGGCGGTTCCGGCGGTTGTGGTCACCGTGACATCCGCGTTCCCTCTCGCGAGAAGCGCGAAATCGCTGCCGGTCGTGCCGGCGGCTGTGACGTCACCATTGACCGTCACGGTCGTCGATCCAGTGCCGTAGTTGCGGCTCAGAATTCCGTAGCGTGCGCCACTAACGTTGGAGCCCGCGCCGGTTGTCACGGTCAGATCAGTGCCGAAATTGATCGCCACGATTCCCCGCGATACCGCGGTTGTGCCCGTGCTGACGACATCGCCATTGGTCGTGATGTTGAGCGCGCCGGTGCCCTGGTTGCGGCCCCGAATGCCGTAGTTGAGGGCGGTGATATCACCGTTGGTATTGACTGTGATGCTGCCCAGAACGCCGGCTGTCGTCGTCATATTGAGTCCGTTACCGGCGCTCGCGGTAAACGGAGAGGAGTTCGTGTCGGTATATGAAAGGTCGCCAGCGCCGGTGATCGTGAGGGCATTCGCGGAGACAGTGGTAATGCGGAATCCCGATAGCGCAGTCACGTGCGCGTTGGCGCCCGAAATCGTCTGGGCGGTGCTGGCCCCCGAGCATTCCCAATTGGAACCGCCCACATTGGCGCAAGCAGAGTAGGCCCGGCGGCTATAGCCGGAAACAGCACCCACCAGCATCGAAGACGACAGCACCAGCTGCCGGCATAGAGACCTGTCGGACAAGCGCCCCCCTCCTTGGGCTGGGAAATTCAACCTTTATATGTCAAAAATCACTCGACAACCAGGAGATGCCGCACTTCGATCACAAAGTCGTAGGTCGATCCCGTCTTTCGAGGCGCTCTCCTGGGCCGCGCTGAAGAGGCGCGGCCTCTTGTCGGGTCCACCGCCGTTTGGGGAAGCATCCATGTGCTGTCGTGACGATGTGCCGACATTCGAATCAAACGAGATTTTGCCCGCCGATCAAACTGGCCTGCGCCTTCCCGCGGAACAGGTCGGCCAAGCCGGCGGGGAGGCGCTTCGGTACTCCATGTCCCCCGGACTGCCCGAGTTTCTTGGTTCTCAGCGCATCGCCATCGTGGGTTCGTCCTATCAATCCGGCAAACTCTATTTCCTCGGTCAGAACGTCGATGGCGGGCTCTTGGTCCACGAGCGCCTCTTTCACAAGGCTATGGGACTCTGCGTCGTGGACAGAGACACGATTCTGCTCGCCACGATGTTCCAAATCCTGAAATTCAGGAACGTGCTTGCGCCCGGCCAGCGGATCAACGATCTGCACGATGCCTGTTATGTCCCGCGCCAGATATTCACCACCGGCGAGCTCGATGTTCACGACGTCGGGGTGCTGAGCGATGGCCGCATCGTCTTCGTCAACACGCTTTACAATTGTCTTGCTTCAATATCGGAACGGCACAGCTTCACGCCGCTGTGGAAGCCTTCATTCATTTCGAAGATCGTCAAGGAGGACCGATGTCACCTGAACGGACTTGCCATCGAAGACGGCACCCCTCGCTACGTTACCGCGATCAGCAAATCGGATACCGTCGATGGCTGGCGCGACCGTCGCTCCGATGGCGGCATCGTCGTCGACGTGCACTCCAACGAGATAGTGATCGGCGGTCTCTCGATGCCTCATTCCCCCCGACTCTATCGCGGGAGATTGTGGGTGCTTAACTCGGGCACAGGGGAGATCGGGTGGATCGCGCATTCAGCAGCCGGCGCGACGTTCCAGGTTTTGGCCTTCTGTCCCGGCTTCGTGCGCGGGCTCGCGTTTTTCGGCAACTATGCCTTCGTTGGCTTGTCGAAACCTCGCTATGAGCGGTTCGAGGGTCTCGCACTGGATCGCCGGTTAGCCGAAACCGATTCCGAACCGTGGTGCGGAATCCAATTGATCAATCTCGATACCGGTGTCTGCGAAAACTGGTTTCGGATCGACGGGGCGGTAACCGAATTCTACGATCTGGGCGTGGTGGCAGACGTGGTGCGCCCCATGGCGATCGGCTTCGCCAACAACGAGATCCTTGATCTCGTCACCCATGATCCGATTGATGCCGCTCAGAGCGCTTGGCCTGTGCAGAAACGAGCGCCGGGAGTGGGTCCCCGTGGCGGGCGTAGAGTTGCACGCTAGCCGAGGAACAGGTGCTCCTCAAAGACGGCAGGCCGCACGCACGTGACGGTGACCAGAAAGCCCGGGGCACCAGAGAGATCACGTATAAGCCGATTCACCTGCCCTGCGCCCTCTTCATCTCTGAGTGCTGAGACCAGAACGGGACTCGGGCGCACGGCGCCGCGAGATTGCTGACGAATATATTCTGTTGCTTGACGATGGCGACGATGTTGAGAACACGCGCACGTCTCCACCAGCGTTATTCCGGACGGCGCCTGCAACGCGTGGGCACGGAATCCATAACCGCCATCGGGAGTATGGATTCCGGGCTCGCCCTACGCGCGCCCCGGAATGACGACCTCATCATACGAGCGAAATCATTTCCCCGGCCACACCGGCTTGCGCTTCTCGGCAAATGCCTTCAGGCCTTCCTTGGCGTCTTCGGTCATCGCGAGCAGCGCAATCTGGCTTTCGAGATAGGCGATGGACTCGTCGAACGACATCGAGGCGATGGCGCGCATGGCGTATTTGCCGCGGCGGATGGCTGTCGGCGACTTGTCGACGAGACGGCCGATCAGCCAGTCGATCTTGCCGTCGAGCTCGGCGGCGGGAACGACGTGGTTGAGCAGCCCGGCGGCCTGCGCGACCTTGGCGTCGAACGGCTCGCCCGTGAGCGCCCATTCGTTGACGAGCCGCGGCGGCGCGATGCTCTGCAAGAGGCTCAGCACCTGCATCGGGAACACGCCGACCTTCACCTCCGGAAGGCCGAAGAGGACGTGATCGGCCGCGACCGCCATGTCGGTCATGCACAGCAGGCCCATGCCGCCGGCCATGCAGACGCCGCCGACCCGCGCGATCGCCGGCTTGGTGGCATTCTGCGACAGCCTGAGCAGATCGGCATAGTCGACATTGGGACGGGAGAAATCCATCGCGAACGCCGCGCCGGAGTTCTGCAGGTCGGCGCCCGCGCAGAACGCCTTGTCGCCCGCCCCCGTCAGCACGATCACGCGCACCCCGGGATCGTCATGCGCCTGGCGATAGCCGCGCGAGATGCCGGCGATGACGTCGCCATTCAGCGCGTTGCGCTTCTCCGGACGATTGATGGTGATCCAGAGGGCCTGCCCACGCTTGTCGAGAATCACGCTGTCGTCGGTCATCGCCTTGCCTGTCGCTTGCTGTCGGATGCGAGATTGTCGCGGGATAGCCGCGAGGAGCAAGGAAAACTTGCGTCAGGAGGCCGCGCGGCGGCCGATCTCATCGATGACGCCGCGCAGCAGCGGACGCGCAGGCTCGAACTGGCCGGTACGCAGGAACGCGATGGTCTGCCGGAACGACGTCGGATGCACCAGCAGTCCCACGTGCGAGGCCTTGACGGTCGTGTAGTCCGTCATCCCGACGAGCTTGCAGCTCTCGACCGAGACGCGGCCGTCGTTCGGCCATGGCAGCAGGAACAGCCCGGCGATCGGGTCGAGGAAACGGTTGCCGGCGATCACGCCGATCTCGTAGTCGGCGGCCGGCAAGGAGGCGAGCGTGACGTCTTTCGTGGTCACCAGTTGCAGGCCTGCCGGCCCGAAATAGGCGCGATACAGCCCGACGTTCTGCAGCCGGTCGGCGAGCTCGCTGCCGCCATTGGGCGTTCCGAGCATGACGACACGGCCGAGCCGCGCCGGCCGATGCTTCGCGATCGCGACCCGTGCCAGCAGCCCGCCCATCGAGTGGGTGACGAAATGGACCGGACCGTCGATCCCGGCGGCGAAATCGGCGATCGCCGGGCGGATGTCGTCAGCAAGAAACTCGAGCGGCTTCTTGCGGCTCTCATAGTCGAGGTTCAGCGTCGCAAAACCTGCGCGCTGCAACCGCTTTTCCAGCGGACGCAGCATCAATGACCGGCCGGCGATGCCATGCAGCAGCACACCCCCCGCGTCGCGGGGGCCACTGTGCTGAGAACGCCGGCGCAGCGATGCGATCACGCGACTTCCCGCTCCTCCGGCTCGCGCTCCGTCGTAGCGGTTGCCGCACTCGCCTCGGCAAGCGCTTTGGCGCCGACATAGTCGGTCTTGCCCGAGCCGAGCAGCGGGATCTTGTCGACCACCATCACGACGGCCGGCACCGCAAGCTCCGGCGCGCCTTGCGCCTTGGCCTGACGCTGTATCGCGGAGCGTTCGGCATCCTTCTGCGTCGTGATCAGCACGATGCGCTCGCCCTTGCGCTGGTCGGGGATCGACACCGCGACCGAGGCTGCCTGCGGCCACAAAGCCGCGGCGATCTGCTCGACCACCGTCAGCGACACCATCTCGCCGGCGATCTTGGCAAAGCGCTTGGCGCGGCCCTTGATCGTGATGAAGCCCTGCGCGTCGATGGTGACGATGTCGCCGGTGTCGTGCCAGCCCTCCGGCAGTGCCTCGAGCACGCCGGGATTTTCGGCCCTGACATAGCCGAGCATGACGTTGGGGCCGCGGACCGAAAGCCGTCCGCCCTCCTCGATGCCCGGCACCTTGTCGAGCCGATACTCCATCAGCGGCGACAGGCGGCCGACGGTGCCGACACGGTTGGCCATCGGCGTGTTCATCGCCAGCACCGGCGCGGTCTCGGTGACGCCATAGCCTTCGAGAACGCGGATGCCATAACGCTCCATGTAGATCTGCCGTGTCCGATCCTTGACCGGCTCGGCGCCGGCAATGACCAGCCGCAGGGTGCGGAAATCGTAGGCATGAGCGGAGCGCGCGTAGCCGGTCAGGAAGGTGTCGGTGCCGAACAGGATCGTGGCGCCGGTCTGGTAGATCAGTTCGGGCACGATCCGGTAATGCAGCGGCGACGGGTACATGTAGATCGGGATGCCCGCCAACATGGGCATCATCATGCCGCCAGTGAGGCCGAAGGAGTGAAAGACCGGCAAAACATTGAACACAAGATCGTTAGCGTTGGCATCGACCCTCGCCAATGCCTGCGCGGCATTCGCGAGAATGTTGCGATGGGACAGGACGACGCCCTTCGGGGTGCCTTCGGAGCCGGACGTGAACAGAATCACCGCCGGATGGTCGGCATTGCGGGCGACGCGCGGCTTGGTGCCGTCGATCATCCCCTTGATCTTGTCGGCCAGGCTGACGGAGGCCTTGACGTCCTCGAGATAGACCAGGCGGGCCTGTCCTTCGATCGCCGCGATCAGCTTGTCGAGCTTGCCCTTCTCGATGAAGGCCCGCGACGTCAGAACGGTCGTGACCTGCGCCGCCTTCATTGCCGCCAGCACATTCACCGGGCCGGCGGAGAAATTCAGCATTGCCGGCACGCGGCCGATCGACTGCAGCGCCATGAACACCACGGCGACGCCGGCGGAGTTCGGCAGCAACAGGCCGATGTTCTCGCCCACCATCGTGCCCTGCTCGAGCTTGCGGCTGAGCACCTGCGAGCCGAGCAGCAGCTTGCGATAGGTCAGCTTGGTGCCGAGCGGATCCTCGATCATCACCTTGCCGGTGTCGTGGTCGCGATGGGCATGGGCGAGCGCCTCGAACAGCGTCCGATCCAGCATGGCGTTCTTGACCATGGCGTCGATCATCACGTCCTGCAGCGCCGCGCCGGCCGCATTGCGGCGGGTCTTGCCCCTGAGAGCCGCATCGATGGTGAGCTTCACCGGCGGCAGGATCGTCACCGTCACCTTGGGAAACCAGGAGCGCTTGATCTGGCCATCCTTGAGATAGCTGAGATGCGAGCGCTGCGCGCCCTCGATGCGAACGGGCACCACGATGGCGTCGGCCTTGTCGGCGATCATTGCGGTGCCGTCATAGACCTTCATCAGCGAGCCCGACACAGTGATGCGGCCCTCGGGGAAGATCACCACCGGCTCCTGGCTGGCGACCAGCTTGATCAGGTCGCGAGCACCGAGCGGCTTGGTCGGGTCGATCGTGATGTGGCTCACCAGCTTCAGGAAGACCTTCGCCCACCAGGCCTTGGAGATCCCGGTGTCCACGGCGAAGGTCGCATCAATCGGAAGCACCGCGTGTAGCAGCGGACCGTCGATCAGGCTGACATGGTTCGGCGCGATCAGCATGCGGGTGCCGGCTGGCGGCAGGTTCTCCAGGCCGCGCACTTCGGTGCGGAACAGAGCACGGAACAGCATCGCGCCGAAATCGCGCACGCCCTCCCTGCCCCATTTGTTGAGCACGAACCAGACGGCGCCGAAGCTGGCCAAAGCCAGACCGAAGAAGATCCAGGCGATCGAGACGCCCGCGGCCTGCAGGCCGGCTACGCCCAGCGAGCCGACCACCATGAAGGCGGCCTGCAGCACATTGCCGGCAGCGATGACCCGGGCGCGCTCGGTCGGCTCCGACCAGGCCTGCACGGCGGCGAACGCCGGAACCACGAACAGGCCGCCGCCAAAGGCGAAAACGGCGAAATCGATCAGCATGCGCGCGCCCGCCCAAGAGCCGACGAAGGCGAGCGGCGTGAGGCCCTTTGCGGCCTCGGTCGTCCCGATCGCCCAGGACAGATCGAGGCCGAGCACGCCCATGAGGATGGCGCCGATCGGCACCAGCGCGAGATTCGGCCTGACGTGGCTGAGATGCGCTGCGAACAGCGAGCCGATGGCAATGCCAATCGCGAAGATGGCGAGGCAGAGAGTGACCACGCCCTCGGTGCCGCCGACGACATCCTTGACCAGCGCCGGCAGCAGCGACAGCACGACGGCGCCGACCAGCCAGAACCAGGACACGATCACCATGCCGTCCCACAGCCGCGGCGCGGCGTACAGCGACTTGAGAAGGTGCGAGGTCGAGGTCCAGGGATTGGCCGTGATGCGCAGATCGGGGGCCGACGGCGACGTGTGCGGAATGCGCGAGGCCGACGCCCAGGAGATCAACGCGAGGCCGATGACGGCGAGAGCGACCCATCCCATGTGCGACGAGCCGGAGACGAGTTGGCCGCCGGCGATGGTGCCGATCAGGATGGCCATGAAGGTCGCGCCTTCGACCAGCGCGTTGCCGGTTGCGAGCTCACCGACCGTCAGTTGATCGGGCAGCATGGCGTATTTCACGGGACCGAACAGCGCGGCAATGACACCGAACATGCCGAGGGCGACGAACAGCAGCGGGATCGAATGCAGAAAGAAGCCCAGCGCCGCAAAGGTTGCGGCGAAGATCTCCGCGAATTTGAGCCGGCGCGCCACGATTCCCTTAACATATCGATCCGCCAGCTCGCCGCCGAGCCCGGACAGGATGAAGAACGGAAAGATGAAGACGGCGCCCGCCACGGTCACAAGCGCGTCGCCATGCGTTGCCACGGCGCCATAGAGCAGCATGATGACCAGCGCATTCTTCAGGACGTTGTCGTTCAGCGCCGAGGAGAATTGAGCCCAGAACAGCGGGGCAAAACGGCGCGACGACATCAACTGCTTGATCATGATCGATTCCTGATGTGCTGCAGCGGCTTGGCCGCAAGGATCGCAAGAGTCTTGAAGGTTGGTGATGAAATGAGGCGGAGCCGGCGATGCATCCCGTTAGACGCGGTCATGCGGTTAGGCGTTCTGTTGTTGGTCGCCGACCAGGATGGAAAATAGCGCGAAGGTCGTGTGCAAAAGGCTTATCCAGACCGATGGCAACGGGACGGAGGGGGTGGGACGCGAGGACATGGTGACCGCTTCGTTGCGCATCAGATCGGGATTTGAGACGAGGTCAGGTCAGTTCGCTCAGGTAGTGGAAGCAGCCGAACAGGCCGCCACGGCGCAGCCGGTGCCCTTCGCGCCCGGCGGCACGAAACAGACGTTGTCCCGCCAGCCGCCTCGTTCGCCGCGCAGCCAGCAGACCGGCAACATCACAAGCATTTGCGATCCGCTCGACGCGCGCCGTCAAAAGGTGAGACGCGAACCGCGCGAGACCGTTCAGTCCTGTCGGCGCATTGGTCGAAAAAAAAATGGGGAGCGCGAGAGTCGAGAACCTGCATGAGACTTCTCCATATTTTGAGCAACGCTCAAAATATATATCGCGCTTTTGAGCGGCGCTCAAGAAGAGAATGTAAAACGTCAAAGAAGGGTAAAATGATCCTGCGAGGCGCCGCCCCTCGGCGTGAGGGGCAATTAGGGCCCTCGAATCAGAAGGGATTTTCGATAACTCGGCTTGCCCCAGTGGGTCAGCCTGCCGATTTGCGCAGCCAGACCTTGTTGTCGTGGAAGGCCGCGCCCCCGATCGGGGCGACGGTGTCGGCGGCGGTGAGCACGTTGATGCCGCGTCCCCCGACATGGGCGCGATTGGGATGGATCGATTCGGCGATCAACACTCCGCGCCGGA
Source organism: Bradyrhizobium sp. SZCCHNR1015 (assembly GCF_032489875.1). Taxonomy (NCBI): domain Bacteria; kingdom Pseudomonadati; phylum Pseudomonadota; class Alphaproteobacteria; order Hyphomicrobiales; family Nitrobacteraceae; genus Bradyrhizobium; species Bradyrhizobium sp. SZCCHNR1015. The sequence continues at coordinate 157,389 of NZ_JAUEYW010000016.1, forward strand.
CTCCGTCGAACAGCCGGGCCGCAAGCGAGGTCTGTCCGCGCTCATTGCCGAGCGTGACGATGTCGCCGTCGACGATGCCGAGCGGGGCTGCATCCAGCGGATGGATCATGACGGAGGGGGCCCCTTCCCGCGCCTGCGACGATGGCGTCTCGTTGAAGGAGGTGTTGAGGAACGAGCGTGCGGGACTGGTTGCAAGCCGGAACGGATGCTGCTGATCGACCTCTTCGGTCACCGCCCAATGGTCGGGCAATGACGGCATGCGCTCCGGATTGCCCATGACGCGTCCGAATGGCGGATGAGCCCAGTCGGCCTTGAAGTGGAATTTGCCGTCCCTGTGCGCGAAGCCGTCGAGATAGTGCGACGTGCGGAAGTCCGGCTGAAGGTCACGCCAGACATCGGCCTCGAGCCCGGCGATATCGCCATGGCCGCTCTTCTTCAACGTCGCATCGATCAGCTCGCGCGGCGACATCTCGAAGCCCGGATGCACAGCCCGCAGCCGCCGCGCCAGGCCTTGCAGCACCTCGTGGTTGGAGCGGCACTCACCCGGTGGATCAATCAGCTTCGGTCCGACCGAGATGTGCTGATGGCCGCCGCCGTAATAGAGATCGTCATGCTCCATGAACATCGTGGCGGGCAGCACGATGTCCGCCATCTGCGCCGTCTCGGTCATGAACTGCTCGTGGACGGCGACGAAAAGGTCTTCGCGCGCAAATCCGTTGCGAACCAGCTCCTGCTCGGGCGCCACCGTCATCGGGTTGGTGTTCTGGATCAGCATCGCCTTGACTGGCGGGCCTCCACAGAGGGCCACCGCGTCTCCCGTCAGGATGCGCCCGATCTGGGACTGATCGAGGAAGCGGGTGGAATGATCCACGGCGTCATGGCCCTCGATGATCGACTCATCGAAGTGCCAAAGCGCGGCGTTGTTGAAGAAGGCCCCGCCTCCTTCGTACTGCCAGGCGCCCGTCACCGCGGGAATGCAGGATGCCGCATGCATCTGCGTGGCACCGTTCCTGCTACGGGTGAAGCCGTAACCCAGCCGGAAGAAGGTGCGCTTCGTCTCTCCGACCAGACGGGCGAACGCCTCGATCTCGGCCACGGGAACGCCAGAGATTTGCGATGCCCATTGCGGCGTCCGCGTCTGCAGATGCGCTTCGAGTTCCGCAGGGCAGTCCGTGTACTTCTCCATATAGGCGCGGTCGGCAAAGCCGTCGCGAAACAGCACGTGCATCACGCCGCAGGCAAAGGCGCCGTCGGTGCCCGGGCGCAGGATGATCTTGATGTCGGCCTGCTTCATCGTCTCATTGTCGTAGACATCGATCGCGGCGATCTTGGCGCCCCGCTCTTTTCGGGCGCGCGCGGCATGAGTCATGACATTGACCTGCGTGTTCACCGGGTTCGTGCCCCAGATCACGACCAGGTCCGAGAGCGCCATTTCCCGCGGATCGACGCCGGCGATCTTCCCGGTGCCGATGGCAAAGCCGATACGCGCGACATTGGCGCAGATCGTCGAGTAGAATCGCGAATACTTCTTCACATGGGTGAGACGATTGAGGCCGTCGCGCATCACGAGACCCATCGTGCCTGCGTAATAATACGGCCATACCGACTGAGCGCCAAAATCCCGCTCCGCCTGGAGAAACCGCTCCGCGATCTCGTCCAATGCCTCGTCCCAGGAGATGCGTGCAAAATGCCCTGATCCTTTCGGACCGACGCGACGCATCGGATGCATCAGCCTTTCAGGATGATGAATCCGCTCGGCATATCTCGCGACCTTGGCGCAAACCACGCCAGCCGTATAGGTCTGCCGTTTCGAGCCGCGAACGCGGCCGATCGTCTTCCGATCGAGCACTTCGACGTCGAGCGCGCAGGCGGACGGACAATCGTGCGGGCAGGTGGAATGGCGGATATCGACGCGGGTCTGCTGGTTCATGCCCGATTGGTAGCATCAAAGAATGCATCCGCCGAGAGCATTCGCGAGGCATTCGCATGAACAAGATTCGTACGTGTCCGCATCACCGCAGATCTGGTTCTGGACGTGGACAAGTCGCCGCCGACGACGGCTGATCCGCCGTTAGGGGCGAGATGAAGACGGCAAGAAAAGACGATAGGCTTTGTTGCGTGCTCGTGTTTGCTGCCTGCGACGGTCTACATCGCAGCGCACCATCACGAGCCCTCAGCTGACGGCAATTTCGATTGCAAAGCGAGTTTCATATATTAATATATCAGTTGAGGAAACGAAAATGTCCGGTCGCCCCCCGAGGAAATTGGCCGCAGCGCCACGGCCCGTGGTGGCCCGCATGCGCCGCAATGGTCGACCCCGCGGCGCGACAGCAGCGTCACGCATCTACACCGATCTCAGGTCGGAACTCGTGTCGCTCGTGCGCCTGCCGGGCGAACCGATTTCGGAAGCGCAGATCGCGACGGCCTATGGCGTCAGCAGGACACCGGTCCGCGAGGCCATTCTGAAACTCTCGGACGAAGGGCTGGTCGAGATCTTTCCGCAGTCCGGCATCTTCGTCTCGCGCATTCCGGTCGCAGCACTCCCCGAGACCATCATCATCCGAAAGTCTCTCGAAGAGACCACCGCACGGATGGCGGCCGAGCATGCAACATCGAGCCAGTTGCTCAACCTGCATGCGACCCTCGAACGTCAGCGCGAGGCCTGCGCCGCAAAGGATCGCGAAGCCTTCCACCAGGCCGACGAGATGTTTCACGCTGGCATCGCCGAGGTCGCCGGCTATCCCGGTATCTGGAAGCTGATCGTTCAGGTCAAGGTTCACGTCGACCGCTATCGCCGCCTGACCTTGCCGCAGATCGGACGGATGGCCGAAGTGATCGCAGAGCACGAACCAATCCTTCAGGCCATCGAACGGCGCGATCCGGATCGTGCCCGGGCTGCCATGGCGAGTCATCTGGAACGCCTGCTCGACGACATCTCTGAAATTCAGACCAAGAATCCAGAGTATTTCGATCAACCAAGCTAACGAGATGATCGCATCGAACCTTGCGGCGACACGATCACTTCGGCGGAGAGACGCCATGAAAAGACGCGATTTCATCAGACTGAGCGTGGGCTTTGCGGGCGTTGCAACGCTGCCGCCGATCTCGGCCGCCCTTGCGCAATCGAAGGCGGTGTTCAAGGCATCCGACGTTCAGCCGCCGGGGTATCCGACGGTTGCAGCAACAGAAAACCTCGGCAAGAAGCTTGCGGCGGCCACCAGCGGCAGGCTGTCGATCCAGATGTATCCGTCCGCTCAGCTCGGCGGCGAGAAAGAGACCATCGAGCAGACCCAGATCGGGGCGATCCAGATGCTGCGGGTCAGCGCCGGCGCGCTCGGCCCGATCGTCGATGACGTCAACGTCGTCAACATGCCCTTCCTGTTCAAGAGCATCGAACATTCGGAAAAGATGATGGACGGTCCGATCGGTCAGGACCTTCTGGACCGCGTCAGCGCCAATGCCAGCGCAAATCTCGTCGCACTCTGCTGGATGAATTCGGGTGCGCGCAGCATCTACAATACCAAGAAGCCCATCAGGACGGTGGAGGACGTCAAGGGGCTGAAGATTCGCGTGATCGGCAATCCTATTTTCATCGACATGATGAACGCGCTCGGCGGCAACGGCGTCGCGATGGGGTACGATCAGGTCTTCAGCGCGCTGCAGACCGGCGTGATCGACGGGGCCGAGAACAATCTACCGAGCTACGTCTTCAGCAATCACTACACGGCCGCGAAGTACTATTCGCTCACCCAGCATCTCGTCATTCCAGAAGTCCTCGCGTTCTCGAAGCGCGCCTGGGCGAACCTGTCGACCGACGACCAGACCTTGATCAAGAAGTTCGCACGCGAAGCACAGATGGAGGAACGCGAACTCTGGAAGGTCTACGAGCGGGAAGCGACGGAGAAGGCCAGGGCCGCCGGCTCCGAAATCGTCGAAATCGCCGACAAGGCGCCGTTCCAGAAGGCCGTAAAGCCGGTCTGGGACAAATACGGTCCGAAGCACCAAGAACTGATCAAGCGCATTCAGGACATCGCGTAGACCGCGCGCTCGGTTCGGACGATCGGGAGGCTTACGATGGCCGGACTTCATCTCCGGCGATGGATGCGCTGCATCTCGCCTGCGTCATCGCGGGCGTGACGGCGCTCGTGCTGATCTCAGCCCTCATCCTTTGGGCGGTCTTCACGCGCCTACGTCCTGAACAGCGCGACCTTCTGGCCCGAACCGATGGCCGTCCTGTTGTACTGGCGCCACCAAGCCACAACGCCGTCCTGTACTCGCTCGCGACCGGTGGGGCGTTCTCGATCAGCGCGCTGCTCATGGCGGGTATATTCCCGGGACTGCTGCTCGGCTTCTCGCGGATCCTGCTCTGTACCGTGTTCGCCTATCGCGAAGACCATCCCCACAGCCGGCAGGTTCCAGCCAAGGATGCGGTCAAGATCACGATCGATCGCTGGCCGGATGCGGCCATCATCGGTTCAGCAGGACGCCGGAAAATGCCTCTCGGCCCCTACTCGTCCTCGTCTTGACCGGTCTCTGCCAATCCGCGTAGCGGCTCGGGATTCAGAAGAACGATCGCCCCGTGCTCGAGGCGGACCCAGTCCCGCGCGGCCCACGCACGCAATTGCTTGTTGATGCTCTCCCGCGTCATGCCGACCATTTCGCTGATCTCCTGCTGAGTGATGGCAATGGTGCGGCTCGCGGCATCCAGCTTGCGCTTGTCGGTCAGGCCGAGCAGTGCACTGGCAAGGCGGCGAGGAAGATCCTGAAGGATGACCTGCTCGACCTGGTCGCTGGTCCAGCGCAGCCGATCGCAAAGCAGCTCGATGAATTTCATTGCCAGCACCGGTTGGCTCTTCACGAACGGCAGGAATTCGCGCCGATCGATGACCAGTATCTCGCAATTCGTGTTGGCCGTTGCATCGGCTGTGCGTTCTCGTCCGTCGAGCACGGCGACCTCGCCGAATATCTCACCCGCGCTGATCAGGTTCAGGATGGCATTGCGGCCGTCGGGCGACGAGACACTGATTTTGACGGTGCCACTGATCACGGCATATAAGCTCGAGCCAGGATCGCCTTTTGAGAAGATGGTTGCACCGCGCTTGAGCGATGTCGGCTTGGCGTAGCGGCAGAGCTGATCGACCGCATCAGCCTCGAGCTCACGAAAAATCGGATGCTGACGCAGCACCGACAGTTTGCCGTTATTGGTAGGTCGGACGCTCGCCCGCTTTTCCTCAGTCACACCGCATCTCCCAGGCGTCCGAATACCGCCGCCCAAGGGAAATGTCCAAAGCTGGTGGCCAAGGCCCCGCGGATGTCAGGGGACTATGGACACGCCTACAGCCACCAGCAAAAACGATCCCTCGGACTTGCGACCACCGATCCTCGATTTCATTGCATCTCGGAATACGGCAGATCGGCGGATTGTCCAAGAAAATGCGGCGAACGCTCAACGGCGAAGCCATGTGCCAATCGACGCCGGAGGCGTTTACGCCGCCGGGACGGGCCCTGCATACATTGTGCAACGCGTGAGAGTCGTCCAGCCGCCCCGTCGGACCGGCAGCGCTACTCTTCTGAGCGCAAGATGCCGCAGCCCAAGGGCAGCCTGTACCTCACACCCGATGCCTTGTCTGTGAATCAGCCCAAAGCAGGACCGCAGCGAACCCGACAAAAACCCCCACAACTGCAAAGCTGACCATCATAGCGTCCAGCGGCATGTCTCTCTCCCCCCTGTTCGAGTTTGAGACACAGTTCCCTATCGGCTGCGCGACAGTCCTTGATCCAGATCAATGCAATGCGGATTTCGCCCGCGATGTCAGGCAGCAGCCATTGCTTCAGCTCGCGCCGAGTCCCGAAGCGAGACGCCCCCGGGCAGGATCGCGATGATGCCCTCCCGTTCGAGCTTCGTGAACGTTCGACTGACGGTCTCGATGGTGAGCCCGAGATAGTCGGCGATATCCTGCCGACTCATCGGCAACGGTACCATGTTAGAGGCCCCCCGAAGCTCCACCAGCCGATCCCTCCAGCCAACGAGGAATGTCGCGACCTTCTCCTCGGCTGATCGGCGTCCGAGAAGTACCATGTGATCACGCGCCTGATTCAGCTCCTGCACGGCCAGTTCGTTCATCCGGCGCAGCAGATTCGGCTTGTCCTCGGCAAAGCGTCCGAACGGTCCCTTCGCGAACTGGCAGACGGTGACGGGACCGATCGCGTCAGCCGAAAATCCGTGCCGTTCCTCCGTCGTCATGCCGACGAAGTCGCCGGGCAGCGCAAATCCGACGATCTGCCTGCGTCCGTCGGGGAGAAGCTTGTAGAGCCTCATGACCCCATCCAATAAATTGTAGAAACAGGACGACGTATCTTCTTGCGCGAAAACCGTCTCGCAGGTCGCAAAATGGGCTCGGCGGCTGAGGTGCTCGAATTCGCGCATCTCAAACTGGTCGAGCGACGCACAGACACTGAATCCCCGCACGGCACAATCGGCACAGGCCTGCCCGTGGAAATCGATTGCAACAAGAGACGTCTTCATACGAGGGCTCCGGTGGGCCAAGCGCAAAGCGAATGGTTGCATTCTAACGGACGCTCGAAGTTCCGATTGATTCAAATCAAACGAACCAACAATCCGGGCCCTATCGTGGCCGCCACTCCCAACACCAATGGATATCGTGAATGCAGCGGCTTGTTCTGTGCCACCTTCTCGCCGCCACGATGTTGGCGACACCGTCATACGCAGCGTCGACAGCAGAGCAACGCGGACAGGCTTTCGCGAAGGCCCACTGCGCACGATGTCACGCCATCGGTCGAACGGGAGAGAGCCCCTTCGAACCGGCCCCTCCGTTCCGCAGCCTGCATCTCCGCTACCCGATCGAATCGTTGGGCGAAGCGCTCGCGGAGGGGATCATGACTGGTCACCCGGCCATGCCCCAATTCCAGCTCGCGCCGCCGCAGATCCACGATCTGCTCTCGTATTTGAAGAGCTTGGAATAGCCCCGTCGATTCAGAGCGCCTGTATCGTCCAGGTCAAAATCGATTTGGCAATCCGGCCGAAGGCCTCGTCGAAGGCGGACACGGCATCAGCAGGATCAAGCCGGGCAACGGGCTGGTTTTCGTCAAACAGCCGAGACGCGATGGCCTTGCCGTTCTTGTCGACGAGGCGAGCCGACAGGCCGATCTCCACCGCGGCGGTATCGGCATTGATCCGGAAACGGCGGACATCAATCAGCAGCTGAAAATCCGGCTGGCCCAGATCGGATGTCCGCAGCGGAGCGTGGGCCACATCGTAATTCTCGAAGGCATCGATCAGACGTGATTGCAACAACTTGGGGATGCTGTCAGCCCACAGGAAATCACCGAACCCCGGGTAATCCTTTGTTGGCGTGAATAGCATGCGCTGAGTCTGCAGCATCGCCACGGCCGTGGGCTCAGGTATCGCAAGCTGCCCCTTGATGGTCTTGTTGACCGGCCCCAGTTCTCGCGGCGCGCTCAGATCATAGGTGACTTTCTGTGCTGGAGCACCGCCTCCCGTCATTTTCTCCAGACCCGAGACGATTCCATCGAGCTTGCCGGTATTCCGCGCAAGGCCGTCTGAGAATGTCTTGAGGTTGGCGATCGTATCTTTGAGCGGCCCTGCATTCTCCGCAAGAACTGCATCGACACGCCGCAGGGCGTCCCGGGCGGCCTGCGTCATGCTTTGTCCGGCGCCCGGTTCTGCAATCAAGGTCGATACGGCACTCGCCGCTCCTGCCGACGCGCCACCCTCCAGCGCGATCACCGGCACTCCTGTCAGCCCCTGAAATTCCAACCCTACTTTGGTGTCGGCGCGCACGGGAGTCGTCGAGGCCACGGAAATCGTTGCGTTGACCCGACGCGGATCGTTCGCCGCCAGACCGAGCTCGGTCACCTCGCCGACCCGGATTCCATTGAACAGAACGGCAGCCCCGACCAGCAGGCCGGGCACCGAGCCCTCGAACTGCACGTGATAGGTCGTGCGAGGACCGAGTCCTCCGGTGTTGTTGAGCCAGTAAACGAAGCCAAAGATCGCGACGATGGCCGCCAGCACGAAGCCGCCGATGACAGCGAAGGGTGCACGGGTTTCCATCTTTCAACTCGCTTTTGGTTGCAGCATCTGGGATCGCTTGCCGTGAAAATAGGCTTTGACCCATGGATGTTCTGATCGGAGGAGGTCGCTCATAGGACCAATCGCCACGATCCTGCCATCGGCCAACGCAGCGACACGGTCGCAGACCGTGTTGAGGCTGGCGAGGTCATGGGTCACCATAAACACCGTCAATCCCAACGTCAGCTGGAGCGTCTTGATCAGGGCATCGAAGTCGCCGGCGGAAATCGGATCGAGGCCGGAGGTCGGCTCGTCAAGAAATACGATCGCCGGATCGAGAGCGAGGGCGCGCGCCAGCGCGGCGCGCTTCGTCATGCCACCGGATAGCTCGGCTGGGAATTTATCACCGTCCTCTGCGCGAAGGCCGACCATTTCGAGCTTGGCTATCGCGATCTCATCCATCAACTCCTGCGACATCTGCAGGCTCTCGCGCAGCGGAAACTGAACGTTCTGCTTGACCGTCAGTGACGAGAACAGAGCTCCCTGCTGGAACAGAATTCCCCAGCGCTTCGCTGCAGCCTGCGTCGTCCGCTCCTCGGCGCTCCCAAGGGTTGTCCCCATGACCTCGATAGACCCGCTGCGCCGAGGAATGAGCCCGATGATCGTCCGCATCAGGACGGATTTTCCGCCGCCTGACGCGCCAACCAACCCGAGAATCTCACCGCGACGAACGTCGAGCGAAAGATCGTTCAGAACGAGCTGCCGGCCGAACCCGACAACGAGATCGGTCACGCGGATCGCGCTGGACACGCCAAGATCATCCATTGCTACATTCCAATGGACGCAAAGAACACGGCGAAAAGACCATCGAGCACGATGACCAGGAAAATGGATTTCACCACGGATGTCGTAGTCTGTTGCCCCAGCGATTCGGCACTACCTTTCACACGAAGTCCCTCACTGCAGGCAACAATGCCGATCACCAAGGCCATGAACGGCGCCTTCAATATTCCCACTTCGAAGTGCGTCACCGAGATGGCATCGTGTAACCGGGCGATGAAGATTGCCGGTCCCATGCCGCCATAGAGCTGGGCCACCAGCCCTCCTCCATACAGGCCAGCCATCGAGCCAATGAAGGCGAGAATTGGCAAGGTCAAGATCAACGCAACGATACGGGGCAGGATCAGCACCTCGACAGGATCAAGTCCCATCGTCACCAGCGCATCGATCTCCTCGCGCATCTTCATCGATCCAAGCTCGGCTGTGTAGGCGCTTCCCGACCGTCCTGCCACCATGATCGCGACGATCAGAACGCCAAGCTCGCGCAGGACCAGAATTCCGACCATGTCGACGACGTAAGACTCGGCACCGAAACGTCGAAAATGGAAGATCCCCTGCTGGGCAATGATGGCGCCGATCAGGAAAGTGATCAACACCACGATTGGAATGGCCTGCCATCCGATGCGGTACATCTGATAGACGAGGGAGGTCACGCGCAGAGATCGCGGCCGGCGCAGCGTCCGCAGCAGCGCAAAGAACAGCGCGGCCAACATGTCCAGAAACACCTTGATATCCTGGGCGGCCCCCAGACTCGAACGACCGAGGTCGGTGAGTTTGGCAAGGATCGGGTTCAGTCTCGGTGCCGGCGCGACGGCTCGTCGATTGACCTGCCGGACCTCCTCGACGAGGCCGACGTAGTTTTCTGCCACCCCGGTCGTCTCGACCCGCCGACCGCCAACAGCAGCCCGGCGGCCGAGCTTCTCAAGCAACCAAGCACCCACGGTATCGATTTCGCTGACGGCTCCAAGATCAAGCTTCACGGCAGTCGCGCTGTTGATGCTGTTGCCGACAGAGCTGGTCAAGCTCTCGAGCTCTGCCACGTTCAGGGACACCCATGATCCGCTCGGACGAAGCTCGAGCACATCCTCCGTGGTCGCGGCGGTAAGTCCCGGATGAGCACGCAATTGGATGTCTCCCTCAGTCGGCGTGCCGAGGCACACCCGTTCCTAAATCGCGCCGATCTGCCTCGCTTGATCTGCGTCAATCCCGTCAACGCCACGGGTTGAGCGAAATCAAGCATCGTGCCGAGCTACGTTCTACAGTGATTTTGAGCCGAGGACAAAACATGGCCATCGACCCGACGACGCTCCGGACCGAGTTGGAGAGCCTGACGCGTGAGCTAAGCCAGCTGTTGCGGGGCGCGGGTGCGCCGCGCGACAACCCGGACGCGCAACCAGCTGCTGGAATGCTCGCTGCAGCGATCGAGGCGCTAGACATGCGTCTAAGCGAGGCTGACGTTCAGGTGGAGCGGATGATCAGGGATCGTCCGATCGTCGCGACAGCTTCGGCCTTCGCCTTCGGGCTTGCGGTTGGCCTCCTGCTGCGGAGAACTTAAGTGGATACCGAAAATGTCGTTAAACATTTGCGCCTTCTCTGGCGGACGGACCGGGTCATTGCCGACATCAGGCTCCGGCATCTGCTCGTCGGGCTCGGCCTCCGGGCCTTTGCGGCGCTGATCGCCGTCTTTGGCCTCCTGATGTTCGAGCTGGCGGCCTATCTTGCGTTGGTCCAGATCACCTCTGCGGTCGTGGCAGCCGCAGCACTCGGAGCCTGCAATATCGCGATTGCGGCGATCCTCCTGATCATCGCATCCCGTGCACCGTCCGGCCGGGAACTCGAACTAGCCAACGAGATTCACTCCTCGGCGATGGACTCGCTGCAGTTGGAAGCACGAGCTTTGCAGTCCCGGATATCGAGCGTGGTCAACCATCCGCTCAACAGCCTCATTCCGCTGCTCATCGTTCCCATTGCGACGATGATCATCAGAACTCTCCGCTCGCATGGCGCCTCCGAAGGCGAGGCGGCGAGGCCACCGTCCAATGACGACCACCATCCGACCTGAACCGATGTATCCGGTGAGAGGACACCAAACACCTAAGCTTAGAGCCTGAGTTTGACATTGCAAAGGTCGCGCTCGGTTGGATCGGTTCTGACCTCGAAACCGAGGTTCCTACACATCTCCAGCATGACGACATTCTCCTGCAGGACGTCACCGGAGATCATCTTCAGGCCCTCCGACTTGGCATATTCGATGATCAGCTGCATCAATGCCCAGCCGAGTCCGCGTCCCTTGAGATCCGACCGCAACAGGATTGCGTACTCCCCGCTCTCGTAAACCGAGTCGGAGTGAATCCTCACGACGCCGACCAGTTCGTTTGTCGCTTCATCGAGCGCCACAAAAGCCATCGCGCGCGCATAGTCGAGCTGCGTCAGGCGCGCGATGAACTCGTGCGTGAACTCCTTCATGGGGGCAAAGAATCGAAGACGCAGGTCTTCCGGAGTGACATGCTTGAGGAACTCATGAATGGTTGGCTCATCCTCGGGTCGGATCGGCCGCGCAAGGATCCGCCAGCCGTCCTTGACCTGGAGATGCCGTTCCCATTGGCTCGGATAGGGCCGAACGGCGAAATTCGACGGACCAGAGCCTTTGAATTTCGGCGGAACCCTGCCGACGGCGACGCGCGCATCGACGGCCATGACGCCGCTCTCGTCGGCGAGCAGCGGATTGATATCGAGTTCGCGAATCTCGGGAACGTCTGCTGCAAGCTGCGCAAGCTTGACCAGCACCAGTGCGACTGCATCGGGCTTGACCGCGGGGACATCACGATAAGCGCGCAGCAATCGTGAGACGCGCGTCCGCTCGATGAGGTTTCGCGCCAGATGGAGATCGAGCGGAGGCAGACCGAGCGCCTTGTCGTTGATGATCTCGACGGCGGTACCGCCCCTGCCGAACACGATCACGGTTCCGAAGATCGGATCGTCGGCAATGCCCATGATCAGCTCCCGCGCCTTGGCGCGGACGATCATGGCTTGCACGATCACGCCGGAAATCCGTGCGTCGGGCCGAAGGGCCTTCGCGCGGGCCATGATCTCGTTCGCCGCGTTACGCACGGCCTCGGCCGTGGTGAGATTGAGCACGACACCGCCGACGTCGGATTTGTGAATGATATCTCTCGACAGAATCTTGAGAACGACAGTTGTGCCTTGAGCGAACAACTGTTCCGCATACCCGACCGCCTCGTCGACCGAGGACGCAGCGAACGTCGGCACCATCGCAATATCGTAAGCCTCCAGCAGGCGACTGATCTCGACCGGATCGAGCCAGGTCCGCCCGTCGGCAAGGGCTGTCGCTATGATTCCGCGGGCTGCGTCGACGTCGGGCGCAAAAGAGCTCGGCATGGCCGGCGGGACAGCGGCAAGCGATTCGACCACCTCCCGATGACGAACGAGATGCATGAAGCCGCGAACGGCATCATCCTCGGTTGGATAGTTCGGAATTCCTGCCCCGCTCAAGGTCTCGATGACCGGCTGCTCCGCGCCGACCCATGCCGCCAGAACCGGCTTTGCCCAGCGCCGGTGCTGCTTTCGATAGGTACTGACGAACTCGGTGACAGCCGTGGCGATGGCGCTCGCGGATGCAATCGCGGTCTGAACATTCATGACGAGAATTGCATCGTTGGCTTGATCGGCGAGCAGCGCTTCGAGCGCGAGCGTGTAGCGTGCGGCATCGGCATCGCCGACGATGTCGACCGGGTTGGATCCGGACCAGGTCGGCGGCAGGATGGCGTCAAGTTTGTCGTGTACGACCGGCGAAAGTGCGGCAGGCACGCCTCCGAGCTCGACCAGTCGATCCACGGCGAGCACGCCGATCCCGCCGCCATTCGTGAGAATGGCGAGCCTCTTGCCCATGGGCGACTCCACCCGCCCCAGCGTTTCGGCGCAGTCGAACAACTCGCGCAGATCGGAGACCCGCAGAACGCCGGCCCGGCGAAAAGCCGCATCATAGACGGCATCGGCTCCCGCCAGCGCGCCCGTATGTGTCGCCGCAGCTTGCGCACCGACGGCACCGCGGCCGGACTTTACGACCACAACCGGCTTGACCCTTGCCGCCCCTCGCGCCGCGGACATGAACTTTCGCGCGTCCTTGACGGCTTCGATGTAGAGCAGGATCGCGCGGGTCCCACCGTCCAACGCGAAGTGGTCCAGAAGATCTGCGAGATCGACGTCCAACTGATCGCCGATCGAGACGATTCCAGAAAACCCAACACCGCGCTGAGCAGCCCAATCTACCATCCCCGCCGCGATAGCGCCGGACTGGGAAATGAGCGCTAGGCTTCCTGCAACCGGCATGTGTGCCGAAAAGCTCGCATTGAGCTTGATGGTAGGCATCATGATTCCGAGACAGTTCGGCCCGATGAGACGCATGCCGTATTTCTGCGCCGCCTTCTCGGCCTGGTCGGCGAGCGACCCCTCTCCGTGCCCGAGACCCGAGGTAATGATCAAAGCCCCTGCCGTCCCCAACGCGCCTGCGCGATGAATGAGATCCGGGATCGAAGGGGGGGGCGTCGTGATCACCACCAGTTCCGGCACAAACGCCAGTTCGGCGAGGCTGCCAACGGCTGCGATATTGGATATTTCCCGATAGCGAGAATTGACCAGGCCAAGCTTGCCCTCGAACCGCGCCTTGACGATATTGTCGAGGATGGCCTTCCCTACCGAGTTCGGTCGCGGACTTCCTCCGATCAGAGCGATGGAGCGTGGCAAAAGCAGGTTCCGCATTCGGTAGGTCGACATTTGCACGTCCAACATCAGTCGGTGAAAGGCGGGTGAATCCCGGAGACTGATCTTAGTTTCAATCCGCAGCCGGTCTAGCGCGACTTATCATCCCAGCATGGTGACGGATGCAACCCCGCTGCGTTCCCTGACTGCGCCTGCCGGTTCTGCTCGGTAGGCCGCAGTATTCGGACCAAGTCCTTGATGAGCATCAAACGATTGCCGGGCTGATTATCTTATTACCCTGCAAATTCGTCCGGGAGGCTCTCCGATGCGAGCGATGGTTCTGCGAAAGCCTGGAGCGCCTCTGCAGCCCGAGACACTCGCGGACCCCGATCCTGGTCCCGGTGAGATCCGCGTCAAGATCAGGGCATGCGGCGTGTGTCGCACTGACCTGCATGTGTACGACGGTGAGCTTCCCGACATCCGGTATCCGCTCATCCCCGGACACGAGATCGTCGGTCATGTCGATCAGATTGGTCCTGGTGTGACGACGCACAGGCTCGGCGAACGCGTCGGAATTCCATGGCTGGGGCATACATGCGGCCATTGCGCGTTCTGCGCACGTGGTATGGAAAATCTCTGCGACCAGCCGACGTTTACCGGCTATACGCGCGATGGCGGCTATGCGACCCACACCGTCGTCGACGCAAATTATGCATTCCCGCTCGATGGTCTGGAGGATGACATCGCCACCGCACCACTGTTGTGCGCCGGCCTGATCGGCTGGCGATCTCTGGTCATGGCAGGGGAAGCCGAGAGGCTTGGCATCTACGGATTCGGCGCGGCGGGTCACATCGTTGCCCAGGTGGCCCGCTGGCAGGGGCGTCAGATCTATGCGTTCACCCGCGAGCACGACGAGGCTGCGCAGGATCTGGCTCGCCAACTTGGCGCCACATGGGCCGGAGCGGCGGGCCAGCGTCCCGATGTTGCTCTGGACGCGGCCATCATCTATGCGCCAGCTGGCGAGCTTGTTCCGGCCGCTCTGCGGGCTGTTCGGAAGGGTGGCCGGGTGGTCTGCGCAGGTATCCATATGAGCGACATTCCGACGTTTCCCTATTCCGTTCTCTGGGGAGAACGCCAAGTGGTGTCCGTCGCCAACCTGACGCGACAGGACGGTCTCGATTTCCTGCAGGTCGCGCAGCAGGCTCAGATACGGACCCATACGACGCCCTATCCGCTGTCCGACGCAAATGACGTTCTGGCCCGCCTGAGGCGGGGTGACGTCGTCGGCGCGGCGGTGCTTATCCCGGACTTTTGAAGTGAATGTGGTAACCCCGCCCATGGCATCACCATCCGATCAGGAACTGGTCTTCTCCTTCTTGGGCAATACCACCCGACATCCAGGTGTCCGCCGGATCGACACGCACGCGGCTTCAGTGTTTCTGATCGGCGACCGCGCTCTGAAGATCAAGCGCGCCGTTCAGCTGCCATTTCTGGACTATTCGACGCTCGATCGGCGCAAGGCAGCGTGCGCGAAGGAAATGGAGATGAATCACCCGTTTGCTCCAGACATCTATCGGCGTGTCGTCGCCATCACCAAGGCGCCAGACGGATCATTCGAAGTCGATGGATCCGGCACTCCGGTCGAATATGCCGTCGAGATGCGTCGCTTCGATGACAGCCGGACACTCGATCACCTCGCTCGCCACCAGCAATTGGAGATCGGCTTGGGCGAACGTCTGGCGGAGACGATCGCGGCGTCGCATGCCGTGGCCACCCGGATGCCGTCCAACGCGTGGACGCAGTCGCTTCCAGTCTGGATCGACGCGTTCGTCGCCAGCTTTCGAAACGTCCCACTATTTGACGCTACGCAGATCGAAGAACTCCGCGCTCTTTGCCACTCGGCCTTCACACGGCTCTGTCCCCTGCTCGAGCAACGCGCAAAAGAGGGGCACGTGAAGCGCTGCCACGGCGACCTCCATCTCGCAAATATCGTTCTCATCGACGACAAGCCGGTGCTGTTTGACGCCATCGAGTTCGACGACCGGATAGCCACGATCGACGTCCTCTACGATCTCGCGTTTCCATTGATGGACCTCTTGCACTTCGGGCAGTCGATCGCCGCCAACCATCTCTTGAATCGCTACCTCTCGATCGCTGCGCCCGACCAGACCGGTGGATTGGCTGCTCTGCCTCTGTTCATGGCGATCCGGGCCGCTATCCGTGCGCAAGTCTTTCTTGCAAGGCTCGACCGCAGTGATGCCGAACACTCGGAGGCAGACCGCTCTGCGACCATCGGGATCGCAGAGAGCTACTTCCAACTTGCGCGCAGCCTCATTCGGCCGGCGGAGCCGAGGGTGGTCGCCGTCGGCGGATTATCGGGAACGGGAAAATCTGCGCTCGCCCGGGCTCTGGCTCCCCTCTTGGCTCCTCCACCGGGAGCAATCGTGTTGCGCAGCGACGTGCTGCGCAAGCAACTATCCGGCGTGAAGGAAACCGAACGCCTCCCAGCTGCGGCCTATACGCCGGCATCGAGTGCACGGGTCTATCGAGAGTTGACGACGCAGGCCGGCCGCGTGCTCTCACAAGGCTTCACGGTGATCGTCGACGCCGTGTTTGCACGTTCGGATGAACGACAGGCGATCCATGATCTCGCGAACCGGCTGAAGGTGCCCTTTGCCGGCCTCTTCCTCGTCGCAGATTTGCGCAGCCGGCAGGAGCGGATCCACCATCGAGTCGACGATGCGTCCGATGCAACGGTTGGAATTGCCGAAGATCAGGAACGCTACGACATCGGCGCCCTGGATTGGCTCCGGGTGGATGCGTCGGGCACGGCCGAGACGACACTGGAACGAAGCCGATCATTGCTCCGGATCGGCACCTGAGTCCGGTGGAATAACGCTGCCTGACCGCCACAAGCGGCGACTACGTGTGCACGTAGTCGCCCGGCGCGTCTCCGAGATCATTTGAACGATCTGCCCCGAGTTGCGGCGGCGCGCCCGGTGCACCCGACTGCTGTCCAAGCCACGCCGTCCACGCCGGCCACCATGACCCCTCCAGTTTTGGCGAGGTGCTCTGCCACTCGTCCGGCCCGAGATATGGCGCGTCGGCTGCCTTGGTCCGCATCTGATGGGAGCGCCCCTGCTCGCCCGGCGGCGCCACGATGCCGGCATTGTGGCCGCCGCTCGCAAGCACGAAAGTGACGTCGGCATCAACTTCGTAGTGGACCTTGTAAGTCGACTTCCAGGGCGCAACGTGATCACGCAGGGTCCCGACCACGAACATCGGCGTGTGGATGTCCGAGAGCGAAACGGGTTTCCCCTCGACCCGATATCGCCCCTCGGCGAGATCGTTGTTCAGGAACAGCTTGCGCAGATACTCGGAGTGCATCCGATACGGCAGCCGCGTCGCATCTGCGTTCCATGCCATCAAGTCGCTCGGATTCGCGCGCTCACCGAGAAGATAGTCGCGCGAGACACGCGACCAGATCAGATCGTTGGAGCGCAGCAATTGAAATGCGCCCGCCATCTGCGTGGTGTCGAGATATCCACGCTCCCACATCATGTCTTCGAGAAAGGCGACCTGGCTTTCATTGATGAAGAGCGTCAGCTCTCCCGCTTCGGTGAAATCGGTCTGGGCCGCAAACAGCGTGATCGTCTTCAGACGCTGGTCACCGTCCCGTGCCATGGCCGCCGCCGTGATCGAAAGAAGCGTTCCGCCGAGACAATAGCCTGCGGCATGAACCGGCGTATTCGGAATGATCGTTCCGATCATCTCCAGGGCCGCCATGACGCCCAGCGAGCGGTAGTCGTCAAACGCAAGATTCCGGTCTTCCGCGCCGGGGTTTCGCCAGGAGATCATGAAAACCGTAAAGCCTTGGTCGGTCAGGTATCGGACCAGCGAATTGTGCGGCGATAGATCCAGGATGTAATATTTCATGATCCAAGCCGGTACGATCAGGACCGGCTCTGGTCGCACCTTCTCGGTCGTCGGCAGGTATTGAATCAGCTCAATCAACTGATTGCGAAGCACAACCTTGCCCGGTGCGGTCGCGACGGTCTTGCCGGCGACGAACTCACCATTGCTCGATATCTTTCCGGGCTGCATTACCTGCATGATATCGGCGAGCCAGTTCTGCCAGCCGAAGATCAGGTTCTCTCCACCGCTTTGAAACGTCTTTTCCAAGACTTCCGGGTTGGTCGCGGCAAAGTTCGATGGTGCGAAGATGTCGAGCAGTTGACGAATTGAAAAGTCGACGACGGCTTCGTTGGCGGGGTCGACACCACGAATGCCGGTCGTCGCCTTGTGCCACCAATCTTCCCCGAGCAGGAACGCCTGGGCGAACAAGTTGAACGGGTACGTCGCCCATTGCGGCGTGGAAAAGCGATGATCGTTCGCCTGCGGTTTGATTAGGTCCCAAGGACCACGATTCGGGTCTGCAAAATGCAGGGACCGTTCAGCGACGTGCTTTGCGCCGTACCAGGCATCTCGAACGATTTCGATCTGGCGCTGAGGTGCAGTGGCCAGATGACAAGCCCAATCCAGATACGCCATTGATAGAGCGGCCGGGGAAATTCCGCCGGTGAGCCGAGCCAGCATCGCGCTGAAGGCCTTGTCCAGCTCGTGATCCTCGCGTCGAAGCTCGCCGGAACTCGCGTCGGCTTCGCGGGAGAGCAACTTTGCGTCGGATGCGGCGAGCGCAGCAGCCGGCTTCAAAGAGGTCCCTGCAGAGACAACGGCACTGCTTCGGTCGTTGTCGGTCGTTCCTTCGCGTTCCCGTTCGGGACGCGACACACCCGCACTCTTCAGTTTCGCCACCGTTGCCCCATAAGATTCACGCTGGCATCAATCAGGCGCTGCCCGTGCTTGAAAAGTCGATCGCAATCACGCCTGACGAAATCAATCTGATGCCGTCCACATTCCTGAACCATCGCCTGGATTCCCGTCACGGAATGCACGCCGGCCAGCTTCGACACGAACTCGGCCAGCAGATGCGTCTCCGTACGCGCGCGATCCAGCACTTCGTTGCTGGCAAACAGAATCTCCTCCATGATGATCTGCTGGGAGCCAACGAGCAGCTCAAGTGCGTGCTTGTTGGAGAGAGCGACACGTTCGGACAGTTCGGCCGTTTCGTCGGCCAGGATCTTGGTCCCGGAGAACTCGGACATGGGCACCTCTCCTCTCGCTGGATCACAAGGCCGTATAGCTGCAATTCAAAGCCAAGACCTTGAGCTGCGTCAATGACGGCGGCGGCACCTGCTTTGACCTGCGTCAATTCAAGACCGTGGCAGCGGGTTACTTTTTCTTAGCTTTTGACATTGGAGTTCGCCATGCGCGCCCATCAGATCATGACCCGCCCCGTCATCACCGTCACCCCTGACACTTCCATCGTGGATGCGGCAAATATCATGCTTCAACGGCACGTCAGCGGCCTTCCAGTGGTCGATCCCGGCGGAAAGCTGGTGGGCGTCGTCTCGGAAGGCGATTTCATCCGCCGAACGGAGATCGGCACCGGGCGAAAGCGCGGCCGTTGGCTGCGATTCATTCTCGGGCCCGGAAAGTCGGCGGCCGACTTCGTCCACGAGCATGGTCGCAAAGTGTCAGAGGTGATGACCAAGTCTCCCTTGACGATCACCGAGGACGCCGCGCTGGCTGAGATCGTGGAACTGATGGAAAAGAACCACGTGAAACGGTTGCCCGTGGTCAAGGGAGACCGAGTGATCGGCATCGTGTCACGGGCGAACCTGCTGCAAGCGGTCGCCGCGCTCGGGCGGCAGGTTCCGGATCCAACGGCCGACGACGATCACATCCGCAACCGCGTGATCGACGCCCTCGAGAAGAACGACTGGTGCCCGTTCGGATTGTCCGTCATCGTTAAGGACGGCATCGTTCATCTGAGCGGCGTCATTACCGAGGAGCGGTCGCGGCAGGCGGCAATCGTTGCCACCGAGAACATCTCTGGCGTCAAGAAGGTGCATGATCATCTGTGCTGGGTCGACACCATGTCGGGCATGTACCTGAACTCACCGGAAGACGATGAGATGGCCAAAGCCGGCTGATGGCTGCTGAGGACGCTGCCGCTCCTCCGTGTCCGGCAACAGTGACGATGCCCTCAAGCTCCCGGATTATTGCGTCCGAACGTCCCTACCCGACGCAGGGCTTCGATCTCCTGCTCGGTGTACCCAAGCCTGTGGCGCAGGATTGCGGCCGTATGCTCACCGAGCCGCGGCGCCGCCGTCGGCTCGACGGTTGGTGTGAGCTTCATGGTGATTGCAGGCTCGACGTTGGGTATCGAGCCTGCTGTCGGGTGCGGAATACGACAGGTGCGGTCGCGCATCCGGACCTCGGCCGCGTTGAACGCCTGCTCGACCGTTCGAACGCGTCCAACCGGAACTCCAGCCTGGTTCATCCGGGATATCCAGACATCCATCCGTTCCGTGGCAAGGATGTCGGCGATGAGGCCGCGCAGTTGCGTACGGTTGACCCATCGCGCCCTTCGCGTGGCAAAGCGAGGATCGCTCAGGAGATCCGGACGACCAAGCACCTCAGTCGACAGCCGGCGGTAGAGCCGATCGTTGGCACATGCGATGTAGAGCGGGCCATCTGACGCTTCAAAGACGCCGACCGTCGGAGAGTCGTTCGGCGAATTTCCCGTTCGCGTGGGGTTCACGCCATTCATCAAATACGCCATTCCGGAGAAGCCTGTCATCGCCAACGCGATGTCGAACAGCGCCACCTCGACGTGCTGCCCGCGACCGAGCCGCTGCCGGGCGGCAAGTGCCAACAGGATGGCATTGCAGGCGGACATGCCGGTGGCCAGATCAACGATCGGAGGACCGGTCCGCACCGGCGGACCGTCGGCGAAACCGTTGAGGGACATGAACCCGCTTTCGGCCTGGGTGATCGGATCGAACCCTGATCGCCACGCGAATGGACCGGAGCGTCCGTAAGCCGAGATCGAGCAATAGATCAGCCCGGGATTGGTGCTGGACAATGCCTGATAGTCCAGCCCGAACTTCTCCATGACGGACGACGAGAAATTCTCCACGACGATGTCGGCCTTGGCGATCAGCGCACGCGCGACGTCTCTGGCCTGCGGGATCGTGAGATCCAACACCATGCCGCGCTTGTTCCGATTGAGGCTGAGGAACGCAGCGCTCTCTCCGCCGAGCTCGGCGTGCTCGTATGCCCGGGTATCGTCCCCCGTGAGCGGCTGCTCGATCTTGATCACCTCGGCGCCGAAATCGGCCAGCGTCTGTGTGCACGCGGGCCCTGCGACGACACGTGTGAAGTCGATCACCAGCAGACCAGCCAGCGCGGTCGGCGCGTCAGGCGGCCGTGGCGCACGCTCTGGCAGGGTGACCTCGGCCGGCATCCCAGAGTCCTTCCCGTTGCTTTGATCGTCTGAAGCGATCTTCCATTCACTGCCGGGCGCAGCTTGTCTCCAACATCCCGACAACGCATGGTTAGCTCAACGGCAGCCGCAAAAAAAGCCTGGCTCGGAGCTGTCGAGCCGGGCTAGTTCTGCTGCAGCGCAATGCAATCTGCATAAGGCGTCGGTCGACAGCTCACCGCCGGATCATCTTGCGCCAATAAAGCGAGTTCCCCCAGGCCCAGGGCCGGCCCGGTTGGAACAACACATATCCGCACCGAATGAAATTGTTCGCGGAAACGATGTTGCAGGTCGTGTCCGAAACGATGCAATCCAGTCCCGAGCGGCGCGCGCGCAGCTCGATCGCACGCATCAGCCGCCGCTGCAGGCCGTAACCACACCGCTCTTGGAGAACACCAACCCTCGAAAGGTAGGCGATGCCTTTGCCGAGGGATGACGGCGTCATTCCGGCGAAGGCAACGGGCCGTCCGAGCTCGGTCGATATCCACCATTGTCCGCTCTCGAAATCAGGCAGAGGCGCGCAATCGAGGAATGTGCGCGCATGGAGCTCCTTCAAGGTGTCGAGAACGTCAGGCTCGCAAGCGTCGACCTCCCTGATGCGGAAGCGGCGGTCTCGCCGTAAGGTCCTGGCTGGCACGGCATTACCTTCCGAGCACGACTTTGATGCCGAGCCAGATCGCGCCGATCAGACCTGTCGCGATGACCGTGATGACGGCCTTGAACGTGTAGCTCTGAGCCTGCTCCACGCTCTTGCGCCAGCGCCGCAGGTGCTGGAAATCGGCTCTCATTTCAGTGATCGTCTTCGACATGGTCGCTTCCGGAATCTTGCAAAGTGGATTTGGAACGTGGTCACGACAGCGCATCGCCGGCGGCGATCGCGACGAGCCTTACCAGGGCGAGCGAAATCAGATAGACGGTCATCGTCCTGTCCCGATCGGTTGAAAACAGAAAGGCGCGGCGGATCGCGGCCAACGCGATCGCTTCGGGCGCGAACCTTATCCCTCGCGTGAGGGACCGCTGCGGGCACGACGACGATCATCGTGCCCGCGACCACCCCGTTCGCGCGGGACGGTCAACATCCGGATGACTATGAGAGCACACGCTGCCGAACGGCAAAATGAGGTGATCCGGAAGCAGTCGCGCCAGCATCCCCGAACAGGAGCCCACCGCTGTTGGCGGGCTGCGGCCACCGCAATTTCGGAAATTTCGATGCTGACATTTTGTCAGTGATTTGCCCGACGTGTCAAATTTGATCGAAATGCGGCGATCGGGTTTTCCGATTTCGATAACCGCCGCGCGAATTCCTTTCCTGAAACATAAAAAGCCCGCTGCCGACTGATCGGCGCGGGCTCTATGATTTTTTCGACGTTGGCAAAATGCGCCTGATTTGCCCGACGTGTCAAGCGCCCAAATGCGCGCCGATCGTCAGTTCATTTCGCAGCTCGTCGGGCTGAGCCGGAAGGAGGTTTCTTGATGTATGTCGTCGCAGTCGTTCTGGCCGCCTTGTCCGCGCTGTTCTACGCGGCCGCGCAGCATCAGCTCGGATCGGTCGGTGCCGACGTCTGCAGCTACGGCAGCCTGTTCTGCGATAAGCCGCACTACATGATGACGGGTGCGCTGCTTGCGGGCCTCTGGGGCAAGTTTGTCAGCATGCGATAGCAGCGTCGACGATCAGTTCTTGATCGCGTAGAGCGGCGTTCGCACGGTCAGCTGATAGACCGGCTTCGGCGCCCATGCGATCTGCGCCGTGATGCCGAACAGGCGATTGTCGTCGTCATCCATGCGATCGAGATCGAGCCTGACCAGTGGCTGCGTGTAGGCCGCGATCGGCGCGAGGGCGAGCAGCTGCGCACCGCCGAACGACTGCAGCCCGACCCGCGCGGAGACCTTCCAGTTGTTGTCCCACTGATAGAAGCCGCCGACATAGCCGGCGGTGGTGTCGCCGATCCGCGCCAGAACGGTGTCGATCTCCGTGTGAGCATATTGGATGCCCGCCAGCCAGCCGCGCATCTCGTCGGGGTCGAGCGCGTATTTCGCCTCGACCACCGTATTGAACGACGTTGTCGCCAACGGCGAGTCCGGCACCGACCGCGTCAGCGTCGACTGCAGCGTCAAGGTCGGGAATGCGCCACCGTTCTGCTGATAGACATCGGCCTGGAAGCCGAGGAACCAGCTCGTCACCGCGACGTCAGACCAACCGGACAGGCCGTTGTAGGACGCGCTGCCGGTGAAGCCGCCATAGAGCGAGAGCGCGTCGCCGAGATCCGCCGTGAGCGGAACGTCGACGCCGACGCCCTGGTTGGTCGGGGCCGAGAGCTGCGGGCGCCCCGGCAAGGTTGGCCGGTCGAGCAGCTTGCGCAAGGTTGCGAGCTGCGACAGCGTTCCGAACAGCGAGGTGTCGCCGAGGCCCGTCGACAACGCCCCGCCGGGCAGATAGGCGTAGTTCGTGCGGAAATCGATATAGACGTTGGCAAGACCCGCCGGCTCATCCGCCTCATCGTCCTTGGCAAGGGCACTGCCGCTCATGACCAGTGCCGCGCCCGCGACAAGAGCAGATATCTGCCGCTGCGTCCGACCGCCGCGCAGCCGCCATTCCTCGTGTGCCATGAGACTTCCCCCAGCACCGAAAATACGCCGGTCAAGCGCGATCCTTCAAGTGCTGATCGCGCGAAGCCGACCGGGGTCAGGGGAAAGCTGCCGCGCGTCTCATGCCGACGGCGCCGGCTTCGCGCCTGCCGCTCGCGTGGCCATGACATGGCGCAGCACGCGCGACAGCTCGTCGACCGAGTAAGGCTTCTGGATCAGGCTGAAACCGTGGCGGTCACCGTCAGCGAGGACATGACTGTAACCGCTGTTGAGCACGATCGGGATCATCGGCAACCGCCGGCGGATTTCCTGGCCGAGCGTCACCCCGTCCATGCCGGGCATCACGACGTCGCTGAGCACGAGATCGAAGCTCTCGGGATTCTCGTCGATCATCCGCAGTGCATCCGTTCCGCTGCGCGCAAGCACCGTCCGGTAGCCGAGGTCCTCGAGCAATTGCGTGGAAAATTCGCCGATCTCCGGGTTGTCCTCGACGACCAGCACGCTCCAGCGCGCAGCGAGCTGTTCGGCATCCTGCTCGCTCCGCTCGCGCGGTCCCAGTGGTTTGTCCGTCAGCGGAAGCAACAATGTCAGCGTCGTGCCCCTGCCGAGCTCGCTATCGACCAGCACCCGTCCGCCGGACTGATGCACGAAGCCGTACACCTGGGACAGGCCGAGACCGGTGCCGCGCCCAACACCCTTGGTGGTGAAAAACGGCTCGAAGATCCGGTCGATCTGATCTGGAGGGATGCCGGATCCGGTGTCGCTGACCGCAATGGAGACGAACGACGGCTGCCCGGACCGACCGTCCTCCCGGACGATCTCGCCGCGAATGGTCAGGACGCCCCGGCCCTCCATCGCATCGCGCGCATTGGCGACGAGGTTCACGAGCGCCGTCTCGAACTGATTGATGTCGACGTCGACCGGAAGCGGGCGCAAAGCGAGATCGAGCTTGATCACAGCCGGTGCGCCGAGCACGGTCTGCAGCATCTCCTCGATCCGCTCGATATGAACAGCGGCATCGAAGACGCGGCGCTCCATCGGCGTTCGCCGCGCGAAGGCGAGCAACTGTCCGGTGAGCTTGGCGGCGCGATCCGCCGTGTCCGAGATCGCATCCACGTAGCGCCGCATGCGCTCCGGGGACAGCTCCCGCCGGCGCAACAGGTCCGCCGACGACCGGATCACGGTCAGCAGATTGTTGAAGTCGTGCGCAACGCCGCCGGTGAGCTGGCCGATCGCCTCCATCTTCTGGGCCTGGCGGAACGCCTCCTCCGCCTGGCGCCGTTCGGTCAGCTCGACCGCCTCGGGCACGATGGCCGTCACCTGTCCGTTCTCATCCCGCACCGGCCGCATCTGGAAGTCGAACCAGCGTGAGCCTCCGACCGGCAGTTCGAGCTGCAGCTCCTGGCGGGCCTCGTCGCCGCGAGCGACGGCGTCAACCAGCGATCTGATCACCTCGGGCATGCCGGGCGTACCCGCAAACCACGGCGTCTCCCAGAAGGGCAGCCCTGCGACCTCGTGCAGCGGCGCAGCGATCGCTTCGAGCGAGGTCGCATTGGCGTCCAGAAGCGTCCCATCGGACGAGAGCAGCGCTTGGAACGTGTAGCTCGCCTCGAAGATCGTCCGCAGGCGCGCCTCCTTGGCCTGCAGCTCCGCGGTACGCTCGGAGACCTGCGTCTCCAGACGCTCGTTCAGCTCACGCAGCGTGATCTCGGCCTCGTGCCGCACCCGCGACAGATCGATGTTGGCGCGCACCCGCGCCAGCAGCTCGCGCGCGCTGAACGGCTTGGTGAGATAGTCGTTCGCCCCGGCATCGAGTCCCTCGACCTTGGCCTCCTCGCCGGCGCGCGCCGACAGCATGACCACGGGAATGTCGCGAAGCTGCGCATCGCCGCGCAGCGCTCTCAGCAGGCCGAAGCCATCGAGCCCCGGCATCATGACGTCGGTCAGCACCAGATCGGGGCGGCGCCGTCGGACGGCCTCGAGGGCCGCGACGCCATCGCCGACCGCCTCCACGTCATAGTCCTCGGCAAGCAGACGGCGGACGTAGTCGCGCATATCGGGATTGTCGTCCGCGAGCACCACGCGATCACGGGCCGATGCCGTCGCGGAGCGAACACCGAGGTCATCGGATGATGACGGGTGAGGAGGCTCGAACGGCCCACCGCCGTTCAGCCACCCGAGCGCCTCCTCGATGTAGGCTTCGGCACGGACGTTGGTAACGGCCAGGACACGGGAAGGTCCGATCTGGCCCGCCGGCAGATGCGCCGAGCCTAGCGGAATTCGCACGGTGAAAACCGTTCCGCGGCCGAGTTCGCTGTCTACGGCGATCTCCCCGCCATGAAGCCTCACCAGTTCCTGAACGAGAGCGAGACCGATGCCGCTACCCTCGAAGGATCGGCCGCGCGCGCCATCAATGCGACGAAAGCGTTCGAACAAATGCGGCAGCTCGCCGGGCGGGATGCCGGTGCCGGTGTCGCGAACCTCGAGCTCGGCATGATCGCCGTCAGTGGACAAGCCGATCGACACCGCGATTTCACCTTCGAGGGTGAACTTGAACGCATTCGACACCAGATTGAGAACGATCTTCTCCCACAAGTCGCGGTCGACATACACCGGCTCGGACAGGGGCGTGCGGTCGATGGTGAGACGCAGGCCGGCAGGATCCGTCGCCGAGCGGAAGTTGGACACGAGCTCGGCAGTGAAACCCGCAAGATCGATCGGCTCGAAATGCGCGGTCATGCGGCCGGCCTCGATGCGCGAAAAGTCGAGCAGCGTGTTCACGAGCTTCAGCAGACGAATGCCGTTGCGGTGGATCAGGCTGAGGGCGGATCGCGCCTCGGGGGTGAGTTGGGCCTCGGCGCGGCCGAGCAGGTCTTCCAGCGGGCTCAACATCAGCGTCAGTGGCGTACGAAACTCGTGGCTGATGTTGGAAAAGAACGTCGTCTTGGCGCGGTCGATTTCGGCCAGCGCTTCCGCCCGGCGCCGCTCTGCCTGATAGGCCCCGCCATTGCTGACGGCCGCTGCAATCTGCCCCGCGACGAGGTTCAGGAAGCGGGCATAGCTCTCGTCGTAGAGGCGGAACGGATTGAGACCTGCGACGAGGAAGCCGCCCCGTCCGGCTTCCCCCGACGCGGGCAGCGGAAGCACAACGGCGTGCTGTGGCGGCTGACGCCATCCGCCGGTCGGAAAGCTGAGACCGAACCGCCGCGGAAGGTCACGAACCAGCACCGCATCCTGCAGCTTCAGCGCTTCGGCCAGAGGCCACGTTGCTTCCGGCTGAATTCTCAGCCTCGGCTGAGCAGCGGGATGATCGCGGTCGATGCCGGTCAAGGCCTGCAGTCGCGCCGCCTCGCCGTCCGGGTCGGTCATGTAGATCATCGCGAACGGAAGGTCGCGCGCCTCCCGCGCCAACGCGTCCGCGCAGCTTGCGCAGGCCTGATCGATGCTGCGGGCCCCGGCCCCGGCATTTGCGAGTTCGCGCAGCAACGAGAGCTGGCGCTCGCTGATCACGCGCTGAGTGTCATCGGTGTTGGCGCAGAAGATTCCTCCAGGTGATCCATCGTCGTCCGGAATGGGACTGTAGGAGAACGTGTAGTAGGTCTCCTCGGGAAAGCCGTTGCGCTCCATGATCAGGAGTTGCGCCTCGACATAGGTGCCCTGGTCACCGCCGCCGGCCTTGGCCAGCAACGGACCGATGTCCTCCCAGATCTCGTGCCAGACTGCAGAGATCGGTCGGCCGAGTGCCCACGGATGTTTGCCGCCGATGATGGTCTTGTAAGCATCGTTGTAGAGATAGATCAGCTCCCTTCCCCAACCGATCCAGATCGGCTGTTGGGATGTCAGCATGATCCTGACGGCCGTCTTCAGGCTCTGCGGCCAATGCTCCGGCGGTCCGATCGAGGTGCCCTCCCAATCGAACCGCAACATCAGTCCGGCCAGCTCACTGCCTCCGGAAAAAAGCCTCTCGCGCTCGGCCATGCCGAGCTCCTGATCATGCCCTGTTTGCCGCTCGTCCGGCACGCGCTCCCCCTGGTCGAAATCCGACGTGATCTGGAACGCAGGTACTCTCCTCCGGTTCCGGAGCCGGGAACAAAAAGGGGTCGTGCGACTTCGAGAGACATACACCGCCGGGGGAGCGCTGCCATGGCCACGACCGTTGCATCTGAACCGAACAAACCGAAACGGTCGCCCTGGAGCGTATTCCGGCTGTTGGGTCCAGGTCTCGTGACCGGTGCCGCCGACGACGATCCGTCGGGAATAGCGACCTACTCCCAGGCCGGCGCGCAGTTCGGTTACGGGCTGTTGTGGACGGTCTTTCTGACAGCGCCTTTCATGATCGCGATCCAGCTGGTGAGCGCGCGCATCGGCCGTGTCACCGGCAAAGGGCTGGCGGCCAACATCACCGCGCTTGCGCCACGCGGGATCGTCTTCGGCCTCGTCGCGCTGCTGGTCGGCGCCAACACCTTCAACATCGCAGCCGACATCGCGGCGATGGCGGAGTCGCTGTCGCTGGTGATCGGCGGTCTCAATCATGAGCACGCGCTGATCTTCGCCGCCGGGTCGACGCTGCTCCAGGTATTCCTGCCCTACCGCCGCTACGCACCTTTCATCAAGGTGCTGACCCTCAGCCTGTTCGCCTACGTCGCGACCGCCTTGATGGTCAAAGTGCCCTGGAGCACGGCGCTGCTCGCGGCGGTCTGGCCCAGCCTCTCGACGGAGGCCGACTATCTGCTGACGGTGGTGGCTGTGCTCGGCACCACCATCAGCCCCTACCTGTTCTTCTGGCAGGCCTCGCAGGAGGTCGAGGAGATGAACCAGGGCAAGGTCGACCGTCCCTTGCGCGAGCTGTCGAAGAAGGACCACCCCGACCTCCGACGGATCAGGATCGACACAACGATCGGCATGATCTTCTCGAACGCGATCGCGTTCTTCATCATCGTGACGACCGCCACGGTGCTGCACGCGCATGGCATCACCAAAATCGACTCGGCGACGCAGGCGGCCGAAGCCCTGCGCCCGCTCGCGGGCGACTTCACCTTCCTGTTGTTCGCGCTCGGCATCATCGGGACCGGCATGCTGGCGATTCCGGTGCTGGCGGGCTCGGCCGCGTACGCCGTCGCCGAGATCTTCGGCTGGCACGCGACCCTGGAGGCCAAGCCGGACGAGGCGGTCGGCTTCTACAGCATCATTGCTGCCGCGACGATCATCGGCTTCGGGCTTGGCTTCACCGGCATCGACCCGATCCACATGCTGGTGTGGAGCGCCGTGCTCAACGGCATCGCCGCCGTGCCGATCATGGCGATGATGATGGTGATCGTGTCCAATGCCGGGCTGATGGGCCGCTTCCGCGGACGGTCCTGGCTGATCGCCCTGGGATGGATGGGGACTGGCATCATGGCCATCGCCGTGCTGGCGCTGCTGTGGTCATTCGTCACGGGCCGCGCCTAGCGGCCATCGCATGTCCCTCTGCGTCGGCTGCAACGCAGTTGCACAACGTCATTGGTGCAACGCGGAACGTAAACTGTGTTAACAGTCCGTTCCCGCCATCCCGCCGCGATTGATGCCGATCAACGCCGGGCGCGCGCCGGTATGGCGGTGCTCGAACAAAGGACCTCGGAGACTGCCTTGACCCAGCCGCAACGCATGAGCGCATCGACGCTCCCCCCCTATTCTCCGCGCGGACTCGCGCTGCTGCGCGATCCGCTGCTCAACAAGGGCACCGGCTTCACCGAGCAGGAGCGCGATGCGCTCGGCCTGCGCGGCTTCCTGCCCGCCGGGGTCATGTCGATGCCGGCCCAGGCCGAGCGGATCCTGGTCAATCTTCGCAGCCTGTCCAACGACCTCGAGAAGTACGTGGCACTGAATGCGCTGCATGACCGCAACGAAGCGCTGTTCTTCCGGGTGGTCTGCGACAACATCGACGAGATCCAGCCGCTGATCTACACGCCGACCGTCGGCCTCGCCTGCCAGAAATACGGTCTGATCTTCCAGCGTCCGCGCGGCCTGTTCATCTCGGCCAACGACCGCGGCCGGATCGCGGAGATCCTCGCCAACTGGCCGTATCGCGCCAGGCTGATCGTCGTCACCGACGGCGAGCGCATCCTGGGTCTCGGCGATCTCGGCGCCAACGGCATGGGCATTCCGGTCGGCAAGCTGTCGCTGTACTCGGCCTGCGCCGGCATCCATCCGGAAGAGTGCCTGCCCGTCATGCTCGATGTCGGCACCAACAACGAAGAGCTTCTGGCCGACCCCTACTACATCGGGCTGCGCCAGAAGCGCCTTACTGGCGAAGCCTATGACGCCTTCGTCGACGAGTTCATGACCGCGGCCCGCGCCGCCTTCCCGGGCGTGCTGATCCAGTTCGAGGATTTCGCCAACCACGCCGCGTTCAAGCTGCTGCACAAATATCGCGACGACGCCTGCGTCTTCAACGACGACATCCAGGGCACCGCGGCGGTGGCGCTCGCCGGCTTGTTTTCGGCGCTGCGCATCACCGGCGGCAAGCTCCGCGACCAGACGGTGCTGTTCCTCGGCGCCGGCGAGGCGGCCACCGGCATCGCGGATCTCGTCGTCTCCGCCATGATGGCCGAGGGCCTGTCCGAAGCAGAGTCGCTGCGGCGCAACTGGCTGACGGACTCGCGCGGCCTCGTCATCAAGGGGCGGGAGAACCTGCACGGCCACAAGCTGCGCTATGCGCACGACCAGGCGCCGATCGCGGACTTCCTGACCGCGATCAGGACGCTGAAGCCGACCGCGATCATCGGCGTGGCGGCCGTCGGCGGCGCCTTCACGCCGGAAGTGCTGCAGGCCATGGCCGAGCTGAACGAGCGCCCCATCATCTTTGCGCTCTCCAACCCGACCTCGAAGGCGGAATGCTCGGCGGAGTCGGCCTATCGCTATACCCAGGGCCGCGCGCTGTTCGCCTGCGGCAGCCCCTACGATCCGGTCAAGCTCGACGGCAAGACCTTCGTGCCGCGTCAGGGCAACAACTCCTACATCTTCCCCGGCGTCGGCCTCGGCGCCATCGCCAGCGGCGCGCGGCTGGTGACCGACGAGATGTTCATGGCCGCCGCGCATACCCTGGCGAACTGCGTCACCGGCGCCGATCTCGAGCAGGGCAGCCTCTACCCGGCGCTGCCGCGCATCCGCGAGGTGTCTGCCCATATCGGCGCCGCGGTGGCCGGCGTTGCCTATCAGAACGGGCTCGCCACGGGCCCCGCGCCGAACGATTTGCTCGGCTTCGTCGAGTCGAAGATGTACGACGCCCGCTACTGAGCCCGAGATCGCGGATGCCTCGGGCTCACCGAGGTCGAGCGAGGAGGCATCCGCTCTATTGATCCGGAACGATCGCATTGGTCGGCGTCGGCCGGTCCGTGATCTGCTGACCGAACAGGCTCGCGATCAGTTCGACCGCGACGCGCGCAGTCTTGCCGCGCTCGTCGAGGAACGGGTTGAGCTCGACGATGTCGACCGAACGGACCAGGCCGGAATCGTGCAGCATCTCCATGATGAGATGCGCCTCGCGATAGGTCGCGCCGCCAGGTACGGTCGTGCCGACGCCGGGGGCCACCTCGGGATCGAGGAAGTCGACATCGAAGCTCACATGCAGGACGCCGTTCCGCGCACGAACCCTGTCGAGGATCCGGCGCATCAGCACGCCGACGCCGAATTCGTCGATGGCGCGCATGTCGGCGATGCTGATACGCCGGAGACGCAGCAGCTCCTTTTCCGCCCTGTCGATCGAGCGGATGCCGAACAGCTCCAGCTGATCCGGGGGGATGGACGCGCGTGCCTCGTCGCCGAGCAGGCCGTCGAGACCCGGCTCGCCGCACAAGAACGCGGCGGACATGCCGTGCATGTTCGCCGTGATCGTGGTGTCCGGCGTGTTGTAGTCGGCATGTGCGTCGAGCCACAGCACGAACAGCTCCCGCCCGATCTCGCGGCAATGGCGCGCGACCCCGTTCACCGACCCCATCGATAGCGAATGGTCGCCGCCGAGAAACACCAGAATGGCGCCGGTCCGGGCCAGGTCATGGCTGCGGCGCGCCAGCACCCGCGACCAGCGCTGGATCTGGCGATAGTGCTTGGCCCTCGCCGGCGGCTCGTCTGCAGACTCCGTCATGTCGGCGATGCCGACATCGCCGTAGTCGGTAACGTCGAGCCCTAGGCTTTCCAGCACGTTGATGAGACCTGCGGTGCGCAGCGCAGCCGGCCCCATCAGCGTGCCGCGGACCGACGCGCCGAGATCGATCGGCGCACCAAGGACGGCAATGCGATGTGGCGCTGTAAGGTCTGGAGAAGCCAAGACGGAATCCTTTCATCGACGGCCGGCCGCCCAGCGTAGCGCGATTTTGCACCGCGTGCTTCGCCGGCGATGCGTCTCGGTCCATGGGAACCAATCGCATCAGACGGCATTTTCAGGAACGTCACATCCGCCCTCGGCCGAATCGCGTCGGCACGGGGGGCCAATCCGACGAGCCGCGGCAGGAAGGCGACCAAAGTGAGCAGCGAAACGTTCGAAACTCCTCCACAGCCGGGCGTCGCCGAACGCGCGCTCGACACCGCGACCGACATGTCGCGCACACTCGGGGAGATGGTCGGCACCTTGAGTGCGGCCGTCGACCGGCTCAGCGAAGCGGCAAGGGACGCGCGGCGGCCCGGGACCGCTCTGTCGACCGTCAGCGCGATCACCCGCGAGGCGCCGCTCGCGAGCCTGTTCGTCGCCTTCCTGTTCGGGGTCGCGGTCGCGCGCCGGCGCTGAAGGGCGGCGCTCAGAACAGCCGCGGTCCACGCCGGTCGAGCTGCGACTCCCAGGTCAGGAGCGTGGCGACCATGATCATGATCGCGATCCCCGCGACACTGATCAGAATTTGCATCGCGAACCCGCTCGCCACATCGGTCAGCACGACCTGGCCGAGAAAGGCCAGCAGCACACCCACGCAATAGATCGAGAGCGAGCTCTCACCGCACCTGATCATGGCCGTCGTCAGCGGACGGATCGGCCCCTTCCATTGCGGCGGCGCCAGCCGTGACACCACGAAGGCAAGCGCCAGGAAATGCAACAGCCGCACCGGCGCAAGGTGGCTCTTGTAGATCGGATAGATCAGGCCGCTGATGCCGGACGGGATCAGGCTCTCGAGACTCTTGAACTCCCAGCTGAGCGCCATCAGCAGACTGAAGACGAGATAGCCGATCGCCACGACCAGCAGCATCGGCGAGTCGAGGAGCCGGCGCAGCCGCGTGGTGCCGGCATAGCTGTACCAGGCGCCGATCACGAACAGGAACTGCCAGGCGAACGGATTGAAATACAGCTCGCCGCTCGGCCACGCCGGCACCTGCCAGCTGAACAGCTGAACCATCATGTAGAGCAGGAATGAAAGCACCAGCGTCAGCGTCGCGCTGGTCATCATCAGCCACAGCACGACGGGAAAGCAGAAGTGCAGGATTGCGAACGTCAGCAGGATGTCGGTGTTGACCGGCGCGAATTGCAGCAGCGCCACGTGCACCAGCGTCGGCCCGGGCTCGCGGAAGAAGAAGCCGGTGTTGGTCTCGTCGACGAAGCGCGTGCCGCCGCCGATCACCCAGACCAGCGCCGCATAGGCGAGCAGCAGGACCAGGAACGCCGCATAGATCTCCCAGGCACGCCGCAACGCCCGCACCACCGTGGTCGCCCAGCCCTGGTCCCGCAGCGCTCCGCCATAGGCCAGCATGCAGGTGTAGCCGGAGATGAAGACGAACACCTCGGAGGTGTCGCTGAAACCGTAATTGCGCAGCGTCAGCCACGCCAGCGAGTTGTCTGGAACATGATCGATGAAGATGAACCAGAGGGCGAGACCCCGGCACGCGTCGACCCGGAGGTCACGCCGTCCGTTGCCGTTCCCGTTGCCGGCTGCCACGCTATCTGTCTTCGCCAGCTCTTGATCATCGGCAAACAAGATGGACCTCGTCTCGGGATGGCGGACCAACATCGACTCCGGCATGTCGTGCCTTAATATCTCCTGCCGGTCATCGATCGGAACTCGAATCCGAAACACGCGTCGTCCGCCCTTCTGGCAGATTTCGGGCCCTCGAACGCGCCCCCCGTCTGCGTCTTCAGGTTGCCCCGCGCGATTTGCCGATTGTGCACAGCCGATATCCGCACTGGAAAAGTGTGCACGGAAGCCGGGTACCTGCGGAACATTGTCGGCATGGTGGTGTTAACCATCTCACCAACCGCGGAGCTGGCAATTGTTCCAGTCCCGTATTTGCCCGGATTGATTGTAGATTGGTTAGACGTTGACTTTGAGTGGAAGTGTTGACAGGGGGGTTCCGTGATCCACCGAGGTGTCCAATATACGGTCGTGGCGACTGCTGAACCGGACATTTGGGAATGGCGGTACGAGTTTGGCGATCAGATCAAGACCGGACGCACCCAGACCAGACTCGCCGCGCTCGCGGCGCGGCGCGTGAAGTCGAAGATCGATGCGGCCCTCCGTGCGGCCCAGACGGGTTCCGTGTCCACGGTGAACGTCGCCGAACGGATCGACAGGGCGAAGGCTGTATCGCATAGCCTGACCTGACATTCTGTTCCCTGGCAGTCCGGCGAGCGCCGGTCGGCTCATCGTCTGTTGAGACAGATCAAGGCATCGATGCCGGCATTTGTCATGTTCAGACTATGGAAACTCTCGTTTTTCGCTGCTCCCAGACGGGATCGAACGTGCAGATCGGCTTGGCCACACCGGCTCTTGCCGACCAGTTCGACGCCTATGAGGCGGCCGCATGCCCCGCATGTGGCGGTACGCACCTCGTCAACAGGCTGAGCGGAAAGATGCTGAGCGACAGGGAGGGCTCGACATGTCCTACGTTGCGGAAGAGTTGACGATCACCGCCTCGCCCGACGTGTCTCGCCCGACCGATATGTCTTGGCTGCGCCGTGCGACCGCGCTCCTGAAGGCGATCGTCAGCCGGATCGACCTGTCCCACTTTCCCAAATCGTGCTGTAATTGACGTCGAGATTCATCGACGCGCCGCGTGCCTGCGCGGCGGAACGGCCAAGATCGCCCCTCTCCAGGGGCGAAACATTCCTTCATGAGCCGCTCGCCGCCACTTGGGCGAGGTGCGCCACCACCCAACAGACAAAGATCAGGAGTTTCTTGATGCACGCCTCGGTGATGAGAGTTATCGCGATCGCGATCGCGGCTGCGGCTTCGACACCGGCCTGGGCCGCCGATCCGGATCACGGCGGAGATCTGGCCCGTCGCTGGTGCGCCTCATGCCACCTCATCGAAGGGACGCAGAAGCAGGCCAGCGCGGACGTTCCCTCCTTCGCCCAGATTGCTAAGAAGACGGATTTCACGCCAGAGAAGATCGCGTTTTTCCTGCTCGACCCGCATCCGAAGATGCCAAGCTTTCCGCTCAACCGGCTGGAGGCAGCCGACATCGCCGCCTATATCGGCAGCCTGCGAAAATAGGGCTGGGCTCCTTCGCCCGTCTGGTCCGCCCGCGCCCATTCGGCGGCAGCGCTGCCGCCGAGCTCCGTCCATGCAGACCGTCGCTCCTGCGACGGCAAGGCTCGCGGTTCAGCTCTTGGGCTCGGTCACCTTGCTCGCGGCGGACATGATGCTCGCCGTGATCGTCTTCATGTGTTCACCGGCGTTGGTGAACTGGCTGCGCAGGAACTCGGACTGGATCCGCATCGCCTCCTCGAGCTCGGTGGCGTGAACGAGCTTTCGCGCGTGCTCGAAAGCCGTCTTGATGTTCTGCTCGGTGAGAGTGAGCGCCTGCTTGGACATGTCCGCGGCAGGGCCCGGAACCGTGCCGATCGACTTGCCGGCTGCGTCGAAGAACATCTCGAACGCCTTTTCCGCCTGCGAGATGGTCTTTTCGGCCAGGTCCCGCAGTTCAGCGGGCACTTCGAGTTTGGTTTGGGTCATCGTTGCGTCCTCCACGACAGATCCAACTACCACATCCGACTCCCTGCGTCGCCGTGCAAATGGATGCGGGAAGAAGCCGGCAAGCGCCTGTCAGAGCGCGGCCAGACGTTGGCGCGCGATCTGCAGCGCGTGCTCGATCGAAGCGAGATGACGATCATAGGTCAGCCGCGCGCGCTCGTCCGAAACGAAACCTGAGAGTTCTCGCGCATGCTGCAGGGCAAGATCGAGGAGGAGGACAGTTCTTCTCACATCTTCCCTGACGCCGAATGCACCGGCTCGCACGTTGTCCGTGTGGACGGCACCGGCCACCACAACCGCGGCCTTCGCTTGCGCCCTTGCAAAGGCGGCGTGAGGCAAGAGTACTCTCGTGCGAAAGGGAACGATGTTGGTCATTGGCCTTTCCCCACTGCTCTGCAGGGGCGGATCTGCATCGAATTTTCAGCGTTTTACCCGTGGCATTTTACGGAAGCCTTAGAGCGATCGCACACTTCATGGCCGCCCTGGCCGCAACGCGAGCGACGGGATTAACTTGAAGGCAAAGGGAGCGGCCTCGACTCCGGCGAAAAGTGTCAGCCGCGGTCGCGGCAAGCGCCGATCAGCCCGAAAAGCGACGCCGATACTCCGACGGCGACACACCGAGATGCCGCAGGAACGCCCGCCGCATGCGCTCGTCGTCGCCAAAACCAGCCCGTTTGGCGATTTCGACCACGTTTTCGACCTGGCGGCTTTCGAGCAGGAGGCGCGCCGTCTCGACCCTGAGCGCCTCGACTCCCTGTGCCGGTGTCATCCCGGTACGGCTGACATAGGTGCGGGCAAAGGTACGCGGCGTCATGCCGGCTCGCGCGGCCAGCGCCTCGACCCGCAGATCGCTGGCGATGTTCTCGATGATCCAGGCATGCAGCGCACTGAACCGACCCTCGACGTCGGACGCTTGCGCCGCCAGCACGGTCGAAAACTGACTCTGGCCGCCAGGACGTTTCAGAAAGACGACGAGCCGTCGCGCCACGTCGAGTGCGATCGTATGACCGAAATCCTCCTCGATCATCGCCAGCGCGAGATCGATGCCGGCGCTCACGCCTGCGGATGACCAGACCCGGCCGTCCTGCACAAAGATGGCGTCGGGCTCGACCTTCACGTTCGGAAAGCTGTCCTGCAGGCGCGGACAATAGCGCCAATGTGTCGCGGCCCGCCTGCCCTCCAGCGCTCCGACCCAGGCCAGCGCAAAGGCGCCGAGGCAGACGGACGCGATGCGGCGGGCGCCGGGAAGCACCTGGCCGATCCACTGCATCACCGTCTCGTCCTGCCGCAGCTTCCAGATGCCGGGCCCCCCCGGAATCAGCAGCGTATCGACCTCCTCAGGCTTCAGGGATGAGAGTGGCGCAGTGTCGATCATCAGGCCGACATCGGTCGGCACAAGCCCGCCTTCCTTGGACACGTAGCTCAGCACATAGCCCGGCGCCGGCAGCTCGATCTCGCTGAGCTCGGCAAACACCTGTGCCGGGCCGGAGACGTCGAGCAGTGTCACTCCAGGAAAGGCGAAGATCGCCAGCCGCCTTTCGGCACCATCTCGACGCACCGCAGCACGCCGGGGAGAGTTGGCAGAATTCGAGGGCATATTGTCCTTTAAGCCATCGGAGCCCCGCCTGTATAGCTCGACCTTGCAGTGCTGGAGTTCACGCGATGTCGCGCAACCTGGACGGCCGATACAAGACGGTCGCCTCGCCCTGGGACGACTACACCGTCTACAGCTTCTCCGATGCGTCGGAGATCCAGCAGCCTGATCGGCAGCCGATCATGGATGCGATGAATTCGATCATTGCCATTAACTGGAAAGCAATCGAACCCCACTGGACCGCGACCTCGTCGCCATTCGACAGCAAATACAGCCTCGTTCTGGTCTACGATCACATCGGACTGGTCGCGTTCTCGGTCTATCGCGTGATGACGATCGCGCAGCGGCTGGCCATCTACCGCAGTGGGACCGAAGTACTACCCGCACATCAGGGCCGTGGCCTGTATGGGTTCTTTACGTCGCAGATCCTCAAGCATCCTGGGTCGGCCACGCCCGGCGAGGAAATTCTGTACGGATGGCGAACGCGCAACCCGATCGTGTGGGCGGCCAACGCCAAGATTTGCGAGAGAGTCGCGCCGTCGCTGCTCGACGAGTCCGCGGATGCCGAGCTGCAGGCCGCCTGCGTCGAGATGTGTGCGACCATCTATCCGGGCAAGCAGCTCGAGGTGCCCCACATGATCATGCGTGGCGCCTATGGACACATCCAGCACATCAGGCAGGACTATCACGGCAGGGCCTCGCTGGTTGAGACCGCGATGTCGCGGATCATCCCGGATTCCGCCGACGCCCTGTTCTCCGTCGGCTACGCGAGGGTGTGATGGCGGCGCTTGGACAACAGGCGGTCGCGTCCTCTCCGCTCCGGTTCTTCGATCGCGCCTATGTCGCGTGGGGAACGGTCGCGTTCGCCTACGCCATCGCCTTCCTGCAGCGGATGTCGCCGCAGACCGTGGGCCTCGACTTCATGCGGGACTTCGGCACCGACGCCTCCGGCGTCGCGATGCTCGCCTCCAGCTACTTCTGGGGCTACACATTGATGCAAATCCCCGCGGGCGTGCTGGTCGACCGCTACGGTGTGAAGCGCGTCGTGCTGTGCAGCATGACGGCATCCGTGCTCGGCAGCGCCGCCTTCGCCCTGTCGCCCACCCTGCTCGACGTCTTCATCGCGCGGGTGGTCGTGGCCTGCGGCGACGCGCTGGTGTTCACGGCGCTGCTGAAGCTCGTCGCGCAGAGCTTTTCCGACCAGCGTTTCGGCCTGATGTCCGGCGTCTCCCAGGTATCGGGCTATGTCGGCGGCGTCCTCGCCACGACTCCGCTCGCTGCTGCGGTCAGCGGCTTCGGCTGGCGCGCCTGTTTTCTCTTCATTGCCTGCGTCGGCGTCGTGAACTTCGCCTGCGCGTCGGCGACCCTGAAATCCGCACCGGCGAACTACACCAGTAGGACGCTGAAGAGCGTCCTGATCACGAGCTGGCATGCGCTCGGGTCGGCCGCGACCTGGGGATGCGCCATGAGCTTCGCTGCGCATTTCGCGGTCGTGACCACGCTCGCCGGCGTATGGGGCATCCCGATGGTCGCGCATTATTTCGGCATCTCGCCGTCGGCGGCCGGCGGCCCCCTGCTCGCCTTCATGGTCGGCAACGCCATCGGATCGATCTTTCTCGGCCATGCCGCGGACCGGATGCAGTCGCTCAATGCAGCTCTGATCTCCATCACCTTCCTGCGCATGCTGCTCGTCGTGATGCTGTTGCCGGCACTGGCGCACAGCTTCGGCTTCTTCTATGTCGGCGCGGTGTTCGCCCTGCTCGGCCTGGTGGCCGGGGGCACCGTGCCGCTGATCCTGAAAAGCACCAAGCATCTCTACACGGCGGAGCGCATCGGCGTCGGCGCATCGATCAATACGACGGCCGCCGGCATTTTTGCCGGACTGGCTCAGCCGGTGATCGCCTTTGCCATGGTGAGTGCGAGCGGCCTCAACCCCGACATCGGATCAAGCCTGCGCAGTGCTGCCAGCGATTCCGGCTACGCAGCCCTGATCGAGATTCTTCTCCTGATGTCGCTTCCTGGACTGCTTGGGCCGCTGATGATGAGGCGCAAATTGATACTTCGTACTTAAGCATAAAAAACAGAGAGGGTCAGTATGTCGCGTTTGTATTTGAGAAGGGACGAAGTCCGATCCGGCCATCAGGCCGGAAGCTGGCAGAGCGTCCTGTTTTCGGAATTCGAGGCTCAGATGAGCAGCGAAGCAAGACCCTTTCCGTGCGTATACGGCGTCGCGGGCTATCGTCACGATCAGCTTCGCTATCTGTTTCTCGACCCCATCGACATCGATGTGCTCGGCCAGCAGCTCGCCTTGTTCGTCTCCGAGAGCCGCTCGCACGGGCCCAACACCTCGCTGGTCCTGTTCACCCGCCCGCGCCCGGTTCAGACCATCGACTCCTACTACAAGAAGTTCTGGAAGATCCTCGATCAGTTGGCCCGCGTCGACAGCCAGCCGTGGCCGGCCGAAATTCCCGAGACCGTCGATCATCCGATGTGGGAGTTCTCGTTTGCCGGAGAGCCGATCTTCGTGGTCTGCAGCACACCCGCGCATGTGATGCGGCAAAGCCGTCGCTCGAGCGCATTCATGCTGACCTTCCAACCGCGCTGGGTGTTCGAACGGATGCTCGGCACCGATGAGGCCGCCGCCAAGGCCTTCGGCGAGGTGCGCAAACGGCTGGTCCCGTTCGACACGACGGCGCCGTCGCCCCAGCTCGGACGCTACGGCAATCCGGAGGGCCGGGAGTTCAAGCAGTATTTCCTCTACGACGACAACCAGCCGCCGCCGGCCTGTCCCTTCCACAAGCTGGCGCAGACCAAGCCATCGTCCATCGCAGACAAGGAGCAGGCCGCATGACCCAGATCATCGCTGGAACGAAGACCAGCTTTGCGATCGATCCCGACATCCTGGCGCTGTTGCCGACGCAGGGCTGCATCGAGCTGCAGCACGATGCGGCCGGCAAGGTTCACGCCTTTCATACCCACCCGGTCGACGAAATCCTCGTCGTGATCCGGGGACGGCTCACGTTTCGTTGGGAAGGCGGCGAGCGCATCTGCACGGCCGGCGACAAGATTCTGCTGCCGGCCGGGACGCTGCACGAATCGGAAGCGCTGGATGATGCAATCTACGCGATCGCGACGCGACCGCCCGCAACCATTGCATGCAATCGGGAGGGATGAGCTCAGGACAGAGGGCGATCGGTCTCCGAAAGGGACTCCGCGGTCAACCGCTCAACCATCTCGATCACCTCGATGCGCTGGCCCGGAGCCAGCTTCAGGAATGCCTTCAGCAGACGAAGGCTTTCCACGGCTTCGCTCGATGGGGCTCCGAGCTTCGTGTGCAGCTCCGCGATGAATGTTGAATTCTTCATCTCGCACCTTTGGCAGGAAACAGTAATGCCAGTCCTTAGCAAACGTGAAGGCCTTGCACGCAAGGTAGATACTGCAGCAATCGAGGCTGAAAGTCTTGGTCTGACGACTGCGACCCTGATCCTCAGGATGGCCCGCCTGGAAATCGACCGTGCGGAACCCGAAGAGGTTGAAAGTATGCCAGCGAACAACTCTCGCAGCAAGCCGAACTGACCGGTTGGTTGATTTCGGCGTCACAATTTGAGCCTTCTGGCAGTTTCTGGCTGACGATACCAGTGGAAACGGTCGTTTACCGAACGAGGCGGGGGGATTACGGAAGCGGTAAGCTTGTCCTCCACATTAGAGGTCTTCTATAGTTTGCTTGGGGGAAGAATGGGTTGCGGATCCTGTCCGGGATCCGTGCCCACTCCCGCGACACAGCGGCTGCAGGAAGACCATGCGCACTTATTATTTCGATATGAAGGATGGCATTCCGACCAGAGACCGGACCGGCCTGGAATTTGCGACGAGTGCAGGGGCGATCGAGCACAGCCGGGATTTGGCCCGGCGCCTCCGGCACGACCCGCGCATCACCGACCGCAGGCTGTCCATCGTCGTCGTCGACGAATCTGGCGCGGAGGTTCACCGCGAGCCGGTTTATCCGGCTGCAGTGAAAGCCAGCCTGTCCTGATTTTTTCATAGGCGTGCCAGCAGTGACTGCGCGCTGACTGCTTTTTCTACTTTTCGTAGAGGGCACGAAAAGCAAGACAACTCTTGAGTGTGCATATCGGACGCGCGGTCCGGGCCGCTTCGGCATCAAGAGCCCCCTGAGTGCCAGACGCCCCGCCGATCCACTCGACCGGCTCTCTCCTTTCCTCGGCCGCCAACGCACGCCGCCGCTGCACCACCGAGGGCCTATTGCTGCTTCTCCCAAAACGAGAGCAGGCCCTGGGAGGCCGAACCGCCGATCACGCACGGGATGCCGACGGCGACCTGCCCCAGCGCGGCGGCCGAGACACAACCGAGCGCAAGGGCGCCGACGCCGAGCTGTCCCCAGAAATCCATGTTGCGCCGGGCATCCGAGCCCTTGGTCTTCAGCTCCTCGACGGCGGCGACGGCATCCTTGCGGACGGCGCCGAGCTGCACCGTATCGGCGGCCTCGACCACCTCCCTGAGCGGCTCCTTGACCGGTCCCGACTGCCGCGCCAGTTCCTCCCGGAGATAGTCGCGCAGGCTGGCATCGCGCACCGAGTAGCTGGCAAGCGTATAGCGCGCCATGCTGCCGATCGTCAGCTTGTCGACCGTGTCGCGGCTCTTCGACCAAGGCAGCATCTGGACGATACGCTGGATCGGTACGCGCGAGCCGGTTGCGAAGTAATAGCCCCAGAGGATGTCGAGCAGATCCTGGTGGGTCGCGTAGCTGAGCCGCGTGTCGAGCTTGCGTTCCTCCTTCTTGAACGGATTCTGCGTCAATGCGCCACGCAGCTTGTCCATCACGCCAGGCTTCGTTTCCTCCAATGGGATGTCCATCAAGGTCGGCTGTGCGCCGCTGAGATAGCCGTCGATCATCACGCGGCGGCCCGGCATCTTCGGCGCCACCCTGCGCATGAGATTGCGCCAGTCCGGCAGACCTGAATAAGCGATGGCTCGCACGACCACCCACTCCTCCTCGGGAGGCACGGGAAAGAAGCTGTTGACAAGTTGTTCGGCCTTGGCGGGATTGGAGCCGATCGCCCCCGCGATGAATCCGAGATAAATGCCCGCGTTCTCCGGCTCCTTGAACGTCTGTGAATGGAATAGCACCCGGACCGCCGCCGGCACATGGGCGTAGTCGGGTTTGGTGCGATAGTTGTAGATCCAGTTCTGGACGACACCGAGCGACGCGCGTGGGTCGATCTCCGGGACGACCGCAGCAGCAAGAGCTGATTGAACGAAAGTGCAAGCGATGAGGGCCAAGGCG
Organism: Bradyrhizobium sp. SZCCHNR1015; assembly: GCF_032489875.1. Classification (NCBI taxonomy): domain Bacteria; kingdom Pseudomonadati; phylum Pseudomonadota; class Alphaproteobacteria; order Hyphomicrobiales; family Nitrobacteraceae; genus Bradyrhizobium; species Bradyrhizobium sp. SZCCHNR1015. The sequence goes on from NZ_JAUEYW010000016.1 coordinate 199,803, forward strand.
ATCGCGCGCATGGTCTGCTCCCGACAAACGTTCGCCGCATCAGCATCTGCTGGCGCGTACGGATGAGGACGATGCTGCACGCCGTTTGAATCGACTCTGCGTCGAATCTGCGGCCGTGCTCGGTTCCCTGCCGGTCACCCTTCGCAGGCGTGATCGCAGGCCGCCAAGTCTCCACGGCCTCGACATGATTTGGCCGTCCACCGGCTCTTGCATCTGGGCATGACGAGCAGGCAGATGCGTGCATGTTGACCGCCCGGAACAGCCGTCACCGCGGAGACAGCAGATCGCGACACGTCGCATTGATCGTTGCGACACTGTCGGTGCTGACGTCTGCGCCGCCGGCCGTAGCGGGCGAAGCCCTTGCAGTACAGGGCAATCGGCGCGTCGATGCCGACACCGTGCGATCCTATTTTCACGCTGACGTCAACGGGCGATACGACGCCGCCGCGCTCGACGCCGGCTTGAAGGCGCTGGTTGGGAGCGGACTGTTCGACGACGTGAAGATCAGCCGCGCCGATGGACGGACCGTGGTCCGCGTCTCGGAAGCAAAAGTGCTCGATCGCGTCGCCTTCGAAGGTAACAAGAAGGTGAAGGATGCGGAGCTCACGGGCGCGGTGCTATCAAAGCCGCGAGCCGGCCTCCAGCGCGCAACTGTCCAGGGCGACGTCGCCCGCATCATCCAGGCGTATCATCGTGTGGGACGCGACGACGTCCGCGTGGTCCCGGAGATCATCGATCGCGGCAACGACCGCGTCGATCTCGTCTTCACGATCACCGAAGGCAGGAAGACGCCGGTCAGGGCGATCAGCTTCACGGGCAACCGGGCCTACGGCGCACGGCAATTGCACGCGGTGATCAAGACCTCGGCCACCAACGTGCTGAGCTTCGTGACCGGCGGCAATGTCTACGACGCCGATCGCGTCAACGAGGACCGCGAACTGCTGCGGCAATACTATCGTAACCACGGCTACGCCGATGCCGAGGTCACGAACGTGAGCGTCGACTATGACGCGGCAAATGGCGGCTACAACCTCACCTTTGCGATCGAGGAAGGCGTCCTCTATAGGCTTGCGGTGGTCGACATCTCCTGTAACGTGCAGGGGCTGACGTGCGAGCGCCTGCGTCCGCTGGTGCTGGCGCAGCAGGGCGACACGTTCGACCAGAGCAAGATCGACAAGACCTCCGAGGTCCTGACGGCCGAGCTTGGCAAGCTCGGCCTTCCGTTTGCGCAGGTCGAGCCCAGGATCACGCGCCATGCGCAGGATCGGCTGGCCGACGTCATCTTCCAGATCGAGCAGGGACGGCGCAGCTATGTCGAGCGCATCGAGATCCACGGCAACACGCGCACGCATGATGACGTGATTCGACGCGAGTTCGACGTCAGCGAGGGCGATGCCTACAACAGGACGCTGATCGACCGCGCCGAACGTCGCCTGCGCAACCTCAACTACTTCAAGACCGTCAAGATCTCGACGCGGCCTGGCTCGGCCAGCGATCGCGTGGTGCTGGACGTCGAGGCCATCGATCAGGCGACCGGCGACTTCAACGTCTCGGGCGGCTATTCGTCCACGGACGGATTGCTCGCCGAGGTCAAGATCGGTGACCGCAACGTGCTCGGCACCGGCAACACTGCGCAGGCCACTTTCACCTACGGCCAGTTCGCGCGAGGCGCCAGCCTGTCGTTCACCTCGCCCTACGCCCTCGGTCGAACGACACCTGGCATGGAGCTGTTCGCGCGACAGAGCATGGTCAGCACGTTCCAATCGTTCGGCAGCAACACCTATGGCGGCGCCCTTACCCTCGGCATGCCGGTCAGCGAGCAGACTGCCATGCTGTGGCGCTATTCCCTCTACGACCAGAGGGTGGTGCTCGCACCGGGGATCTCGCCGGCGGCGGTGTCCCTGCCGGTTCGCCAAGCGGTCGCAGCCGGGCGGCAGACGGTGTCCTCGCTCGGCAATACCGTCACCTACAGCACCCTCGACAACAACAAGGTGCCGACCAGCGGCATCCGCTCACAGTTGACGCAGGATCTCGCCGGCCTCGGAGGCGACGTTCGCTTCTTACGGACCACAGGCGACGTCCGCTATTATCGATCGATCAACAGCGACCTGACCGGCATGGTGCGCGCGCAGGGCGGCTATATCACCGGATGGGGCGGCCAGCAGGCGCCGCTGCTCAACAGCTTCTTCGGCGGTCCTACCATGGTGCGCGGCTTCGCGCCGGGCGGCTTCGGACCGCGCGATCTGACGCCGGGATCGACGATGGACAATGTGGGCGGCAGCCTGTTCTGGGCGACCACGGCGGAGCTGCAGGGCAACATTCCCGGATTGCCGCAGGAATACGGCCTGCGTGCATCGGCCTTCGTCGACGCGGGGACCGTGTTCGGCTATCGCGGCCCGACCCAGAATGTCCAGGTGGCGAACAGGAACGTGCTGCGGTCCTCGGTCGGCGTCGGCATGACCTGGGCATCGCCGTTCGGACCGCTTACCGTCGACTACGCGGTCCCGATCAGCAAGGCGGCGTATGACGTCGTGCAGCCGCTTCGTTTCAGCGCCGGTGGCTTCTGAGCCAACGCTGCAACGTCGACGGAGCGTCGCGTCAGTACGGATAATAGTAACCGCGCGGGCCGTAATACGGGTGACCGTAATACGGGCGAACATAGTAGGGCCGCGGTGCGTAGTACACCCGCGGCGGCCCGTAATAGCCGGGGCCGGGATAATAGCCGGGCCCATAGTAATAATAGTCATCGTTCTGATGCGCGGCGATTGCGCCGAAGGTGCCGATCATTGCACCCATGATGGCCAAGCCGGCGGCTGGATTGCCCCTGTAGACGCGGCGGTAGCGCCGGCGAGCGCTGAGATCGGTCAAATCGCCGGCTGTCGCCGTCGCGACCGCCGGCTTGTTGGCCGGACCCGCCACCCGCGCATGGGCCGGCGCCGGCGCGCTTGCCACCACGGCGATGGCCGCGACGGCCGCAATCGCGATTTTTCCACCGGCCGAAGGAGATCGATATTTCCCGCTGAACATGGCATCACCCTTCACTTCACTCATTCCCGAATACAACATGGCCGGGCGTGCAGCTTGACCTGTGTCAACTCAGGACGAACCAGCCGTCCGGCGGCACGTACGCATCCCGCAATCGTGCTTAGACGCGACGTCACGCCCCCTGGTTCAGCCCACCGCCGCATCGATTTCTGCGAACCGATGGCCGCCCGTCGGGAACCAATGGCTGCACACCGACGCCGTCCATCATGCCGTCGGCAACAGGAGTCCTCATGCCTTCCAGACTGACACGCCCATTCTTCAGCGCCGTCGCCACGCTGGCGCTCACCGCTTCGATGGCGAGCGCCGGCGACAGCGCGACCTCGCTGTTCAAGGTGGTGACCGTCAAGGATGAGATCGTCATCGGTCTCAATAGCGAAGAGCTGGCTACGATCGGCGGGAACGATGCCAGCGCCGTTGCGCGCGCATTGGCGCAGAAAGGCGACCTCGCAGCCTGGCAGTACAACGTTCATCGCGGCCCGAACGGCGAGCTGCAGATGGCACCTTCGGCCAAGATTGCTCTGCTGTCGCATGCCTCGCTGCGCGTCGAGCCCTACAGCACCACTTATGTCGTGGCGCCCCATCCCTGAACCAAACGATTGTCCGACCGGCGCTCGTACCGTCGACGACGGAACGAGGCCGGTCGGACCAGCCGTTAGCTCTCGCCCCGATGGCCCGATCGCACGGCCCCATCGCATGTCCTGGGGACCCTGTCGGTGGAAAACCCGTAGACCACGGCCAGCCGGTCCAGGCACTCCTTGAAGCGGCGGGCGAAATAGTCGTTCCAGCGCTGGCTGGCGAGCCCCCGCTTGTGTCCGACCTGCTCCATGGTCAGGCCGTGCACCAGGATGTCATGGGTAATCGCCGCGCCGTCGGCGCCGAGCTCGCGCTCGGCGCGGTTGAGCCGCAGCACCGCCCGCCTCTGGCCTTCGGTGACCGGCTCGCGCCCGCGGGCGCCGTCAACGTGCTCGCGCGAGGGATCGATCGCCTGCGGGCCTCGCTCGGCCCGCTCCCAATCGTTCTGGAACGCCCGTCCGGCCCGGTATTGGGCGTCATCGAGCTGCTTGTGCGCGTGCAGCCGGCCGAGCGGGTCGCTGCGGACCGATCGCAACGCGACGATCTTTTCGCCGGGCTCAAGCGCCAGCGGGTCGTCGATCTCTACGGGAATCACGTCTGCATTTCGCGGCAGGTTGTGAGCTCTGCGGTCGTGGGTCTTGGACATGCGATGGGGCTTGCTGCGTCGGGGGCGCGCCATGTCTCGTCTCCGGAAAATGAATGGGGTCGGTTCGGGTCGGGCTTGCCGCGCTCTACGCGGCCGCGACCAGCCGCAGGATCAAACGGCCGGCGGGACGCGAAGCGGTTTCCTCGGGCGGAAGCCGCGTGAGATGGTAATGCGGCGTGCAGTAGCAGGAGCCGGGCTGGCGCGGATGACCGCAAAAAGTGATGGGATCGTCGTCCCGGTCGCCGCCATAGGGGTAGCGGCAATCGTTGCGCTCGAGCTGGTCGAGGGACAGCAGGCGCGGGCTGATGCCGACGCAACGCAGCTTGACGGCCGCCGCGGGTTTCGCCGCGGATGGCATCGGCCGGGCCGCCGCGTCCGGGCTCCGCCGTCCGGTTCGGGACGCCGCGGACATCGGCCGGGGCGTGGATCGCGCGGCTTTCGGCCCGCCCGGCGCGGCCAGCCCGATCCGCTTGCCGCGGCCAAGCGTCGCGTTCCGGGTATAGGCGGTTCCGAACTGCGCATTGAGCGCGCGCGCGATCTCGGCATAGGACCGCCCCTGGGCATGAAGCTCGCACAGCATCTTGGAATGCTGGTCTGGCCAATCTGTGGATTGCATTCTCGCCTCTTCCTTCTGGGTCGGGGCCGCCGGACCCGCCGGCTCACCCGACGGCCAAATCTTCCGATATTCCGAAGAAAAAGTCAAGCTTGAGTTCTGATTATTCGAAACATATAATGTCTTCCGAGATTCGCAAAAGAGGTCAAAGCCATGTTGGACGTTGCCATGATCGAGCGTGCACTCGAGAAGCCAGGAAAGACGAAAGGAGGGTTGGCCCGCGCCATGGGCGTGCGGCCGGGCGCGGTCTCCGAGATCCTCGGCGGCCAGCGCCTGATCAAGGCGGCCGAGATTCCGCTCATTACGGAGTATCTCGAGCTCAATTCCGTCCCCATCATGGGCCGGGTCGGCGCCGGCTCGGTGATCGAGCCCGATTACGAGCAGGTGCCCGTCGAGGGCCTCGGCGAGGTCGCCCTGCCCTTCCCGATCTCCGAGGAGACCATCGCCTTCGAGGTAACGGGCGATTCGATGCTGCCGAAATACGAGAACGGCGATGTGATCGTGGTCTACCGCGAGCAGCGCCACCCGCTGTCGAGCTTCTACGGCGAGGAGGCGGTGGTGCGCCTCAAGTCCGGCGAGCGTTACCTGAAGACGATCGAACGGGGCAAATCGCCGTCCGTGGTCAATCTGAAGAGCTTCAACGCCAAGCCGATCGTGGGGGTCAAGCTGGACTGGATCGGCGAGATCTTCGTCACCCTGCCGCGCGGCCAGATCTCGCGGATCCGCGCCAAGGCGGCCGCCAAGTCGCGCGCCCGCGCGGCAAACAAGTAAGACTCGAGGCCGGATGCAGGGGACGCCGAGGCGCTCCCCCTGCATCCCCTCCCTCCAGTGGAGGGTGGGCACCGCGCCTGTTGCGCCGTCGTGATCGACAATTCTGAGCGACATATGGGGATGTGCGTCCATGGTCTCGCGGCGCCCCAGGCGTCCGAGTGATACAGTGGTCTCACCCTCTTCAAACGAGAGGGTGCAGGGAAGGCCGGACCTCGACTGAGGCCCGTGGCCCGCCTGCTCAAAAAATGCAGGCGGCAGGTACCACAGGTCCAGCCGGAACGATCCGACCCTCCCTGCGCGATGGTTTTCACGGCTGCTTCGCGTTCTCCCCGGTGCGCCGGGCTGTCTGGTCACCGTCACCCGCGCCGCGCCATTGGCGCCAGCGCAGGCTTGATACTGGCATCGGAGTATCAGGACCACGCGACTTGACCGTGCGGGCCGATGTTGTTCGTCCGCGCGAATGACCACGCTGCAAACCGGCCCGCCCATCACTCCCCGCCTCCACGTGTCGTGACGACCGCGATACGCCCTCTCCATGAGGCGGGATGCGCCTAGACAATCACGAATTCTGAAAAAGAGAAAGAAGAATTTTTCGGCCCGGCGGGCCGGATCGGGGCAATGCGTTGAAGCCTCGCCCAAAACAAGCGTTTCCGCACACGTCGTCTGCAGGCGATCGAAGGCCATGAAACGGACCATCGTGCGGGCGCATCGCCCCTGATTCGCCCGACGGGCGTGACGCCTTGCCACCAGCCGCGCCTGGCGCCCGGATCAGTCCTCGACCCGCAGCTCCTCGCCATCTCTCGCGGAAGGCAGCCCAATTCGAAAGCGCCTGAACGCTGCAATCCTCGATACGAGGCAGAGCGACTGGTGGGACAGGCTGGTCTTGCGCTATCTCGGCTCCAAGCGGTGGCCCGCCCCGACGATACACGCGCCCGACAGCGAGCCGGACCTGCTGCGCCGTCGCGTCATCGCCGATATCCGGCCGAGGTCGACGACGTCGCGCAAGCGGATTGATCCCGATCAAGGACCAGACGCCGCGCCAGAGCAAACTCACCATTAACCTGTGGCTGCACAGGCAGGACATGGGGAAACGCCATCATGGGAAACGCCATGCGGAGATATCTTCTTGCCTTTGGCTTGGTGATCGCCGCACTCGGCTTCACGTCGTCGGCGCGTGCGGGATGCTGGCCGAACGAAAACTTCCACCTCGTGTGCTGGCTGGATACCTATGGAACGGCGTGCGAAGCGCATCACGCGCTGACCAGCGTCAGAGCCGTGCTGTATCCGGAGCCGCGCTACTCGTACTATGAATTCGAGGTTTCGCACTGGTGGACGGCCCACAAGACCGTGGCCTGTCCGCCGAATCAAAAGACGACGTTCAGCGGTGTCTGGGACCGGGAAACCGGAAAGGCGGAGGAAACGGCGACCACCGGCATTTCGTCGGTGACGAGGCGAGTCTACTGCAGCAACAATCCCTGGACGGGCCAGGGGCCGCCAACGGTGCCGATCTGCTCATATCCGGCCGATGATCCGAACGTGGGACTGCCCGTCACCTCGGCGATGCTCACGCAAAGCCAGCGAGACGATCTGCTTCGCGTTCAGGAGCCGTTGCATACCCGTTGCCAGCAGATCAAGCCGCTCGAGGACGAGGTGTCGTGGCTGAACGGCCGCCCCATCGTCGAGGTGGTCGCGTCCCACCATGAATATCAGAAGCTCGAATGGCATCTGTGGTTCATGGACTTCGGCGAGTTCGGACCATGGCATGAGGTCGCGGCACCGAAGCCGAAGGGCCCCTTGATCTGGAAGGGCACGACCTATACCGAGCGCCGCATTGCGACATCGAGGCACAGATATTGGCTGAACAAGCCCGGCCGCTGGAAGGTGGTTGCGAAGCCGAAGCCGACCGCGGCGGCGGCGCAGGCGATCCCGATCAGCGTGACCACCGAATGTCCCGGCGCGACGTTCAACGTGCAGTAACGGGCGATGACGCGGTCTTCATGGCGTGCGGGAACATGCTTCCGGACGCCACGCTACATCGCCTGGACTATTTCCGCGGCTGATGCCGGTTTGGTGATGGCCGCGCAGGCTGGGATGGAGTCGGTGAGGCGAGGGTGGACCGAATCAGTCTTGACAAAATTCTGATTTAAAGAAATAATGGAGCATCACAGTCAGCCGAAGGCGAACCGGCGCTCCATGCAGTATTTCGTCGTGATGATCGACTACGGCCGGCGCGGACGCGAGGCCGTGGTCGATCCTGAGATGACCCGGCGCGACGTCGTGGCGCGCATCGCGTCGGGCGAATATTCGAACGTCAGCTTCATCCACGAGATCGTCGACCGATCGGTTGCCGACGTCACCGCCGACATCATGTCCGAAGCCGCCCTGCCCGAGATCGATGGGCGGGACGCCGACCTGCAGGCCGTCCGGTTCGATCACCTCCACGACCTGCGCAAGCACGAGCAGGTTTGATCCGGCTGCGCCAGATCAGACCAGAAAGACGGTCGAACCGGTCGTCTTGCGTGCCGCGAGATCGGCGTGGGCCCGGGCCGCCTCCTTGAGCGGATAGGTCTGGTTGACCTCGATCTTCACCGCGCCCGATTTGACCACGTCGAACAGCTCGTTGGCCATCGCGACCAGGCTCTCGCGCCTGGCGGCGTAGGTGAACAGCGTCGGCCGGGTCACGAACAGCGATCCCTTCTGGGCGAGCAGCCCGAGATTGAGCGGATCGACCGTGCCGGAGGACTGGCCGAACAGCACGGCGTAGCCGAGCGGCGCGAGGCAATCGAGCGACTTGAGGAACGTGTCCTTGCCGACGGAATCATAGACCACCGGCACCTTCTTGCCGCCGGTGATCTCGCCGACGCGTGCGACGAAGTCCTCGCGCGTATAGATGATGGTGTGCTCGCAGCCGTGGGCCTTGGCGAGTTGCGCCTTGTCGTCGCTGGATACGGTGCCGATGACGTGAACGCCGAGATGCTTGGCCCACTGGCTGAGGATGAGGCCCACGCCGCCGGCCGCGGCATGCAGCAGGATGGTCTCGCCCGCCTTGACGCGGTAGGTCTGCCGGATCAGGTACTGGGCGGTCAGGCCCTTGAGCATCATCGCGGCGGCGGTCTTGTCGTCGATCTCGTCGGGCAGCTTCAACAGCAGCGCGGCCGGCATCAGCCGCGCCTCGGAATAGGCGCCGAGCGGCGACGAGCCGTAGGCGACGCGGTCGCCCACCTTCAGGTCCGTCACCCCTTCGCCCAGTTCCTCGATCACACCGGCGCCCTCGCTGCCAAGCCCGCTCGGAAGCTGGACCGGATAGAGCCCGGAGCGATTGTAGATGTCGATGAAGTTGAGCCCGACCGCCGTGTGGCGGATGCGCGCCTCGCCGGGGCCGGGCTTGCCGACCTCGATCTGCTCCCAGGTGAGAACCTCGGGACCGCCGGTCTTGTGGAAACGAATGGCGTTTGTCATGGGTTGTCATCCTCCCTGTTCGGATTGCGCGACGCCGCGCCGCCCGGTCGCGCGCCGGCCCCTTGCGGGCCGTTCGAGCCTGTGCTTCTCCGCGACCGAACCTCGGTCTTCCGTAGCCGCAGTCGGCTGGGTTTGGCAATCGGCTTTGCCAGCCGGCACAGGAACAACGATCACCGTTCCAGCGTTCATCGGCCATAGCGTGGAGTCCGAGCCCATGCCGCCCAAGCGACGCAGCGCAGTAGTCAATCCGGCCCTCCTGATCGAGCTGGCCTGCCACACCTTGATGGGCGTCGCCATGGGGCTCGGCTTCGCCTTCGGGCTGACCCAACTGGATGCGTTCGGCATCGCGACCCTGATCGCCCACAGTGTCGATCCGCACGTGACGTTCGTGATCTTCGTCGGTGTGTTGACGCTGTCATTTGCCGTCGGCGCGACGATGACGGGCTTCGTGTTCACGATGATGGAGGAGAGATAGAAAGCCGCGCGCCGATGGCTGCATGGGCGCCCGCAATGTCATCAGCGCGTCGCGCAAACCATGCAGATGGAGATCAGGTTCGACCGGCGCGGAGACGACCAGATGGCCGGACTGATCGGTGCAAGCGATCCGCGGCTTCGCGAAGCAGGCTTCGGAGCCGCGGGCGTTGTCGCGCGCCTGAACGCACGGCCGTCATGAACGGCTGGCTTGCTCTGTTTGCGGCTGGAATGCTCGAGATCATCTGGGCGCTCGGCCTGAAGCATTCCGACGGCTTGACACGCTTCTGGCCCAGCGTCGCGACCGTGACCGCGATCCTGCTCAGCTTCGCGATGATGTCGCTTGCGCTGCGCTCACTGCCGTTTGGCACCGCCTATGCGGTATGGACCGGGATCGGCGCGGCCGGGAGCATCCTCGCCGGCATGGTCCTCTACAGCGAGCCGGCGGATCCGACGCGGCTGTTCTGCCTCACGCTGATCATCACCGGCATGATCGGGCTGAAGCTGAACTCGCCGGTCTGACACCGTCGACGGCCTCCGGCAGGATCGTGACAGCTCGACGCTGCCGAATACGATGAGGGCGATCACGAACGGCACCAGGTGATAGAGCGCACGGAAGATCAGCAGCGCCGCGAGCAGCCGCTCCTGATCAACGCCGCCCAGACCCAGCAGGATCGTTGCATCGAACAAACCGATGCCGGCCGGGGCATGGCTGGCGAATCCAAGCAAGGTCGCGGCGATGAAGACCGCCATCAGCCGCGCGAGGTCGATGCCGAGCTCGGCCGGCATGAGCACATACATTGCCAGCGCCGCGGTGCTGAGCTCGAACAGCCCGACCGCGATCTGCAGCAGCACGGCGGGCCCGGACGGCAGCCGCACCGGCCATCGTCTGCTTCGCCGCCCCGGCCAGCTCCACACCACGAAGGCGGTGACGGCGCAGAGCAGCGCGGCCGCAACGACCCGGTTGAGTGCCGGCGGCCAATACTCCACCCAGCCGAAGGCGTCCGGATCGATCATCAAGCTCAGGCCGAGGGCGGTGAGATTGCCGAGCCAGAAGGTCAGCCCGGTCAGGAAGCTGATATTGGCGATGTCGATCGCCCCGAGCCGGTACGGCGTGTAGATCCGGTATCGAACCAGCGGCGAGATCAACGCGACCGCGCCGATGCCGTGCGCGATCGGATAGCTCGTGAAGCTGCCAAGCGCGGCCGCGCGATAGGGAATGTCGCGGCGGCCGATCGTCCGCAATGCGAACAGGTCGTAGAGCGTGAGGCTGGCGTAGGAGAGGAGGACGAATGCCAGCGCCGCCGCGATCAGATGACGGTCGGTGGCCTCGACGATCGACAGGACATGGGCAAAGTCGAGCTTCTTGACGGCGCGTGTGAGGACGTACACGGCCACAGCCGCGATCGACAGGCTCAAGGCCAGTCCGCCCAGGCTGCGCCACCAGATTCTGCGGTTCGACGGCAGCGGCGGAACGTCGATCAGGTCAGCCATTCAACGTGTTTTCGCTTCAAGCCCGCGTCGGCCGATTCGAGCAGGACGATGGCGCCGTGTGACACACCGATGTGACAGCGGCGTTACCATTGTGCGCTGCCCACGTGCCTTAATTATTTGTTAACGACGGACGATCGTTCACCGCTACCAACACGGCGAGCTGCAATGCAGCACCACATTTGCGATCATTCAAATTTGAATTAATCGCGGACGGGTTCGAGCGTAATGACGTGGACCGTATCAGTACGGATGCATGAAGGTCGCATCTTCGTCACGCGGACTTTCTAAGACGGGTGCGGGACGCCAACATTCGAGGCAGCATGAACGCGGAATTCGAACACGAGCTCACGCCGGACCAATGGGAGACGCTGAAGGCGCTTCGCATTCCCGCGCGTGAACGCCGCAGGCTGAACGGCATGATTGTCGACGAGCTCACTGCATTTGGACTCGTCTCTATGGACAATGGCGCGGCGACACTCACGATGGCCGGCCGCAAGGTGCTCGTCAGGGGATCCTCACGCCTGCTCGATGTCGCAGCCTGATGTTTCGGAGCGCGGCCCGCCCTTCGAAGCGCTGCGCGCCGAACTCACCACATGGATTTCCGCGCACGCTCGGGCCACTCGCGATCGTACGCCGCGCCGTCGATGTCGTTGGCCGTCATCGCCGCGAGAATCTGCCCCGGCGTCGGCAGTTGCTGCGGATCGACACGTCTATCCGGGTTCCAGAGATCGGCACGAACGATCGCGCGGGCACATTGGAAGTAGATCTCTTCCACCGTCATGATGAGGACGGAGCGCGGCAGCTTGCCTTCCATCCGGAACGACTCCAACAGATCGGGGGCCGTCGACAGCTGACCGTGCCCGTTCACACGCAGCGTGTTGCCTGATCCCGGAATCAGGAACAGCAGAGCGATCCGCGGGTCGCGCACGATGTTGCGCAACGAATCCACGCGATTGTTGCCGCGGCGGTCCGGCATCATCAGCGTCTTGTCGTCGTGGATGCGGATGAATCCGGGGAGATCGCCGCGCGGCGAGCAATCGAGACCTTCGGGACCACATGTCGCGAGCGCCACGAACGGCGACTGCTCGATCATGATCCGGTAGTGCGGCGTCACGCGATCGGCCACCTTCGCCGTCGAGGCCAGCCCCGTCTCGCCATAGATCGCCTCGAGCTGTTCAATCGTGGTGACGATCGACATGGCCGCTGCCTCCGTTTGATCCGATCGGTTCTGCGTCAATCGGCCGCTTGATGATGTCCGCAAGCCGGTGACCGTGCGGCTCGGGGTCTCCGACATTGACGATCGTGACATCCGCTACGGCGTCTTCGGTCACCGCGCGGTGGAGACGCTCGCCGATGTCGCCGTCACTCGGACGGTGCCGCTTGCCGAGCCGTGCGGCGAGAACATCGGCGGGCGCGGTGATGGCGACGACGATGACGTTGGCATAATCCCGGCGCGCGGCGGGAATGATCGTTCGCGAGACGTTCACGACGACGGTGCAGCCGGCCAGGATGTCATCCTTGATCGCGCGCGGCACGCCGTAGTCATGACCATGGGCCTCCCAATGCAGCGCGAACTCTCCAGCACTGAGCGCCTGACGAAAGGCGGACACGCTCATCTCGAGATTGTCCTCGAAGGCCGAGGCTTCGCGCGTGACGATCCGCCGCGGAAAGACGACCCGGTCATCGCCGGCGCATTCGCGACGCGCCACGTTGAGCAAGGTGTCCTTGCCCGCGCCGCTCGGCCCGACCACCAGGATCAGGCGTCCCGGACCAAGCTTCTCGGATGTCGTCGCTGAGGCAGGCTCGATTCCGCTCATGCCACCCGCAATCCTTCCCGCCAGACGCTGCGCACGACCGACAACTGGCCCGCGACATGAACGCGGATCAGGTCCGCACGCTTGCCCACGGCGATCTCGCCGCGATCATGCAGGCCGACGGCGTCCGCAGGCGCCTTGGTGACGGTGCGGACGGCGGCGGCAAGCTCGATGGACGGCACCCGCTGCGGCAATTGCAACGCGCCCATCAGCAGACTCGACGGCACATAGTCCGACGACAGAATGTCGAGCAGGCCCTCGCGCGCGAGGTCCACGGCTGCGATATTGCCGGAGTGAGACCCGCCGCGCACGACGTTCGGCGCGCCCATCAGGATGCTGATGCCCGCCTGGTGAAGGCCCCGCGCGGCCTCCATCGTGGTCGGAAACTCCGCGACCGCGATGCCGTCCTTGATTGCGTCGGCGACGTTCTCCTCCGTCGTGTCATCGTGGCTGGCCAGCGGCACGTCATGGGTCTTTGCCAGCGCAATGATGTCGCGCATGTTCGGCGCCGCGTAGGCCTGCTGATAGGCGAAGCGGCGCGCGAACATCACGTCGAGCTCGGCATCGGTCTTGCCGCCGCTCTTGCCGCGATAGTAGTCGCGCAGCTTGCCTTCGTCGCGAAACTGGCGCTGCCCGGGCGTATGATCCATCAGCGACATCAGCCGCACATCCGGACGCCCCGCCAGTTGCCGCGCCTCCTCGACCACGGTCGGCATCGGCACTTCGCAGCGCAGATGCAGGAAGTGATCGGACCGCAGCAGGCCGCCGTCGCGCGCCGTCGCGATCGCCTCCGCGAGCACATTGGCTTGACCGTCGACGCCCTCGGCGCCTTCCTCGCTCCACACGCGCAGCGAATCCAGCACCGTCGTGATGCCCGCGGTCGCAAGCTGCCCGTCATAGGAAATGACCGCAGCGACGGGGTCCCAATAGACCTTCGGGCGCGGCACGAAATGCGCTTCGAGGTGATCGGTATGCAGTTCGACCAGTCCGGGCATCAGCAGGTCGCCGCCGGCATCCAGGCTGCCGGCCGGCGCGGCCCCTTCGCCCAATTCCGCGATCCGGCCTCCGGCGATCGCCACCCAGCCCTGCTCGACGACGCGGTCGGCGAGGACCAGCCTGGCATTGCCTATCACGATATCGGACATGTTCGCGCTCATCTGCAATGTCTACCTCTATGCCGCCGCGGCGAATGTCGTGACGTCGACCGTGCGATCCGCAATCTGCGCGCGGATCTCGTCATCATGGACGATCGCGAGCATGGCCACTCCATCCTTCTTCTTTGCCGCGATCAGGTCGACCACGACCGCACGGTTGGCCGCGTCGAGCGACGCGGTCGGCTCGTCCAGCAGCAGCACCGGAAGGTCGGAGATGAAGCCGCGGGCGATATTGACCCGCTGCTGCTCGCCGCCCGAGAAGGTCGATGGCGGCAGCGACCACAGCCGCTCGGGAATGTTCAACCGCCGCAGCAGCGCGCCTGCCCGCCCCCGGGCGTCTTCGCGCGGCACGCCGGCCGCGAGCAGCGGCTCGGCGACGACATCGAGTGCAGGGACCCGCGGCAGCGCGCGCAGGAATTGGCTGACATAGCCGATGGTCTGCCGCCTCGCATTCAGGACCAGGCGCGGCTCGGCGCCGGCGAGATCGGTCATCGCGCCCACGTGCCGGACGCCGATGCGTCCGCCATCGCAGCGGTAATTGCCGAAGATCATCTTCAGGATCGACGACTTGCCAGCGCCCGACGGTCCCGACAACACGACGCATTCGCCGGCCTTGACCTGGAACGACACGCCGCGCACCACGGGCAGCGAGATGCCGCCCTGCAGATGCATGGTGAAGGTCTTCTCTGCATTCTCGACATCGATCATCACGGTCATCGCATTGGGCTCTTGCATCATGGCGGCAGGATCGAGGACACGAGGAGCTGTGTGTACGGCTCGCGCGGATCGTCGAGCACCTGGTCGGTGAGGCCGGTCTCGATCACCCGCCCCTCCTTCATGACCATCACACGATGAGACAGCAACCGCGCCACGGCCAGATCGTGGGTCACGACGATGGCGGCGAGGCCGAGCTCATTGACGAGGCTGCGCATCAGGTCGAGCAGACGCGCCTGCACCGAGACATCGAGCCCTCCGGTCGGCTCATCCATGAACACGAGCCGGGGCTCGGTCACCAGATTGCGCGCGATCTGCAGCCGCTGCCGCATGCCGCCGGAATAGGTCCGCGGCGCATCGTCGATGCGGGCGACATCGATTTCCACGCGCTCGAGCCAGGACGAGGCGGTCTGCCTGATCCGACCATAGTTGTTCCAGCCGACCGCCATCAGCCGCTCACCGACGTTGGCGCCGGCGGAGACCGCCATGCGCAGGCCCTGCGCCGGGTCCTGATGGACATAGCCCCAATCGGTTCGGAACAGAAAGCGGCGCTCCGCCTCGCCAAGCCCGGCAAGATCGCGCAGCACGCCGTCGCGCATGCGGTAGGACACGCGGCCCAACGTCGGCGCCATTTGCGCCGACAGCATCTGCAAGAGTGTCGATTTGCCCGAGCCGGACTCGCCGACGATGGCGAGCACCTCGCCGGGATAGAGCACGAAGGAGACATCGCGGCAGGCTGCCAGCCGGCCGTAGCTCTTCGCAAGCCCTTCCGCGACGAGCAGCGGCTGATCGGATGCGCTGATCATCTCAGCCATGGGCGCTCTCCTTGTGCGGGGGGACGCTCTGCGCGCCACGATGTCCGGATGCCTGGCGGCCCTCGCAATAGTCGGTGTCGGAGCAAACGAACATGCGGCTGCCCTTGTCGTCGGTCACGATCTCGTCCAGATAGGACTCCTCCGCGCCGCACAGCGCGCAGGGCGCGTCGAACTTGTAACGCGTGAACGGATGGTCCTCGAAATCCAGCGAGACGACCGACGTATACGGCGGAATGGCATAGATTCGCTTCTCGCGTCCCGCGCCGAACAATTGCAGCGCCGGGCAATTGTCCATCTTGGGATTGTCGAACTTCGGCGTCGGCGACGGATCCATCACGTAGCGCGCATTGACCTTGACCGGATAGGCGTAGGAGGTCGCGATGTGACCGAAGCGCGCGATGTCCTCATAGAGCTTGACGTGCATCAGGCCATACTCGGCCAGCGCATGCATGCGGCGGGTCTCGGTCTCGCGCGGCTCGAGAAAGCGCAGCGGCTCCGGGATCGGCACCTGATAGACCAGCACCTGCCCCTCGTGAAGCGGCGCCTCGGGAATGCGATGCCGGGTCTGGATGACGCTCGCCGCTTCCGTCGAGGTCGTGGTGGCGACACCCGCGGTCTTGGCGAAGAATTTGCGGATCGAGATCGCATTGGTTGTATCGTCCGAGCCCTGGTCGATGACCTTGAGTACGTCGTCGGGACCGAGAATGGCCGCAGTGACCTGCACGCCGCCGGTGCCCCAGCCATAGGGCATCGGCATCTCGCGGCTCGCGAACGGCACCTGATAGCCGGGAATCGCGATCGCCTTCAGGATGGCGCGGCGGATCATCCGCTTGGTCTGCTCGTCGAGATAGGCGAAGTTGTAGGTCGGTGCGTTCATTCCGCAGCTTCCTTCAATTCGGGAGCGGCATCGGCCTCGGCGAACTCCTGGCGCAGCTTGCGCAGCAGGCCGAGCTCGGACTGGAAGTCGACATAATGCGGCAGCTTCAGATGCTCGACGAACCCGGTCGCCTGCACATTGTCGGAGTGCGACATCACGAACTCCTCGTCCTGCGCCGGTGCAACCATGTCTTCGCCGAGCTCGCGCGCGCGCAGGGCACGGTCGACCAGGGCCATCGACATCGTCTTGCGCTCGCTCTGCCCGAAGGCGAGGCCATAACCGCGGGTGAAGCACGGCGGCTCGGTCGCCGAGCCCTTGAACTGGTTCACCATCTGACATTCGGTCAGCTCGACCGATCCGAGCGGCACCGCGAAGCCGACCTCCTCGGCCAAGAACTCGACCTCGACTTCGCCGAAGCGGATCTCGCCGGCAAAGGGATGGTTGCGGCCATAGCCGCGCTGGGTCGAGTAGCCGAGCGCGAGCAGAAAGCCCTCATCGCCACGGGCCAGGTTCTGCAGCCGCAGATCGCGGTCGGCGGGAAAGCTCAGGGGATCACGGGTGAGATCGCCGACCGGCGCGCCAACCTCGGCTTGCGGCGACGGCTCGATCAGCCCGTCCTGTCCGAGAATGTCGGTGACGCGCGGCGTCGGCGCATTCGGCGCCTCGGCGCGGGCCGGCAGCTCCGGCTCGACGCCGGCCGCCAACTGCGGATCGAGCAGCCGATGCGTATAGTCGAAGGTCGGCCCGAGCACCTGGCCGCCGGGAATGTCCTTGAAGGTCGACGAGACACGCCGCTGCACCCGCATTGCGCCGGTATCGACCGGCTCGCTCGCGCCGAAGCGCGGCAGCGTTGCGCGAAAGGCGCGCACCAGAAAGATCGCCTCGATCAGATCACCGCGCGCCTGCTTGATCGCCAGCGCCGCGAGCTCGCGATCGTACAGCGAGCCTTCGCTCATCACGCGATCGACGGCGAGCCCCAACTGCTCGGAGACCTGCGCCAGCGACAGCTCCGGCACATCGCGATCACCCCGGCGCTCATGCGCCAGCAGCCGGTGCGCGTTCTCGATGGCGCGCTCGCCACCCTTGACGGCAACATACATGCCTCACTCTCCTGCGGAAACGAGCCGGGTCGTTCGCGGGATGGCGACGATGGACGAGCCATCGACCAGCACGACGTCGACACCACGCGGAAACAGCCTCTCATTGATCGACAGCCGCTCGAACAGGTCAGTCGGCGCGACCGTCGCACGGAACGATGTCGTCCGGTCGATGCCCGGACCACGCAGCTCGAACGCCGGACCTCTGGACAAGCTCGGCACCTGCAGGACCAGCGTCGTCGAGCGATCGGGATATTCGGCACTGCCGAGCGCGAATGAAGTCAGATCGGGAAGCGTTTCCGGGTCCGCCGCGACCGCAAAGCAGGCGAGCGCCGCGTCGGCGACGATCGGCGCCCCCGTATGAAACTTGAGCCAGGCGCCGACCTCGGACGTGCCGGCGAGCGGCGCATCAAGCCAGATCGGCGTATCGTGATCGAACAGGGTCAACGCGATCGCGGCGGCACCTGGCATCAACGACGACGGCCGGCCTACATTGCCCTCGACCTGTCGCAGACTTCCCGGACGCGCCATGGCCTCCATGACGATACGGAAGGTGGATTGCGCGGACAGCACATTGTCGGCGAAGCCGGGCTGCAGATCGGAAGCGGCGGCACCCATCAGCCTTCTCCTCGCACCATCGTATAGAAATCGACACGCGTGGCCGCAGCCTGCTCCGCGCGGTGGGCCCGCGATGCACGCATCTGCGCCTGCAGCGGTGCGACCACCTGCGTCTCGATCGATCGCACATGGCTTGATGACTGGATCATCGCGTCACACAGCGCGATCAGGCGCGCCTTGCCGGCGTCGCGTCCCAGCACATAGCCGAACCCGACCTCGCCGCTCTCGAGCCGCACCGCGGCGCGCGACACCGTCGCCTCGCCGACATTGAACGGCGCACCGTCGCCGCCGATCCGTCCCCGCAGCATCACCAGGCCATTCTCCGCCGGACGAAGATCGCGATACTCAGGCACCGCGAGGTCATTCAGCCTGGCGCGGATGTCCGCATGCGAGGCATGCGCCAATACCCGCATCGCCGCCCTGCGCCGGTCCTGAATCGTGGTCTCGCCGTCCATCGTCATCCCGATCTTGCCGTCTCGAAGTTGTCTATGTTAATAGACAACTTCGTAGCGAAGCGCCATGACTGTTTGATGACATGGGCGTGATTTCAGGCCAGACAGCGGAGAGCCGTGGATGAGCATGCAAGGCGCCGATTCGGGCGTGGCGCTGTGGCGGCGGGTGGCCGACGGCATCGAGCGCGACATCGCCGACGGCCGCTTCGCGGCCGGAACGCGCCTGCCCGGCGAGACCGAAATCGCCGAAACCTATCGCGTCAACCGTCATACGGTGCGTCGCGCGCTCGCGACCTTGGCGGAGCGCGGCCTCGTGCGCGCCGAGCGCGGCAGCGGCACCTATGTCGAAGCGCCTCGTCTGTCATATCCTCTGAGATCGCGCACCAGGTTCTCCGAGATCGTGGGGGCCGGCGGGCGCGAGCCGCGTGGACAGCTGATCGCAGCGTCCGAAGAGCCCGCGACGCGCGAGCTCGCGCGCGAGCTGCGATTGAAGACGGGCGCACCATTGGTGCGGATCGAGGCGCTGCGTCTCGCCGACAAGACGCCGATCTGCGCGAGCACATCCTGGCTGTCGGCCGAGCGTTTCCCCGAGGCCGGCCACATCTTCGCGTCGGTGCGCTCGATGACCGCCTTGCTCGCCCATTACGGCATTCGCGACTATCGCCGCGGCGCGACCAGGATCACGGCGGCAATCGCCGACGCGAGCGACGCCGCGCGGCTCGACCTCGCGCTGGGCCGTCCGGTGCTGGTGGTCGACAGCACCGATGTCGATGCCGACGGGACGCCGCTCGTCAGCAAGCGCTCGCGTTTCGCCGCGGAGCGCGTGACGTTCGAGGTGGAGAGCTAGACCAGACGTCCGCTACTCCCCCGTGCGCGCTCAGTCGATGAGCGAGCCGTCCTGATTGAAGAACGGATGCGGCCCGTCGAAATCGCCGATCGGCACCTGATGGGTGACGACCGTTCCGAATCCCGGTCCTGGAAACCAGGCATGAAGGTGAAAGGCCGGCGGCTCGACCCGGAAGGATGGCGGGCGCAGCTCGGCCAGATCGAGCGCGACGGCATGGTTCGGCGCTGGACAGATCGTGCAGGGAATGCCTGCAAACCGGGTCAGCGTCGCGCGATGAACGTGACCGCATCCGATCAGTTGCACCCGCGGATGGCGCGCGAGGATCGCCGCGAGATCGTCGGCATTGCGCAGGTTCTGCCGGTCCATGTGCCAGATGCCGGTGGTGAATGGCGGGTGGTGCAGGAACAGCAGGGCCGGCCTTTCGCTGGAGGTGGACAGCCTGGCATCGAGCCATTGTAGACTCGCCTCGTCCAATTCGCCATGCGGATGGCCGGGCACGCTGGAATCGAGCAGAAGCAGATCGAGACCGGCCAGTTCCACATGCTGGTTCAGTGGCGCCGACTGCTCATGAGCAGCGCCGGGAAACGCCGCGCGCATCAGTTCGCGGGAATCGTGATTGCCTGGTACGGCGGCGAATGGAATCTCGAGGCCGGCAAGAAGATCTTTCAGATGATCGTACTCGGCCGGCGACGGCGTATCGGCGAGATCGCCCGAGATCACCACCAGATCGAGCTTCGGCGCGAACCGGTTGAGCTCCATGATGCAACGGGCCAGCGCACGCGCCGTATCGACGCGGCGGTAGGCGAGCCGGCCGGGCGCCTTGATGTGCAGGTCGGAGATCTGGGCAATGGTGACGGGGCTCTTGGTCATCGGCTGATCAACCCTTCTCCGGCAGCAGACGAATGGACTCGGGCGCAATCCGCAGGCCGATCCGCTCGCCCGCAGCGACCCTGATCGTATTCGGCGCGTCCACGGTCAGTGCGATCGAGGCGGCATCGCGGACGATGATCCGCTGCCGGTCGCCGGCAAAGCGGACGCTGTCGACGACGCCGCTCAGGCTCGATGCCGCGGGGTCGACGATCGCGATCGTTTCCGGCCGAACCATCGCCACCGCTTGGCTGCGCGGACCGGGATCGGCGATCGGCTGCCGGCCTCCCGGCAGAACGAGCTGGCCGCCGTCGAGCGGCGCCTCGATGATGTTGGCCGCGCCGACGAACTCCGCGACGAAACGATCGGCCGGCGCAAAATAGACCTCTTGCGGCGTCCCGATCTGGGCGATCGCGCCCTTGCGCATCACGACGATGCGGTCGCCGAGCTCCATGGCTTCAGCCTGATCATGCGTGACGTAGATCGCCGTGATGCCGAGCGTGCGCAACAGGCCGTTGAGCTCGCCGCGCAGGCGCTCCCGCAAGGCGGCATCGAGTGCGGTGAGCGGCTCGTCGAGCAGCAGCACGCTCGGGCGGATGGCGACTGCGCGCGCCAGCGCGACGCGCTGACGCTGACCGCCCGAGAGCTGATCGATGCGCCGGTCTTCAAGACCGCCCAGATTGGTCAGCGCGACCAGCTCGGCGACGCGCGCGGCGCGCTCCGGCTTGGCCACGCGGCGGATCTTGAGCCCGTAGCCGATATTGTCCGCAACCGTCATGTTGGGGAACAGCGCGTAGGACTGGAACACCATGCCGACATTGCGCTTCTCGATCGGCTGTCGCGTCAGATCCTTGCCGTCGAACAGCACGCGCCCCCCCGCATCGGGCGTTTCGAGCCCGGCCACGATCCGCAGCAGCGTGGTCTTGCCGCAACCGGACGGCCCCAGCAGCACCAGCGTCTCGCTCTGTGCGATGTCGAGCGTGGCCGGCGCGAGTGCGCACGTCCCGTCGGCAAAGGTCTTGCCGCAATTCTCCACCTTGAGGGCGGCTCCATGCCGGGTCATCGTGCTCACCGCAGGCTTCCTCTCTCGCCGACCCATTGCATGGCCACCAGCAGCGGGATGATCATGACGAAGAAGATCAGCGTGTAGGCGGACGCGACCTCGAGACGCATCGACGCATAGCTGTCGGCGAGACCGACCGGCAGTGTCTTGGTCAACGGCGTATGCAACATCCAGGTCAGGTTGAACTCTCCAAGAGATAGCGTCACCACCATGAGGCTACCCGCCAGGATGCCGGGCGCGGCGTTGGGAACGATGACGTCGATGAAGCGGCGCCATGGCGCGGCTCCGACCGATGCGGCGCCTTCGTCGAGCGATGTCACGTCGATCGTCGAGAACACCGCCATGACGGACCGCACCATGAACGGCATCGTGAAGATCACATGGCCGACGAGGATGAACAGCCATGAGCGACGGAAGCTTCCGGCCCCGCCATAGGTGAGCAACAGCGCCAGCGCGATGGCGAGCCCGGGAATCGCGAGCGGCAAGGTGATGATCTCCTCGACCAGCCGCGCCAGCCGTCCGCCGCGAACGTACAGCGCGTAGGCCGCGGGAACACCGACCACGAGCGTGACCGCCAGCGTGCCCACCGCGATCAGGATCGACGCCATGATCGTGCCCGCGTAGAGCTCCCAGACCTGGGCCACCCACTGCAAGGTCACGCCGGACTGAATGCCGCGGAAGTAGTTGACGGTCACGCCCGCCACGATCGAAAGGCCGGCCGGCACGGCCAGGAAGGCAGCGACCAGCAATGTGAACAGCAGTTGAAGGATGAAGATGGCTCTGTCGCGCACGTGCCTACCCTGCCGCTGCCACGGAGCTGCCGGCGAAGGAGCGCGCCAGTGCCAGCATCAGCCAGGTCATCAGGCCAAGCCCGACCGAGAGCGCCGCCGAGGTGGCAAGGTTTCCGGCCAGCGTGAACTCCGTGTAGATCAGCATCGGCAACACGTCGATGTTCGTGGCCAAGGTGAATGCCGTTCCGAACGCGCCCATCGCCGTCGCGAATGCGATCGCGCCGGACGCGATCAGCGCCGGCGTCAGGGCCGGCAGGATCACGTCGCGCAGCACGGCCCAGGGGCCGGCGCCGAGCGAGCGCGCGGCCTCCTCCAGCCCCGGATCCAATTTCTGCGCGGCAGCCATGATCGTGAGGATCACCCGCGGAATCGAGAAATAGAGATAGCCGAGGAACAGCCCGTAGATCGAATAGGCGAATACGAGCCTGTCGCCGGTGAGCCGGGACGAGATCTCGCCGATCAGCCCCTGGCGGCCAGCCAGAAGGATGATCATGAAGCCCACCACGACGCCCGGGAACGCGAGCGGAAACGTCAGGATCGCGACCAGGAGCGCGCGGCCCGGAAACCGGTGACGCTGCAGGAACAGGCCGGCGATCGTCGCGATGACCAGGGTCGCGATCGTGGTGGCCGCCGCCAGCGCCAGCGTGTTGAGAAGTGTCGTGCGGTAGCGCGGCTCGATGATGATCGCGAGATATTCGGCCAGACCGTGCGGTCCCTCGGCGCCGGTGACGAGCAGCCTCGCCATCGGAAGCAGGAAGAAGGCCGCGGTGACGGCTGCCAATGGCAGCAGGCAGAGCCGGACGAATGAACTGTGCGACATGTGATCAAGTGCGCCTCCGCCGGATCCTCTCCGGCGGAGGCGCGGTGCTCCTTCAGCGGACTTCGGACAGATAGCGATCGACGAAGCCCTTTTGCGCGGCTTCCATATCGCCCCAGTTCACGCTCTTGGCGCGGGCGTAGTCGCTGTCCGGCAGGAACTTGTTCTTCACCGCGTCCGGCAGCTCGATCGGGCGCGCCGGGCGCAGATAGGCATTGGTCCAGATCGCCTGGCCCTTGTCGGAGAGCAGATAGTCGATCACCTTCTTCGCCTTGTCCTTGTCGGGTGCGTTCTTCACCAGGCCGACGACGTAGGGGAAGACCACCGAGCCTTCGCAGGGAATCACGAACTCGAAATTGCCCTTCTCGGTATATTTCGCGCGGTAGGCGTTGAAATCGTAGTCGAACAGGATCGGGATCTCGCCCGAGACGACACGCGCGTAGGACGTCTGCTTTGGCACGATCGGATCGTTCTTGCGCAGGTCCTTGAAGAACGTGACGGCAGGTTCGAAATTCGCTTGCGAACCGCCGAGCGCGAGATTGACGGCGACGGCGCCGACATAGCCGACGGCAGCCGAGCTCGGGTCGAGATAGCCGACCATGCCCTTGTAGTCCGGCTTGAGCAGATCCTTCCAGCAGGCCGGGACCGGCTTGCCGCCAAGCGCATCCTTGTTCACGAACAGGCCGAGCGTACCGGAGTGGATCGTGGTCCAGTAGCCATCCGCATCCTTCAAGCCGGCGGGGACCTGATCCCAGTTCGCCGGCTTGTAGGCCTCGAGCGCGTCCTGCGTCTTCGCCTTCATTCCGAAGGTGACTCCGAAATAGCCGATGTCGCCGACTGGGTTGCTCTTCTCGGCAAGGATCTGCGCCAGCGCCTGGCCGGAGTTCTTGTTGTCGTGCGGAATGTCGTAGCCGAGATCGGTCTTGATCGCCTTGAGCATCGAGGCCCAGTCGGCCCATTCCGGCGGGCAGTTGTAGCAGATGACGTCCGCAGCCTTGGCCGGCTGCCACGATGCGGCGACGCACAGCGCGAGCAGCGCGAGAACGAGGCGGGTGAGCTTCATGAAGATAGACTCCGTATTCCTGGCATCACGGCCAGTTCCGGAGCTTCCCCTAAAGGCGGCACATGAAGGATTTGCGACACCGGGTGCAGCACACACAGCGGACGCCGCACCCTGATCGTTCGTAGGCAAACGATCGCAACCTTCGGATGCCACGCCCTTCAAGCGATGGCGCGGCGGCCGATGATCGCAAACCGCAGCTTGCCCGAGATCCAGTCGATCGCAGCCACCGCCACAAGGATCATCAGGATCAGGAACGACACCTTCTGCCATTCCAGCACGCGGATCTGCTCGGCGAGTTGCAGCCCGATCCCGCCGGCGCCGACGATGCCGATGATCGTCGCCGAGCGCGTGTTGGATTCGATGAAGTAGAGCACCTGGCCGGCAATCACGGGAAGAACCTGCGGCAGGAGGCCGAAGCGGATCTCATGCAGCGCGCTGCCGCCGGCTGCACGAACGCCCTCGACCTGGCGCCGGTCGGCCCCCTCGATCGCCTCCGAGAACAGCTTGCCCAACGCGCCGAAGTCGGACACGGCAATCGCGAGCACACCGGCGAATGGACCGAGTCCAACGACGTTGATCCAGACCAGCGCCCAGATCAGCGTATCGACGCCGCGGATGCTGTCGAACAGCCGCCGTACCGGAAAGCGGAAGATTGCGGACGGGACGATATTGCGCGCCGCGAGCAGGCTGACGGGCAGCGCGAGCACGGCCGCGAGCATCGTGCCGAGCATGGCAATCGACAGCGTCTCTCCCATCGATTTCAGATAGGTCGGAAGCGACGCGCCGGGATCCGGCGGCAGCATCATCAGGGTGATCCAACCGAGTTGACTGATGCCCGTCAACAGCCTCGTCGGCGAGAAGCCGAGCTCGACGAGGCCGAACACGAAGATCCCCATCGCGGCAACCGCCACCAGCGGCGTCGCCAGACGGGCGGACGCTGGCCGCTCGAACACGCCTGGGTATCGCGATCGCAGCGCGGCGGTATCGATCTCGTCCAGCTTTCGCATCATGCCCGGCCTTCGCTGCCGAAGAGACGGCTGCGCAGCAGCCCCGTGCCAATGTCGATGACAAACACCGTCAAGATGATCAGAACGAGGATCGCGCTGACGTCGGAATAGTAGAACTTGCGGATCGCGACGACGAGCTCCTGGCCGATGCCACCCGCACCGACGAAGCCCATCACCGACGCCTCGCGGACGTTGATCTCGAACCGCAGCAACGTGTAGCTCGTGTAGCCTGCGACGACCTGTGGCAGGACGGCAAAGCGCATGCAGGACAGCCAGCCGGCACCGGTCGCGCGGACTCCCTCGACCGGCTTCATGTCGACGTTTTCGACGACCTCCGAAAACAGCTTGCCGAGCGCACCGCAGGAGTGGATCGCGATGGCGAATACGCCGGCCATTGGCCCCAATCCGAAGGCCATGACAAAAATCAGAGCGAACACGATGCCCGGCACCGTGCGGGCAAACTCGAGCAGGCGCCGGACCGCGAAGCGCAGCCAGGATGCAGGAGAGGTGTTCTCGGCCGCGAGGAAATTCAATGCAAACGCCAGGACGGCGCCGAGCATGGTTCCGACATAGCTGATCAGGATCGTCTCACCGAGAAGCCGCGTCCATTTGCGCAGGCCCCAGAGCCATTCCGGCAGGTTGGTCCACACGCGGTGTCCGTCGTCGAGCGTGAAGAGCCGGTCGAAATAGCTGAGGAAGTTGCCGAGATAGGTGACGAGCGTTCGGAGATTGACCTCCGAACCGATGGCTGAAACGAACAGCACGAGGCCGGACGCAACCAGCACGACGACGGCACGCAGACGCTTGCGCGCCACCGCTTTGCGGTAGGCGCGCTGCAAAGGTTCGAGCTGCTGTTCAGGCAGGATGGCGACGGCTGACGACATGTTTGTCGGTGCAAAGCGCAAATAGGCCGGCGGGGCTTCGATGACGCGGTCCCCCGCCGGCCCGGTGCAACGCTTACGAGCCCTTCTTGCGGAGAGAGTCAACGAATTTGATCAGCTCGACAGTCTTGTTGTAGTCCTCCGTCGAGATCGCCTCCCACGGCTTGTTCTTGCCGTCGGACAGCTTGGCGAAGGCTTCCGGATCCTTCTTCGCCGCGTCGAGGAAGGCCTGCTTGATTGCGGCCTTCATGTCGGTGGGCAGGTCGCTGAGATAGGCGTACGGCGAGTTGATGATCATGTCCGACTTGCCGATGATGCGGAAATCTTCCTTCTTCAGCGGCGTGCCGTCGGCCGACTTCACCATGTTCTTGGTGAGCATGCGGGTCAGGTTGGAGTCATCTCCGTTGTTCCACCAGTTTGCGGCGACGTCGACGGTTCCCTGCGCCAGGGCCAGCACGGCGTTCTCGTGGCTGCCCGTAAAGATGACCTGGGAGAAATAGGTGTCGGGGTCGATGCCCATCTGGCTCATCTTGAAGCGCGGCATGTTGTTGCCAGAGGTCGAGTTCGGGTCCACCAGGCCGAGATTCTTGCCCTTCAGATCCTCGAGCTTTTGGTACGGGCTCTTGGCGAGCACGTAGAACACGGAATAATAGCCCTTCGACCCGTCCGAGTTGACGTCGATCACGAAAGCGTCCGTCTTGACGCCCGTCACGCGCGCGCGGGCGAAGGAGGCCGGACCGTAATAGCCGATGTGAATGTTGCCGGCGCGCTGGCCCTCGATGACCGCGGCGTAGTCATTGGCGACGCGCAGCGTCACCTTGACGCCGAGCTCCTTGGAAAGATAGTTCACGAACGGCGTGTAACGCTCGACGACACCCGAGCCGTTTTCGGCCGGGATCGCGGCAAAGGTGATCTCCGGATATTTGGTTCGCCAGTCCTCGGCCGAGGCGGACGAAGCGAACGACAGAGCGGCCAAACCGGCCAGAATGAGACGACGATTGATCATGGAACGTCCTTCAAGTTTCAGGGGACGATGTCAGGATTGACACGACAGATGCGCCCGCAGCACGCAGGCAATCAGGCGACGGCAACTTTGCCGACAGCCGGAACGGATTCGGGAGCTTTGGGCATTGCCGGCGGCATCACCTCGTCGGCCTCCAGATCGTACAGCTCGCGCGCGATCTGGCCGGTGAGCGCCGCCGGCAGATCGTCGAACACGACCCGACCATTCGCCATTCCGATCAATCGGTCGCAATAGCTGCGCGCCAGATCGAGCGAGTGCAGATTGCAGATCACGGTGATGCCGAAATGCTTGTTGATGCGCAGCAGCGCGTCCATGACGATCTTGGTGTTGCGCGGATCGAGCGAGGCGATCGGCTCATCGGCCAAGATGATTTCCGGATTCTGGACCAGCGCGCGCGCGATCGCGACGCGCTGCTGCTGCCCGCCCGAAAGCTGATCGGCGCGCTGCGCGGCGAGGGAGGCCATGTCGAACTGCTCGAGCGCGGACAGCGCCATGGCAACATCCGCCGCCGGCCAGAGCTGCGCCAGAGAGCGCCACGACGGGATTTCGGCGAGTCGCCCCATCAGGACGTTCGTGAGCACGTCCAATCGGCCGACCAGATTGAACTGCTGGAAGATCATCGCCGAGCGCGCGCGCCACTGCCGCAGGTCGCGGCCGCGCAGCGCCGTCACATCGAGATCCTTGAAGAGAATGCGGCCGCCGCTCACAGGACTCAGGCGATTGATGGACCGCAGCAGGGTCGACTTGCCCGCGCCGGAACGCCCGATCACGCCGACGAAGCTGCCGGGTGCAACAGAGAAGGACGCATTGTCGACCGCGGCTTTCATGCCAAAACGGCACGTCAGGCCATCCACCACCAGCATTGAATTCTCCAGACGCCTCGCTTTGGCCTATCGCTAACGTCTCGATTCTACAGTTATGTGACAGCAACACTGCGGCGCCACATCCGTCCACATGCCGGTCGGCAGTCATGCAGATGTCACGCCTCTGTCATAGGGGAGACCCAACACCTTCACAGGCGTAGAGACAGGATGCGAGATGGCCGGCAAGCTGCTTTCGATTGAACCTACCGTTGACCCTTCGGCCAAGCTCCAGGACGTGACGCTCGGCGCCTATTGCGAGATAGGCGCCCGCACCATCCTGCAGGAGGTGACGATGGGCGACTACTCCTACGTGGTCAACGATTCCCAGATCACCTACACGACGGTCGGCAAGTTCTGCTCGATCGCGGCGATGACCCGGATCAACCCGGGCAACCACCCGATGCAGCGGGCGACGCAGGCCCATTTCACCTATCGCGCCAGCGCCTATTTTCCAGGCGAGCCCGACGATGCCGAGTTCTTCGCCTGGCGGCGAGAGCATCATGTCCGGATCGGACACGACGTCTGGATCGGCCATGGCGCGATCGTGCTGCCGGGCCGCAACATCGGCACCGGCGCGGTCGTGGCGGCTGGCGCCATCGTCACCAAGGACGTTCCGGCCTATACCATCGTCGCCGGCAATCCGGCGCGCCCGATCAAGCGCCGGTTTCCGCACGAGGTCGAGCAGCGGCTGCTGGATCTGGCGTGGTGGGATTGGAAGCACGAGGCGCTGCGCGCGGCGCTGCCCGATTTCCGCAAGCTCGAGATCACCGCGTTCCTGGATAAATACGAGGCCGCTCTCGACGCCCGCGTCCCGGTACGGCAGAGTGCCGCCCCATGACCGATATCTCAATCTCGCGGGGCCGCTGCCTCGTCGACACCGACCTCGTGGACACCTCCTTGATCATATCCGGCGACGTCATCGCCGGCATCGGGACACCGGGATGCCGGTCAGGTCTCGAACTCGATGCGGAGGGGCTCACCGTGCTCCCCGGCATCGTCGACATCCACGGTGATGCGTTCGAGCGCCAGATGATGCCGCGCGCCGGGGTCGATTTCCCGACCGACGTCGCGCTGATCGACAGCGACCGCCAGGCCGTCAGCAATGGCATCACCACGGTCTTCCACGCAACGACCTGGTCATGGGAGCCGGGCCTGCGCAGCGCCGACAATGCGCGGCGGCTGCTCGAATCGATCGAAGCGCTGCGCCCGCAGCTCGCGGCCGACACGCGCTTTCATCTGCGCCACGAGACCTTCAATCTCGACGACGAGGAGGAAATCGGCCAGTGGCTCGCCGATCGGCGCGTCGACCTGTTCGCCTTCAACGATCACATGGACTCGACGGTCGCGAGCCTGGACACGCCGCACAAGCGCCAGCGCATGGTCGACCGCACCGGCCTGCCCGGCGCGGAGTTCGACCGGCTGGTCGCGCGCATCGCCTCTCGCGCGGATGCCGTTCCAGCCTCGATCGCGCGGCTGGCCGACATCGCACGCAAGGCTGGCGTCCGCATGCTGTCGCACGACGACGACAGCCCGGCCAAGCGCAAGGCGTTTCGCAGCCAGGGCGTGACCATCGCGGAATTTCCGGTCAACGAGGAGACTGCGCGCGAGGCCGCCCAGGGCGGAGACGCGATCGTCTTCGGCGCGCCCAACGTCGTTCGGGGCGGCAGCCATACCGGGTGGACGCGAGCCAGCGACATGATCGCCAAGGGCCTCTGCTCGGTGCTGGCCTCCGACTACTACTATCCAGCGCCGCTGCTGGCGGCGTATCGGCTCGCGGCCGACGGCGTTCTGCCGCTGGCACGCGCCTGGGATCTGATCTCGGGCGGCCCCGCACGCGCGGCCGGACTGGCGGACCGCGGGACGCTGGCCGAAGGCCGCCGCGCCGACGTCATTCTGGTCTATGACCGCGTGCCGTTGCGCCCCCGCGTCGTCGCCGTCATCGCGTCCGGCCGGCTGGTCTATCTGGCCGAGACCCATCGGCTGAACGCAGTGCCCGTGCGCACCATCGCGGCGGAGTAGCAGATCATGGTCGATGCGCCCCGCTACGCGATCTACTACGCCCCGGCGGCGACGACGGGCTTGGCCGGATTCGGCGCGAGCCTGCTGGGTTACGACGCCTGGAGCGGCGACGAGCCGAGCTTTCCGGAAGAAGTCGTTCGCGCGGTTCCCGATTGGGCCGAGCTGAGCGCGGACCCGCGCAAATATGGCTTCCACGCCACTTTGAAGGCGCCGTTCGAACTGGCCGATGCGCAGAGCGAAGCCTCGCTCCGCGACGCCTGTGCGGAGTTCGCGGCAAGGCCGCGCGCCATTCCGATCATTCGTCCCATCGTGGACTCGATCAGCGGCTTCGTCGCGATGATCCCTGGCGAGCCCTCGCCGGCGCTGCAACAGCTCGCAGCCGATTGTGTCCGGACGTTCGAGCCGTTTCGCGCGCCGATGACCGCCGAGGACCGTGCACGGCGCAAGCCGGACCTGCTGACACCACGACAGCGCGATCATCTCGATCGCTGGGGCTATCCCTATGTCATGGAGGATTTCCGCTTCCACATGACGCTGACCTGCCGGCTGTCCGACGAACGACGCCGGCCGATCCTGACGATGCTGCAGCAGAGATTTGCGGCGCTGTCGCTGACAGAGCTCCGGATCGACCGGATCGTGTTGTTCCGCCAGCCCAACGCCCGCCAGCGGTTCGGCATCATCGGAGACTGGCCGCTCACGGCCGTCCAGCGCATCTAGGGACGTCAGTTCGGCATGGCCGCATGGTGCGGCCGCGCCTGCCGGTCGAACAGCGCGACCGGCAATCTCGTCGGACCTACACCGCCTTCGTCAGGGCGCCATCGATGATCAGATTGGTTCCCGAAATGCGGCTTGCGAGCGGGCTTGCGAGCATCACGACGCCGTAGGCCACCTCCTGGGCTGTTCCCATGCGCCCCGTCGGATTCAAGCCCATTGCGGTCTTGAACAGGTCAGGCGATCCATTCTCGATGTTCTGCCAGATGCCGCCCTCGAAATAGGTGTTGCCCGGCGACACCGCGTTGACGCGAATGCCTTTGCCGACCAGTTGATGCGCGAGGCCCTTGGCGTAATGGATCAGCGCACCCTTGATCGCGCCATAGGATCCGGCGGCGAAATCGACTTCAAAGCCCGACACGCTGGAGATGATGACGATCGAGGCCGACTTCGACTGCTCCAGGTAAGGAATTGCTGCCGCGATCGCGTTGACCGTATGCATCATGTCGGTGCGAAAGGACTTCTCCCAGGTCTCCGGAGAGTCGCCCACGGCGAGCGCGCTGACGTTGCAGACCACGCAATCGATTCCGCCCAGCTCCCTTGCCGCGCCGTCGACCCAGCCCTTCAGCGCCACGGGATCGGCGACGTCGACGCCCTGCCCCCACGCCTTCACGCCTTTCGACGCAAGTGTCGTCACGACCTTGCCGACTGCGTCGCCGTCGCGCGCACAGATCGCGACACCGGCGCCTTCCTCGGCGAACAATTCCGCGATCGCAAGGCCAATACCCTTGCTGCCGCCAGTCACCAGCACGCTCTGGCCGGCCAATCCCAGATCCATGATCGTCTCCTTTCAATCAGTTTCGGTTTTCAACCGTGATAGCCGGCGAGCAGAGCCTTGTTGACCTTGCAGATGTAGGTGTATTTCGGATTGACGACCTGGGTGCAGCGCGCCTCGGCGACCTGGCCGAGCAGCATGTAGGCCTCCGGCGCCGGAATCCTCCAATCGTCCTCCAGCCAGTTGATCATCTCCTCGAACGCGATCCGCATCGCGTCCTCGAGCGGGCGCGCGCAGCCCAGCGTGCAGATGTGCGTCGGCGTCTCGATTCGCGGATGGTTCAGCCGCGCCGGCGCCTTGTCCAACGACACCTTCACGGTGAGGTTCGCGGCGATCTCGATCGCGCCCATGCCGTTGGCTTCGCCGTCGCCCTGGATGGCGTGGCAATCGCCGAGGAAGAGATGCGCGCCGTCCTTGTTGACGCGGAAGAACACCGAGTTGCCGGAGGTGATCTCCTGAACGTCGAGATTGCCACCATGCGGCCCGTTGTCCACCGTCAGCACCGCGCCATGCACCGGCGCGACCCCGGCAACGCCGATCATCGGCCGGACCGGAAGCTTCACATGCTCGTTCCACAGCACGTGGCCGTCCTCGACCGCGACGACGCGGGTCTGGATGCCGAACTCCTTGCGCCGGACCCAGTCCGGAAACATGCCGATGCCCGGCCACAGCGCGGTGAAGCCGAGCCGGTCGAGCTCCATGTCAATGATGTCGAGCCGCAACATGTCGCCAGGCTTGGCGCCGCGCACCTCGATCGGACCAGTCGCACCATTGACGTAAGGCAGCGTCACGTCGGTCTCGACCAGTTGCTGGCCGAGCGCGCGGATGGTGCCGTCGTTGACGTTGATCGCGCATTCGACGACGAAGATCTCACCGGGATCGACGGTCGCGATGAACTCATTGTCGCCCGAGAGCGCGTATTTGATGTTGCCGGCCTTGCCGATGCGCTTTGACATGATCACTCCTGCTATCTCCAACGTCGTCGCATCATCGCGGCTGCCGCCGCCACGGCATCAGCAGCCGCTCGATCTTGCCGACCGCAAAAGTCAGAACCAGCGCCAGCGCGATCGTCGCAACCAGCGCGGCGAACACCTTCGGAATGATATAGAGCGACCCGGCCTTGAAGATGGCGTGCCCCAGCCCTTCGGAGGAGGACATGAACTCGCCGACGATCGCGCCGATCAGGGCAAAGCCGACGGTGAGCTTCAGCCCCGCGAAGATGTCCGTCAGCGACGCCGGCACCACCAGCTTGCGGAAGATCTGGAACTTGGACGCGCCGAGAGTGCGGAACAGATTGATCTGGTCGGGATCGACGCCGGTGGCACCCTTGTACGAGGTCACCAGGGCGACAATCACGACCGACAAAGTCGACATCGCAACCTTCGAGATCAGCCCGGTGCCGAACCAGATGATGATGATCGGCGCCAGCGCGATGATCGGAATCGAGCCGAGCGCAATCACGAACGGCTCGACCACGCGCGAGACGAAGCGCGAATACCACAGCGACAGTCCGATCAATGTGCCGATGCAGTTGCCGACGAAGAAGCCGAGCAGCGTCTCCAGCCCGGTGACGGAGGTGTCGCGCCACAGGCTGCCGTCATAGGCCATCTGCGAGAGAAACTTGAGGATGGCGGACGGCGAGCCGAACATGAAGGCGGCAGCCTTGTTCTGCCCGGTCGCATATTCCCAGAAGGCGAGGAAGGCCGCCAGGACGAGAAGCTGGGTGACGAGCACGGCAAGCGTGGTGCGCAGATGCAGCCATCGCCGCCCACGTGTCGGCGCCCGAACCGCCCGTGCCTCGGAGACCGGTGTCGGTGCCGAGCGGACCGGCGGCGCGTCGATGTCGGCGGTCATTGCAGCACCACGTCGAGATCGGCCCAGATGCTGCGGACGTAGTCACTGAAGCCTGGCGTCTGCCGCACCGAGATCACGTCGCGGCGCTCGCTGCCGAGCGCAATGTCGTAGACCGCCTTGATCTGCGTCGGCCGCTTCGACAGCACGATCACCCGGTCGGCGAGTGACACCGCCTCCTCGATGTCGTGGGTGATCAGCAGCAGCGAACGGCGCCCCTGCCGGACCAGGCCCACCGTGTCGTTCTCGATCAGGAGCTTGCTCTGGAAATCCAGCGCGGCGAACGGCTCGTCGAGCAGCAGCACGTCGGGCTCATTGACCAGCGTGCGCGCGAGCGCCACCCGCTGGCGCATGCCACCGGACAGGGTCGCGGGATAGTGGTCGGCAAAGCCGTGCAGCCCGAGCTGGTCGAGCAAGGCCCGGCAGCGGTCCTCCGCTTCGGCGGCCGGAACGCCATGTATCTCGAGTCCCAGCATGGTGTTGCTGAGCGCGGTCCGCCACGGCAGCAGCAGATCCTTCTGCAGCATGTAGCCGACATTCTGCGGTTGGCCGGCGACCTCGCGGCCGTGCCAGCGGATGCGGCCGGCATCCGGCGCCAACAATCCGCACAGCGTGTTCAGGAGCGTCGTCTTCCCGCAACCGGACGGGCCGACGATGCTGACGATCTCCCCCTCTCGCAATGTCAGGCTGAGATCGCCGATCACCGGCACCACGCGGCCGCCCTCAAGCTCGTAGCTCTTGGCAACATGCTCGACGACGAGCGGCGGCGCAGGCGCTGCGATGGCGCCCGGCGCGGCCTGCATCATGCCGGTCACCTCGGTCATTTGAGGCTGGCGATCGCCTTCTCTGCAAAGGAGTTGTCGATGATCTGATCGAACGGCACCGAGCCCTTGGCGTTGCCGAGATAGACCTGCATTTCCATCAGGTTCGCCCACTGGTCCGTCTTGGTGATCACCGACTGCGCCGGAATGAGATATTTCAGCTCGGCGTCGATCGCCTTGTCGACGACCTCGCCGGGCAGGTCCGGGAACTCCTTGCGTGCGACTTCCTTGGAGAAAGCGGGGTCGGCGTAGGTCTTGCGCGAGGCTTCCTCGAACGAGGTCACCAGCGCCTGCACCATCTCGGGATCCTTCTGGATCGTGGTCGGCAGCACCATGATCCCCGTATTGCAGAACGGACCGATGTAGTTCGAGAAGTCGAACACCACCTTGGCGCCCTGCGCCTCCGCCGCGGCGACGCTGGGCTGATAGGCGATCGCGATGTCGGCCTGGCCCGCCAGCATCGCGGCGATTTCGGTGCCGGGGTTGACGGGGACGATGGTCGCATCGACGCCGACCTTCAGTCCCGCTTTCTCCAGAAGGCGCTTCGCCACGCTGTAGTTGGTGTTCGGCTCGGGCGAGGTCACGATCTTGAGGCCCTTGAACGCTTTGGGATCGGTGATCGGCTCGAGTGTCTTGGAGACGCCGAAATAGTGCGCCCTCTGCACCACCGTCCCGACCACCACGCCAGGGCCGCCGTTCTCACGCGAGATCTGTGCCATGGTCGCGTCGCCGATGGCAAAATCAGCCGAGCCGCCGAGCACTGCGGCGAAGGTCTGGGTGTCGCCGCCGGCGGCGCTCACCTGCATGTCCAGACCGTTCTTCTTGAAGATCCCGGCGTGCATGCCGACGTAGAGATTGATGTAGCCGAGATTGTGCACGGCCTCGCTGAAGCGCACCGTCTTCAGGCCCGCCGCCGTCGCGCTCCTGGCTCCGAGCAGCGAGGATGCTCCCCATCCTGCCGCGAGCGCGGCTGAGGTCGCCAGAAATCGTCGTCGGTCGATCGACAGGCTCGCGCTAGCATTTGATGCCGAGACAGTTTCGCTCATGGTGATGAACTCCTCCCAGGCCAATGAAAATCTGCGAGGAGACTATGGTCGGGTCGTCGTGCAGCAAGGCGAAATAACAGACGCGATTTGCTGAAAAGCTGACAACACTGTGCGCTGTGCGACACCTTGCGCCGTGCCGCGCCGTGATCTGCCGACGGCTTGTCGCCTTGCTGCCGCTTCAGGAGTCGCCGTGGTCAAACGTGCATCGCAACAAAGGCGATAATGTCAATTTTGCCACTTGGGCCGCACAAAGAAATTGCACGTCGGCCGCCGGCTCGACCGTCAATACGAGGTCGCGCGGCGCCCAGACCAGGCGGGACGTCAACCTCCTGTTGCCGAGACAACGATGCGTGCCCTCCGGCTGCCGCCGCTCAATGTCGGACCACCATGTCGCGAAGCCGACGTTCGAAACCGCCCAGGCGGGCGGCATCTGCAAGCTCCCCGCCGCCACGTCCTCGCATTTGCAGCATGGCGCCGCCGAGTGTCGGATTTTCGACAATCCCCTGATACTAAAAACGAATGGCATATCGCTTGCAATGCACAATGCGCCTCGCTATTGCAGCGCAATAATTTTCTTGGAGTGCAAAATGCTCGGAATTGGAAGCAAGCTGCCATCGTTTGAAATCGTCGGCGTGAAACCCGGCTTTCATCTGCAGGAGGAGAAGGGCGAGAGCGCCTTCGAGACCCTGACCGAGACCAGCTTCCCTGGAAAGTGGAAGATCATCTTCTTCTATCCGAAGGATTTCACTTTCGTCTGTCCGACCGAGATTGCCGAGTTCGCGCGCCTGGCGAAGGACTTCGCGGACCGCGATGCCGTGGTGCTCGGCGGCTCGACCGACAACGAGTTCTGCAAGCTCGCCTGGCGCCGCGACCACAAGGATCTGCACAAGCTGCCGATCTGGCAGTTCGCCGACACCAAGGGCGCATTGGTCGACGGCCTCGGCGTTCGTTCGCCGGATGGCGTCGCCTACCGCTACACCTTCATCGTCGATCCCGACAACACCATCCAGCACGTCTATGCGACCAACCTCAATGTCGGCCGCGCTCCGAAGGATACGCTGCGCGTGCTCGACGCGCTGCAGACCGACGAGCTCTGCCCGTGCAATCGCGAAGTCGGCGGCGAGACCCTGAAGGTCGCCTGATCATGTCGATCGAGCAGTTGAAGGACCAGATCCCGGACTTCGCCAAGGATGTCAGGCTCAATCTGTCATCCATGGCGTCCGACGAGACGCTGTCGCCGCAGGCCAAATATGGCCTGTTCGTCGCCTGCGCGATTGCGACTCGCAATCCGAGCGTCGTTGCGGCCTTCGAATCGGTTGCGGCCGCGCAGCTGTCGCCCGCCGCTTTGGCGGCGGCGAAATCGGCCGCCGCGATCATGGCCATGAACAACGTCTACTACCGCTTCGTGCACCTTGCCTCGAACAAGGAGTACGCGACGATGCCGGCCCGGCTGCGGATGAACGTCATCGCCAACCCCGGCGTCGACAAGGCCGATTTCGAGCTGTGGTCGCTCGCGGTGTCCGCCATCAACGGCTGTGGCACATGCATCGATTCGCACGAGAAGGTCCTGCAGGATGCGGGCGTGCCCGCGGCCACGATCCAGACCGCCGTGCGCTTTGCCGCCATCATCCAGTCGGTTGCCGTTGCGATCGAAGCCGCTTGTGTGTCCGTCGCGCTGGCGGCGGAGTAAAAATCGATCGGATATGTGAATGCGGCCGGCATTGTCCGGCCGCATTTGTTTTTCGCCACCTCTCGCCAAAGTTGCAGAATTTCCTGGCGCGCCTGCAACTCCTCGGCCCGCTAAGCCCCTGACCTCGCGGCAAAGTCGAAAGGGTTGCGGCATCCAGATACTCCACCCGATCTTTCTGCAAAGCGCAGAACTCGCCCCCGGTCTCGCGCATCGCGAGCAATCACCGATGCGGCGCGCCGGGAAATTTCCATCAAATAGCCTTACCTGCTCACCCTTCCCGACAAGAACATTGATCAGCTTAGGGACCAAGCAACATCGATTGTGACCAGGGCGCGCGAAAACAATGGCGTGCATGTCGGAAGGAAACCGGACCTGTCGGTCTCGACGGAAGCGTTGATGCAATGTCCCCGATGTCGCATCATGTGCGCTTCGGTTGGACCGCGCGCGCCCGACGTCCTGAAGCTATCTCCCACGACCCGTTCGTCGGAGACAGGAGGCTAGTGATGAGTGCTCCAGATCAGAACGATCCGGCGAAGCCAGCGCCGCCCTGGGCGAGCGAAGAGCTCCGCAGATATGCGCCGCGCCGCCGCCAGACGGAGGCCGGCCCGACGACGTTCGATCCGCCTGCCGACGGCGTGCCCCTGCCGCATCATCTGGTGTCCCGGCCAAGCTCCCTGCCGGCGCGGCCGGCGGCCCTTGACCTCGACGATGAGGAGGTGCATCGCGCCTGGAGCGCGAAGCTCGATCCCGTCGTGATGCCGCTGCCGCCGGAGGATCCGGACAAATCGTTCCGGCTGGGCAGCATCATCAAGATCGGTGCCGCCGTCGGCATCGCGGCCTCCATCGCCATGATGGTGGTCAACATGGTCTCCTTCGAGAATGGCGGGCCGACACCGGGCAGCAAGAGCCCGATCATGCCGACCGCCGTGCTGGAAAGCCTGGCCCAGATCGATCCCGCGGAAGCCAAGGTTGCCCAGGAAGATCCCCCGCAGACGGTCGCCGCGCTCGCGGCTCCCAGCAGTACAGAACTGGCGATGCGGCCATGGCCCTCGACGCCGACGTCGCCAGCGCCGGCCGCCGCAGCGCCGGCGGTCTCCCCTCCCTCCCCTGCGCTGCCGATGGCCTCGCCCCGCCCGACCGTTCCGCTGCCGCGAGACGAGGTCGACGGGCTGATGAAGCGCGGACGCGACCTGCTCGCCGCGGGCGACGTCGCCAGCGCGCGGCTGATTCTGACGCGGCTTTCCGACGCCGGCATTGCGGACGCTTCCCTCCTGCTCGCGCGCACCTACGACCCGGCCGAACTGACGAAATCACGGTTGCTCGGTGCCGTTCCCGACGCAGCCAAGGCGCGGGCCTGGTATCTCAGGGCTGCGGAGCAAGGATCGCCGGAAGCCAGCCGACGCATCTCGGCTGCACGCTAACGCATCAATCTCGGAGCGCTCGAGACGCGACCCGGACCGCTCCCGGCGAGACGGGCGGCCGCGATCTGCTGCGCTCGAGAACCACATATCGATGGGAGGACTGGTGATGCAGGGCATCCATGCTGCAGCTCGCGCCTGCTTGGCCGCTAGATGGAGCCGACGTCGCAAACCACGGGATGCAACGAACAGCCGCTCTCGAACAGCCGCATGCCTCGTCCTGGCTCTGTCCGCAACATTGGCGCTGGCCGGGCATCGAGCGGTCGCCGCCGACAACGAGATTCGCATCGGCAACACCATGCCCTATAGCGGCCCGGCTCTCGCCTATGGTGTCATCGGCAAGACGATCGCGGCCTACTTCAACAAGATCAATTCCGAGGGCGGCATCAACGGCCGGCGCATCAACTTCATTTCCTACGACGACGGCTATGCGCCGCAGAGGACGGTGGAGATGACGCGCAAGCTCGTCGAGGAGGACAACGTCCTGCTGATGTTTGCGAGCCTGGGCACGGCCCCCAACCTGGCGGTGCGCCCATATCTCAACGCCAACAAAGTCCCGCAATTGTTCGTGGCATCCGGCTCCTCGCAATGGGACCAGCCGCACGACTTTCCGTGGACCATGGGCTTTCAGCCAAGCTACCAGGCCGAGGCGCACGTCTATGCCCAGTACCTGCTGGAGACCCACAGCCGCGGCAAGATCGCGATTCTCTATCAGGACGACGATTTCGGAAGGGACTACGTCAAGGGATTGAAGGACGGCCTGGGCGGCAAGCTTCCGATCGTCGCGGAAGCCGGCTACAAGGTGACGGACGCCAACGTCAATCAGCAGATCGCCACGCTGAAGGCCTCCGGCGCCGACATCTTCTTCGACGTGACCACACCCAAATTTGCCGTGATGGCGATCCGCCGCGCGGCCGAGCTCGGCTGGCATCCGGACCACATCATCTCGACAGTCTCGGAATCGGTCTCCGCCGTGATGCAGCCGGCCGGCCTGCAGAATGCCGAAGGCATCCTGTCCGCGGGCTACTACTACGAGGGCGAGGAGGCCGCGGCGGCGGGCGATCCATCCTACCGCGAATGGTCCGCCTTCATGGACCGCTATCTGCCGGACGTACCGAGAAGCAATGGTCTTGCGACCTTCGGCTACCTCGCGGCAAACGCGATGGTCGCGGTGTTGCGGAGTTGCGGCGACGACCTGTCGCGC
Source organism: Bradyrhizobium sp. SZCCHNR1015 (assembly GCF_032489875.1). Classification (NCBI taxonomy): domain Bacteria; kingdom Pseudomonadati; phylum Pseudomonadota; class Alphaproteobacteria; order Hyphomicrobiales; family Nitrobacteraceae; genus Bradyrhizobium; species Bradyrhizobium sp. SZCCHNR1015. The sequence goes on from NZ_JAUEYW010000016.1 coordinate 239,234, forward strand.
GACAACATCATGAAGCAGGCGGCATCCCTGAAGAGCCTCAAATTGCCGATGCTGACGCCCGGCATCACCGTCAACACCAGCCCCCATGATCACGCGCCGCTGGAGCAGATGCAGATGATGCAGTTCACCGGCGGGAAGTGGCAGCGCTTCGGTCCGGTGCGGAGCGGTATCGATCCCGGCAGTGTCAGCGATTCCTTCAAGACCATTTTCCGTTACGGTACGGCGAAGCGCGATCTGGCCAACCAGCTGAATGCCAATACCGTCACGCTGATGACCGGCTCGTTCGGCAGCACCTATGCCAACATGGGTGCGGACCTCGCATCGGCGCTCGACAAGGGGACGGAGCTGCGCATCCTTCCCGTGATCGGCCGCGGCTCGGTGCAATCGGTCGCCGACATCCTGCTGCTGCGCGGCGTCGACGCCGGCATCATCCGCAAGGACACCCTGGCCTTTCTCGAGCGCAAGGACTTCGCCAACAACATCCGCGAGCAACTGGTCTATGTCACCAAGCTGTTCAACGAGGAGATGCACGTGCTGGCGCCGAGATCTATCACCAGCCTGAGCGAGCTTGACGGCAAGACCATCGCCGTCGACCTGCCCGACGGCGGCACCTTCGTCACCTCGATCAACGTGTTCGAGCGCCTCGGGATCAGGCCGCATCTGCTCTATATCGAACCGCGGCTGGCGCTGGATATGCTGCGCAAGGGCGACATCGACGCGATCATCACGGTCGAGGGCAAGCCGGTGCAATGGCTGAGCCAGGTCAACGATCCCAATCTGCACCTGGTGCCCGTCGACTACGACAAGGCTCTGCACGACGACTACCTGCCGGCGCAATTGTCCGCCGAGGACTATCCGAACCTCGTCGGCGCCTCGGCGCCGGTGAACACGATCGCGGCCGAGGCCGTGCTGGCGTCGTTCAACTGGCCGGCCGGCAGCGACCGTCACCGCCGGCTGTCTCTGCTGGTCGAAGCCTTCTTCAGCAACATGCAGGCGCTGCAACGGCCGCCATACCACCCGAAATGGCAGGAGGTGGCGCCGCTGGCGCCGATCGCGGGCTGGACAAGATTCAAGACGGCACAGGACTGGCTCGATCGCAATACGCCGCCTCCCCAGATGCTGGGGGCGAATGCACAGGTCAACGATATGCAGGCGAGCGGCGTTTCAGCCGATCCCCGGTTGTTCCGTGAATTCATGGAATGGCGAGCCAACCGCCAGAAGCGCGCTGCGCCGCGGCACCCACAGTAGCCAGGTCGTGCGGTCAAGCCGCGGCTGAGGTAGGGCTGATCCGCACCTGCACGTCGCAGGGACGTGCGAGGTAGGGCGCCGAGGTGACCAGCACGTCCGCGCCCGCCGCAGCATAGGCGGCGGCGTTCTGCGCATTCACGCCCCCCGCGGCCGCAATGATCGGCCGACGCTGTAGCGCCGCGCTGATGGCGATCCGCTCCGCCAGCGTAGCGATCTGGGCAGGCAGAAATTTCTCGGCCTGGATCACGTCGAAGCCGGCCACGGCGGCGGCGACCGCCTGCTCGACCGTGGTGACCTCGATCACGATCCGCTTCTCCGGCGCGCTCCGCCGCAACCGCTCCGCGACGTCGGCAAGCGACGCATCGCCGAGAAACGCCCGGTGCTCCGGAAAGACCAGCACGGTCTCCGACAGGCCGAGCCGATGCATCACCGCGCCGCCAGCCTTCACCGCGGCGACGGCGAACGGCTTGGTGCCGGGGACGTTCTTACGCGTGCAGGCGACCGCAATGCCCGGCCTGATCGCCCGCGCCGCGCCGACGATCGCAGCCGCCCCGGTCGCGACGCCGGACCAGATCTCGATGAGCGTCTGCGCCACCTTCCAGCTCCGCAACAGGCCTGCCGCCGCGCCGTCTGCACGGAGGATCGGAGCCCCCTCCTCCAGCACCGTTCCGCTGCCGGCGAACAGTTCGACATGGCAGCCCGTGAGCTCGATCAACGCCGCCGCATCCTCGGCCAATGCCAGCACCATGCGGCCGCGCGCAGCGAAGTGCATCAGGCCCGGCTCGGCGCCGATCCCGAGCGTCTCCGTCGTCAGGTCGCCATAGGGGACATCGTCGCGGAGCAGCGCTTCGAGATCATTGTGCGTAGCGATGGTCGGCGCGCGCGACATCTGCTCTTTCTCCACAGGCTGCATCCTCTATATAAACCCTGGTCGCTGCCCGTCTCCGATCGCCAGGCCCCGCATGATCCCGCACGATCTTCCTGCCCCCGTTGAGCTCAATCAGCCCCGTCTCGCCGCGATTCTCTATGGACCGGGCGACGATGCCGATGCCTTGCTGGACGCCTTTGCCCAGGAGCTGCTGCGACGGGGCGTCCGGGTCGGCGGCATCGTTCAGCGCAATACGAGAGACGAGGTCGGCAAGAAAAGCGGAATGGACGTGATCGATCTCGGCAATGGCGACACGATCTCGATCTGCCAGGACCTCGGCGCCGGATCGACGGCCTGCAAGCTCGACACCGCGGGCCTTGCCGAAGCCGGCATGGCCGTTCACCGCGCGATCGCAGCCCATGCCGACCTCATCGTGATCAACAAGTTCTCCAAGCAGGAGGCTGCGGGAAGCGGGTTGCGCGGCGAGCTGGCCGACGCGATCACCTCGGGCATTCCGGTACTGACGGCCGTGCCGCAGAAATGCATCGACGACTGGCGGAGCTTTGCGGGCGACTTCGGCACGCTGCTGCAGCCGTCACGTTCGGCGATGGAAACCTGGTGGCTCGGCCTGCGCGCGCGCCACGCATCGACCGGCTGATCGGCGCAACAATTCGGCGCCATGTTCCTATTTGCCGATCATCACATCCGACGACTTGATGACGGCGGAGACGCTGTCGCCGACGGCAAGCGCGAGCTCCTCCACCGCCTCGTTGGTGATCGCCGAGAAGACCGTGAGTCCCGGGGCGAGCTCCACCTTGACGTGGGCGGTGGTCGCTCCCTTTTCAACCGAGATGATCCGTCCCGGCAAGACGTTTCGTGCGCTCAGCTTCACGTGCTGTTCCTCATCGATTGCAGCTTCGTTGCTGCCCCAGCATGTAAGCAGAACGTGGGCCCGAACTCAATGACCTATATCAAGAACGATACAGGATTGATGATCCGGCACCGGTTTGCGGCGCCTCGTCGACCTGCGCGATCCGACGGGCATCAGCCGAACTTGAACAGCACGCCGTAGCCGCCGCGCGGATAGCTCCACTCGATGTCGCCGCTGGCCTCGCCGATGACCCGGCAGGTGCCGCATTCGATGCAGCCGTCGACCGTGATCTCGACCTGGCCCTTGTCGTTGAGCTCGTAGCAGCGTGCCGGGCAGGCCTTGAGAAGCGCCTTCAACTGCGGCGTCGGCGTCGTATGCGGACGGACCTTGATATGGGCCCGGCCGGGATCGACCTGATAGCGATTGTAGAACAGCTTGTCTTCGACCCTGACTGCGACGTCCGTGCTCATGTCTGATCTCCCTCGCTTAAGCTGTCTCGTTCATTCACCAATCATCGCCACGCCCGGGCAAACCTGAAGGCGTCGCCGAACAGGCCGGTCCATGACCTTGCATTCACGAAGGAGCGCACGGTGCTGCTCTCTTTCTCCTTCTTCGGCGTCCCGTCGACGCGCACGAAGTTCTGCATCGCCTTGGAGACGAGCTGCGGATAGGTCAGGAAGAAGTTCTGCGACTGGTTGTGCAGCAGCGCCGGCATGTCCTTGTATTTCTTCAGATCCTTGATGACGAAGGAGTCCTCCAGCATCTTCTTGTAGAGCGCGAGGTTCTCCTTGGTCATCGGATCACGGTGCGACTTCACCTGGAAGATCGCCTCGGCCGCGATGCGCCCTGAGGTCATCGCGAGATTGGAGCCCTCGCGGTGAACGGCGTTGTTGAGCTGGGCGGCATCGCCGACCACGACCCAGCCATCGCCGCAGAGCTGCGGGATCGCGTTGTAGCCGCCTTCGGGAATGAGATGCGCCGAGTACTCCTTGACTTCCGAGCCCTCGATCAGCGGCGCCACCGACGGATGCTGCTTGAACCGCTCGAGCAGGCCGTAGGGCGTCTCGCCGGTCTTCTGGAAGTCGGAGACGAGGCAGCCGATGCCGAGCGAAATGCACTCCTTGTTGGAGTAGATGAAGCCCATGCCGGTCATGCCGCGGGAAATCGTACCGACGGCCTCGATGACGGCGCCCTCGTCGCCCTTCAGGTTGAAGCGCGCCTCGATCGTTTCGCGCGGCAGGAAGTGCATCTCCTTGACCGCGAGCGCGACGTTCTCCGGCTTCGGCCGCTCGCGCAGACCGGCGCGGCTCCCGAGCAGGCCGTTGACGCCCTCCGCCAGCACGACGACGTCGGCATGGATCTCACCATCGCGTCGATCGGTCCTGACGCCGATCACCTTGCCATAGGCGTCCTGCGCCAGCTCGGTGACGGTGGTCTCGCACAGCACGGTGGCGCCGGCTTCCTTGACCTTGGACGAGAACCACTTGTCGAACTGGGCACGGATGATGGTGTAGCGGTTCGGCTTCTCCTCGTTGAAGTCGTCCGACTTGTAGTGCAGGCCGACATGCGACTTGTCGTCGAGCATCCAGAAGCGCTGCTCGACCAGATGGCGTTCGAGCGGCGCTTCCTCGCGGAAGTCCGGAATCAGCTTCTCCAGCATGTCGGCGTAGAGGATCGCGCCCTGCACGTTCTTCGAGCCGGAATACTCGCCGCGCTCGAGCTGCAGCACTTTCATGCCGCGCTGAGCCATGGTCAGCGCAGCCGCATTGCCGGCCATGCCGGCACCCACGACGATCGCGTCGAAACGTTCCTCGATCATTGCCCTGCTCCCTCTCTGGTGCCTAGCTTGCGATGCGATCGCGCGAATGCGGCGACAGACGCGCACGGAATGCCTCCGTCAGCGCAGGCAGCAGCCGGATCGCGTCGGTGACGATGCCGACATGCGCGAAGTCGAAGATCGGCGCGTTCTTGTCGGTGTTGATGGCGACGATCAGATCGGCGCCCTCGACACCGACCCGATGCTGGATCGCACCGGAGATGCCGGCGGCGATGTACAGCTTGGGCCGGATGGTCTTGCCGGTCTGGCCGATCTGCCGATCCGAGGACACCCAGCCCTTCTGCACCAGCGGCCGGGAGCAACCGAATTCGGCGCCGAGAACCGAAGCGAGCCCCTTGACGAGCTGGAAATTCTCCGGCGAGCCGAGCCCGAGCCCGCCGGCCACGACGATGTCGGCATAGGCGAGATTGGACTTGGCGGAATCGCGATCCGGAATGAAGGACAGCACCTTGGTGACGATGTCCTCCTCGACGAGACCGAGCTTGTGCTCGATGACGCGGCTCGCAGGCTTCTCGACGCGGTCCGGCATCGGCATCACGCGCGGGCGGACGGTCGCCATCTGCGGCCGGTAGTTCAGCGTGTAGATCGTGCAGAGCAGCGAGCCGCCGAAGGTCGGCCGCGTCGCGGCCAGGGAGCCGTCGGCATCGACGTCGAGTTCAGTGCAGTCGGCGGTCAGACCCGTGAGCAGCGTCGTCGCGACGGAGCCCGCGAGGTCGCGGCCGAGCGTGGTGGCGCCGAGCAGCAGGATTTCCGGCTTGAAGGTGTTGACGACGTCGGTCAGCGCCTTGGTGTAGGCTTCGTTGCGATAGTCGGTAAGAACGCCGTCCGCGACGATGTAGGCGAGATCGGCGCCATAGCAGAACGATTCCGCGGCAGCGTGCTGCACGGCGTCTCCGGGAGGACCGATCACCACGGCCGCCAGATCAACCTTCAGCTTGTCGGCAAGCTTGCGGCCGGCGCCCATCAGCTCCCAGGACACCGGGTGAACCTGGCCGCGCTCCTGCTCGATGAACACCCAGACGTGCTTGTAGGCCTTGAAATGCTCGGGCAGCTCCTTCTTGGTCGCGGCGCGACCGGCTGCGGCGGGCGGTGCTTTGGTGGGTTCGCTCATGATCGTCGTCCCTTGGTCCGTCAAAAGCCGTCTGGATCAGAAGCCGTGTGCTGACGTCGTCAGCTCGGCTTCGAGCTTCGGCTGCCGCTTGAACAATTCCTCGATCAGCGCGTCGGCCGGCACGCGGTTCGAGAAGTCGACCATGGTCGCCTTCTCCGCCCGGGCCGACGGCGCGAAGACCCGCTTCACGATGGTCGGCGAGCCCTTCAGGCCGCACTTCGAGATGTCCTCGACGCCGGCGTCCTTGGCGCTCCAGGTCACGATCTGAGCGCGCGCCGCACGGAGCGCATCGGCCATGGCGCCGCGGCGGATCTCGTTGGTCGCCTCCAGCATCGTCACCAGGCACGGCAGCCTGGTCTTCAGCACCTGAACGCCGCCCTCGGAGCGACGCTCGGCTTCGATCGTGCGCGCGACGGGATCGACCTCGTTGATCTTCGCCACATAGGTCAGTTGCAGCAGGCCCAGACGCTTGGCGATGCCCGGGCCGACCTGCGCGGTGTCGCCGTCGATCGTCTGCTTGCCGGTGAACACGATGTCCGGCGCTCCGAAGGTCTCGCTGATCTTGCGAATGGCTGTCGCCAGCGCATAGGTGGTCGCCAGCGTATCGGCGCCGGCAAAGAAGCGATCGGTCAGCAGCACGGCGCGGTCGGCGCCGTAGGTCAGTGCCCGGCGCAGCGAGTCTTCGGCGGACGGCGGCCCCATCGTCAGCACCGTCACCTCGCCGCCGAACTTGTCGCGCAGTTGCAGCGCCGCCTCGAGCGCGAACAGGTCGTAGGGGTTGATGATGGTCGGCACACCCTGGCGCATGATGGTGTTGGTCACCGGATGAACGCGGATCTGCGCGGAGTCCGGAACCTGCTTGATGCAGACGACGATATGCATGCGATCACTCCGGGTGTGTAGGCCTGCGATCAGGACAGCAATTGTCGTACCAGTTTCGGCCGTGATGATTATCGGCACGGATTCAACACCTTGGCGCATGAACCTGAACTGCTTCTGAGAACTCGCCGCCGAGGTCCGACACGTCGCAAGCAACACGCGTCGGGAATGCGACAGGACTTTGAGAGCGCACCGCTCGCCTGAAAGCAGAAGCGCCGCCAGTGGTGCTGGCGGCGCTTCTGGGAGCGATCGTCAGTTCATGCGTTACTTGAGCGTCGTCAGCGACACGAACGGCTTTGGAGCCGGCTTCGGCGGCGCCACCGCCTCCTGGAGCACCTTGAACACCCGCTGATCGAGCGGCGTCGAGACGAGGAAGTCCTGATAGGCCTGCTCGAGGTACGACTTGCAGCGGGCTGCGACATCCTCGCTGGATACGCCGGAGAAGTCCTCGCTGACGAGGTACTGCCCCATCCGGCGGAGAATATGCAGCCGGCAGACATTGAGGATCTTGGGATCGTAGTCGACACCGAGCAGCTTGAAGAATTCCTCGGCAGCAGAGGTCTGCTTCAGTTCGTCCAGAACGTTCGGCGTTGCCACAGTCATTGCTTTGCTCCTTGACTCGAAATCGGATCAACCTCGCACAACGAGGTCGGCGCCGGAGGCGGCGGTCCCTGGCGCACCTTCTGTCTGATGTGAGCGAGCTGCGCTTCGAGAAACTCGATCCGGTCCAGCATCACGGAAAGGGCCTCACCGACCGGATCAGGCATCAGATGATGATCCAGATCGATGCGTCCGACGGTCCGCCGATGGGTGAATTCAGGCCGCACCACCTTGGCAGGGATGCCGACCACGGTGACGTCGGGCGGCGTGCTCTGGATGACGACGGAGTTGGCACCGACGCGGGTCCGCGGACCGATCGTGATCGGGCCGAGAATCTTGGCGCCGGCGCCGACGACGACACCGCTGTCCAGCGTCGGATGCCGCTTGCCTGGCGACCACGACGTGCCGCCCAGGGTGACGCCGTGATAGAGCGTGACATCATCGCCGATCTCGGCAGTTTCACCGATCACGACGCAGGCCCCATGATCGATGAAGAAGCGGCGGCCGATCTCGGCGCCCGGATGAATGTCGACATTCGACAGGAAGCGTCCGAGCCACGACAACAAGCGTGCCGGAAAACGCCAGCCGCGAATCCACAGCCGATGCGCCAGGCGGTGCCAGATCAGCGCGTGAATGCCGGGATAGGTCAGCAGGGTCTCGATTTCGCTGCGCGCCGCCGGATCGCGCGAGCGGACACAGCCAATGTCTTCGCGGATCAGGCGGAGCAGCGAGGGCGGGCTCGCCTCGACGACGATCGGCTTGGCAATGGGGGTATCGACGATGTCGCTCATGATCAGGCAAAGCTCGCCAGCGGGTGATCGCAGACTTCGCGCCAGATGGCCGCAACGGCCTCTTTCGGCACCGGCCCCTTGTGAACGACGGCATGCCTGCGCACGCGCGCCAGGATGTGCCGAGCCTGGTCGGCGCTCGCCGGCAGGCGCAGATCCGACAGCAGCGAGGTGATCGCCGACAGCCCGGAATGCTTCCCGATCACGATCCGGTTGGAGCGGCCGAACAGCACCGGATCGAGCGCCTGATAGGTGCGCTGATCCTTCAGCAGGCCATCGACGTGAATGCCGGATTCATGGGTGAAGACGTGCTCGCCGACGATGGCCTTGTTGAGTGGAATGGCGCGTGCCGCGGCGGCCGCCACGACATTGGCGACGTGATCGAGTTCGGCCAGCACGATGCCGGTCTCGCGCCGGTAGAGCTGCCGCAGCGCGACCGCGACCTCCTCCAGCGGAGCATTGCCGGCGCGCTCGCCGAGGCCGATCACGGTGACCGATGCATGGGTCGCGCCCGCCTTGACCGCCGCCAGCGTGTTGGCGGTGGCAAGACCGAGATCGTCATGGCCGTGAAACTCGATCTCCAGGTCCGTGGTCGCGCGCAAGGCGCCGACCAGAGCTGACGTCGCGTCCGGATCGAGCACGCTCAGCGTATCGGCGACGCGGAAGCGCCGGGCGCCGACCGACTTTGCGGTCGCGATCACCTCGGCGAGAAAGCCGACATCGGCGCGCGAGGAATCCTCACCGCCGACGGCAACGGCCAGTCCGCGGCTCCGCGCATAGCCGACCACGCGCTTGAGCAGTTCCAGCGCGGCACTGCGGCTGCCGCCGAGCTTGGCGGCGATCTGCACGTCGGATGTCGGGATGGAGACATTCACCATCGAGACGCCGGCCGCGATCGCCGCATCGACATCCGCCTCGCGCATCCGGCACCAGCCGATGATGGTCGCGGGCAGACTGGCCTCGACGATCGCCCTGATGGCAGCGATCTCGTCGGCCCCCATTGCCGGCGTGCCGGCCTCGATCTCGGGAACGCCGGCTCGCGCCAGCGCACGGGCGATCGCGACCTTCTCTCCGAGAGCGAAGGCGACGCCCGGCGCCTGCTCGCCGTCGCGGAGCGTGGTATCGTTGAGGATGACCCGGGGCATCGGGCTCCCCGAGACCGCGCTCCCGTTGGCAGAGCCGGCATCTCGGGCATTCCTGGACCCGCGCTGTCCGGAGACGTCTGGCATTCACTCGCTCCGTCGCAACCTGTGTGTGGCCGCCAGAAGCACGACGCTCCGTTGCGGCCTGCCATTCACTCAGCAACGGCCATGCCACCGCCGGACACCACGCCAACCAATTGAATATCCGATTGTTTTTCCAACGTCCCGGATTGTCGGATTCGTGACAGCGTCGGACATCGAACGTCGACGCGGAGAGACATGCCAGCGCCGCGCCTGGACCGCGCGGCGACCAAGGCTGCCGTCAGGCGTGGCGCCTGCGGCGCAGGTGGATGACGATGTCGATCCGCTCCATGCCGTAGCCCGGCAGCGGCTCGGGCAACTGCTCGAACGCGACCTGTTCGGGCACGTCGACGAGCTCGCCTTCGTCCTCATAGAAGAAGTGCGGATGCACGGTCGTATTGGTGTCGAAGAATGATTTCGAGCCGTCCACGCCGATCTGCCGCAGCAGTCCGAGCTCCACGAACTGGTTGAGGGTGTTGTAGATGGTGGCCTGCGAGATCTTCATGCCCGAAGCAACGGCAGCGGCATAGAGCGCGTCGGCGGTGATGTGGCGGTCGCCGCCGCCGAACAGAATCCGGCTCAGTTGCTGACGCTGCTGGGTAGGACGCAACCCGGCCCGACGCAGCGCGTCCTCGCATCGACGCATCAGGATCTCGCCAGCTTCGCAAGTCTCCGCCTGGGGACAACGTCCGCTGTCGGAGTTGCACGGGAATCCAAGCTGGCTGTCCAACAACATCGTCACGGTCCTCGAACTCACATCGCGGCGCCCGCCGCCTCCTGCAGCGCCACCTCGCGTCGCCGTTCGGCCATCCGGCTCTCGCCGCTCTCCTCGCCAAAACAAACTTCGAAGTCGTTGCACTGGGTACAGACCGGCGTCGTGCACATCACGAAGCCATCGTCCTCGCACAGCATGCGGTAGAAGAAGCGCTTCCAGCGCATGTTTCTAGCGTTGCGGCTCGCCAGCGGCGCGAAGTGGCGCATCAACAGCCGCGACAGCTCGGACCGCTCGCGCAGGCCCAGGTCTTCCCAGAGATGGTTGGGCTCCATCGCGCGACGCGCCACCATGGCCGCGAGCCAGCGGCCGACCTCGCCGTCCGTGGAGCGCTGCGCGGCGAGCAGATCGCGCACCATCGTGATCTCGTCGTCGTCCGGCGCGGCCACGGCCCCGGTGAACGGCAGCCATGAGGAGTCGATCGAGGCTGCCGGAAACAACTGCGCCAGCAGCGCGATCAGCTCGACTGTCGAAAGCCCGGCGCGCTCCGCCAATACGCCGTGCTCCATCGCCGCGACAGAGAGGATCGATGCGATGACGTGACGGTCGAAGCAGATGTCGCTGTCGATCAGCGCGTCCTCGGGATCGACGCCGGTCAGCAGGCGGTAGATCTCGCGGCCGTGATGCCGCTTGTCCTCTTCGAACGAGCCGTTGCGCGGCGACTTTTGCAGGCCGGCAGCAACGGATTCCGAGACGCCCACGATTGCGATGGTCATAGCGCGATCCCCTGCCGCCATGTCGACGGGACATGCGATGAGGTACCGGCCTTCCGACGGGAGGAAGGCCGGTACCAAGACTGCTTAAGCCGTTGCGGCGAGATCGGCGGCAGTCTTTCCGATTTGGCTCTCGTCCACGGCCTTCATGATGCCGTGCTCCATCAGCATGTCCTCGAGCTCGTCCATCGTGATCGGCGTCGGGATGATGCCCTTGCCGCCGTTGTTGTGGATCTTCTGAGCCAGCGAGCGGTAGTGGCCGGCCTGGACCGAGTCCGGCGCGTATTCCAGCACGGTCATGCGACGCAGCTCGGCGTGCTGCACGATGTTGTCGCGCGGCACGAAGTAGATCAGCTGCGTGCCGAGCTTCTTGGCCAGCGCCTCGGCAAGCTCCAGCTCCTTGTCGGTCTGGCGCTCGTTGCAGACCAGGCCGCCCAGGCGCACGCCGCCGGAATTCGCGTACTTCAGAATGCCCTTCGAGATGTTGTTGGCGGCATACATCGCCATCATCTCGCCGGACATCACGATGTAGATCTCCTGTGCCTTGTTCTCGCGGATCGGCATCGCGAAGCCGCCGCAGACCACGTCGCCGAGCACGTCGTAGGACACGTAGTCGATGTCCTCATAGGCGCCGTTCTCTTCCAGGAAGTTGATCGAGGTGATGACGCCGCGGCCGGCGCAGCCGACGCCCGGCTCCGGACCGCCGGACTCGACGCAGCGGATGTCGCGATAGCCGACCTTCATGACCTCCTCGATCTCGAGATCCTCGACGCTGCCGGCGGCGGCGGCCAGGCTGAGAATGGTGTCCTGCGCCTTGGCGTGCAGGATCAGACGGGTCGAATCCGCCTTGGGGTCGCAGCCGACGATCAGGATCCGATGACCCATCTCGGCGAGCGCCGCGAGCGTGTTCTGCGACGTCGTCGATTTGCCGATGCCGCCTTTGCCGTAGAATGCGATTTGTCG
>NZ_JAUEYW010000017.1:0-163716 GCF_032489875.1 Bradyrhizobium sp. SZCCHNR1015
ATTCAACGCCATCTCCGAGAGCCGCCAAGAAAACGAGAATACCAAGCGTTAATTTGGTAAGTTAGCGCCAATGGGGGTATCTCTCAGCGAGCAAAGCTCGTGGAAACATACCCCTCACCCAACCGAGCTCGCCGCACTGTCCTACATGCCCTCTCCCGCAAAGGGAGAGGGCGCATTCACGTGCACTCGCCGCGCTCAATCCACCACCGGTGGCCGGGCCAGTTTGAAATGCCTGAGCATGTCGACCAGCGCTCCCAGCCGGTGCTCGCGATAGGCGGCGACATCCATCCCGGAATAGTCGAGGAAGCCCGAACCGGTACGCAGGCCGATGCGGCCCTCCGCCATGTTCCGCTCGATCACCTCGGGCGCGCGGTAGCGGTCGCTACCCAGCGCACCTTCGAGATAGCGGCTGGCGTAATACAGGATGTCGCCGCCGCCCCAGTCGATGAATTCGAGCAGGCCGAGCACGGCGTAGCGGAAGCCGAAGCCGTAGCGGATCGCCTTGTCGATCTCCTCGGCGCTGGCGACGCCTTCGCCGACCATGCGCGCCGCCTCGTTCATGGCGAGCGCCTGGATGCGCGGCACGATGAAGCCCGGCGTCGCGGCGCAGACCACCGGCACCTTGCCGATGTCTTCCAGCAGGGCCTTCAGCCGCGCCGTGACGTCGGGATCTGTGGCCTTGCCCGGCGAGATCTCGACCAGCGGGATCAGATAGGCCGGGTTGAGCCAATGGGCATTGAGAAAGCGCTCGGGCCGCTCGACCGCACCGGAGAGATCATCGACCAGGATAGTCGACGTCGTCGAGGCGATGATGACGTCCGGCGCGACCGCGCGCGACGCCGCCCCGAGCACCTCGCGCTTGAGATCGACGATCTCCGGCACGCCCTCGAAGGCCAGCGTGGTCTGCGCCAGCACGTCGCTGCTCGCGCCGGCCGGAGCCACGCTGATCTTCGCCATCAGTCTGTCGGCGTCAGCGGCCCGCAGCATCCCGAGCCGCGCCAAGGTGGCGAACGTCGCGCTGATCTCGCCGAGCGCCTCGCGCCGCAGCCTGTCGAACTCGGCCGCCGTGCGCGGCTTGATGTCGATCATGGTCACGGGATGGCCGGCATAGGCGAAAGCCACCGCGATCCCGCGCCCCATGCGGCCGGCGCCGAGGCAGGCAATATGACCGCGCGTGCTCATGCCGCGAACCCGTCGCGCAGCAGCGCCTGCAAGGCGGTTCGATCGAGACCGCTAAGTCCGAGGCTGGCGAGCGTGCGTCCCGTCGCCCAAAAATCCTCGCCGCAGATTGCGCCGCCGATGGCAAGGAAAGCGCGGGCAAGCGGCACCGGCGTGCCGCTCAGCTCGGCCGCGGAGATCAGGAACGACAGGCCGAGCCGGAGATCCTCGCGCATGTAGCGGTGCTGCGTCAGCACGAGCTGCTCGCGCCAATCGCCGGAATCGGTGAGCCGATCGTGCGAGCCGCGGCCATACATCCAGATCTCGCCCTCCTTGGCGTAGTGATGCGCCAGCGGGAAATGCGGCGCGCCATAGCCGAGCGCTTCGCGTACCGCAATCCGCTCCGCATCGAGCGCATCGGTAACGCGGCGGATCGACGGTTGCGTGCCCTCCTTGTGGATGTCCCAGCGTTCGAAGTGCTCGATCGGCCCTGCATTCATCACGATCAGCGGCGGATGAATGATGCAGCCGGCATTCATCAGTGCGCCCGACAGCGCATCGCCGCACGGCTCGATCACGCCGGGGAACGCCTTGCCGATCACGGCGAGCGCATGCTCGGCCGTCTTCAGCGGAAACACTCCGACCGGCAGCCGCTTGGCGCGAATGGTGATCGCGACCTCGAACGGTCCGTGCTTGCGGGTCAGCCAGGGCAGGGTGCCGGTCTCGGCGTAGCTGACACTGGCTTTGTTGCCGGCATCGCGCGCGGCTGCCGCGAAGATCATGGTGCCGAAGGTCGCCGGCGGCAGGAATACGACCTGGCCGTCGGTCAGATGCGGCGCCAGACGGCGCGCGATGTCGGCCTGTGCGAAGGCCGGCGCCGGGCAGAGGATCAGCTCGGCACCATGGACGGCCTCGCCGATGTCGGTCGTGACCAGCGCGAGCCTGGCCTCATGCCGGCCATTGACGTCCTTGACGACGATCGTCGAGCCCGCCGCTCGATGCTGCGCGACAGCGTCCGCATCGCGGCGCCACAGCCGGACCTCGTGACCTCCCAGCGCGAAATCGCCTGCCGCTGCAAAGGAGCCGTTGCCGCCGCCGAGCACTGCAATTTTCAAGAGCGCGTCTCCGTCTCGCTTATTTCGGGGTCATCGATCCGGCGCAGCAGATGGTGCTGCACCTTGCCGAGCGCGGTGCGCGGCAGGTCGTCGACGAAAACGATGTCCCGCGGCACCTTGAAGCGCGCGAGCTGCGACTGCAGATGCGCGCGCAGGGTCTCGGCCTCAAGCGCGCAGCCCTGGCGCTTGACCACGAAGGCGACCGGCACCTCGTCCCAGCGCGGATCGGGCCGGCCGATCACGCCGCAGTCGACGACGTCGGGATGCTCGCTGAGCACGCGCTCGATCTCGGCCGGATAGACGTTCTCGCCGCCCGAAATGATCATGTTGTTCTTGCGCTCGAGCACGAAGAAGTACCCCTCCGCATCGCGCTGGGCGATGTCGCCGGTGCGGTACCAGCCGTCATGGATCGCCTGCTGCGTGGCTTTGGCGTTGCCCCAATATTCGAAGAACAGATTGGGCCCGCGCACGGCGATCTCGCCCGCTTTGCCCGCCGGAAGCTCGTCGCCGTCTTTGTCGATGATCTTGGCCTCGCAGCACAGCCCGGGCAGGCCGGTCGAGCCTGCGCGCGAGAGGTTGCCGCCGAGCCGCGTGTAGACCGCGATCGGACAGGTCTCGGTCGAGCCATAGACCTGCAGTACCGGCACACCGCGCGCCGTGATACGCGCGATCAGCGCCGGCGGCACGATGCTCGAGCCGGTGGCGACGGCCTTGAGCGACGACAGGTTCGCGGCGGCCCAGCCCGGATGCTCGGTGACGGCCTGGATCGTTGCAGGCACCAGCACGGTCAATGTCGGCCGGTCGCTGACGATCGCGGCCAGCGTCGACTCCGGGGTGAAGCGGGCGTGCAGCGTGACGGTGGCGCCGTGATGCAGCGCCGGCGTGGTCTGGATGTTGAGGCCGCCGACATGGAACAGCGGCAGCACCGTCAGCACGTGATCGTCGGAGGTCAGGCCATGCATGTGCTGGCTCATCACCCCGTTCCACAGCAGCGCCTCCTGCCGCAGCACCGCGCCCTTCGGCCGGCCCGTGGTGCCCGAGGTGTAGACGATCAGCAGCGGGCAGGAGAGATCGATGTGCGGGTTGCGATCGTCGCCGTGGCCACGCGCTAGGAGATCGTCGATCTGCAATCCGTTAGCCGGCGTGAAATCGATGCCGACCGGCACTGTCTCCGGGTGCTGCTCCGCTAGCGCCGGCAGCACCGGCGCAAACGCCTGCTCGAGCACCAGCACCTTGGCCGCGGCATCGGAAAGAATGAAGACCTGCTCGGCCACCGCAAGCCGCCAGTTCAGCGGCACCAGGATCGCGCCAAGCCGCGCGCAAGCATAGAGCAGGACCAGATAGTCCGGCCGGTTGAGACTCAGGATCGCGACGCGGTCGCCGCGCCCGACGCCGAACTCCGATTTCAGCGCCCGCGCCGTCAGAGCGATGCGCGCGCTGAAATCGGCATAACTCAGCGTCACGCCTTCGAAGTGGATCGCCGGCTTGTCCGGCGTGAACGCCGCATTGCGCTCGATCAGGTTGCAGAGGTCCACGCTCAGTCGTCCGTCTCGCCGGGCTCGTACAGTGCCTCGCGGCCGATGCGGTCGAGGCACAATTCGGCGGTCCAGGGCAGCATCAGGGAGCCGCAACGGCTGTCGCGATAGATGCGCTCCAGCGGCAGCGTCTTGAGCATCGACTGTCCGCCGCAGGTGCGGATGGCGAGCGCCGCCAGGTCATTGGCCCCCTCCATCACCGAGTATTGCGCCGCATAGGCGCGCAGCACCTGCTCCTTGGTCGGATTGGCGCGCGCCTCGGTCACCGCCTGGAACCAGATGCCCTTGATCTGCTCCAGCTTGATCTGCATCTGCGCCACCGCGATCTGCTTGGTCGGATACATCCGCCGCTTGACCGGCGGCATGCCGGGCACCTCGCCGCGCAGATATTTGACGGTGAAGTCGTAGGCGGCCTGCGCCAGGCCCATATAGGTCGGCGACAACGTCATGAACATGTGCGGCCAGCGCATGGCCGCCTGGAAGTAGACGCCGCGCGGCATCAAGGCGGCGTCCTCCGCGACGAAGACATCCTTGAACAGCAGCGTGCGTGACACCGTGCCGCGCATGCCCAGCGGATTCCAGTCGCCGACGACGGAGACGCCCTCCGTTTTCGCCGGCACCGCGAGATAGAGCGTGTTGCGGCGGGACGCCTTCTCGCCCTCGCTGACCTCGGTGCATAGCACACCATAATAATCCGCGTGTCCGGCAAGCGAGGCGAAGATCTTCTTGCCGTTGATCAGCCAGCCGCCATTGACCGGCTTGGCCTCGGTGCCGAAGGCGACGCCGCCCGCCGCGGCTGCGCCGCCTTCCGAGAACGGTTGCGAGTAGATCGCGCCGTCCTCGACGATGCGCTTGTAGTGGATCGCGCGCCGCCGCTCATGCTCGGCGCGGACGTCGTCCTCCATGTCGAGGTCGTCGGCGAGCGGTCCGGACCATAAGGTCGAGCAAACGTGCATGTTCCAGGTCAGCGCGGTCGCGCCGCAATAGCGGCCGATCTCGGCGGCGGTGAGTGCATAGGTCTGGTAGCCGGCGCCGAGGCCGCCGAGAGCCTTGGGAACGGAGATGCCGAGCAGGCCGGCGCGATGCAGGTCCTTGTAGTTCTCAGTCGGAAAGCTCGCCTCGCGATCCCAGGTCGCGGCGCGGCCCGCCAGCACGCTCTGTCCGAGTTGCCGAGCGCGAGTGATGATGTCGGCCTGCTCGGCGGTCAGCCGGTACGCGGCCGGATCGAACATCGGGGCGTCGAGCGCCTCACGGGATGCCGTCGCCGTCTTCTGGACCTGAATGGTCATTGTGCCTCCGCTGCCGTCGTTGTCGCGTGCGCCTTCAGAAAGGCGTCGAGCGCAGTGTTGAATTCGCCGGGCCGTTCGAGATTGACGAGATGGCCGGCGCCTTGGATCTCGACATAGCTCGACGCGGGAATGAAGCTTGCCATCTTCTCCATCATCGGCGCCGGTGCGTTGCGATCCTTCGATCCCGAGAGCACCAGCGTCGGCACCTTGATGTCCCTCAAGGCTTGTCGCCGGTCGAAACCGAGCAGGGCCAGCATGCTCGAGCGATAGCTTGCCTCGGGCACGCCGGCCATGCAGGAGGTTGCAATTTCAAGGCCGTGCGGATCGGGATCGTCGCCGACCAACTCCTCGACCAGGCCCGACGCCAATGACGCCATCGTCGCTCCGCGATCCAGCGGGCCGAGGCGGGCCTCGATGAACGATTTCTGCCAGTCGCCGTCGGCCTTGCCGAAGGCCGGGCTGGTCTGAGCCAACACCACGGCCGACGCGGCCTGTGGATGCATCGTCAACCATTCCTGTACGATCATTCCGCCGATGGAATGACCAACGAGGATCGGCTGCTTGGCGCCGATCTGAATCAGGAAGTCTTGGAGCGCAGCGGCGAGCGTGGTGATGCTGACCATGTCGAGCCGGGCGGATCGGCCATAGCCCGGCATGTCCCAGGCCATCGCATGGCAGCGCTCGCCGAAATAATCGAGCTGACCACGCCAGGCGCGCGCGGCGCCACCGATGCCGTGCAGGAACACAACGCTCTGTTGCTCGGACGTCCCCGATGCCTCGTAGCCGAAGCGGCCGTCCTTCGTGGTAACGATTTGCGACGCAGGCACGCAGACCTCCGAGATATGCCCGAGGCCGCTACGTTGCTCGCTCCAGGCCCTTGAACGCTAGTCGCGGTAAACGAGGTGTCAAGCCGCTTCCGGCGTGTTGTTGCAAAAATTTGAAGTTTAAAATAACTTCTCCGTCGAGACGAGCCAACGAAATCAGAGGAGGCGCACGCATGTCCGGACTTCCGCAAGCCGCGCATGCGATGGTGACCGGGGGCGGGCGCGGCATTGGCCGCGAAATCGCGCGCGCCTTGAAGCTTGCGGGCGCAACCGTGACGATCGTCGGTCGCAACCGCGCAACGCTCGATGAGGCGATCGCGGCCGGATGCGCAGATCATGCCGCAATCGCCGATGTTGCCGATCCGGCGGCGCTCAATGCCGCAGCCGCAAGCGCCGCCGCGCATCAGCCGATCGACATTCTGGTCGCCAATGCGGGAAGCGCAGAATCGGCGCCGTTCCTGAAATCCGACACCGCGCTGTTCCACCGCATGATGGACATCAACTTCATGGGCGTCGTACACGCCGTGCAGGCGGTGCTGCCGGCGATGAAGGGCAGGCCCTACGGCAGGATTGTCGCAGTGGCGTCTACCGCGGGCCTCAAGGGCTATCCCTATGTCAGCGCGTACACCGCGGCCAAGCATGCGGTCGTCGGCCTCACGCGATCGCTGGCGCTGGAGCTGGCCGCGACGCGCGTCACGGTCAATGCCGTGTGTCCCGGCTTTACCGATACCGATCTTGTCGCGGAAAGCGTCGACAACATCATGAAAAAGACCGGCCGCAGCCGGGAGCAAGCGATCGCCGAGCTTGCCAAGCACAATCCGCAGGGGCGTCTCATCATGCCGCAGGAGGTTGCCGACACTGTGCTGTGGCTGTGCGGCAGCGGTGCCGGTGCGATCACGGGGCAGGCGATCGCGGTTGCCGGCGGCGAAGTGTGAGCCGCAGCGCCCTGGCCTAACGAAAACAGTTGAACAGAGGGAACTTACATGTCGAGACCGGCCAACCCCGTCACCGTGCCGCTGGCGGACTACAAGCCCAGCCATTTCCTGCTTACGGTCAAGGATCGCGTCGCGACCGTGACGTTGAACCGGCCCGAGCGCAAGAATCCGCTGACGTTCGAGAGCTATCGCGAGCTGACCGATTTCTTCCGGGCCTGTGCCTTCGACGATGAGGTCAAGGCGGTGGTCGTGACCGGCGCCGGCGGCAACTTCTCGTCCGGCGGCGATGTGTTCGAGATCATCGGTCCGCTGGTGAAGATGGACACCAAGGGTCTCACCGCCTTCACCCGCATGACCGGCGACCTGGTCAAGGCGATGCGCGCCTGTCCGCAGCCGATCGTCGCCGCCGTCGAGGGCATCTGCGCCGGTGCCGGCGCCATCGTCGCGATGGCCTCCGATATTCGTCTCGCAGCGACCGGCGCCAAGGTAGCGTTCCTGTTCAACAAGGTCGGTCTTGCCGGCTGCGACATGGGCGCCTGCGCGATCCTGCCGCGCATCATCGGCCAGTCGCGTGCGTCCGAACTGCTCTACACTGGCCGCTTCATGAGCGCGGACGAGGGCGAGCGCTGGGGCTTCTTCAGCCGCACCGTCGCGCCCGCCGACGTGCTGGGGCAGGCCGTGACACTGGCAACAGAGATCGCGAACGGCCCGACCTTTGCCAACACGATGACCAAGCGCATGCTGGCGATGGAATGGGCGATGTCGGTCGAGGAGGCGATCGAGGCGGAGGCAGTTGCCCAGGCCTTGTGCATGACGACAGAGGATTTCAACCGCGCCTTCGAAGCGTTCGCCGCCAAGTCCAAACCGGTCTTCCAGGGCAATTGAGCGGCCGCGGGAACCAAAGGGACTTGCCAGGAGATATTTTAGGTCTAAAATAATTTTCATTGGCTCGGCTCTCCAGCGGAGGCGCTCATGAAGATCGCGATCATCGGCGGCGGACCTGCCGGTCTCTATGCGGCGATATTGCTCAAGAAGCAGCGGCCCAGCGCCGACATCGCGGTCTACGAGCGCAACCGTGCCGACGATACGTTCGGCTTCGGCGTGGTGTTCTCGGACGCCACGCTCGACAATTTCGAGAAGCACGATCTGCCGAGCTACCAGCGCATCACCCAGGAGTTCGCCTACTGGGATGATATCGCCGTGCACTTCCGCGGCACGGTGCATCGCGTCGGCGGCAACGGCTTCTGCGGCTGCTCGCGCCGCACGCTGCTGCGCATCCTGCAGGAGCGTGCCCACGAGCTGGGTGTCGCTCTGCACTTCGAGGTCGATCTCGAGGACGAGACGCAATTCGCTGATGCCGATCTCCTGATCCTGTCGGATGGCATCAACAGCCGCTTCCGCCAGAAGTATGTCGATCACTTCCAGCCCGAGGTCGACCTGCGCGCCAACAAGTTCGCGTGGATGGGCTCGACCAAGCCGCTCGATGCCTTCACCTTCATCTTCCAGGAGACGGAGTGGGGCCCGTTCATTGCGCACGCCTATCAGTATGAGGCGGGGCACTCGACCTGGATATTCGAGACGGATCCCGAGACCTTCGAGCGCGCCGGCCTGACCGGGCTGGACGAGCGGCAGTCCGCCGATCGCATGAAGGAGATCTTCGGCTGGTTCCTCGGCGACCATCCGCTGCTGATCAACCGCTCGATGTGGCGCAATTTCCCGATGATCCGCAACAAGCGCTGGGTCAGGGACAACATGGTGCTGCTCGGTGACGCCAAGTCGACCGCGCATTTCTCGATCGGTTCGGGCACCAAGCTTGCGATGGAGGACGCGATCGCGCTGGCCGACGCCATGCAGCGCGCGCCCAACATTCCAGCGGCGCTCGATCTTTACGAGCATGGCCGGCGCGAGGAGGTCGAGAAGACCCAGCACGCCGCCGACGTGTCGCTGGTCTGGTTCGAGCATGTCGACCGCTTCTGGGATTTCGATCCGGTTCAGTTCGCGTTCGGCGTGATGACGCGCTCGAAAGCGATCACCTACGACAATCTCACTCTGCGCGCGCCGGACTTCGTGGCCGAGGTTGACAAGGCCTTCGCGCGCCAGGTCCGCGCCAAGGGTTTTGATGTCGATGTCGAGAAGCCCTTGGCGCCGATGTTCCAGCCGCTCAAGCTGCGCGAGATGACAATCGTGAACCGCGCGGTGCTGTCGCCGATGTGCATGTACTCGGCGGAGGAAGGTGTCCCTGGCGATTTCCACTTGGTGCATTACGGCTCGCGCGCGATCGGCGGCGCGGGTCTGCTGTTCACCGAGATGACCTGCGTCAGCCGCGGTGCCCGCATCACGCCCGGCTGTGCCGGTCTGTGGAACGACGCCCAGGAGGCGGCGTGGACGCGCATCGTCGATTTCGTCCATGCGAACTCGCAGGCGAAGTTCGCGCTGCAGCTCGGCCACGCCGGCCGCAAAGGCGCGACCAAGCTGATGTGGGACGGCATCGACCGGCCGTTGGAGCAGGGCGGCTGGGACGTGGTGTCGGCGTCGCCATTGCCGTATTTCCCGGACAGCCAGGTGCCGCGCGAGCTCGACCGCCAGTCGATAGATGCGATCAAGACCGACTTCGTCGCTGCGGCCGAGCGCGGCAACCGCTGCGGATTCGACATGCTCGAACTGCACTGCGCCCACGGCTATCTGCTCGCGAGCTTCATCTCGCCGCTGACCAACAGGCGCACCGATGAGTACGGCGGCTCGCTGGAGAACCGGCTGCGCTTCCCGCTGGAAGTGTTCGCGGCGATGCGCGCGGCGTGGCCGGCGCACAAGCCGATGTCGGTGCGCATCTCCGCCACCGACTGGGCCGAGGGCGGCATCACTGGTGACGACGCGGTGTTGATCGCCCGCGCCTTCGGCGAGGCGGGCGTCGATCTCGTCGACGTCTCGACCGGGCAGACCGTGCGCGAGGCCAAGCCGATCTACGGCCGCATGTTCCAGACGCCGTTCTCGGACCAGGTCCGCAATGAGGCTGATGTCGCCACCATGTGCGTCGGTAACATCACTTCGGCCGACCAGGTCAATACCATCCTCGCCGCCGGCCGCGCCGATCTCGTCGCGCTCGGCCGTCCGCATCTGGTCGACCCCGCCTTCACGATGAAGGCCGCGGCCTGGTACGGCGCCGACATGTTCTGTCCGCCGCAATATCTGCCGGGCAAGGAGCAGATCTTCCGCAACAGCGTCCGCGACCGGCAGGATTTCGAGGAGCTGAAGATTAAGGCTAAGCCGAAAACGCGGGCCGAGCTGAAGGCCGAGGCTGCGAAGCCGCTTGCGGCGGAGTGAGCCGCTGTGCAACGCTGCCGCCCGGTATGCGAAGTACGAGTGGAGTAGGGAACGATGAAGGCGATCATCGTAGGCGGCGGTATCGGCGGATTGACCACGGCTCTGATGCTGCGGGCGCGCGGCATCGACTGTGAGCTGTTCGAGCAGGCGGATGCAATCCGCGAGCTCGGTGTCGGCATCAACACCCTGCCGCACGCGATCCGCGAGCTCGCCCAGCTCGGGCTGCTCGACCGGCTCGACGAGGTCGCCATCCGGACCTATGAGCTGTTCTACCTGACCCGGCGCGGCCAGGAGGTCTGGCACGAGACCCGCGGGCTCGATGCCGGCCATGACGTGCCGCAATTCTCGATTCACCGCGGCCGTCTGCAGAGCGTGATCCATCAGGCGGTGATGCAGCGGCTCGGGCCTGAGAAGGTCCACACCGGCTGCCGGCTCGGCGCCTTCACCCAGGATGAGGGCGGGGTCACCGCGTATTTCTTCGACCGCACCGGCGCCCATGTCCACACCGCCCGCGGCGACGTGCTGATCGGCGCCGACGGCATCCATTCCAAGGTCCGGCAGACGCTGTTCCCGAACGAGGGCGCGCCGTGCTGGA
Source organism: Bradyrhizobium sp. SZCCHNR1015 (assembly GCF_032489875.1). Classification (NCBI taxonomy): domain Bacteria; kingdom Pseudomonadati; phylum Pseudomonadota; class Alphaproteobacteria; order Hyphomicrobiales; family Nitrobacteraceae; genus Bradyrhizobium; species Bradyrhizobium sp. SZCCHNR1015. Next base: position 10,773 of record NZ_JAUEYW010000017.1, read on the forward strand.
ACGGCCTGATGCTGTGGCGCGGCGCCACCGACTGGCCGGTGTTCCTGACCGGGCGTTCGATGATCATCGCCGGCGGCCTCAACGCCAAGGCGGTGATCTATCCGATCGCCGAGGGCTCGAGCCCCGCGAGCCGCCTCACCAACTGGGCGGTGCTGGTGCGCATCGGCGATGCCAACACCGCGCCGCCGCGGCGCGAGGACTGGTCGCGGCTCGGCAAGGCCGACGAGCTGATGCCGCATGTCAACGGCTTCTCCATTCCCCAGGTCGACTTCGCCGCGATGGTGCGGGCGACGCCGGAGTTCTGGGAATATCCCTGCTGCGACCGCGATCCGTTGCCTTACTGGTCGAGTGGCCGCGTCACGCTGCTGGGCGACGCCGCGCATCCGATGTACCCGGTCGGCTCCAACGGCGCCTCGCAGGCCATTCTCGATGCCCGAGCGCTCGCCGATGCCTTGGCCCGCTCCGAGCATCCGCGCCAGGCGCTGATGACCTATGAGCAGAAGCGGCTGCCGATGACGGCCGAGATCGTCGCGTCCAACCGTCGCGGCGGCCCCGAGGGCGTCATCGATGCCGTCGAGCAGCTCGCGCCGCAGGGGTTCAGCGACATCAACACCATCCTCAACTACGAAGCCCGCGAAGGCATCGTGCGCGGCTATGCCAGCCGGGCTGGATTTGCCGCGCGGATGGTGACGCGACAGGCGTCGTAAGTCAGCGTCGAGCACCGTTTTCCGGGCTGCCCCTCACCCCAGCCCTCTCCCCGTAACAACGGGGAGAGGCAGCCGCCTGCATTCTGCGGTATAGTTCGAACCCAAGCACCAGCCCGGCTCACGCCCCCGGAGGCGGGGGCAGGAAGTGGATGTTGTGCTCGGCGGCGAGCTTCACCACGTCGTCGGGGTTCTGCTCGCGCATGTTGTGGATCGCCCAGAACAGCTCGTAGAGCCGCCGCGTCGGCGACACCCAGAACAAGGTCTTCGCCGTCTGCTGCGACTTGTTGAAGATGCCGTGCGGCTTGCCCATTGGCAGCCGCACCGTGTCGCCGGCGGTGGCGTATTCCTCGGCGCCGTCGAGGAAGAAGTCGAGCCGGCCCTCGAGGATGTAGAGATACTCGTCCTGGTCGGGATGAATGTGCGGCGGCACGAAGGTGCCGACCGGGAACGTCGCATGCCAGGAGAAGCTGTGCTCGGTGCGGTTCTTCGGCACGTAGACCTGGCCGAGGATGTTCCAGGAGATGCCCTGGATGCCCTCATTGGCCCGGGTGATGCCGGCGATTTCCGGATGATTCATGTTGGTTTCGCTCCCTGTTGTTACTTGGCCGCGCAATCCTTGGCGTAGCGGTCGGCGTAGTTCTCGAACACCTTCTGCACGATTTCGGTCTGGAACTTGCCGTCGGGCCGCTTGGCGACCTTGGTCAGATAGAAGTCCTGGATCGGGTAGCCATTGGTGTTGAACTTGAAGTTGCCGCGCAGCGAGGCGAAATCGGCCTTCTTCAGCGCCGCGGCCACCGCATCCTTGTTGCTGAGGTCGCCATTGACCGCCTTCACGGCGCTGTCGATCAAAAGCGCGGCGTCATAGGCCTGCATGGCGTAGGTGCCGGGCACGCTGTTGTAGGCGGCCTCGTAGCCGGCGACGAACTTCTTGCTTTGCGGATTGTCGAAATTGGGCGCCCAGTTGGCGCCGCCGAACATTCCGACCGCGGCGTCCTGCTGCGCAGGCAGCGTGGATTCGTCGACCGTGAAGGCCGAGAGCACCGGAATGGTGTCGGCAAGGCCGGCCTGCTTGAACTGCTTGACGAGGTTCACGCCCATGCCACCCGGCATGAAAGTGAACACGGCGTCCGGCTTCTGCGAGGAGATCTTGGACAGTTCAGGCTGGAAATCGAGCGTGTTGAGGGGGACGTAGGACTCCTCGACGATCTCGCCCTTGTAGTCGAGCTTGAAGCCGGCGACGGAATCGCGCCCGGCCTGGTAGTTCGGAACCAGCAGATACATCTTCTTGTAGCCGCGGTCCTGCGCGACCTTGCCGAGAACGGCATGCACCTGGTCGTTCTGGTACGAGGTCACGTAGAAGTAGGGACTGCACTCCTTGCCGGCGTAGCTGGACGGACCGGCATTCGGGCTGATCAGGAAGGTCTTGTTCTCGGTGACCGGCCGGTGGATCGCCTGCAGCATGTTGGAGAAGATCGGACCGACGACGAAGTCGACCTTGTCACGCTCGAGCAGGCCCTTGACCTTGGTGATCGCGGCGTCCGGCTTGAGCTCGTCGTCGGCGACGACCACCTCGACGTCCTTGCCGCCCATCTTGCCGCCGAGGTCCTTGATGGCAAGGTTGAAGCCGTCGCGGACCTGGCCGCCGAGCGCGGCGGCGGGGCCGGAGAGGGTGACGATGACGCCGATCTTGATCTTGTCGGCGGCCAGCGTCGGCTGGGCGAGCAGGCTCGCAGCAATGCCAAGACCGACGCCGAGACCGGCCAGCTTCGAACTCATTTTCATGACAACTCCCCCGGGATGCGGAATTTCAGGTTTATGTTTTTTGCACCTGACCAAACGATGGGCCAGACCGCAGCTTGGTCACAAGCCTAGTCTGATGACGCCCTCAGCCGCAAGCGAGCTGCTTGCGGAAAGGGCAGTTTCGGCACGCATGCAAGCGCCGCGCCAATTGCTTGAAGGTTAAAGGAATTGCCGCCTCATCGTCCTGCGCAAAATGACGGTACATTTTTCCTTGCTCCCGGGAGGTCCTGAAGGTCAAACTCACGAGCCTCGCCAGACGAGGCTGAACGTGCCCAAGTGATTCCGTCATGACGCTTGATTCCGAGACCAAGGCCGTCGAGCTGCCCGAGGACCATGCCGAGGAGCTGCGGCTGTGGCTGCGCCTGCTCACCTGCACGACGCTGATCGAAGGCGAGATCCGCAGCCGGCTGCGTGAGCGTTTCGACGTGACCCTGCCGCGTTTCGACCTGATGGCGCAGCTCGACAAGGCGCCTGATGGCATGACCCTGTCCGACGTCTCCAAGCGCATGATGGTCTCGAACGGCAACGTCACTGGACTGGTCGAGCGCCTCGTCGAATCCGGCCATCTGGATCGCCGCACCTCCGATACCGACCGCCGCGTCCAGGTGATCCGGCTGACCAAGCTCGGCCGCGCCGAATTCCGCAAGATGGCGGCCGAGCACGAGACCTGGATCGCGGATATCTTCGGCGATCTCACGGAGAAGGACGTGCGCGAGTTGATGCGGCTGCTCGCCAAGACCAAGGGGTCGGCGCAGAAGGCCGTGCAGCGCCGGCAGGATTGAAGCGGGCCTGACAGGACGTCGCAGGCCACGCTGCCACGCGCGGCAAACGCTCAAACAATTTGCGGGCAGTGCACAATCTTCGGCTATCTTCGGCTCTTGCGTCCAGATGTTTTAAGTCTAAAATGTTTAGGACTGAAACGTGCCGGGCGTTCTTCCCTTCAGACAGGAGCGTGTGATGGCCACTGCCGCCAAGGTTCAGCAGCCGGAGAGCGCCAGTGCGCATGCGCACAGCGCCCACGTCGACACCTTCGCCCAGGACAATCTGCCGCCGCGCGAGCTGTGGCCTGACTTCGTCTTCAGCCGGCCCGAATTCCAGTATCCGCCGCGGCTGAACTGCGTGACGCATTTCGTCGATCGCTGGGTGAATGAGGGGCGGGGCGATGCGCCGTGCATCATCAGCGCTGACATCGGCTACACGTATCGTGAGCTGCAGGCCCTGGTGAACAGGATCGCCAACGTCCTGGTCGGCAAGCTCGGCCTCGTGCCCGGCGGCCGCGTGCTGCTCCGCTCCGCCAACAATCCGATGATGGTCGCCACCTATCTGGCCGTCATCAAGGCCGGCGGCATCGTGGTCGCCACCATGCCGCTGCTGCGCGCCAAAGAGCTGTCCTATCCGATCCAGAAGGCGCAGATCGCGCTGGCCTTGTGCGACGGCAAGCTCGCCGACGAGATGGAAAAGACCCGCCCGATCGCGCCGGCGCTGAAGCAGGTGGTCTATTGGGGCAACGGCCAGCCCAGCGCGCTGGAAGCGCTGATCGCCGATGCCAGCCCGGAGTTCACCGCAGTCGACACCGCCTCCGACGATCTCTGCTTGATCGCCTTCACTTCCGGTACGACCGGCGATCCCAAGGGCACCATGCATTTTCACCGCGACATGCTCGCAGTGTGCGACGGCTACGCCCGCAACGTGCTGCGCGCCAGCCAGAGCGACCGCTTCATCGGCACCGCACCGCTCGCCTTCACCTTCGGCTTCGGCGGCGTGCTGTTTCCGATGCATATCGGGGCATCCTATGTCGTGCTGGAAAAAACCTCGCCGGACGATCTGCTCGCGGCCATCGAGCGCACCAAGGCCACGATCTGCTTCACGGCGCCGACCGCCTATCGGGCGATGCTGAGCAAGCTCGAGGGGCGCGACATCTCCTCGCTGCGCAAATGCGTTTCCGCCGGTGAGACCCTGCCGAAGCCGACCTTCGACGCCTGGCTGAAGGCGACCGGGCTGAAGCTGATGGACGGCATCGGTTCGACCGAGATGCTGCACATCTTCATCAGCGCCATCGAGGACGAGATCCGCCCCGGCGCCACCGGCAAGCCGGTGCCGGGCTACGAGGCCAAGATCGTCGACGACGAGGGCCGCGACGTGCCGCCGGGCACGATGGGGCGGCTCGCAGTGCGCGGTCCCACCGGCTGCCGCTATCTCGCCGACGAGCGTCAGCGCAAATATGTTCAGAACGGCTGGAACGTCACCGGCGACACCTATGTGATGGATGAGGACGGCTACTTCTGGTACCAGTCGCGCTCCGATGACATGATCGTCTCGTCCGGCTACAACATCGCCGGCACCGACGTCGAGGCGGCGCTGCTGACGCACGCGGCTGTCGCCGAATGCGGCGTTGTCGGTGCTCCCGACGACGCGCGCGGCATGGTCGTGAAGGCCTATGTCGTGCTGGCGCCGGGAGCCGAAGGCACGCCGGCGCTGGTGGCCGAACTGCAGGAGCATGTCAAACGCGAGATCGCACCGTACAAATATCCGCGTGCGATCGAGTTCGTGACACAGTTGCCCAAGACCGAGACCGGCAAGCTGAAGCGCTTTGCCCTGCGGCAGCTGGCGCAAGGCGTGGCCGCGCCGCCGTCCGGCGCTGACAATCGATAAGGAGGCACAGTCGTGAGCACGACCAAGGCGCCCACGCTGGCCGTGGTGAAGCAGGATGAGGCCGAGGGCATGCGCGTGCTGCAGCCGAGCGGCTGGCCGATGCCAAAGGGCTATGCCAACGGCATCAGCGCCGAGGGGCGCATCGTCGTCACCGGCGGCGTGATCGGCTGGGACGCGAGCGAGACGCTCGCCGACGGCTTCGTCGCGCAGGTGCGGCAGGCGCTGGAAAACATCGCCGCGATCCTGGCCGAGGGCCATGCGCGTCCGGAGCACCTGGTGCGCCTGACCTGGTATGTCGTCGACATGGATGAGTATCTCGGCCATCTGAAGGAGCTTGGGAAGATCTATCGCGAGATCTTTGGCAGTCATTATCCCGCGATGGCCCTGGTGCAGGTCGTCAGGCTGGTCGAGAAGGCCGCGCGGGTGGAGATCGAGGCGACTGCGGTGGTGCCGCGCTGAGGGCGGGTGCTGCCGGCAGGGGCCCGTCTTTGATCGGTCGAATCTGGAATATGACATCGCGCTCTCGCGGCTGGTCGGCCCGAGCTTTGCTGGTCGATCACCCCCGGCGAAAATCGAGGGCGCAGGGAAGGCCGGGTGTCCACCACACCCGCGGCCCCCGTGCGATCAAAAATGCACGGGGCAGGAACCACAGGTGGGCCGAACATGCCGGCCTTCCCTGCGCGATGTTTGACGGCTTATACGTGGTCTCCCTGGTGCGCCGGGCTTGTTGGCCACCTCCGCGCGAGGCGAAGCCTCGTCGCGTTCGCGACAACGCGCGTAGCGCGTTGCGCGGGTGATACCAGCGTCGGGGTATCAGGACATCACGACTTCACCGTACGCCACGACATCACTCGTCCGCGCAACAAGCGCATGATGCAACGGCGTCCACCGCAGCCTGCCCCACGTATCGTGACGACGCGTACGCCCCTCTTCGCCGGATCAGGTTGGGCGCAAGCATCGTCGTGATTTGCCCGACGACACAAGGCTCGAGCGCTGCGACATGGTAACGCGACGGGCAGTCACACAGCACATCACAGTTCGCAGGCATCGGGCTTCGTTCGTCGAACAATTGTGGTCGTCTGATGCGCCCTCTGTCGAACGATGGACGCGGGATCGCCATGTCGCGGCCACCAACCTGTTCGAGCGTGGCCGCCCAGGGGCGGATGAGAGCAGGGGGTGGACTTGGATTGGAAACTCTTCGTGGCGACGGCGCTGGCCGCCGGCATCGGCGCTGCGGCCGGCGCGCTGGCATTGGCAAGCGCCGGTGGCGGCGGCATCGAGCATCAGGCCGATGCCAAGATGCTGGAGATCGGCGTCGCGATCCTGCGCGAGCCGGCGCGGGTGGATGACGATCCGATGCGGTCGTGGGCGGTGCGCGTGGTGGAGAAGAAGTCGGGGGTGAGTTTTACGGACCAGCAGCGTGCGGCATTGTTGAAGCGGGCGGCGGGGGGAAGGTAGCTCCGCCGACGGTGCGTAGGGTGGGCAAAGGCGCGCCCGCAATGTGATTGTTTGTCCGTGTTACATGTTCGCGCCATGCCCGCCGTCTTGCGCGGATGGACTGTCGGTGGGCACGCCATCGCGCGGCTTGCGCCGCACGACGGCTTTGCCACCCTACGAATTTTCGGCGTCATGGTGAGAAGCGCAGCGACGAAGCAATCCAGAGTCCTTGCTCCACCCCTGGATTGCTTGCTTCGCTCGCAATGACGGGGTGAGAGCGGTGGCCTACTGATAGGCCGAGACGATGTCGCTCACAGCGCGCTCGAGCTGCTGGGCCGTCGCGCAGGGGCGGACGACGTTGCAGAAGGTCTGGTAGCGCGGCATCTCTGAATCGCCCCAGCCCCAGGTCATGCGGCCCTCTGGATTGAGCCACACCACGCGCTTGGCGCGCTCCGAGATCGCTTTCAGGATGTCGGCGCGCGGGGCGAGCTTGTTGCTGCGGGCATCACCCAGAATGATCACGGTGGTCTGCGGCGTCACCGAGGCCATGAACTGCTTCTCGAAATCGACCAGCGACGAGCCGTAGTCGGACGAGCCGAAGCCGACCTTGTGCATGATCTCGGCCATGGCCTCCTCGGCCGGCTTCTGCTCCAGGATATCGCTGACCTCGATCAGGTGGCCGGAGAATGCGAACGAGCGGACGTCGCTGACGACGTCGTGCAGGCTGTGGATCAGCAGCAGGAAGAAGTCCGAGACGCGGGCGACGGAGCCGGAGACGTCGCACAGCGCGACGACCTTCGGGCGGTCGCGGTGCCGTCGCTTCCACGCGGTGAGGAAGGGCACGCTGCCCCAGGCGGCGTTGCGGCGGAGCGTGCGGCGGACGTCGAGATGGCCGCGGCGCTGGCGCTTGCGCGGCTTCGCATAGCGCTCGCGCAGGCGGCGCGCGATCTGCCGGATCAGCGCCCGCATCGCCGCGACCTGGCGCGGCTCGATGCGCGAGAGCTGGGCATTGCGCAGGATCTCGTGGCGCAGATTCTCGGTCTCTTCTCGGCCGTACAGCGCCAGCGCCTGCGCGACGGCATCGCGCACGGTGTCGCGCAGGCCGTCGAGCCCGGCCTGCAGCCGCTCCGCCAATGACGGATTGGTTTCGGTGAGCGTATCCAGATCGTCGCGCAGCCGCTGGATGCCCATCGTCTCCAGCATGCGGCTGGAGAACAGGCCGCGCTGGGTGAAGTAGCGGATCTCCGACAGCCCGACGGCGCTGGACGCTTTGGCGATCGCGGCCGAGATGTCAGCCGTGTTCTGCGTCAGCAGCATCTGGGCGAGGGGCCCAAGCTCTGCATCCGCTTCGGCGCCGGCCGGCTGTCCCGATGATGGCGGAGCTGCCTGGGCCTCCTTCGACGCCGCGTCCTGCCGCGTCTCGTCATTCGCCTCGGCCTGCGCCGGATCGACATGGGCGAAGAACAGGTCGAAGCAGGCGCCGAGCGCCTTCTTCTCGTCCTCGCTCTTGGCGAGCGTCAGCAGCAGGCTGTCGCGCAGCACCGTGCGGTCGGCGAGACCGACGCTCGCCACCGCGCGCATGGCGTCGATGCTCTCGGCCGGCGAGACGTGCACGCCGGCGCCGCGCGCCGCCCGGAAGAACCGATGCAGGTTCTCCTGCATGGCGCCTACCCGAAGATGTTCTGGCGCTGCGCCTTGGCGACGAAGGTCGTCACCTGCGGCAGCGCAACCTCGATGTCCGATTCGTATTTCAGCAGCACGTTGAGCGTGTCCTTGACCACCTCGTGGCCGAGTTCAGCGGCCTGCAGCAGCACCAGCACGCGCGCCCAATCGATGGTCTCGCTCACCGAAGGCTGCTTCTTCAGGTCGAGCGTCCTGACGTCGTGGATGAAGGCCACGAGCTGCCGGCGCAGATTCTGCGCGATGCCGGGCACGCGGCTCTCGACGATGCGCTCCTCCAGCTTCTGCTCGGGGAAGCCGATGTGCAGATGCAGGCAGCGCCGCTTGAGCGCGTCGCCGAGATTGCGCTCGGAGTTGGAGGTCAGGATCACCGTCGGCGGCTTTGCGGCGGCGATGCTGCCGAGCTCGGGGATCGTAACCTGGAAATCGGAGAGGATCTCCAGCAGCAGCGATTCGAACTCGGCGTCGGATTTGTCGATCTCGTCGATCAGCAGTACGCAACCGTTTGGCTCGAGCAGCGCCTGCAGCAGCGGCCGCGGCTCGACGAACTCCTTGGAGAAGAACACGTCGCCGAAATCATGCAGCTGGCCGAGCGCGGCATGCAAGGTCTGGGCGCCGCCGAGCACCTCGCCGAGCTTGTCCTTCAGGATCTGGGTGTAGAGCAGCTGCTTGGCGTATTTCCACTCGTACAGCGCCTTGGCCTCGTCGAGACCCTCATAGCATTGCAGCCGGATCATCTTCAGGCCGCGCCAGGCGGCGATCGCCTTGGCGAGCTCGGTCTTGCCGACGCCGGCCGGCCCCTCGACCAGGATCGGCTTGTCGATCGCCTGCGACAGGTAGACGGCGGTGGCGATCTGGCGGCTGGCGATATAGCCCTGCGCGGCGAGGCCGGCTTCGACGGCCGCGATCGAGGCGATGGCTGAAGGGGAGGCCGGGGAATCAGCCACTGACGAAACTCCGTTTCCTGGTATTAGGACCCGGCGCAGATGTGATCGGCGTTCCGGTCCCTGGACGTGGGTATCAGGGCGAAAACCCTGACTTTTCCTCGCATTGTGTTATGTCCTGGCTACGCGCACCCGGCAGCCCTGTCCAGTGCGTGCGTGGGTGCCCAAGCCGCATGGCTGCCGGTCGCCAGCGGACGGACCGAGAACCTCCTCCTGTAAATCACGCCGAGCGGAATATGAACCGATCCATCCTGCATCTCCTCGTCCTGCTGGTCCTCGTGGTCGGAGGCGGCTGGATCATCGGCGCCTCCAACATGCCCGGCGCCTGGTACGGCTCGCTCAACAAGCCCTGGTTCACCCCGCCGGGCTGGCTGTTTCCGATCGCCTGGACCGTGCTCTACATCATGATTGCGGTCGCCGGCTGGCGCACCTATGAGCGGGTCGAAAGCGGCGCTGTGATGCAGGTGTGGTGGGGACAGCTGGTGCTGAACTTCGCCTGGTCGCCCGTGTTCTTCACCGCGCATCTGATGTGGGTCGCGTTCGCGATCATCGCCAGCATGTTCGTGCTGATCGTGATCTTCATCGTCATGCAATGGCGCGAGGACCGGATCGCCGCGTTGCTGTTCGTGCCCTATGCGTGTTGGGTAGGGTTTGCGTCGGTGCTGAATTTTTCGGTGAACGTGTTGAATTGAGATGAGGCGGGTTTGATGAAAGCTCGCTGTCAGATGAGAACAACGGTGCGCTCCCTCTCCCCGTTCTTACGGGGAGAGGGTTGGGGTGAGGGGCAGCCGCGCGGGGGGTGTTCGCGGATAGACCTGTACCCCCTCACCCGGATTGCATCTGACGATGCAATCCGACCTCTCAGCGCGAGCGAAGCTCGTCGCGGCCCCGCAAGCGGGGCGAGGTTGCAGCGCGCTTGCGGCTCCGAGTTCGCGTCACACCACGGGCATTCGCGGGGCCACCGCCCATGAACCTCAAGCAGCTCGAATACTTCGTCCAGGTCGCCGAGCTCGGCTCGTTCAGCAAGGCCGCGTCCGTGCTCGACGTGGCGCAGCCGGCGCTGTCGCGGCAGGTGCGGGCGCTGGAATCGGAATTGAAGCAGCAGCTGTTCGCGCGCAACGGGCGCGGCGTCGAACTGACTGAAGCGGGGAAGCGGCTGCTCGACCACAGCGTCGGCGTGCTGCAGCTGGTGGCGCATGCGCGCGAGGATCTCGGCGCCAGCCGCGATGCGCCGGTCGGCCGCGTCACCATCGGCCTGCCGCCGAGCATCGCGCGGCAATTGACCTTGCCGCTGATCGACCGCTTCCGGAAGGAATATCCGGCCGCGCGCCTCGCCGTGGTCGAGGGCCTGTCGACGCATGTGGTCGAGTGGGTCACCACGGGCCGCATCGATGTCGGCATGGTCTACAATCCGGAAGCCCAGGCCGGCATCGAGATCACGCCGGTGCTGCAGGAGCCGCTCGCCCTCGTCAGCCACGCGCCGAAGGGCAAGCGCCGCGTCACCGCGCCGCTGCCGATGGCCGAGCTGTCGCGCTACAGCCTGATCATGCCGGAGCGGGTGCACGCGATGCGGCGCCTGCTGGAGACGCAGGCCGCGCTCGCCGGGATCAAGCTCGACATCGCCTGGGAGGTATCGAGCGTGCCTTCGATCATCGATCTCGTCTGCGCCGGCTACGGCCACGCGGTGCTGACCCCGAGCGGCGTCGCCGCCTCGGGCCGCGCCGGCGAGCTCGCGATCCGGCCGCTGACCGAGCCGGCCCCGACAAGCGTGCTGTGCTTCGTCACCTCGGCGCACAAGCGCCCGACGCCGCTGGCGCAGCAGACGATCAAGCTGGCGACCGCGTTGATCAGGAAGCTGCCGCGCTGAGCGCTGCGTCAGTTCGGTTCGGGCGGCGCCATTGTCCCCTGGAGGTTCAAGGCGGGCATGTGAAGATATCGGACTCCTGGGACGAGCAACCCCGCCAATGAGTTACTCCGTCATGCCCGGGCTCGTCCCGAGCATCCACGTCATTCCCAGCACGTCATTCCCAGGATGCCGACCAACGTCGATGGCCGGGACAAGCCCGGCCCTGACGACTTGGAGACACGCGAGCGCAAAGCTCCGATCTTCAAGTGTAGCAGCGTCGCCTGGGGAGGTGGAGGTGTGAGCCTCGACGTTGCGCCCAAGCGGCTGTGGCGGCCTCTCCAGACCCATTCTAAATTCAGCATGGCTCATGTGATATCTTATGCCGTTTCGGAATAGCTGATAGAAGCCCCCGGGCGCTGGTGCGCGCTGTCCCTGTCCGTCACATAGCCTGTCAAGCTGCCGAAGCTGCAAGACCCGACCACGCGAGGAACGGGCGTCTGCGGACCTCGGTTGATGCGCCAGAACAGCACCCCAAGGAAGCAGAAGCGATGCCAACGACCGCCCGTGTCGACGTCCAGGCCTTTCTCGACGACCACCCGTTTTCCGGCTTCCAGTGGCTGATCTTCGCGCTCGGCTTCGTCATCGTGCTGCTCGACGGCTTCGACACCGCGGCGATCGGCTTCATCGCGCCGTCGCTCCTGAAGGAGTGGGGCATCGAGAAGTCGGCGCTGGGACCGGTGCTGAGCGCGGCGCTGTTCGGCCTTGCCGGCGGGGCGCTGTTCGCAGGGCCTATCGCCGATCGTCTAGGCCGCAAGCTGGTGCTGGTCGGCTCCGTGCTGATCTTCGGCATCGCCTGTCTTGCCTCGGCGTTCGCGAGCAACCTCACCGAGCTCACCGTGCTCCGCTGCGTCACCGGTATCGGCCTCGGTGCCGCCATGCCGAATGCCGTGACCCTGCTCAGCGAGTATTGCCCGGGCCGGCTGCGCGCGACCATGACCAATTTGATGTTCTGCGGCTTTCCGCTGGGCGCGGCATGCGGCGGCTTTCTCGCGGCGTGGATGATCCCGCAATGGGGCTGGCGCAGCGTGCTGGTGCTCGGCGGCGTCACCCCGCTGGTGCTGACGGTGCTGCTGATCGCGATCCTGCCGGAATCGGTGCATTACCTGTTGTCGCGAGGCGCCAGTGTGGAGCGTGTCCGTAAGGTCATGCGCAGGGTCTCTTCTGCCGCCTCCGAAGTCGGCCAGTTCGTGATGCTGGAGCCGGAGCATGCCGAGACCACCCGGCGCGTCAATGCCACCGGCATCGGCATGGTGCTGTCGCCGGTGCTGCGTGTGGGCTCGCTGATGCTGTGGGTCACCTATTTCATGGGCCTGGTGATCTTCTATTCGCTGATCAACTGGATGCCGATCCTGTTCAAGGATGTCGGGCTGAACCCGCAGACCGCGACGCTGATCTCGGCGCTGTTCCCGCTCGGCGGCGTCGGGGCGGTGTTCTTCGGCGTGCTGATGGACCGCTTCAACGCCAACCGCATCGTCGCGGTCGGCTATGCGCTGACGGCGGTCACGATCTTCCTGATCGGGCAGGCCGCCGGCAACATGGGCTTCCTGGTGGTGATCGTGTTCGTCGCCGGCGTCGTCATGAACACGGCGCAGTCGTCGCTGCCGGCGCTGGCCGCGGCGTTCTATCCGACCCAGGGCCGCGCCACCGGCGTCGCCTGGATGATGGGCATCGGCCGCTTCGGCGGTATCGCCGGCTCCTTTCTGGTCGCCGAATTGACCGCGCGGCACCTGACCTTCAGCGAGATTTTCACCGTGATCGCAGTTCCCGGCTTGATCGCGGCGCTCGCCCTTGTGGTAAAGCAGGTCGTGGGACCGGGAGGCCGCGCCAGCGGCAAGGATGTCGGCGCCCCCGTGGCGGCGCATTGAAGGCGCTAGCTGGCTCGCGAGACAATCTGAGGGAGAGACTGACGTGATCATCGACGTGCACGGCCATTACACGACGGCTCCGAAGGCGCTCGAAGAGTGGCGCAACCGGCAGATCGCGGGCATCAAGGATCCCTCCGTCATGCCCAAGGCGTCGGAGCTTTCGATCAGCGACGATGAGCTGCGCGAGAGCATCGAGAGCAACCAGCTCAAGAAGATGAAGGAGCGAGGCAGCGACCTCACCGTGTTCTCGCCGCGCGCGAGTTTCATGGCCCACCATATCGGCGACTTCCAGGTGTCCTCGACCTGGGCTGGGATCTGCAACGAGCTCTGCTACCGCGTCAGCAAGCTGTTCCCGGACAATTTCATCGGCGTCGCCATGCTGCCGCAGTCGCCGGGCGTGGACCCCAAGACCTGCATTCCCGAACTCGAGAAGTGCATCAAGGAGTACGGCTTCGTCGGCATCAACCTCAACCCGGACCCCTCGGGCGGCCACTGGACCTCGCCGCCGCTGTCGGACCGGCACTGGTACCCGATCTACGAGAAGATGGTCGAGCTCGACATCCCCGCGATGATCCACGTCTCGACCAGCTGCAACGCCTGCTTCCACACCACGGGCGCGCACTATCTCAACGCCGACACCACCGCGTTCATGCAGTGCCTGACGTCCGACCTGTTCAAGGACTTCCCGACCCTGAAGTTTCTGATCCCGCATGGCGGCGGCGCGGTGCCGTATCACTGGGGCCGGTTCCGCGGCCTCGCCCAGGAGCTGAAGAAGCCGCTGTTGAAGGACCATCTGCTCAACAACATCTTCTTCGACACCTGCGTCTATCACCAGCCGGGCATCGACCTCCTGACCGGCGTGATCCCGATCGACAACATCCTGTTCGCGTCGGAAATGATCGGCGCCGTCCGCGGCATCGATCCGGAGACCGGCTTCTACTACGACGACACCAAGCGCTACATCGAGGCCGCCAAGCTGACCCCCGAGCAGCGCCACCAGATCTACGAAGGCAATGCGCGGCGCGTGTTCCCGCGTCTCGACGCCGCGTTGAAGGCCAAGGGCAAGTAATCTAAAGGGCAGGCGATATGAGCACCCCCATGAACAATCTCGGCATCGTCAAGACGAAGATCAACCGCGCCGACAAGGCGGCGGTGGAGAAGCTGTCGAAGTTCGGCGTCGCCACCATCCACGAGGCGATGGGCCGCGTCGGCCTGATGCAATGCTACATGCGCCCGATCTATCCGACGGCGAAGATGTGCGGCACGGCCGTCACGGTGCTGCTGCAGCCCGGCGACAACTGGATGCTGCATGTCGCGGCCGAGCAGATCCAGCCCGGCGACGTCGTCGTCGCGGCCTGCACGGTCGAGAACACCGACGGCTTCTTCGGCGATCTCCTGGCGACCAGCTTCCGCGCCCGCGGCGCCCAGGGCCTCGTCATCGACGGCGGCGTCCGTGACGTCGCCGATCTCACCGACATGCAGTTCCCGGTGTTCTCGCGCGCGATCTCCGCGCGCGGCACGGTCAAGGCCACGCTCGGCTCGGTCAACATCCCGATCGTCTGCGCCGGCGCCGCGGTCAATCCGGGCGACGTGATCGTCGCCGATGTTGATGGCATCGTCGTGGTGCCGGCCGCGGTCGCACATCAGGCGGCGGATGCGGCCGCGGCGCGCGAGGCCAACGAGGCCGACAAGCGCGAGAAGCTGGCGTCGGGCGTGCTCGGCCTCGACATGTACAAGATGCGCGAGCCGCTGGCGAAGGCCGGGCTCAAATACATCGATTGAGCAGCGATGACCGCGGCGTCGAACCAGTGGCATGTCGGGCTGATCGGCTACGGCGAGGTCGGCAAGATCCTCGCCGAGGATCTGCGCAAGGATGGCGTGCGCGTCTCGGCCTATGATGTGAAGCTGGCGGACAGCCGCGGCGACGCGATGCGCAGCCATGCCGAGAGCATCGGCGTGACGCTCACGGCCTCGCATGCCGAACTGGCGGCGCAGGCCGACTTCATCGTCTCGGCAGTGACCGCCAGTCAGGACGTGGCGGTGGCGGAAGCCTGCGCTCCGAAGATCAAGCCAGGTGCGTGGTTCCTCGACTTCAACTCGGCTTCGCCCGGCGCCAAGCAGCGCGCGGCCGCGTTGATCGACGGCGCCGGCGGCCGCTATGTCGAAGGCGCGGTGATGACCTCGGTGCCGCCCTATCGCATCAAGGTGCCGCTGCTGCTGGGAGGCGCCGGCGCGCGCGAGCTGGCCCCGCTGCTCAACGATCTCGGCTTCGCCGCCAAGCCCGCCAGCGACAAGCTCGGCGTGGCCTCGGCCACAAAGATGTGCCGCAGCATCATGATCAAGGGCCTGGAGGCGATGGTGATCGAGAGCTTCACCACCGCCCGCGCCTATGGCGTCGAGGACGCGGTGCTGGCCTCGCTGAAGGAGACCTTTCCCGGGATCGACTGGGAGAAGCAGGGCGCCTATTTCTTTCAGCGGGTCATCGAGCATGGCCGCCGCCGCGCCGAGGAGGTGAGGGAGGTGGCCGAGACCGTACGCGACATCGGGCTGACGCCGTGGTCGGCGGACGGCACCGCCGAGCGCCAGGCCTGGGTCGCCGATCTCGCCGATGACGGCCTGTTCGGCACGCGCGGCACCAAGGAATTCGCGCGCAGCCCGGACTGGCGCACCGAGGCCGATCGTATCATTAACAAGATCAAGTCCAAGGAGTAGGGAACCTCATGGAGTTCCAGAAGACCCCGGGATGGCTCGACTGGTACGACGGCCCGTCGAAGCCGCGCTTCAAGGTGCCGGCCGGCAGCGTCGACGCGCATTGCCACGTGTTCGGCCCTGGCGCCGAATTCCCCTATGCGCCCGAGCGCAAGTACACGCCCTGCGACGCCTCCAAGCAGCAGCTCTACGCGCTGCGCGACCATCTCGGCTTCGCCCGCAACGTCGTGGTGCAGGCGACCTGCCACGGTGCCGACAACCGCGCGATGGTCGATGTGCTGGCGCATTCGAACGGCAAGGCGCGCGGTGTCGCCACTGTCAAGCGCAGCGTCACCGACGCCGAGTTGCAGGCGATGCACGACGCCGGCGTGCGCGGCGTCCGCTTCAACTTCGTCAAGCGCCTGGTCGACTTCACGCCGAAGGACGAGTTGATCGAGATCGCCAACCGCATCAACAAGCTCGGCTGGCACGTCGTGATCTATTTCGAAGCCGTCGACCTGCCCGAGCTGTGGGACTTCTTCACGTCGCTGCCGACCACCGTCGTCGTCGACCACATGGGTCGTCCTGACGTGACCAAGCCGGTCGATGGCCCGGAGTTCGAGCTGTTCGTGAAGTTCATGCGCGAGCATTCCAACGTCTGGTCCAAGGTGAGCTGCCCGGAGCGTCTCTCGGTCAAGGGACCCCCAGCGCTGAACGGCGAGCAGAACGCCTATCGCGACGTGGTGCCGTTTGCGAAGCGCATCGTCGAGACTTTCCCGGATCGCGTGCTGTGGGGCACCGACTGGCCGCATCCGAACCTCAAGGACCACATGCCCGATGACGGCCTGCTGGTCGACTTCATTCCCCACATCGCCGTCACCGCGGAGCTGCAGCAGAAGCTCCTGGTCGACAATCCGATGCGGCTGTACTGGCCCGAAGAATCCTGAAGGAGGGAAGCGATGTCGCTCGACAAACCCTATACCGACGTTCCCGGCACGACCATCTTCGACGCGGACATGTCGCGGATGGGTTATCACCTCAACCAGTTCTGCATGTCCTTGATGAAGGCGGAGAACCGCGCCCGCTTCAAGGCCAACGAGCGCGCCTATCTCGACGAATGGCCGATGAGCGAGGAGCAGAAGCAGGCCGTGCTCGACCGCGACCTCAACCGCTGCATTGCGCTTGGTGGCAACATCTACTTCCTGGCCAAGATCGGCGCGACCGACGGCAAGAGCTTTCAGCAGATGGCCGGCAGCATGACCGGCATGACCGAAGAACAGTATCGCGAGATGATGATCAAGGGCGGCCGCTCGGTTGAGGGCAACCGCTACACCGGGGAGAAGAAGTAAATGGCAAAAATCTCCGCAAGCGTTTTCACCTCGCACGTGCCGGCGATCGGCGCAGCTCTCGACCTCGGCAAGACCGGCGAGGACTATTGGAAGCCGGTGTTCGCTGGCTACGACTTCGCCAAGCAGTGGGAGAAGGAGCAGAAGCCTGATGTCGTGTTCCTGGTCTTCAACGACCACGCGACCGCCTTCAGCCTGGACATGATTCCCACGTTCGCGATCGGCACTGCGGCCGAGTATCAGCCGGCCGACGAGGGCTGGGGCCCGCGCCCGGTGCCCAAGGTGATCGGGCATCCGAAGCTCGCCGCGCATATCGCGCAGTCGGTGATCCAGGACGATTTCGACCTCACCATCGTCAACAAGATGGACGTCGACCACGGCCTGACCGTGCCGCTTAGCCTCGTGTTCGGCCAGGTCGATGCCTGGCCGTGTCCGGTGATCCCGTTCGCCGTCAACGTCGTGCAATATCCGGTGCCGTCGGGCCGCCGCTGCTTCATGCTGGGCAAGGCGATCCGCAAGGCGATCGAGAGCTATGACGAGCCGCTCAACGTGCAGATCTGGGGCACCGGTGGCATGAGCCACCAGTTGCAGGGTCCGCGCGCCGGCCTGATCAACCGGGAATGGGACAACGCCTTCCTCGACAAGCTGATCAACGATCCCGAAGGCCTGTCCAAGGTGCCGCATATCGACTACGTCCGAGAGGCCGGCAGCGAGGGCATCGAGCTCGTGATGTGGCTGATCGCGCGCGGCGCCATGAGCGACGTCAACGAGACCAAGAAGGGCAACGCTCCGACCGTGCGCCACCGCTTCTATCATGTGCCGGCCAGCAACACCGCGGTCGGCCATCTGATCCTGGAGAACAACTAAATGGCCAAGACGATCAAGGTCGCGCTCGCCGGCGCCGGCGCCTTCGGCATCAAGCATCTCGACGGCATCAAGAACATCGATGGCGTCGAGGTGGTGTCGCTGGTCGGCCGCCGCTTCGACCAGACCAAGGAAGTCGCCGACAAATACGGCATCAAGCACGTCGCGACTGAGCTCGCCGACAGCCTCAAGCTGCCGGAGGTCGACGCGGTCATTCTCTGCACGCCGACGCAGATGCACGCGGCGCAGGCGATCGACTGCCTCAAGGCCGGCAAGCACGTGCAGGTCGAGATTCCGCTCGCCGACTCCTTGAAGGACGCGCAGCAGGTCGTCGAGCTGCAGAAGGAGACCAAGCTGGTCGCGATGTGCGGTCACACCCGCCGCTTCAATCCCAGCCACCAGTTCGTGCACAAGAAGATCAAGGCCGGCGAGTTCCACATCCAGCAGATGGATGTGCAGACCTACTTCTTCCGCCGCACCAACATGAATGCGCTGGGCCAGCCGCGCAGCTGGACGGACCATCTGCTGTGGCACCACGCCGCCCACACCGTCGACCTGTTCGCGTATCAGGCGGGCTCGCCGATCGTGAAGGCCAATGCGATCCAGGGGCCGATCCACCCGACCTTGGGCATCGCGATGGACATGTCGATCCAGCTCAAGGCCGCCAATGGCGCGATCTGCACGCTCTCGCTTTCGTTCAACAATGACGGTCCGCTCGGCACCTTCTTTCGCTACATCGGCGACACCGGCACCTACATCGCGCGTTACGACGATCTGGTGAACGGCAAGGAGGAGAAGATCGACGTCTCCAAGGTCGATGTCTCCATGAACGGCATCGAGCTGCAGGACCGCGAGTTCTTCGCCGCGATCCGCGAGGGCCGCGAGCCCAACGCGTCCGTTGCCCAGGTGCTGCCCTGCTACCAGGTGCTGCACGACCTCGACGCGCAGCTCGCGAAGGGCTGAGCCGATTCCCTCCTCGCGTCTCGGCGCGCGGGGAGGGGACCCTCGGCGGCGCCTGGAAGATCCGCCGACGAGCGTTGCACTCGTATGGCGGCTTCGCTTACCATCGGCTTCAGCAAGATGAGGCCGCCCTTGACCGTGCAATCGCCGCAACCGTTCCAGACCGAAAGCTTTACCGACGCGGCCGCCGCGGTGGCCCGGCTCGAGGAGATCTACGAGCGCAACACGGCGTTCCTGCGCGGCCATTTCGAGGCCTATGCCAACGGCGTCGTGCCGGCGACACGGATCCGCGCCACCTATCCCTTCGTGCGGCTGACGACCGCAAGTCATGCCCGGCTCGACTCGCGTCTGGCCTATGGCTTCGTCGCAGGGCCCGGCGTGCACGAGACCAGCGTGACGCGGCCAGACCTGTTCCGTTCGTATCTCACCGAGCAGATCCGTCTGCTGGTGGAGAACCACGGCATGCCGGTCGAGATCGGCGAGTCGGCCGAGCCGATCCCGGTGCATTTCGCCTATCGCCGCGACATCAACATCGAGACGGCGCTTCCGCACCACGAGAGCCCGTTGGTGACGCGCTCGCTGCGCGACGTGTTCGACGCTCCGGATCTCGCGACCATGGACGATGCGATCGCCGACGGCACGCTCGAGCTGAAGCCCGGCATGCCGGAGCCGCTCTCGCTGTTCCGCGCCGCGCGCGTCGACTACTCGCTGCGTCGGCTCTATCACTACACCGGGACCGACCCGGACCATTTCCAGAATTTCGTGATCTTCACGAACTATCAGTTCTATGTCGACGCCTTCGCCGATTGGGGCCGCCAGCAGCTGGCGGCCGCGCAGGGGGCAGCCGAGGCCTTCGTCGAGCCGGGCAATGTGATCACGCGAACCGCGCGGCTCGGCGGCGGAACCACGGGCTCCGCGCCGGCGCGCACGCCACAGATGCCGGCGCTTCATCTGGTCGAGCCAGGCCATCAGGGGATCACACTGATCAACATCGGCACCGGCCCGTCGAATGCGCGCAACGTCACTGACCACATTGCGGTGCTGCGGCCGCATGCCTGGCTGATGGTCGGCCACTGCGCGGGACTGCGCAACACTCAGCGGCTCGGCGACTACGTCCTCGCGCACGGCTACGTCCGCGAGGACCACGTGCTCGACCAGGAGCTGCCGCCCTGGGTGCCGATCCCCGCGCTGGCCGAGGTGCAGGTCGCGCTCGAAGAGGCCGTGGAGACGGTGACCGGCTATTCCGGCTTTGAGCTGAAGCGGGTGATGCGGACCGGCACGGTGGCCAGCGTCGATAACCGCAATTGGGAGATCTCCGGCCCTGGGGTGATCCGCCGCTTGTCGCAGTCGCGCGCCGTCGCGCTCGACATGGAGTCCGCCGCCATCGCCGCCAACGGCTATCGCTTCCGCGTGCCCTACGGCACCTTGCTCTGCGTCTCCGACAAGCCGCTGCATGGCGAGATCAAGCTCGCCGGCATGGCCGGCGACTTCTACCGGCAGCGCGTCGGCCAGCATCTTCAGATCGGGCTGAAGGCGCTGGAACTGCTGAAGCACCAGGAGTCGGAGCGGCTGCATTCGCGCAAGCTGCGCAGCTTCGCCGAAGTCGCCTTTCAATAGCGGTCTGCGACCGCCGCCGATCAGCGGCCGCGGCGCTCGTCGAAGGCCTGACGCGCCTGCTCGACCTCGGGCATCTTGGCGATGGTCCAGGCGTAGAGCGCGCGGAATGGCGGCTGCAGGGTCCGGCCGAGCGGCGTGATCTCGTACTGGACGGCAACGGGCGAGTCCGCGATCACCTCCCGCGCGACGAGGCCGTTGCGCTCAAGCCGGCGCAGGCATTGCGTCAGCGCCTTCTGGGTGACGCCCTCGAGCTGCTTCTTGACCGCGTTGAAGCGCAACGGCCCGCCGTCCAGCACGGCCAGCACCATCATCGACCATTTGTCGGCGATCTGGTCGATCAGCACCCGGCTCGGGCACTCCGACGAGAAGTGCTGCGGCTTGCAGCGGAGCGGGGCGGTCTCTGATGTCGACGCGACGGTCACGACGCGGTTTCCTCTGATATACCTGAGCGACTTCGGGTGCCTGATTGACTTCAGGTTTACGAAGTATACTGGAGCGGTTCCGAACGCAATGGAGCCCTCTGAATGTCCGACCTCGATACCAGCGTGCTGTTTCGTCCGTTTCGCCTGAAGTCGCTGGAGCTGAAGAACCGCATCGTCATGGCGCCGATGACCCGCAACGCGGCGCCGAATGGCGTTCCCGGCGAGGCCAATGCCGCTTATTACCGTCGCCGCGCCGAAGGCGGCGTGGGGCTGATCCTGACCGAGGGCACTGTCGTCAACCGTCCGGCCTCGCGCAACGAGCCCAATATTCCCTTCTTCCACGGTGACGCAGCCCTGGCCGGCTGGCGGAGCGTGGCGAGCGCCGTACACGCGGCCGGCGGCCGCATCGCGCCACAGATCTGGCACACCGGCTCGACCAAGGGCATGAGCCGCTGGGAGCCTGATGCGCCGGTCGAGAGCCCGTCCGGGCTGGTTGCGCCTGGCAAGCCGCGCGGCAACGCGATGACCGAGAACGACATCGCCGACACCGTCGCCGCATTCGCGCAGGCCGCGGCCGACGCCAAGCGCACGGGCTTCGACACCCTCGAGATCCACGGCGCCCACGGCTATCTGATCGACGAGTTCTTCTGGTCCGGCACCAACAAGCGCGAGGATCGCTATGGCGGCGCCAGCATCAAGGAGCGCTCGCGCTTCGCCGGCGAAATCGTCGCCGCGATCCGCAAGGCGGTGGGGCCGGATTTTCCGATCATCCTGCGCGTCAGCCAGTGGAAGCAGCAGGACTATGCGGCGCGCCTCGCCGAGACGCCGGCGCTGATGGCCGACTGGCTGCAGCCGCTGGTCGCGGCCGGCGTCGACATCCTGCACTGCTCGCAGCGCCGTTTCTGGGAGCCGGAATTCCCGGACGTCGACGGCGAGAAGGGCCTGAACTTCGCCGGCTGGGCCAAGAAGATCACGGGCGCCGCGACCATCAGCGTCGGCTCGGTCGGCCTGTCCGACGAGTTCTTCTCGGCGTTCGCCGGCAAGCCGTCGACGACAGCCGATCTCGATGCGCTGCTGGAGCGCATGGCCAAGGAGGAGTTCGACCTCATCGCGGTCGGCCGCGCGCTGATCAGCGATGCCGAATGGGTCGCCAAGATCAAGTCCGGCGACAAGGCGGGCCTGAAGGGCTTCAGCGCGGCGGATCTCGGCGCGCTGGTTTGAGCTCTGGTAAACCGGTTGGCGCCTCCCTCGCCCCGCGCAAGCGGGGCGAGGGAGCGTACCGTCCGCGAGGTGCGTGCTCGAGCCCGCCATCCCGTCCTTGCGACCGACTAATGAGCCGTCAGCTCCAGGTACATCGGGCTGCGGAAGGTCGATGACGGCATCCAGGGCAGTTGCTCCTGGGTGCGGCGATAGTCCGGCACGACCTTGTGCAGCTCGTCGAACGCGATCCTGATCGCCATGCGCGCGATCGCCGATCCCAGGCAGGCATGCACGCCGCCGCCGAAGCCGAGGTGGCCGCGCGGCTTGCGCGTGATGTCGTAGACGTCGGGATTGGGAAACTGCCGCTCGTCGCGATTGGCGGAGCCGTAGGCGAGGCAGACGAAATCGCCCTCGCGCATGGTCTGGCCGTGCAGGGTGAGATCCTTCTGCAGGCAGCGGCGGAAACGCTGCGCCGAGGTGTTGAAGCGCAGCGACTCCTCGACGGCGTCCGCCAGCAGATCGGGATTGGCGACGACCGCACGGCGGGCGTCGTCGTGATCGGCGAGATTGTAGGCCAGCATCGTCATGAAGCCGCCGAGAGACTCGATGCCGGCCATGATCAGCGTGGTCGTCGTCAGCAGCACCTCGCGCTCGTCGAGCTTGTCGCCGTCGATCTCGGCCATGCTGAAATGCGAGATCAGATCGTTCTGCGGCCGCGCCCGGCGCTCCGCGATGATGCCGGCCGCATAGTCCTGCATCCAGTTGTAGGCTGCGATGTGCTGCGGTCCCTTGGCGCGGCTCACCGGATCGCTCTGCACCATGAGCACCGCCTTGTCGCGCACCGTCTGCTCGTCGCCGAGCGGCAGGCCGAGTGCGGCGAACAGCACGCGCACCGTGAACTTCGACGAGAAGGCGTCGATGAAGTCGAACCGGTCCTGGCCGCGCAGCGCCTCGGCGCTGTCGCGCGCGATGTCGCGGATCGGGCCTGACAGGCTCTCCAGATTGCGCTTCATGAAGGCATGCTGGACGAGGCCACGCAGCCGGTCATGGCGCGGCGGATCGGTGGTGCCGAGCGTCGCGCCGGCGCGGTTCGGCAGCTCGGTCATCAGGTTGCCCTTGGCCGACGAATAGGTCTGCCAGTTCGTGCCCGCCGCTGCCACGTCGGCATAGCGCGACAGGATCCACATCTGGGCTTGCTGGCTCCAGAAGCAGGGGTGCTCGTCGCGCAGCGTCTTGTAGAACGGGAACGGGTCGGCATCGACCGCCGGCGAATACGGGTCGAACGTGAACATGTCGGGCCTCCTCTCCATTGAGTGTGGTCGTTGTTGTTCTTTTCACTGATCTAGCCGAGCCGTGGCCGCGGCGTGAGACACGAAAGCCGGTCAAGACTTGTACTTTTCCGACATTCGGGGTTAGCTCTCGCTCATGCCCCGCTTTCGCACCAAGCCGTCGATCCCGGCCTTCGCGCTGTACGGCGAAGCCTCCGCCGCGCAGCCGGACATGCTGCATGTCGAGCCGATCCAGGTGCGCAGCAAGCTGTATCGCTGGGAAATCGAGGCGCATACGCATCAGGGCCTGCATCAGATCCTCTGGGTCGCCTCCGGCCCGGCCGAGATCGCCTTGGACGAAAGCCGCGAGCGCTGTACCGGCCCGGTCGCCGTGATCATTCCCCCCGGCGTCGTCCATGCCTTCCGCTTCTCGCGCGACACCGACGGCTATGTGCTGACGTTCAATCCGCGGGCGGTCGTCGAGGGCGACGTGCCGGCGACCGGCGAGGCGCTGCGCGACCTGTTTGCAGCGCCGCAAATCCTGCATCTGGAGCCGCAAGCCGTTGCGACGGGCCGGATCGGCACGCTGTTCGTCGACCTCGCCGACGAGTTCGCCGCGGCCGATTCCGCGGCCTCGCCGGTGCCGCACTGGCTCGGGCGCTCGATCGTGTGGCGGCTGGCGCAGCAGAGCGCGCGGCAGTCGCAAGGCGGGCGGCGCGGCAGCGGGCACGCGGATCTGTTCACCCGCTTCATCGTGCTGGTCGAGGCGCATCACCGCGATCACTGGTCGGTGGCGCGCTACGCCGACGAGCTCGGCATGACGCCGGAGCGGCTCAATCGGTTGACGCGGGCCGAGACCGGCCAGTCCGCGCTCGACATCGTGCATGCGCGTCTGGCCCGTGAGGCCTGTCGTCGGCTGACCTATATTGCAGCGCCGGTGTCGAAGCTGGCGTTCGAGCTCGGTTTCAAGGACCCGGCCTATTTCTGCCGCTTCTTCAAGCGCCACACCGGGGCGAGCCCGCGCGACTATCGGCGCGCAATGGGTGTCGGAGACGGCGCGGCGCCGCCGGCCGGCTGACCGGCGCCGCCCGATACCGCCGCCGCATTCGTTTTGCGTCGCGGCATGGTGTTGGAAAAGTACAAGAGAATGCCGCGTCCATCCAAGTGATCCTGCGCATTCCTTGGTAAAATCCGCGACTGCAAAGCATACCCAATAAGCCTGCGTCTGCGAA
Organism: Bradyrhizobium sp. SZCCHNR1015; assembly: GCF_032489875.1. Taxonomy (NCBI): domain Bacteria; kingdom Pseudomonadati; phylum Pseudomonadota; class Alphaproteobacteria; order Hyphomicrobiales; family Nitrobacteraceae; genus Bradyrhizobium; species Bradyrhizobium sp. SZCCHNR1015. The sequence continues at coordinate 35,361 of NZ_JAUEYW010000017.1, forward strand.
TCCGGGAGAACACGCCCATGAAAGTCCAAGTCTGCATCATCGGCGGAGGCCCGTCGGGGCTGATGCTGTCGCAGCTCCTGCATCTGCAGGGCATCGATACGATCATCCTGGAGAAATCCAGCCGCGACTACGTGCTGTCGCGCATCCGTGCCGGCGTGCTCGAGCACGGCTTTGCCGAGCTGATGCGCGAGGCGCAGTGCGGCGAGCGCATGGACCGCGAGGGCGAGATCCATCACGGCTTCTACATCGCCCATGACGGCAAGCTCGACCGCGTCGACCTGCACAAATATTCCGGCGGCAACTCGGTGATGGTCTACGGCCAGACCGAGCTGACGCGTGATCTCTACGAGGCCCGCGACAAGCTTGGCGGCAAGGTCGTGCACAACGCGGCCGACGTCACGCCGCACGACATCGCCTCCGACAAGCCCTACGTCACCTATCGCAGCGGTGAGGAGGTGATCCGTGTCGACTGCGACTACATCATCGGCGCCGACGGCTTTCATGGCGTCAGCCGCAAGTCGATCCCGCACGACAAGCTGACGGAGTACGAGCGGGTGTATCCGTTCGGCTGGCTCGGCGTGCTGTCGCGCACCAAGCCGGTGTCGCCGGAGCTGATCTATGCCAAGCACGAGCGCGGCTTCGCGCTGTGCTCGCTGCGCTCCCAGGTGCTGAGCCGCTATTACGTCCAGGTGCCGCTCACCGACAAGGTCGAGGACTGGAGCGACGATGCGTTCTGGGAGGAGCTGAAGCGCCGCCTGCCCAATGAGATCGCGGCCAAGCTGATCACTGGCCCGTCGATCGAGAAGAGCATCGCGCCGCTGCGCAGCTTCGTCGCCGAGCCGATGCGCTACGGCCGGCTGTTCCTCGCCGGCGACGCCGCCCATATCGTGCCGCCGACCGGCGCGCGCGGGCTGAACTCGGCGGCGTCCGACATCTACTATCTCTATCATGCGCTGCTCGACCATTACAAAAAGGGCGACGACACCGGCATCGACGGCTACTCCAAGCGCGCGCTGGCGCGGATCTGGAAGGCGCAGCGCTTCTCGTGGTGGATGACGACGCTGCTGCATCGCTTCCCCGACCGGCTGTCCTACGACGACAGACTTCAGGACACCGAGCTCGCCTATCTGTTCTCGTCGGAGGCCGCGCAGCGGTCGCTGGCGGAGAACTATGTCGGACTGCCGTTCTGAGTGATGCCCGCGCTCCGTGCTTCGCCTGCGTTGATTGTGGCGCAAGCGCATCGGCAAAATCCGCTGTCGTCCCGGCCTTGAGCCGGGACCCATACCCGCCGGGAGCGGTTTGAGGTAGGCTGGCCACTGGCTTTGTGCCATTCACGTCGGCTGCGGCGGCGTATGGATCGCGGATCGGCGCCGTGCCGCGCTTTGCGCGTCGCGGCTTGTCCGGGACGACGGCTTTGGGCGGGGCGGTATTCACGGCTCAAACAGCGAAGCAGGCAAGAGAGACATGATATCTCGTTCTCGCGGCTCGTTACGCCCGAGGTCTGCGATCAACGTGTCCCTCTAAAATGAGAGGGCGCAGGGAATGCCGGGTGAAGGCCTCACCCATGGCCCGCCTGCGAAAAAAATGCAGGCGGCAGGTACCACAGGTGCAGCCGATCAACCGGCATTCCCTGCGCGGCAGTCTCACGCTTATACGCAGTCGCCCTGGTGCGCCGGGCTTGTTGGCCACCATCCCCACGCGAAGCAAAGCTTCGTCGCGGGTTAACACCAGCTTCGGGGTGTCAGGCCGCCGCGACTTCACGTCCGCAAGCGATCGTTCGTCCGCCCGCTCTCAACGAGCCTGCTGCGATCTCTCGCGGCCACCGCATCCCCGCCTCGCGTGTCGTGACGATCGCGCGCAACGCCCCTCTCGTTGAGGCGGGATGGCGGGAGATAATCACGAATTCGGATAAATGGCAAGATGATTATTTTTATCGGAAGATGGCGCCGGCTGGCCGGCCGATGGCAGGCAGGCCGGCCCTCGGGCGGTTCCCCCGCCGGACGTCGTGCTTCCTGTTAGGAATTTGCTCATTCTCCTCCTCAATCCGGCGTTAAGTCCCTCCGCGAGAAGCTGTCGGCGAGGAGTTGCCGATGTCAGCCCACCACCACGACGATGCCCGCCGCCTGGAAGCCCTTGCCGAACTCGACATCCTTGATACACCCAGCGAGCTCGCCTTCGACCGTCTCACCGGCCTGTGCCGGAAGGTCTTTGGCGTCCCGATGTCGACACTCACCCTCATCGACGGCCATCGCCAATGGTTCAAGGCGGCCACAGGGATGGCCAACCGTGAGGGCGAGCGGCGGCCCGCGCTGTGCAACTATGCCATTCAGGAAAGCGAGCCGCTGATCATCCCCGACACGCATCAGGATGCGCGGCTGGTGGACAACGTCCTCGTCAATGGCAAGCCGTTCATTCGGTTCTACGCTGGTGCGCAGCTTCGCATCTCCGGCGTGAACGTCGGCACGCTATGCGCGATGGACACGGCGCCGCGCGAGTTCAGTGCGCACGATGTCGACATGCTGAAGGATCTCGCCGCGATCGCCGTCGACGAGCTGATGCTGCGCAAGCTGAGCATGCGCGACGCTCTCACCGGCGCGCTGTCGCGCCGCGCCTTTCACAACGAAGGCGAGCGGTTGCGGGCGCTGGCCGAGCGTCACGGCCACAAGCTGACATATGCGATGGTCGACATCGATCACTTCAAGTCGGTGAACGACACTTACGGCCATGCCGTCGGCGATCTCGTCCTGGCGAGGCTCATCGAGACCTGGCGGTCGGTGCTGCGGAGCTCCGACGTCATCGGCCGTCTCGGCGGCGAGGAGTTCGGCATTCTGCTGCCGCACACCGGCCTGCACGACGGGCTGGCGGTGCTCGAGAAGATGCGGTCGGCGATTGCCGGCCTGTCGATCGACACGCCATGCGGTCCGATCAGGGTCACCGCCAGTTTCGGAGCTGCGGATCTCGCTCCGCGGCTGGGCTTCGATGCCATGCAGGAACGGGCGGACATGGCGATGTACTCCGCCAAGAACAACGGCCGCAATCAGGTCATCGCCTGGGTGGAGGCGTCACCGTCGATCGCGCCTGCGCTGCGCCGCGTGTTCAAGGCGGGGCAGATCGCGTTCAACGCCGGACGTTCGACGTTCGACTGCACGGTCCGTGCACTGTCCGAACACGCGGCTGCACTGGACGTGATCTCGACGGCGGAGTTGCCGGAGCACTTCAAGCTCGCGATCGCCAGCGACGGCTTCTCACGCGCCTGTCGCATGACGGCGCGGTCCGACAAGCGGATCGAGGTCGCTTTCGTCTAGCTCCCTCGGGGCTTCCAGGCGCGGCCGGGCGCGCCGCCCCTCAAAAATGAGTTGCGCACCTCAAAAACCGCGTTATGGTCCTCAACCCAAAGGGGAGGACCATGAACGCGCCGCTGACATTGCGGGACATTGCGCGACAGGCGGGTGTGAGCCTCGCCACCGTCGACCGCGTGCTGCACAACCGGCCGGGCGTGCGCCCGGACACGGTGCGACGCGTCAAGGACGCCATGGCGCGTAGCGCGTTCCAGCCGCATGCGGCGGCCTCCGAACTCGCCCGTGCCCGCGCGCGGCGCTTTGCCTTCGTGATGCCGTCCGGCATCAATCCCTTCATGCAGCAGATTCAGGCGCATCTCGGCGATCTGGCGAGCTGGATGGCCGCGCGCCGGCTCACGGTCGATGTCGTCACGACCGACGTGTTCGATGCCGCCGTGCTGGCCGCGAAGCTCGAGCAGCTCGTCGGTCAGGTCGACGGCGTCGCGGTGGTGGCGCTCGATCATCCGGGCGTGCGCGCGGCGATCAACGATCTCGTCGAGTCCGGCGCCAAGGTGGTGACGCTGGTGTCGGACGTGCCATCGTCGCGGCGGCAGCATTATGTCGGCATCGACAACATCGCCGCTGGCCGCACCGCGGGGGCGCTGGTCGGACGCTTCGCCGGCGGCAAGGCGGGGCGGATCGCGATCATGGCGGGCTCGCAAGGCCTGCGCGATCATGCCGAGCGCATCTTCGGCTTCGGCCAGGTTCTCGCGGCGGAGTTTCGGCAACTTGAGGTTTTGCCGGTTGCTGAGGGGCATGACGTGGACGATCGCTCAGAGCACCTCATGCGCAAGCTGCTGACCGAGCACCGCGACATCGTCGGGCTCTACAATGTCGGCGCCGGCACGGCCGGCGTCGCCAAAGCGCTGACCGAGTCGGGGCGCGCCGACGACATCGTGTTCGTCGGCCACGACGTGACGGCACTGACGCGCAAGCTGCTGTTGAACGGCGTGATGGACGCGGCGATTTCGCAGAACCCGGGCCACGAGGCGCGCTCCGCAGTGCGTGTGCTGCTGGCGCTGGCGCGCGGCGAGCCGATCCTGAGCGAACAGGAGACGATCCGCATCGACATCGTGATGCGGGACAATCTGCCGTGAGCGGGCGGCCGCGGTGACGCGGTCGTTTGCGTACGGAACGAGAAAGACCGAGGTGCTGGTTTCGAGGCGACAGCAGATCGCCGAAGCGCCTGGCGGTCGGTGGGAGGAGTGGAGTCGTGTTTCTCGGACTGGATGTCGGCACATCCGGCGTGAAGGCCGTGCTGGAGGACGAGGCGGGCGCGCTGATCGCAAGCGCCGGGCGTCCGCTGGCGCTGTCGCATCCGCAGCCGCTGTGGTCCGAGCAGAACCCGGATCACTGGGTCGAGGCCGTCATCGGCGCGGTCGATGATCTCGCGCGGGCGCGTCCGCGCGAGACCGCTGCCGTCAGCGGCATCGGCCTGTCCGGCCAGATGCACGGCGCGACGTTGCTGAACCGCGACGGCCGGCCGCTGCGGCCGGCGATCCTGTGGAATGACGGCCGCTCGCAAGCCGAATGCGCCGAGCTCGAACGCCGCTGCCCCGAACTGCATGCGATCGCCGGCAACCTCGCGATGCCCGGCTTCACCGCGCCGAAGCTCGTCTGGGTGGCGAAGCACGAGCCGAGGATATTTGCCGAGGTCGCGAAAGTGCTGCTGCCGAAGGCCTATGTGCGCTATCGGCTGTCCGGCGAGATGGTCGAGGACATGTCGGATGCGGCCGGCACCCTGTGGCTCGACGTCGGCGCGCGGCGCTGGTCGGAGAAACTGCTGGCGGCGACCGGGCTCGGTCTCGATCACATGCCGCGCCTGGTCGAGGGCAATGAGCGCAGCGCCGTGTTGTCGCCCGAGCTGGCGCGGCGCTGGGGCATGGGCGCTGACGTCGTGATCGCGGGCGGCGCCGGCGACAACGCGGCGAGCGCGATCGGGCTCGGCGCCATCACGCCCGGCGATGCATTCCTGTCGCTCGGCACATCGGGCGTGCTGTTCCGGGTGACCGACCACTTCGCGCCGGTGCCGGAAGCGGCCGTGCATGCGTTCTGCCATGCGCTCGGCGGTCTCTGGCACCAGATGGGCGTGATGCTGTCGGCCGCGGCCTCGCTGGCGTGGCTGGCGCGCATTCTCGAGACGCCGGAAGCCGCGCTGCTCGCGCCGCTCGGTATCAGCGTCGAACGTCCGAGCCCGGTGCAGTTCCTGCCTTATCTCGACGGCGAGCGCACGCCGCACAACGATGCCCATGCCGCCGGCGCCCTGGTCGGGCTGCGCAGCGCCGCCGGCCGCGCTGATCTGGTGCAGGCGGTGCTGGAGGGCGTGGCGTTCGCCTCACGCGACATGTTCGCCGCGCTCGCGCGCAGCGCGCAGCCGATCACAGAGCTCGATCTCGTCGGCGGCGGCTCGCGCTCTTTGTTGTGGGCGCAGATCATGGCCGACGTGCTCGGTGTCACCGTGCACCGGGTCGAGGAGGGCGAGGTCGGCGCCGCCATCGGTGCGTCCAGGCTCGGCCGTCTGGCCGCGACCGGCGAAGCACCGGCCGATGTCTGCCGCAAGCCGCAGCGGCTGCAGAGTTTCGAACCCCGCGCGCCGCAGCGCGCCGCCTACGACGACGCCTACGCGCAATGGCGCAAGCTCTATCCCGCTCTCAAGGAGTGCATCTCGTGAACGTCCAGGCTCCCTTCTTCCAGACCGGCGCGACCGTCAGCTATGTCGGGCCCGAGTCACGCAGCCCGCTGTCGTTCCGCTGGTACGACAAGGACCGTGTCATCCGGGGCAAGCGGATGGAGGATCATCTGCGCTTCGCGGTCTGCTACTGGCATTCGTTCTGCTGGCCGGGCAGCGATCCGTTCGGCGGCGAGACCTTCCTGCGGCCGTGGCAGCATGGCGACGATGCGCTGGCGATGGCGCGCGCCAAGGCCGACGTCGCGTTCGACTTGTTCCGGCTGCTCGACGTGCCGTTCTTCACCTTCCACGACGTCGATGCGGCGCCGGAAGGCGCGACGCTGAAGGAGTCGGTCGCCAATCTCAATGCGATCGGCGACCTGTTCGAGCAGAAGATGGCGTCTGCCAAGGTGCGGCTGCTATGGGGCACGGCCAATCTGTTCTCGCACCGCCGCTACATGGCGGGCGCCGCGACCAATCCGGATCCCGATGTCTTCGCCTATGCCGCCGGGCAGGTGCGCGCCGCGCTCGAGCTGACGCACCGCCTCGGCGGCGCCAACTACGTGCTGTGGGGCGGCCGCGAGGGCTATGAGACCCTGCTCAACACCGACATGAAGCGCGAGCTCGATCAGCTCGGCCGCTTCGTCTCGATGGTCGTCGAGCACAAGCACAAGATCGGCTTCAAGGGCCCGCTGCTGATCGAGCCGAAGCCGAAGGAGCCGACCAAGCATCAGTATGATTTCGATGTCGCCACCTGTTACGGCTTCCTCCAGCGCTATGACCTGCTCGACGACGTCAAGCTCAACATCGAGCAGAACCACGCCATCCTCGCCGGCCATTCGTTCCAGCACGAGATCGCGCTGGCGCAGGCGCTCGGCGTGTTCGGCTCGCTCGACATCAACCGCGGCGACGATCTCTTGGGCTGGGACACCGACCAGTTCGCGATGAACGTGCCGGAGCTGGCGCTGGTGTTCCACGACATGCTCAAGGGCGGCGGCTTCACCACCGGCGGGCTGAACTTCGACGCCAAGATCCGGCGGCAGTCGATCGATCCGGATGATCTGCTGTACGCCCATGTCGGCTCGATGGACGCCTGCGCGCGGGCGCTGATCGCGGCCGACGAGATGCTGACCGACAGCGCGCTGACCGCGCCGCTCGCAGCCCGCTACGCCGGCTGGGACGGCGAGGAGGGGCAGGCGATCCTCGCCGGCCGCCGCTCGCTTGCCGAACTCGCCGACCTCGCCGCCGACACCGGCCTCGATCCGCAGCCGCGCTCCGGCCGGCAGGAATATCTCGAAAGCGTGGTGAACCGCTATGTCTGACGACAGCAGCCTGCGCATGTCCACGAACGAGGCTGGGCGCGCCGCGATGAGCACCGCCGCGCAGCCGGTGCTGGAGCTGAAGGGCCTCGGCAAGCAGTTCGGCGCGATCCGCGCGCTGCAGGGCGTGGATCTGACAATCGGCGCCGGCGAGGTCGTCGGCCTGATGGGCGACAACGGCGCCGGCAAGTCCACCCTGGTGCGCATCATCGCCGGCAACTTTCCGCCGAGCCAGGGCGCCATCCATTTCGGCGGCCGCGAGGTGCATTTCCATCGCCCGATGGATTCGCGCAGCGTCGGCATCGAGGTCGTGTACCAGGACCTCGCGCTCGCCAACAATCTCACCGCCGCCGCCAACGTGTTTCTCGGCCGCGAGCTGAAGCGCAATTTCGGTCCCCTCGTGCTGCTCGACCACAAGGGCATGGAGGCGCGCGCGCTGGAGCTGTTCCGCGAGCTGCGCTCCGAGACGCGGCCGCACGATCTCGTCAAGGACATGTCGGGCGGCCAGCGCCAGGCGGTGGCGATCGCGCGCACGCGGCTGTCGAACGCCAAGCTGGTGATGATGGACGAGCCGACCGCGGCGATCTCGGTGCGTCAGGTCGAGCAGGTGCTGAGCCTGATCCATCGCCTGAAGGAGCAGGGCATCGCGGTGATCCTGATCTCGCACCGCATGCCCGACATCTTCGCGGTCTGCGATCGCGTCGTGGTGATGCGCCGCGGCGAGAAGAAGGCCGACAAGCCGGTCGGCGAGACAAGCCCCGAGGAAGTGACCGCGCTGATCACCGGCGCCAAGGAGGCGGCGTGATGTCCGTTCCATCCGAGACCAGCTCCGCCGGCACCGACGTCACCTTCACCAATGTCGGCGCCATCAGATGGTGGCATCGCGGCGTGTTCGCCTCGCAGACGGCCTACGTCACGCTGGCGCTCATCGCCCTCATCATCGTGATGAGCTTCGCCAGTCCCTATTTCCTGACCGAAGGCAATCTGCAGAACGTCGCCAAGAACTTCTCCTTCATCGCCATCGCGACGCTCGGCATCACCTTCGTGATCATCACCGGCGGCATCGACCTGTCGGTCGGCTCGATGATGTGCTTCGCGGCGATGATCACCTCGATGGTGATGACGACGCTGTCGACGCCGGGCATGCCGCTGTCCTCGCTGTTCGTGCATCTCGCCGCGGACGGCAAGACCGTGGTCGCCAACGTGCCCGGCCTGATCCTGATCGTCTCGGTGTTGGCCGGCCTTGCGGTCTCGCTGGTCGTCGGCCTCATCAACGGCGTCTGCATCGCCTTGCTCGGGCTGTCGCCGTTCGTGACCACGCTCGGCATGCTCTCGATCGTGCGCGGCCTGAGCTACGTGATCTCGAACGGCAAGGGCAGCTTCCCCGGCGGGCCGGACGCCGATTATTTCTACGCGCTGACGCAGGGTGACGTGTACGGCGTGCCGGCGCCCTTCATCTATCTGATGGCGCTGGCGCTGGTGATGGCGCTGGTGCTGCACCACACCGCGTTCGGCCGCCACGTGTTCGCGATCGGCGGCAACGAGAAGGCCGCGGAGCTCACCGGCGTCTCCGTGCCCCGCGTGAAGATCGAGGTCTATGTGATCGGCGCGCTGGCCGCCGGCCTGCAGGGCATCATCATCTCCGGCTGGCTCGGCTCGGCGCCTGCCAACATGGCAACGTCCTACGAGCTCAACGTGATCGCGGCGGCCGTGATCGGCGGCGCCAACCTCGCCGGCGGCCTCGGCGGCCCGCTCGGCGCCATCGTCGGCTGCGTCCTGCTCGAGGTGATCCGGAACGGGCTGGTGCTGGCGCAGGTCAACTCCTACTGGCAGCAGACCCTGGTCGGCGTGATCATCATCGCCGCCGTGCTGGTCGACCGCATCCGCGCCCGCCTGCTGTGACGAAGACTGGCCGGGATGACAATCACGTCTATCCTCACCCGGAACAGACAATCATCAGGGATAGACATGGAGGAGGGAACCCATGAAGAAGCTGCTCTTTGCGGTCGCGTCGCTCGCGATCATGCTGGCCCCGGCGCAGGCCGAGACCAAGTACCGCTTCGCCATCGTGCCGAAGGCGATGAACAACCCGTTCTTCGACGTCGCGCGCGACGGCTGTTTGAAGCGCGCCAAGGAGCTCGGCAATGTCGAGTGCATCTACAAGGGCCCGGTCGAGCACGAGCCGGCCACGCAGGCGCAGATCATCCAGGACTTCATCACCCAGAAGGTCGACGGCCTCGCCATCTCGGTCGCCGACGTTCCATCGATGACGAAATCGATCGAGGCGGCGACCGCCGCCGGCATTCCCGTCATCACTTTCGACGCCGATGCGCCGGGCTCCAAGCGCCTCGCCTATATCGGCACCAACAACAAGGACTTCGGTCTCGCGCTCGGCAAGCAGCTGCGGGAGCTCCGGCCTGACGGCGGCAAGTACGCCATCGTCTCCGGCGGTCCCGGCGCCAAGAACCTCGCCGAGCGTGTCGACGGCGTGCGCGAGGCGCTGAAGGGCTCGAAGTGGACGGAAGTGGCCGGTTCGCCGACCTTCTGCAACGACGATCCCGCGCTCGCCGTGCAGCAGATGGCCGACCTGCGCACCGCGACGCCGGACCTCGGCGCGATCGTGCCGATCGGCGGCTGGCCGATGTTCGCACCCGAGGGCTACAAGGCCTTCGTCAACAAGAACAAGAAGGACATCGACGCCGGCAAGCTGACGCTGGTCGTGGCCGACACGCTGAAGATGCAGCTCGAGCTGCTGCGCGACGGCTATTCCAACGCGCTGACCGGCCAGCGTCCGTTCGAGATGGGCGAGAAGGCGATGGACACGCTGCTCGCGATCAAGAAGGGCGAGAAGGTGCCGGAGGTGATCTACACCGGCCTCGACCTCGTCACCAAGGACAACGTCGCCAAGCTTCTGAACTGAGTTCCTCCCGGGGAAAACCTGGCGGTCCGGCATCCGGCTTCGGCCGGCGGCTGGGCCGCCCTTTTTGTTTGCAGTCGGCGTGATTGTCTCCGCGTTGACATCGCGAGATGTCTGACTTAAGTCAGGTATCATGCTCGACCCCGTCTCCCGCGTCCGCCGCTTCAACCGCGCCGTCACCTCGGAGGTCGGCGCGCTCGACACCTCGTTCCTTGGACGCGGTCGGCCGCTCGGCGCGGCCCGCGTGCTCAACGCGATCGGCCATGGCCGTAGCGACGTCGCCGAGCTGCGCGACTATCTCGCGCTCGATTCCGGGCTGATGAGCCGTCTGCTGCGCGGCCTGGAGGAGGAGGGGCTGGTAACGACCCGGCCGCATCCCGACGACGCGCGCCGCCGCGTCGCCAGGCTCACGGCCGCCGGCCGGCGCGAATTCGACGCCTATGAGACTCTCTCCAATGCCCAGGCGGAATCGATGCTGGCGCGCCATGGCCAGCCCCAGGCGTTGCTTGCCGCGATGGACATGGTCGCGGCCGCGCTCGGGCGTAGCCGCATCACCATCGAGGAGACCGATCCCAGGAGCGAGCAGGCGCGCTACTGCCTCGGCGAATACTACGCCGAGCTGTCACGCCGTTTCGAGCGCGGCTTCGATGTTTCGCTGTCGCGCGATCCCGACGCCTTGGACATGATGGCGCCGCGCGGCGCCTTCTTCGTCGCGTTGTCGGACGGCCTGCCGCTCGGCTGCGTCGGGCTGAAGGGCAGCGGCGGCGATGCCGCCGAGATCAAGCGGCTCTGGGTCGCGCCCGCCGCGCGCGGCCTCGGCCTCAGCCGCCGCCTGATGGATGCGGCCGAAGCGGCTGCCCGCAAGCTCTCGATCAGCCTTCTTCGCCTCGACACCAACAGCGCGCTCGCGGAGGCCATGCAGCTCTATCGCCGCACCGGCTGGACCGAGATCGACCGCTTCAACGACGACCCCTATCCGGACTTGTTCTTCGAGAAGCGGATCTCATGACGGAGGCAAGGCTTACGAGGTTATCAGCGCGACCTTCATGTCGTGCGCCTCGTAGACGCAGGCGCCGTCCGCCAGCACGTGGCCGTTCGCTATGCCGAGCACCAAGCGTCCCCGTTTGACTTGGCGCATGTCGACCTCGTAGCGCACGCACTTTACCTCCGGCGTGATCTCGCCGCGAAAGTTCACCTCGCCGACGCCGGTGGCGCGGCCCTTGCCGGGCGAGCCGGACCAGCCAAGCCAATAGCCCACCATCTGCCACATCGCGTCGAGACCTAGACAGCCCGGCATCACCGGATCTCCGCGAAACAGGCAGTCGAAGAACCAGAGCTTCGGCGTGATGTCCAACTCGGCGACGATGCGGCCCTTGCCGTAGCGACCGCTGTCGAGGCTCAGTTCGGTGATGCGGTCCATCATCAACATCGGCGGCGCCGGCAGTTGTGCGTTGCCGGGACCGAAATAGCCGCCGTCGCCGGATCGGAGCAGTTCATCCTTCGAATAGGACGATTGCGGCACGTGAAAGTCGCGGGGATCGGGCAAAGAGTCATCTCCGTTTTTCGCAATCTGGCGCCGACGGGCGAAAGGCGATGCGGTGGTTCCACTACAGGATGGGACTGCAGCGCAGCCGTTTCAAGCTGATGTGGTGAATCATAGAGCAGAAGGAATCCTGCTTTGAGGCGGGCAAGCCACGCAGCCGTCAGGCCGGAAATAGCCGCTCGAATTCGTGCAGCCCGGTCGTGCTGAACAGCACGGCACGGCTTCCTTCGTCCCGGCGCGCCCATTTGAGCGCAAACAAGCGCGCAAGATAGGCAGAGCCGAGGTGCCCGGCGAGATGATCTCTGCGTTCGCTCCAATCGAGGCAGCTGACGCACGTCGTTCTGCCTTTTTCTGGCAACTGGTTCAGATCGATGCCGAACTGTTTTGTGAAGGTCCGTCCGGCGTTCGTCAGCCCGATATAGTCGCCGCTGCGCTCGAGCAGATGGCGACGTACCATGCTCTCGAACATCTGTACGCCGCGCGCTCCGGCGAGATGATCGTAGCAGACCCGCGCCTCGCGCAGCGCCGGATCGCGCGGGCCGGTACGGACCCGTCGATGTCCGGTGCGGGCCGCCAGCAGCATCAGCGTCTCCAGCGTGTGCACGACGTCCTCGCCGGACAGGCGGACGTAGCGATTGCGTCCTTGCCTGACAGAGACAAGGAGCCCGGCTCCTTCAAGCTTGCTGACATGAGCGCTGGCCGTGGGAAGGCCGATGCCCGCCGAGCGGGCGAGCTCGCTAAGGGTAAGAGCGCGCCCGTCCATCAGAGCGGACAGAATGTTGGCGCGGGCCGGATCGCCGATCAGCGCAGCGATTGCAGCGATGTGGGGGCCATCCTTCATGGTGTGACCGATAGCGAAGCATCGCATCGGTTTCAACGCCTATAACCCAGCCGACCCAGCGAGAAACTCGGATGGATAAGTGCGATGAAGCGAGATCAGTGGACCGTCACGCTCAATCTGGCGCTCAGGCTTGGCTTGAAGCACCTTCAAGACATGGACGTCCGCCCGGTCGCCGCCTTTACCTCGCTCGAGACGCTTCGGCAGCGGCTGGGACGTGCTCTGTCCGATGAAGGCCTTCCGCCCGATCAGGTCATCGACGAACTGGTGCGCGACGCTGACGGCGGCATTCTCGGTAGCACCGGCGGACGCTTCTTCGGCTGGGTCATTGGAGGCACGTTGCCAGCAGCCCTTGCGGCCGACTGGCTGGTCTCAACCTGGGACCAGAACGCGGCCATCCACGCCTGCGGGCCCGCAGAGGCGGTCATCGAGGAGATTGCCGGCGAGTGGCTCAAGGACCTGTTCGGCTTGCCCGCAACGGCGAGCTTCGCTTTCGTGTCGGGAACGCAGATGGCGCATGTGACCTGTCTCGGCGCTGCACGTCATCGTCTGTTGATGCGGGCTGGCTGGGATGTCGAGGAGAAGGGACTGTTCGGTGCACCGGCGATACGCGTGATCACAAGTAGCGAACGGCACGGTTCGGTCGAGCGCGCGCTACGCATCCTGGGTCTCGGAAAGCGCTCGGTCCGAACATTGCCGTGCAGCCAAGCAGGGCAACTTGATCCATCGGTGCTCAACCAGGCATTCAAGGGGGACGCGCAGCCAACGATCGTGATCCTGCAGGCGGGCGATCTCAACATCGGCGCGTGCGACCCGTTTGCCGAACTGATTCCCATCGCTCACGAGCACGGAGCCTGGGTGCATGTGGACGGAGCGTTCGGCCTGTGGGCGGCCGCGAGTCCGCGTTACCGGCATCTGCTGCGCGGCGTCGAGCTGGCGGATTCCTGGACCAATGACGGACATAAATGGCTCAATACGCCCTTTGATTGTGGCTATGCCTTCGTGGCTGATCAGCAGGCCCACCGCGGCGCGTTTTCACATCGCACCAGCTACACCATGTACGTCGATGGTGCGCGCGACCAAATCGACTGGAATCCAGAGTGGTCGCGGCGTGGTCGTGCTGTACCGACCTATGCGGCGCTTCGTCAGCTCGGTCGCAACGGTGTCGCCGATCTTGTCGACCGCAGTTGTGAATATGCGCGTGCGCTGGTGAGGCGGATCGGAGCGCTGCCTGGAGCTGCCGTGGTGTGGGAGCCGACGATCAACCAGGGCTTGGTGCGGTTCCTCGATCAGCGCGCTGGCGCAACGGATGCGGACCACGATCGGCGGACTGACGATGTGATTGCGCGGATCTGCGCCACCGGGGAGGCCTTCTTCGGCGGCACCACGTGGCGAGGGCAGCGCTGCATGCGGGTATCTGTCTGTAACTGGCAGACCGACACGGCCGACGTCGATCGCGTGGTTGCCGCTGCCGGACGCGTGCTCGGCGAGTTCTCAGCCACCGAGAACGGCCCGGACGCCGGTTGATTCGATCGAGGCGGCCGCCGCCTCTGGCGCAGACTGATCCGTTAAATTCTGGTCCGTCCCGCCGTGGAGCGGTGCCGGCGCGTCCCTTCCACGGACCCGATTGCCCCATTCGGCGTTAAGCGATGGGCAACCGGGGGGGTGCAATGCGGGTCTTGGGGGCGTGCGACGGAAAAGCGCGTCTTGAGTCCGATTCGTTGCCCGATCCTGCCCCAATTGCGGCGAGCGGAAAGCCGATGACATCAGGACGCGCCTTCGCCTCACTTCACCCCAAGACATGATCGAGCGTATAGATCGTCCTGCGCCGATCGCGCCGGCGGAACAGCAATGACGATTCGGGAAACAGCATGGCGACACGATCCACGGCGGCTCAGAACCTTGCAGCGATGCGGCGTCGGGGAGCGCTCCTGACGACTCTCGCGGCTGCCACCGTGCTGGCGCTGGCCGGATCCGAGGCCGGTGCACGGCAGGCGCGTCCGGCGCCGGTGACCGAGGCGACGGCGCCGCGCGCGCATGGCGATCCGATCATGGCGATCGTGTCCATCAAGGCTCAGAAGGTGACGTTCTACGACGCCGATGGCTGGATCTGGCGCGCGCCGGTCTCGACCGGCGTCTCCGGCCGCGAGACGCCGGCCGGCGTGTTCGCCATCATCGAGAAGGACAAGGACCACCACTCGACGCTCTACGACGATGCCTGGATGCCGAACATGCAGCGCATCACCTGGAACGGTGTGGCGCTACACGGCGGGCCGCTGCCCGGCTATGCCGCCTCGCATGGCTGCGTCCGCATGCCCTATGGTTTTGCCGAGAAGCTGTTCGACCGGACGTGGATCGGCATGCGGGTGATCATCGCGCCGGGTGACCCGGCGCCGGTCGAGTTCTCCCATCCCGCCTTGTTCGTACCAAATGCGCAGGCGCTCGCCGCGGTGCCCTCGCGGGCCGCGACGCTTGGCCACGAAGCCGAGGACGCCGCCAAGAGCGCCGACGAGGCCAAGGCGGCGGCCGCCGCGGCCGAGCGCGAGGCCAAGGCGCTGAAGACGTCCTTGCGCAAGCTGGAGCAGGCCAAGGCACGCGCCGAGGCCGAGCTCAAATTCGCCGACAGGAAGCTGGCTGCCGCCAAGACCGATCAGGCCAGGACGCTGGCCGAGGATGCGAAGCAGAAGGCCACCGCCAAGGCGACCGACGCGGCAGCGCAGCTCGAGGCCGCGAAGTCGGACGCGACCGTGAAGCTCGCAGCGGCGACCTCGACCAAGGACGCCGCCAAGGCGGCGGCGGCCAGGAAGACCGAGACGAGCAAGGCCGCGACCGACGCCAGGCTCGCGACCGAGCCGGTCTCGGTCTATATCAGCCGGTCGACGCAGATGCTCTATGTCAGGCGCAACACGCACAAGCCGGCCCCCGATGGCGGCGGCGAGGTGTTCGACACCTCGATCGAGGCCCCGGTGACCATCCGTGATCCCGACCGGCCGATCGGAACGCATGTGTTCACCGCGGTGGCGCAGGACGGCGCGGGGCTGCGCTGGACGGCGGTGACCATCGACGACGGCGACACCGCCAAGGACGCGCTCGACCGCATCACCATTCCGAAGGACGTGCTCGACCGCATCGCGCCGACGGCGGTGCCGCGCTCCTCGATCATCGTCTCGGACGAGCCGCTGTCGAGCGAGACCAACTACCGGACCGAGTTCGTGGCGGTGCTGAGCAACCAGCCGCAGGGCGGCTTCATCACGCGGCGGCCGACGACCAATGCCGATGTCGTCGCCAGCGGGGACGAATATGACGACGGCTTCGGCAGCTTCTTCCAGCGCAGCTGGGATGGCCAGCCCGTCGCGGCTCCGCGTCGTCGCGGGCCGCCTCCGACCTACTACCGGCCGGTGCAGCCGGGCTGGTGGTGACCAGCCGGGCTGATGCCTGACCGCGATTCGCGGGTCAGGCCGGGTGGCACTTCAAATCAGTTGCGGCCTGCGGGGAGGACGCCGGGCCACTGCATCAGGAAGGGCTGCGGCTCGTGCTGCGCCTCGGCCGCGCGCGCTACGCGCCTGACACGGTGAGGCCTGCGGGAGATCGAGCTGGTCGCTTCGCGCGCGGTCTCGATGCGCGCCAACTGCTGACGCATCTCGCCGGTGGAGGTCCGGAGCTGCTCGATGGACATGTCGCTGTTCGCGGCGGCGGTGCGCAGCCCGCTCAGCTCGGTCGCCGCATCTTCCTGGGCGCCGCGGAGGCGGACCGCCTGGCGCTTCAGCAGCGCGAGATCGGACTCGATCTTGTCGGCCGTATCGCGGCGGCGCGCCTCGGTCTCGTCGGCGGCGGTGCGCAGAGTGGCCAGGCCGGTCTCGGTCGTGGTGAGGCTGGCGCGCAATTGCATGAGCTCGCCGGAGGTGTCGCTCTGGCGGTCGCGCAACTGGGCGGTCTCGGCCTTGAGCTGGGCCAGCTCCGATGTCAGCGTGGCGACGCGGGTCTCGAGCGAAGGCGCTCCGTTACCGAAGGAGAAGCTGTTGGCGCCGCCGCTGCTCCACCACATCGCGCCGGCGCTGGCAACGAGCGCCAGGCTCAGGACAATTCGTAGAGAGGCCGTGCCGCTGCTCGGCGGGGCGTCCGGCGTCTTGGTGGATCTGCGCATCGACGGGGTCTCCGGGATTTGATGGAGACAATTATGATCATATTAAGGTTGCCAATGTTCTAAGCGCGCCGCGCCGGTGGAACATTTCATCCACGTAGTTTTGCGGAATGCGGTCCCGGCGCCGAGCTGCAAGGCCGTGCGGTGCGCGCTGCTGCACGTCGGTCTCGCGGCGCGCGTCGTGAACGTGGTCGGCGGTGCAGAACGGTGCAGAGGCGGGAGCAGCGGTGGTCCGGGGCGGATCGTTCGCACACAAAGCAGATGTGCCGGAAAAAGACTTCGTGCCTCCGTGCGATCATGCTCTAAATCGCGCATGTCCCACATTCCGCCCACCGCCGCACCGCCGGCATTCGACGCGCTCGCCGGGGCCATCAGGAATCGCCGCTCGGTCTATGGCCATATCAGCGGGCTCAGGATGGACCGCTTCGCGCCCGGCGAGGCCTGGTCGACCCTGCCTTATCGTCCCGTGTTCGTCGGCGACAGCGAGACCGGCGTCATCCATGGCGGCGTGGTCACGGCGATGCTCGACGAGAGCTGCGGAATGGCGGTGCAGCTCGCGCTCGACGGCAGCCGGGCGATCGCCACGCTCGATCTGCGCATCGACTATCAGAAGCCGGCGACCCCCGGGCTCGACATCAAGGCGCATGCCGTATGCTTCCGCGTCACGCGCTCGATCGCCTTCGTGCGCGCCACCGCCTATCAGGAGGAAGAAAGCGAACCGGTCGCGACCGCGACGGCCTGTTTCATGATCGGCGCCAACCGCACCAACATGCTGACCGATCGCCCGGCGTTCAACGGCGCGCCGCCACCGCTCGAGGCGCCTGAGGATCCGACGGGGCCGTTCGCCACCAGTCCGTTCGCGCGCTGTCTCGGCATTCGTCTCGCCGAGAACGAGACGCTGATGATGCCGTTCTCGCAGCAGATCATCGGCAATCCCGTGTTGCCGGCGATCCACGGCGGCATGACCGGCGCATTCCTCGAAACCGCGGCGATCATCACCGTGATGCGCGAGCTCGGCGCGTCGGCGCCGCCGAAGCCGATCGGCCTCACCATCAACTATCTCCGTTCGGGGCGCGCGCTCGACAGCATCGCGTCGGCGTCGATCGTCAAGCAGGGCCGCCGCGTCGTCGCCTTCGAGGCCCGCGCCTGGCAGGACGATGATACGAAGCCGATTGCCACCGCATTCGGGCATTTCATGCTGCGGCAGGCGCCGGGGCAGGAGCAGGACTGAGGCTTGGGTTTGCACGACCGCCGCCGCGCGCTTGGCGCTCACGGCGTGCGCAGGATCTTGTCCATCGCCTTTCCGCGCGCCAGCTCATCGACCAGCTTGTCCAGATAGCGGATCTCGCGCATCGTCGGCTCCTCGACGTCCTCCACGCGGACGCCGCAGACCACGCCCTTGATCAGGGAGCGCGCCGGATTCATGGCCGGCGCCCGCGTAAAGAAGGTCTCGAAGTCCGTCTGTCGGTCCACCTCGGCGTCGAGCTGTTTCTGATCGTAGCCCGTCAGCCAGCAGATGATCTGATCGACCTCGGCCTTGGTTCGTCCTTTCTTTTCCCCCTTCGCGACGTAGAGCCGGTACACGCTCGCGAAGCTCGTCGTGTAGATGCGGTGTTTCGCCATGAGTGCTCCCTGTCCGTCATTGGTATCATGATGCAGCCCCTTCGTGCACCGGGGAAACCGGAGCGCTAGCCCGGCAGGAACATCGGAAACGACACTCCGAGCGACCACGCCAGGATCAGGCCGAGACCGATGCCCTCTGCCATCGGCGAGCCGGTCCGGCGGCCGACGCAGCCGCCGATCAGTCCGAACACGACGAAGAACAGCACGATCACCGGGACGATGATGAGCAGGAAGAACAGCCGCCTGAAATCGAGCGCGACCGCGCCGCCGAGCGAGGCCAGTAACGCGGTCCGGATCCACACCGTGCGCCACAGCGCGGCGTGCCCGCCCTGGTTGGCGATGCTGTCGGCCAGCATGCAGGGCACTGCGCCCACGGCGATCGCCGCGATGATCGGCAGGCGGGCGGCGATCGGCATGAACGAGGCGACGTAGCGGTCGATCGCGCCACCGAAACCGAAGATGCCATAGGCGGCCAGCACCAGCGCCGCGAGCCGGGCTACGCGGCCGAAGCGAACACCCTGCATGCGCAGCAGCGACAGCGACAGCGCGCCGTATACGAAGAGATGAACGGCGAGGTAGTCGGCGACGAGCACGGGCAGGAAATGCGTGTCGACGAATCGCAGCACGACCGGAGTGACTGCCGCGGGCACGAGCGTGGCGATCGCAAGCTGACGCGGCGGAATCGAAGGCGGCGGCGCATCGCCCTTCGGCAGCAGCGCGGCCAACGGCCAGGCCAACAGTACGATGCCGGCCAGCAGCAGCGCGATCGGGCCGCCGGTCGCCGCCACCGGCCCGCTGCTGGTGCGCCCGAACACGCGATCCAGCCAGTCGCGCGCCTCGCGCAGCGCGGTCGTCGAATACAGCACGCTCACGTGTTCGACTCCGGGCGCGACGACGGCGCGGCGTCCGCCGTTGTCCGCGGGATCGCCCACGGTGTCGCCCTCGCGCGCGGCGGGATCGGCGAGCCGGAGGTTACGCAGCGCGTCCCTGCGCAGGGCCGTCTCCCATTCGCCGGTGATGATCAGCAGATTGCGCGGCGCGCTCGGCGTGACGGCCTCGGAAAACATCGAGATCGCCACCGTTGCCCTGATCCGTGGGTCGGCCAGGGCCTGGCGTACGATGATGTCGGAGGCCATCGAGTGCCCGAGCAGGGCCACCCGGCCGTCATTGCCCGGCAGGGACAGCGCGGCGTCGGTGACGCGGCCGATCTCGCTCATCAGCTTCCTCGTCGTGCCGTCGATGCGGGTGACGTCGCCCGACATCGGCGTCGGATTGCGGCCATGCCCCTCGAAATCGAACGAGACCGCGACATAGCCGGCGCGCGCCAAGGTCAGCGCATAGGCCTCCATGAATTGGCGCGAGCCCGCAAAGCCGTGGGCAATGACGACGACGGGCGACGCAGCCGCTCCGTCGCGCCGATAGACGGTGACGGGAGTGGAGCCCGCCTGCAGCGGGGTGATCGAGATGCCCATGCGCTCGGCTTCGAGGCGCCAGAGTCCGGCGACGCAGAGCGCGAGGCCGGCAAGCGCTGCAGCCAGCAGGGCTGCCCCGCGCAAACCGATGGCGTCCCGTCTGCGCGCCGCAGCGTCCATGATTGGCTCCATTTGCAGCCGAAACTAGCGCAGGAATGTGCGCCATAACAACGACGCCGCAGGCGAGCGGCGTGGCCGCGATCGAACGAAACGCACGCCGCTTCGTTGACAACGCCGCCGCACCGATATTCGGTGACCCCCGTTTGGTGGCGACAAGGAGGATGCATGAAACCGGAAGTCATCTGCCTGATGGCGTCGAGCGTCGACGGCCGCACGCTGCCGAGCCGCTGGCGTCCGAAGGGATCGGGCGATCTGTTCGAGCAGGTGCATGACCAGCTCGGCGGCGACGCCTGGCTGATTGGCCGCGTCACCGGCCAGGAATTCGCCAGGGGCTCGGCCTATCCCGCCGAGACCACCGAGCGCTTCCCGCGCACCCATTGGATCGCGCGGCCCGGCGCCAAGGCCTACGGCATCGTGCTCGATCCCCATGGCAAGATCTGCTGGGGCCGCTCCGACATCGGCGGCGATCCGATCGTCGTCGTGCTGACCGAGGCCGTATCGGATGCGCATCTCGCGGGCCTGCGCGGCGAGGGCGTGTCCTATGTTTTCGCTGGGCAGGCGAAGCTCGATCTTTCGCGCGTGCTCGACATCGTCGCGCACGAGCTCGGCGTGAAACGGCTGCTGCTCGAAGGCGGCGGCGGCGCCAACGGCGCGTTCCTGCGCGCCGGTCTGGTCGACGAGTTCAACCTCGTTCTGTGTCCGGCGGTGGATGGCGCCAAGGGGGCGCCCAGCGTGTTCGATTCGACGGAAGCCGAGTCCGGCATGCGCGCGCCGATCACGGCGATGACGCTCGAAAGCAGCACGGCGCTGGAGGGCGGCGCGCTGTGGCTGCGCTACAAGATCACCAACGGCTCGGCCATGCCGGCCCAGGCAAGTCATGGCTGAGCGGCCAATGCACATCATCATCGTCGGTGCCGGTGCCGCAGGCCTGATGGCGGCGCGCGAGCTGGCCCGCGCCGGCCAGCGGGTGACGCTGCTGGAAGCGCGTGCCCGCTGCGGCGGACGCATCCATCCGCTGCCCGCGAGCAGGTTCGGATATCGCGCGGATGCCGGCGCGGAATTCATCCATGGCGAGGCGCCGGTCACCCATTCGCTGATGGCCGAGGCGGGGCTGGCCTCGACGCCGGTCGATGGCGCGCGCTGGTACGTGACGGACGGCGCGTTCTCGCGCGACGATCCCGCCGATCGGCAGATGCGCCAGTTGCACCGCGTGGCGCGGCAGCTCGCCGAGGACATGACCGTGACGGCGCTGCTCGACCGGCATTTCGCCGGCGCGGAGTTCGCCGCCCTGCGCAAATCCGTGCTCGGGATGGTGCAGGGCTATGACGCGGCCGATCCCGCCCGTGCCAGCGTGTTCGCGCTGCGCGACGAATGGATGGGCGGCGAGCGCGGCGCTCAGGCGCGCATCGTCGGCGGCTACGCGGCGCTGCTCGATCATCTCCTGGCGGAGTGCCGGGCGCATGGCGTGGCGATGCAGCTCGAGGCGGTGGTGCGCGCGGTGGAGAGCGCCGATGATGGTGTCGTCGTGCGCTGCGCCGACGGCCGCGCGCAGCGCGGCGATCGCGTCATCCTGACCGTGCCGCTGCCGCTGCTGCGAACCATCGCGCTGCCGCCTTCCATGCGTCCGCAATTGGCCGCCGCCGAAACCATCGGCTTCGGCAACGTCATCAAGCTGCTGCTGCGCTTCGAGCGGCGGTGGTGGCGCGAGGCCCGGACCGAGGATCTTTCGGACATGCTGTTCGTGCTGTCCGATGCCGACGTGCCGGTGTGGTGGACGCAGCATCCGAACGATGACGCGGTGCTGACCGGCTGGCTCGCCGGGCCGCCGGCCGCTGCCTTCGCTGCGTGCGACGAGGACGCGCTGATCGAAAGAGGGCTTTC
This sequence comes from Bradyrhizobium sp. SZCCHNR1015, assembly GCF_032489875.1. Classification (NCBI taxonomy): domain Bacteria; kingdom Pseudomonadati; phylum Pseudomonadota; class Alphaproteobacteria; order Hyphomicrobiales; family Nitrobacteraceae; genus Bradyrhizobium; species Bradyrhizobium sp. SZCCHNR1015. Next base: position 57,221 of record NZ_JAUEYW010000017.1, read on the forward strand.
GGCGCTCGCGGACATCTTCTCACGGCCCGTGGGCTCCCTGAAGCGGCAGCTCGTCGCGTCGCATGTCACGGATTGGGCGAAGGATCCGTTCGCGCGCGGCGCCTATTCCTACGCGACGCTGACCTCGCGCGAGGCGCAGGATACGCTTTCGCGCCGGGATGGCGGACGGGTGCTGATCTCCGGCGAGGCGTTGTATCGCGGCCGCGACATGGGAACGGTCGAGGCGGCGCTGGCGAGTGGGCAACGGACGGCGCGGCGCATCCTCGCGATGTGAGCGTGCCGCGTGCATCGTTGCGCCGTCCTGCCGGCGGAGCTAGCATTCGGCCGTCATCATCGATGAGGATCGCCATGCTCGACCACGTCGGCTTCCCCGTTTCCGACTTTGCCCGCGCCAAGGCGTTCTATGCGGCGGCGCTGGCGCCGCTCGGCTACGTCCTGATGATGGAGATCACCGACGCGCAGACCGGCGGCCACGGTGATCACGCCGGCTTCGGCGACGGCCGTCCGGATTTCTGGATCGGCACCGGCGGGACGGCCGCGACCTCGACGCATGTCGCGTTCCACGCCAAGGATCGCGCCACGGTCGATGCGTTCTATCGGGCGGCGATCGCGGCAGGCGGACGCGACAACGGGGCACCCGGGCTGCGGCCGCATTATCACGAGAACTATTACGGCGCGTTCGTGCGCGACGCCGACGGCAACAACATCGAGGCGGTGTGCCATACGCCGGGGTGAGGGCCGCTCACCTCTCGGGATGAGTCACGCCATGATGGGCATGTGCTCGGCCGCAGCGGCGAGGCTCGGCGCGACCACGATCTCGAGCTGCTGGCGCAGCCAGCGGTGCATCGGATCCTCGTGGTGGCGCAGGTGCCAGACCATGTACATCGGCATCGCCGGGCAGGGGACCGGCACCGGCGCGACCGCGAGGCCGCGCAGCATGTAGGCGCGCAGCAGGCTCGGCAGGGTCGCGATCATGCGGCTGCCGCGCAGGAACGGCCCGATGCCGCCGAAGCCGGGAACCTGCGCCGCGAAGCGCCGGACGATGCCGCGCTCGGCGAGGACCTCGTCGATGTCGAGCCGGCGTCGCGGCTCGTACAGCACGGTGACATGGTCGCTGGCGAGATAGTCTTCCAGGCTTTCCGGCGGCTCGCGCTGGCCCGCATCGTAGAACACGCGATAGCTGTCCTCGAACAGCCGCTTCTGCAGGATGTCGCTGCCCTCGGGCGGGCGCGGCGTGATGATGAGCTGGCAGTGCTCTTCGCGCAGCATCTCCGGCGTCGGCGCGCCGGAAGGGATCACCCGCAGGCTGAGGCCCGGCGCCTGCGCGCGGGCGTAGCGGAGCAGGGACGGCAGCAGCAGGTCGCGCTGCAGATCATTGGCCGCGATCGTCACCTGCGCGGAGATTTTCGCCGGCTCGAACGCGGCGGTGTGCGAGAAGCTCCGGAGGTCGTCGAGCAGCGCGCGGGCGCGCAACGCCAGGAGCTGCGCATGCGCGGTCGGCACGATGCCGCGGCCGGACTTCACGAACAGCGGATCGCCGGTGATCGCGCGCAGCTTGTCGAGCAGATGGCTGACGGCCGACTGCGTGACGCCGAGCCGCTGCGCGGCGCGCGTCACCGAGCCTTCCTCGATGACGGCGAGCAGCAGCTGCAGCAGGTGGCCGTCGAGGTCCAAATGATCGAATTGGCTCATGGATCAGATCGGCCGCGCGGCCTTTATCGGGGATGTCTGTCGGCGATACTGGCGGCACGAACCGGCGCCGCGTTTGATCCAGATCAAGCGTGGTCGTCGTAACACGAACAGGGGAGGCGACGATGTCCGCCACGTCAGCCCGGCAGCCCGTGCCCGGCACCACCATCTTCGACGGCGAGCAGGCGCGCAAAGGCTACGCGCTCAACAAGATGTGCTACTCGTTCAACGATGCCGCCAACCGCAAGGCCTTCGTCGCCGACGAGGACGGCTATTGCGCCAAATATGGCCTCAATGCACAGCAGCGCGCGGCGATCAAGAACCGCAACGTGCTCGAGCTGATCGAGGCCGGCGGCAACGCCTACTACCTCGCCAAGTTCGCCGGCATTTTCGGGCTCGACATGCAGGACATCGGCGCGCAGCAGACCGGGCTGACGAAAGAGCAGTTCAAGGCCAAGCTTCTGGCGGCGAGGGGGTAATCGTCATGGCAAAGATCGTCGGTTGTATCACCACCTCCCACGTTCCGGCCATCGGCGGCGCAATCGCCAAGGGTCTGCAGCAGGATCCGTATTGGAAGCCGTTCTTCGACGGCTTCCCGCATGTGCGCGAATGGCTCGCCAAGGTGAAGCCGGATGTCGTGGTGCTGGTCTACAACGACCATGGCCTGAACTTCTTCCTCGACAAGATGCCGACTTTCGCGATCGGCGCGGCCGACAGCTACAGCAATGCCGACGAGGGCTGGGGCATTCCGCAGACCGCGCCGTTCAAGGGCGACAGCGAATTGTCGTGGCACCTGATCGAGCATCTGGTGAAGGAGGATTTCGACCTCACGACCTGCCAGGAGATGGTGGTCGATCACGCCTTCACCCTGCCGATGGCGCTGTGCTGGCCGGATCAGAAATGGCCGGTGCGGGTGGTGCCGGTCGTCGTCAACACGGTGCAGGCGCCGCTGCCATCGGCTGCACGCTGCTACAAGCTCGGTCAGGCGCTGGCGCGGGCGATCGAATCCTGGCCTGGGGATGAGCGCGTCGTCGTGATGGGCACCGGCGGCCTGTCGCACCAGCTCGACGGCGAGCGGGCCGGCTTCATCAACAAGGATTTCGATGAGAAGTTCATGGCCAGCATGATCGACGATCCCTCGTGGGCGACGAAGTATTCGACCACCGAGCTGGTCGAGCTGTCGGGCACGCAGGGCGTCGAGTTGCTGAACTGGATGGTGGCGCGCGGCACCTTGCCGGAGAAGGTCCGCAAGGAGCATTCCAACTATCACATCCCGATCTCCAACACGGCGACGGGATTGATGGTGCTGGAGCCGGTGTAGCGGCTCTTGCGGGATCTTGGTGCGGACGGTGATGACCGAGAGCCGTTCCGCCAATGACCATCACGCGGTATGGGTCCCGGCGCAAGGCCGGGACGACAGCAGTGTGTTTGGCTCGACTAGGCCGCATCAACGGTGTCGTCCCGGCGAACGCCGGGACCCATACCGCGGATGCTATCGAGGAACGTCGCTATCAGTCGCCTGTCTCATCGCGACCCGATGTTAGCAGTCTTGGCTAAAGGCCGGGACGACAGCAGATGTTTTGGATGAGGGGAGTATGGTTTCTCAACCGACGCTTCCCGCGTGGTTGCCCCTCTCCCCGTGAAGAACGGGGAGAGGGAGCGCACCGTCTGCGCGGCGCGAGCACGGATATCAATTCCGGCTGCTACGCCTCCGCTCCTGGCTGATGTTGATATCAGCTCGCCGCGCCGTCGTCGTCGCCCTGGATCTCGGCGATGGCGCGGGTGAGGATGTCGCTGACGCGCTTGGCCTCGTCCTCGCTCCAGCCGGGGCGGTGCATCTTGAGCGCCATCTTCAGCGTCTGCACCGTCTGCAGCACCTGCTCGGGCGGGCGCATGCCGCCCATGGTGCGGGCCATGATGCGCAGCCGGCTGAGCAGACCTTCGATCGCCGCCTCGTCGTCCTTCAGCGCCTGGCGTCCGGCGTCGGTGATCGCGAACAGCTTCTTGCCACCCTCGCTTGAGGCGGCTTCGATCTGGCCCATGTCCTCGAGGAGGCTGAGGATCGGATACACCGAGCCCGGGCTCGGCGAATAGGCGCCGCCGACCAGCTGCTCGACCGCCTTGATCAGCTCGTAGCCATGGCGCGGCTTCTCGCCGATCAGCCACAGCAGCAGGCTGCGCAGGTCGCCGGGGCCGAAGAAGCGCCCGCCGCCACGTCCGAATTCCTCGCGCCCGCCACGGCGACCGTCCCGTTCGAACAGGCCGGGACCGCGATGGCGGCCGAATCCGGGGCCGCGCCCGCTGAGCCGGATGTCCTCGCAGGTCTCGCCGAAGCCATGCCGCTCATGCCGTCCGCGTTGCGCCCAACCGCGCTCTTCGTCGTCGCGGCGAGAAGGTCCGAATTTCCAATGATGATGTCTCATACGATATGATCTCCCGTTCGTACAAACGATATATCGTTTACGTATATCGTTTGTCAATGCCGGGCTGCTCGATTGTCGGGTCTTCGCCTAAGCTTCTGATATTTCGTTGTTTTGTAAGCCGTTTAAGGAGCGGCTGTCGCCCCGGCAGCCTGGGCCGGCGTCTCGTGCGCCGTACCCCGATGGGCGATCAGCGCATAGGCGACGGGGACCACGAACAGCGTGAACAGGGTGCCGATGGCGAGCCCGGTGGCGATCACCAGCCCCATGTTGAAGCGCGACACCGCGCCGGCGCCGCTCGCGGCGATCAGCGGGATCACGCCGAGCACCATCGCCGCCGTGGTCATCAGGATCGGGCGCAGGCGGACGGTGGCCGCGTCGATGATCGCCTCGGTGCGGCCCTTGCCGTGTTCGCGCAGCTCGTTGGCGACCTCCACCATCAGGATGCCGTGCTTGCTGACGAGGCCCATCAAGGTGACGAGGCCGACCTGGGTGTAGATGTTGATGCTGGCGCCGCCGATGCCGAGGCTGATGAAGATCAGCGCGCCCGCCAGCGACATCGGCACCGACACCAGGATGATGACCGGATCGACGAAGCTGTTGAACAGCGCGGCGAGCGCCAGGAAGATGATGATCAGCGCGAACACGAAGGTCGTGACGAAACCGCCGGACTCCTGCTCGAGCTGCCGCGACGCGCCGCCATAGTCGATCGAGTAGCCCGATGGCAGCGACGTCGCGATCTCCCTCAGGGTGGCGAGCGCGTCACCCATCGCGATGCCCGGCATCGCCACGCCGGAGATGGTCGCCGCGTTGATCTGCTGGAAGTGGTTGAGCGACTCGGGGATCGTCTTGCGCTCGAGCCGGGCCACCGTCGAAAGCGGCACCATGGCATTGCCGCTGGTGCGGATCGAATAGTCGAGCAGCTGCGTGTCGGTCAGGCGGTCGTTCTGCCGGACCTGCGGGATCACCTTGTAGGAGCGGCCCTCCAGGCTGAAATACTCGAGATAGTTGCCGCCGAGCATGGTCGCGAGCGCGCCGCCGAGATCGCTCATCTTGAGGCCGAGATCGGCGGCCTTGTCGCGGTCGAACACCACGGTGGTCTGCGGCTTGTCGATCTTCAGGTCGCTGTCGAGGAAGATGAACCTGCCGCTAGCCAGCGCCTTGGTCATGAAATCGCGCGACACGTCGTTGAGCTCGTTGAAGGACCCCGTGGTGCCGATCACGAACTGGACCGGCAGGCCGTTGCTGCCCGGCAGTGGCGAGGGCTGGAAGGCGACGGAACGGGCGCCGGCGATGCTGTTCAAGAGCTGCTGGAATTCCGGCTGCAGGGTCTTGGTCGTCGCCTTGCGCTGATCCCACGGCTTCAGCACCCAGCCGCCGATCGCCTGCGTCGGGGTGTCGATCTGGAATACGGTGCGTGTCTCCGGCCGCTGCGCGATCAGGCCGTAAAGCTGCTGGCCGTAGAACTGGCGCTGCTCGAGCGTGGCCGAGGGCGCGGAATTCGTCAGCGACAATACGATGCCCTGATCCTCGTCCGGCGCGAGCTCGCTGGTGGAGCTGACATAGAGCCAGGGGATCATCGCGAGCAGCAGCAGCGCGAACACCACCACTACCGGCTTGGTCGCGAACACACTTTCCAGCCCGCGGCGATAGCCGTGGGCGAGACGTTCGAGCACGCGGTCGATGGTGCGGACCAGCCGAGCCTCCAGCGTCGTGGCATCGCGCTCGGTCCGGCGCAGCAGCCAGGCGCAATTCATCGGCGACAAGGTCAGGGCGATCACCGCCGAGACGGTGACGGCGCCGGCGAGGGTGAAGGCGAATTCGGTGAACAGCGCGCCGGTGAGGCCGCCCTGGAAGCCGACGGGCACGTACACCGCAATCAGAACCACGGTCATCGCGATGATCGGGCTCGCCAGCGCCCGCGCCGACTGGATCGCCGCCTCGACCGGCGGCACGCCCTCGTCGATCAGGCGGTGCACGCTCTCGACCACGATGATGGCGTCGTCGACGACGAGGCCGATCGCGAGCACCAGGGCCAGCAGGGTCAGCAGGTTGATGGAGAAGCCCATCAGCAGCATCAGGCCGAAGGTGCCGATCAACGACAACGGAATGGCGATCACCGGGATCAGCACCGAGCGCCACGAGCCTAAGAACATGAAAACCACGACGATCACGATCCCGATGGCCTCCACCAGCGTGTGGATCACCTCGTCGATCGACGAGTTCACGAAGTCGGTGGAGTCGTAGAGGATCTCGCTGGTGATGCCGTTCGGCAATTGCCGCTGCAGCTCCGGATAGACCGCCTTCACGCCGTTGATGACGTCGAGCAGGTTCGCGGTCGGCGCCACCTGGACGCCGATATAGACCGCGGTCTTGCCGTTGAAACGCGTCGCGCTGTCGTAGTCGTCATTGCCGAGCGTGACATTGGCGACGTCGCGCAGGCGGATGATGGCGCCATTGACCTGCTTGACGACGAGGTTGCGGTATTGCTCCAGCGAATGCAGGTTGGTCGCGGCGGCGAGGTCGACCTGCACGAGGCGGCCCTTGGTGGTGCCGAGCCCGGAGATGTAGTCGTTGCCCGACAGCGCCGTCGACACGTCGGTCGCCGTCAGGCCATAGGCCGCGAGCTTGTCGGGATCGAGCCAGGCGCGCAGCGCGAACTTCTTGGCGCCGAGCAATTCGGCGGTCTGCACGCCGGAGACCGCCTGCAGCTTCGGCTGAACCACGCGCGTCAGATAGTCGGTGATCTGGTTCGGCGCCAGCACGTCGCTGGCGAAGCCGATATACATCGCGTCGATGGTCTGTCCGACCTTCAGGGTCAGGGTCGGCTGCTGCGTGCCTGTCGGCAGCTGGTTCAGCACCGAGTTCACCTTGGCGTTGATCTCGGTCATCGCCTTGCCGGAATCGTAGTTGAGCCGCAGGTTCACCGTGATGGTGCTGCTGCCGGTGACGCTGGTCGACGTCATGTAGTCGATGCCGTTGGCCTGGGCGATCGCATTCTCCAGCGGCGTGGTGATGAAGCCGGCGATGATGTCGCTATCGGCGCCGGCATAGGCCGTGCTGACCGTGACGATGGCGTTCTGCGTGCGCGGATATTGCAGGATTGCGAGCGTGGTCATCGAGCGCAGCCCGAGCACGAGGATCAGCGCGCTGACCACGAGCGCCAGCACCGGCCGACGGATGAAGATGTCTGTGAAGCGCATGGGCGGGCTCTGAAGGTCGGAGGCTTTTCGCGAATTACTGATCGACGACGTCAGGCGCGGCCTCGGCGACCGGGACGTGCGAGTTGTCGATTCTCACCGGGCTGCCGTTGCGCAGCTTGATCTGGCCCGCGATCACCACCGTCTCGCCCGGCTTGATGCCGTCGGTGATCGCGATCCGGTCGCCCTTGGCCGGCTTGCTCTTGACGAAGGTCTGCCGCGCTCTGCCCTGGCCGTCCTTGAGATCGTCGACGACATAGACGAGGTCGCCATAGGGATTGCTGACGACAGCCGTCAGCGGCAGGGTGACGAGCTGCTCGGGCTGTCCGGTCGCGATCTCGACCTTGGCGAACATGCCCGGCAGCAGCCGCGCCGCCGCGTTGTGCAGCGTGGCGCGGACCTGGACGTTGCGGCTGGTGGAATCGACCTTGGCGTTGATGGCCGAGATCTGGCCGGCGAAACGCTCGGCAGGGAAGGCATCGACCACGATGGTGATGTCCTGGCCGATGCGGATGTCGGCGAGCGATTGTTGCGGCAGATAGAAGTCGACGAAGATGGGATCGAGGCTCTGCAAGGTCACGATGGTGGTGCCCGCGCTGAGAAATTGTCCGAGATCGACGGCGCGGATGCCGAGGCGGCCGGCGAACGGCGCCTTCAGGGTCTTCTGCTCGACGACCGCCTTCTGCTGCGCGACCAGGGCCTGCGCGTTCTTCAGGTTGGCGCGGTCGCTGTCGAGCGTCGCCTGGCTGACGGCGTTGAACTTGATCTGCTCCTCGTCGCGCTTGACGACGATGGCGTTGTTCTCGGCGGTCGCCTGCAGCGATTGCAGCTTGGCGACGTCGTCGGTGGCGACCAGTTGCAGCAGGGACTGGCCGGATTCGACGGCATCACCCGAATTGAACTGGATGCTCTGTACGATGCCCGAGACCTGCAGTGACAGATCGGCGCCGTTAACGGCGCGCAGCGAGCCGACTGCGGTGAGATTGGAGCGCCACGGCGCGGTCGCCGCGACCGTGGTCGAGATCGTCTGCGGCGGGTTCGCCATGGCGCCGATCGCCTTGGCGATCATGATGCCCTTGAAGGTCTGGAAGCCGTACAGGCCGCCGAACAGAGCGGCCATGGCGGCCAGCATGATGACCATGCGCTTCTTCATTACATTGCTTCCTGGGTCGTACGATTGGGACCGGCGAAATAGCCGGGATTGGCGCGCGGCAGCGCCGCCGGTGTCTCGTCCTGCCGATTCCACCAGCCGCCGCCGAGCGCCTGGAACAGCGCCGCGGTGTCGGTGAAGCGCGTGGCCTGCGACTTGATGCGGGAGACCCGGGCGTTGAGATAGGATTGCTGCGCGGTGATGACGTTGGCGTAGGGCACGGCGCCGGTCTTGAACTGCTCGACCGACATTGCAAGGCTGTCGGCCGTGGCCTTCTCGGCGGCGGCCTGCGCCTTCAGCGCCTCGGCGTCGTACTGGATGGCGCGCAGCGAATCCGCGACGTTCTGGAACGCCGTGATGACCGTGCTCTTGTAGAGCGACAAATCCTGCTCGAACGTGGCGACGTCGGCCTCCTTGGTGTGGTACAGCGTGCCGCCGTCGATCAGCTTCTGGCTGACGCTCGAGGCGGCATCCCATACCAGCGTCGTCGGCGAGAACAGCCGCTCCGGCCCGCTCGCGCCGTAGCTGCCGGACAGCGTCACCTGCGGCAGCAGGTTGGCGATCCCGACGCCGACGGTCGCAGTCGCCTGGTGCAAGGTCGCCTCGGCCTGCCGGATGTCGGGACGCTGCCGGACGAGCGACGAGGGCAGGGAGACCGGCAGCTTGCGCGGCAGCTTCAGCTCCGCGAGCGTCACGCGCTCGCCGCGGTCCTGGCTCGGCAGCCGGCCGAGATAGGCCATCAGTTGATTGCGCTGTTGCGCCAGTTGCTTCTGCAGTGGTGCCAACGTCGCCTTGGCCTGCGCCAGCGTCGCCTCCTGCGCCAGCACGTCGGATTTGGAGATCGCGCCGACGTCGAACTGGCGCTGGATGCGGCCGAGCTGATCGGTCTCGGCCCTGATGATCTCCTCGGTCGCCGCGATCTGGTCGCGCAGCGAGGCGTCGGTGATCGCGGCGGTCACCACATTGGCGGTCAGCGCGAGATACGTCGCCTCCATCTTGAACCCCTGGTAGTCGGCCTGGGCCTGCAGCGCCTCGACCTGACGCCGCGTACCGCCCCATAGGTCGAGCGCGTAGCTGACGCTGACGGAGCTACCGTAGAGCGTGTAGAGCGACGTCTGGCCAGGCCATTGTCCCTGCTGCGTGCTGGAGGCCTGCGTACGCTCGGCCGACCCGCTCGCGCTCAGCTGCGGAAACAGCGCGCCCTGCTGCGACAGAGCGTTCTCGCGCGCAGCACGCAACGCCAATTGTGCGGCCTCGATGTCCGGGTGGTTGCGAATCGCCTCCTCGACGAAGGCGTTGATCTGCCGGGAATGAAACAGCGCCCACCAAGTGCCGGGCAGATCGCCTCCGGGCGCGAAGCTCTGCACATTGCCGCCAGGTGTCGAGGCGTTGGCGGTCGCGGCGAGCCGACGTTCGGCCACATAACCGGTTGCGGCCGGCGCGTCGGGAGACATGAAGTCCGGACCGACGGCGCAGGACGCGAGCAGCATGCTCCAGCCGAGCAGGCCGAGCCGCAAGGGCAATGCGCTGCGTCTTGGGACTGGTCCCGAACAGCCGTGAAACAATTGGACATCATCAGACATGAAACTAAACCGTTTCGTTTTCTGTGCTGACGATGCGTGGCAGTACCGATCTGGTCAAGTCACGTTGATGACAGGACGGGCTTGCTCACACCTTGACGTCTCGCGCACGGTCCGTGCGGCGTCGGTGCCCGCCTGCGCCGGACGCGCATGACAGTTCTGAGACGAACGCCGAGAACGCCGCTGCCCGTCCCGTACCAGGCCGCGGCGACGAACCGGGCCGCGCAGATCGCGCAGAAGGTCGTAATTGGAAGCCGGCCCGCAGGGCGGGCCGGCTTCATGCGATGATCGCAATCGTCAGGACGGCATCGAGGATGCCACGGCGGTCTTCGCCGGCACGTCGCGCGCGCGGCTCGGGCGCCGCAGCCGGCGCTGCGTCCAGATCAACACGCCGGTGACCAGCAGCGCGAACAACGCGACCGAGATCAGAATGTTGGCCGCGCTTCCGATCAGAGACCAGTTGCCTTCGTGCAGCAGGCGCGGCCAGTTGCGCGGCAATGCGGAGAGCCCGTCGGACGTGACCGCATAGGCCCTGAGCTCATCGTCCTCGATGATCCTCGCCATCATCCGCCCGCCGCGATTGCCGATCGAGTTCACCGACGACAGGTCGTGGTCCCTGGAGACGATGCTGACGGCCTCAGGCAGCGAGATGCGCTTGGCCGCTGCGGGCGGCGCGCTGCCTGCGAAGGTGAGGCCGAGCTCGAGGCAGAGTCCGGTGAGCGGGCTGAGCAAAATCAGCGGCAGCGTGAACCAGGCCGTGCCCTTGTGCCAGCCGGACAGCGTGTTGCGCAGCCGCGGCAGTCCCATCAGGATGCCGATGATCATGATGCCGACCATGGCGACGGTCGAGATCAGGGTGAGGCCGGGGATTCCGATCAGATGCTCGTGGGTCCTGCGCGCCCACGAGAAGACGCTGGCCATCGCCGGCCTCTCGACTGCGGCGCCGGTCGTCATGTCGACCTCGGTGCCTGGCGCCCCCTGCAAGGTCAGGTGCTGCATGGAGGCGTCGATTGACAGGCCGCGTGCCTTGCCGTCGGGATCGTACTGCTTGATCAGCGCGACCACGCGCGCCGGATCGACGCTGTGCGGCTTGACGGCGGCGACCTGCGCCATCGGCTCGAAGGAGAGGATCATCCCGGTCACGATGATGACAAGCAATGGCAGCGCGAAGACGAGGCTGATCCAACGGTGAAGTTTGAGCAGAAGCTGCTTGTTCATGATCGTCTCCGATTGATCGTCTCGCGCACGGTGTCATGCGGGACCGGTGGTCCTCAGGCGCTTGCTCCGTGAACGTTTCTAATCGTTCTTGCTGGACGACGCGGGGATATCGACACGTCGTCCGCTGCGCTTCATTAGCTGAGCACAGCAGCGAGACGAAAGAAGACAACTATTAATTTTAGGTCATGCGCCGTTTGATCGGCGTCAATGCGGCGAGACTCGCTTCACGTCTGCTTCAATGATTTCAATTTGCATCAGATGCCGTCATGACGCCATCGAGCACCTCGCGCAGGCGCGTCGCGTCCAAGCCATTCTCCCACCTCGCGATGACGATGGTGGCGACCGCGTTACCTATCAGGTTCGTCGGCGTCAGCCCCTGCGACATCAGCCGGTGAATGCCGAGCACCAAGGCGACACTGGCGACCGGAATCGTTCCGGTCGCGGCCAGCGTTGCGGCCAGCACGACGAAAGCGGCGCCGGCGATGCCGGCTGCGCCCTTCGATGTCACCAGCAGGATCAGCAGCAGCCCGATCTGGTGACTGACGTCGAGATGCGTGTTGGTCGCCTGCGCCAGGAACACCGCGGCGGTGGCGAGGTAGAGGCAGGTGCCGTCGAGATTGAACGAATAGCCGGTGGGGATGACGAGACCGACGATGCTGCGTTCGCAGCCGGCGGCTTCGAGCTTCGCCAGCATGCGCGGCAGCACGGTCTCCGATGACGTGGTGGCGATGCAGACCAGCACCTCGTCCCTGAGGTAGCGGATCAGCTTCCACAGGCTGAAGCCGGTGAAGGCGGCGATCGGTCCGAGCACGGCGGCGATGAAGATCAGGCAGGTCAGGTAGAAGCTGCCGAGCAGCAGGCCGAGCTTGGCGAGCGAGCCGATGCCGAACTTGCCGACGGTGAAGGCGATTGCCCCGAAGGCGCCGAGCGGCGCTGCCCACATCACGATCCGGACGACGCCGAAGATCATCTGCCCGGCGACCTCGATCACGTCCGTCACCGGCTTGGCGCGATCGCCGAGCCAGATCAGCGCAAAGCCTGACATCACCGAGATGAACAGCACCTGCAGGATATTGCCCTCGGCAAAGGCGCCAACGAAGGTCTGCGGGATGATGTTGAGCAGGAACGGCACGAAGCCGACCGCAGCGGTCTGCTTGACATAGGGCTCGATCGTTGCGGAGTTGATCGTTGCCGGGTCGACGTTCATGCCGACGCCGGGTTGAAACAGGTTCACCGCGGTCAAGCCGATGATCAGCGCCAGCGTCGTGATGGCCTCGAAATAGATCAGCGCCTTGATCGCGACGCGGCCGACCTTGGCCATGTCGGCCATGTGGGCGATGCCGTTGACCACCGTGCAGAAGATGATCGGCGCGATCAGCATCCGGATCGCCTTGATGAAGGCGTCGCCGAGCGGCTGCATCTGGGCGCCGAGATCCGGCTTGATGGCACCGAGCAGGATGCCCGCTGCCATCGCGATCATGACCTGGACCCAAAGCTCCTTCCACCAGCCTCGGCGGGCGCCTGGCTTGCTGTCGGCGGTGAGGGTCGTGGCGGTCATGATCGGTCCTGTCGCTGAAAGGTTCGAAGTCGCAGCTGGCGGTGACTCAGCTCTTGGGCTCGAACTTGAACAGCCGTTCGGGATTGCTGACAAGCAGCTTTCGCTGCATGGCCGGATCCGGGGCGTAGAGTGGGATCAGATCGACCAGATCACCGTCATTGGGCATGATCTTGACGTTCGGATGCGGCCAGTCGGTGCCCCAGATGACGCGATCCGGCGCGTTGTCGATCAGCTTGCGGGCGAACGGGACCGCGTCGTGGAATGGCGGCCCGGAGGCCGAAGCGCGTTCGGGACCGCTGATCTTGATCCAGCACTTGTCGTCGCTCGCCTGCAGGTCGAGCAGCGCCTTGAACCCCGCATCGTCGATCCCCCTGGCGGCGCTGATCGTGCCCATGTGGTCGATCACATAGGTGACCGGCAGCGCCTTCAGGATCGGCACGAATTCCTGGATCGTTCCGGCCTCGAGATAAATGTCGACGTGCCAGCCGATCGCCGCGACGCGGTCCACCAGGGTGCGGAAGACGTTCATGTCGCCGACGCCGCCGAGGCGGCGGAGGAAGGCGAACCGGCAGGCGCAGATGCCGGCCTTCCCAAGCGCCGCGAGGTCGGCATCGGACATCGCCGCATTGATGTTGGCGACGCCCTTGTAGTTGCCGTTGCTCTGCGCGATCGCATCGGTCACGACCCGATTGTCGGTGCCGTGGACGGTGGCGTTGACGATGACGGCGCGCTCGACGCCGATCTTGGCGTGCAGCGCCCGGAACATCTCCAGCGATGCGTCGGGCGGCGTGTAGGGGCGGGTGGGCGAGAATGGATAGGTCGCGGCCGGTCCGAAGATGTGGGTGTGGGTATCGACGCTGCCCGGTGGCGCCCTGAAGCTCGGGGTCTTCGTCGCCGGATCCGGGCCGGCGATGCTGGGGATCTTGGCCTCTTCGGCGGAGAGCTGCGCGGGGACCGCGCTGAGCACGCTTGCCGCTCCCAGTCCGGCCATGGTGGCCAGCAGATCTCGTCTCAACATCAGGGCGTCCTCCTCGGAATGGCCGGTCGCAGGCAGGCTCCGCCTGCCAGGCGCGGGCATCGTTCGTGTTTGCTATCGTCACCCTACGATGGCGAGGTCAGGCGACCTCGCAACGTGGCGTCGTGATCATGGCCTGCTCCGAATCCGGAGCCGGCGGATCGCGGTGATCCCAGTTGATCGAGGATCCTGCGGCCGCTGCAGCATGACAAGAAGCATTGGGTGAACGGACAGTTCGCTTGCTTGGACAATGCTCTGCAGTCCAACTGCCAACGTTGCCGAGACCCTCCGTTCGAGCTGCGTTGCAGCGCGGCTGGGCGAGATCGGCTGCTCTTCAACCAGTCTGCGAGAAGGCCGCGTGAGCGCGCAGATCCGCGGAATTGTTCGTGCGACGGAAAGGTGAGTTGCATCAACGCCATGGCGTGCGTTTTGGTCATGCGCCGGCAGCTTCAAGCGCCGTTGTGAAGACCGCATGCGCAATGCTATGCGACAACAAAGAGAGCGTGCGGCCGCCGAGACGCTGCGCGCTGTCAGCGCACAGCAACATCGGGCAAAGGAAACACCATGGTCGACGCGCTCATCATCGATGCCTGCAGGACGCCGCGCGGTATCGGCAAGGCCGGCAAGGGCGCGCTCGCCGGGCTGCATCCGCAGCATCTCGGCGCCACCGTGCTGCGTGCGCTGGCCGAGCGCACCGGCATCGACACCGGCGATGTCGACGACATCATCTGGGGCTGCTCGTCGCAGCGCGGCCCGCAGAGCGGCGACCTCGGCCGCATGTCGGCGCTCGATGCCGGCTACGACATCCGCGCCTCCGGCGTCACGCTCGACCGCTTCTGCGGCTCCGGCATCACCAGCGTCAACATCGCCGCCGCCTCGATCATGGCAGGGCAGGAGGATCTCGTCGTCGCCGGCGGCTGCGAGATGATGTCGATGGAGGGCCGGCGCGGCGAGGGGCCGCTGATGATGGATGCCGGCAATCTGCATCTGCGCGCGCTGCACCCGCAGTCGCACCAGGGCGTCTGTGCCGACGCCATCGCCACCATGGAAGGCATCACCCGCGCCGATGTCGACGCGCTCGGGCTGGAGAGCCAGAAGCGCGCGGCGGCGGCGATCGCTGCCGGCCACTTCAAGAAGAGCCTGGTGCCGGTACGTCGCGAGGACGGCAGCCTCGCGCTCGACCACGAAGAATATCCCAGGCCGCAGACCACGGCGGAGGCGCTCGCCGGGCTGAAGCCGGCGTTTCCGGCGATCGCCGACTACGCGCTTGACGAGAAGGGCACGACCTATCGCAACCTGATCCTGCAGCGCTATCCCGACCTCGAGATCGACTTCGTCCATCACGCCGGCAACTCCTCGGGCGTGGTCGACGGTGCGGCAGCGATCCTGCTGGCGTCGCCGTCCTACGCCAAGGCTCATGGCCTGAAGCCGCGGGCACGCGTCGTGGCGATGGCCAACATGGGCGACGACCCGACCCTGATGCTGAACGCCCCGGTGCCGGCGACGCGCAAGGTGCTGGCCAAGGCCGGGCTCAAGCTTGATGACATCGACCTGTTCGAGATCAACGAGGCGTTCGCCGTCGTCGCCGAGAAGTACATCCGCGACCTCAAGCTCGATCGCGCCAAGGTCAATGTGAACGGCGGCTCGATCGCGCTCGGACATCCGATCGGCGCCACCGGCTCCATCCTGATCGGGACGCTGCTCGACGAACTCGAGCGGCGCGATCTCAAGCGCGGCCTGGTCACGATGTGCGCGGCCGGTGGCATGGCACCCGCGATCATCATCGAGCGGGTCTGAACGGTCGATCTCCTCGATTTGAGTTGCACGCGCCCGTTGCGGAGTCTCCCGTGGCGGGCGCCGTCGTTTTAAACTTGGGCTGCTTGTGACCTCAGCGGTGCCGCGCGGAGGCGTAGGATCGCGCGGGCGGCGGCGGTTCCACTTTCCGGACCGGTCAACCACGTTTCGACTGGACAGGAATTCGCGCTTGTTCCGCTAGTTGCGACAGGTTATTGCCACGGCGAGGCCTCATCGTAGAAGAAATGGCTCTCCGTGCTGTCGACGCTGTCGCATATCATCGATCGCAAGGCTTCGAACCGGGTGGTCACGCGGCTGCGGGCCCTGCTGCGCAGCAACGAGTTCTACCTGATACCGCTGGCGCTGGTGATCGGCGTCGCGACGGGTGCGATCGTGACGGTGATGAGCCTGATCGCGCAGGTCGCGCATGTGGTCATCTATGGCATTCCGATCGATGTCCGGCTCAGCGCTCATACCTGGGTCAACCCGGCGGTCGCGCTGATCGCACCCGCCTGCGGCGGCCTCGCGCTCGGGATCATGGAATGGCTGCGGCGGCGCTGGAAGATCGCGGCCGCGGTCGACCCCGTCGAGGCCAATGCGCTGCGCGGCGGACGGCTGTCGATGCGGGACAGCATCGTGGTGAGCGGCCAGACCCTGGTCTCCAACGGCTCCGGCGCGTCGGTCGGGCTTGAGGCCGGCTACACCCAGATCGGCGCCGGCGTCGCCTCGCTGCTCGGGCAGTATCTCACACTCCGCCGCAACGATCTGCGCCTCATCCTCGGCTGCGGTGCGGCGGCAGCCATTGCGGCCGCCTTCGGCGCGCCGATCACCGGCGCGTTCTATGCCTGTGAGCTGATCGTCGGCGTCTACTCCGTGGGCAGCGCGGCGCCGATTCTGGCGGCGTCGCTGGCAGGTGCGCTGACCTCGCAATATCTCGCCGGCGCGCCGTATTCGCTGGAGATCGCCAAGGTCGGCGCGGTCGGCTTCGAGCAATACATCGCGCTGTTCGTGCTGGCGCTCCTCGTCGCCGGCATCGGCATCGTGGTGATGCGCGCCTCGCCGGCGGTCGAGCGGCTGTTCGTCCGCATCCCGGTCTGGCTGCGCCCGGTGATCGGCGGGGTCTGTGTCGGCGCCATGGCGATCGTGACGCCGCAGGTGCTGGCGGCTGGCCACGGCGCGATGCTGCTCGATCTGCATCGCGAGATGGCGGTCGGCATGATCGCCACCATCATCGTGCTCAAGCTCGCCGCCTGCCTGATCTCGCTGGCCTCGGGCTTCCGCGGCGGTCTGTTCTTCGCCTCGCTGTTCGTCGGCAGCCTGCTCGGCAAGCTGTTTGCGGGACTGCTCGCGCTGGCCGGCCTCGGGCTCGCGATCGACCCGCTGGTGGCGATGCTCACCGGCATGGCGACGCTCGGTGTCGCCATCGTCGGCGGGCCGCTGACGATGTCGTTCCTGGTGCTGGAAATGACCCGCAGCGTCGACGTCACGGCCGTCGTGCTGGGCGCCTGCATCGTGACGTCGGTGTGCGTCCGCGTCCTGTTCGGCCACTCGTTCTCGACCTGGCGACTGCATCTGCGCGGCGAGACCATCCGCAGCGCCAATGACGTCGGTTGGCTGCGCAACCTCACGGTCGAGCGGCTGATGCGCTCCGACGTCGCCAAGGTGCCGACCACGACCAGCATCGCGGCCTGTCGGCGCGAGTTCGCGCTGGGCACGCGCCAGGCGGTGGTGGTGGTGAACAACAGCGACGATTATTGCGGGCTGGTCTCCTTGCCCGATTTGTTCTCGGGCGAACTGGACTCCATTGCCGACGAGATCCAGGTGGTCGAGCTCGCTAAATATTTCGAGGTCGCGCTGTTGCCCGAAATGAACGTCAAGACGGCGATGAAGATCTTCGACGATTCCGGCGCGGAAGAGCTGGCGGTGCTGGAATCGGAGAACAGCCGCAAGGTGATCGGCTTCCTGACCGAGTCCTTCGCGCGCCGACGTTATGTCGAGGAGATCGACCAGGCAACGCGCGGTGTGCTCGGGGCGCTGTCGTGAGCGCGTCCCATCGCCGCGACACGTGATCGCCGGTCCTCGACCGGGGTAGACCGCCGGCCGTTCGAGACGCGCGAGGACTGCATGACGAGACTGATGAGCACGGCTGTCGTGGCGACCTTGAGCGCGCTGGCGGCGACCGCCGCCGCAGCCGAACCTGCTGTGCTGAAAGGCAAGGACGCGTTCGGCAGCTGGCAGGGTGATGCACCGGGCACGATCAGGCTGATCCGCCCTGAAGACCTGCCCAAGCCGGGGGCGACGGCGTCCGCCGCGAACGTGTCCCGCGTGGTGCAACGACCGGCCTCCGCCGTGCCGAAGGTCGTCGACGGTTTCAAGGTCGCGCTGTTCGCCGAGGGGCTGAACGGGCCGCGCATCCTCCGCACCGCGCCGAATGGCGACATCTTCGTCGCCGAGACCCGGGCCGGGCGCGTCCGCGTGCTGCGCCCGAGCGAGGACGGCAGCAAGGTCGCCTCCAGCGAGATCTTTGCCGACCGTCTCGGCCATCCCTTCGGCATCGCGTTCTATCCGAGCCGCGATCCGCAATGGGTCTATGTCGCAAGCACCGAGCGCGTCATGCGCTTTCCCTATCGGGCTGGCGACATGAAGGCGTCGGCCGCGGCCCAGACGATCGCCGATCTGCCGGCCGGCTACGGCCATTCGACGCGCGATATCGTCTTCACCAGGGACGACAAGCGCATGCTGGTGTCGGTCGGCTCCGCCGGCAATGTCGGCGAAGCGCTGGGAGAGCCAGCCGGCGGAATCAGTGCCTGGATCAAGGCGCATCCGCTCGGCGCGGGCTGGGGCGGAGAGACCGACCGTGCCGGCGTGCTGGCATTCGATCCCGACGGCCAGAACCGCAGCCTGTTCGCCACCGGCATCCGCAACTGCGTCGGCCTCGCCATCCAGCCGGCAACCGGAGCGCCGTGGTGCTCCACCAACGAGCGCGACGGGCTCGGCGACGATCTGGTGCCGGATTATGTCACGCGGGTGAAGGAGGGCGGCTTCTATGGCTGGCCCTGGTACTACATCGGCGACAACCCCGACCCGCGCCATGCCGGCGAGCGCCCCGACCTGAAGGGCAGGATCACCGTGCCCGACGTGCTGCTGCAGCCGCATTCGGCCTCGCTCGGTCTGACGTTCTACGACGGAAATCTGTTTCCGCCGGAGTATCGCGGCGATGCCTTCGCCGCCGAGCACGGCTCGTGGAACCGGTCGAAGCGCACCGGCTACAAGGTGATCCGGATCAGGCTCAAGGACGGCGCGCCCACCGGCGAATACGAGGATTTCGTCACCGGATTCGTCGTCAACGATCGCGAGGTCTGGGGGCGGCCGGTCGGCGTCACCGTGGCGCGCGACGGCAGCCTGCTCATCTCCGAAGACGGCAACGGCACGATCTGGCGCGTCAGCCGCTGATGGACCAGCTGATGCGGCATTGAGAAGCACGAGCGGGCCGTCCTCACTTCTTCGGTGCGCGGCAGTTGAACGCACGGCGGAAGCCGGCGGCGCGTGCGTCGTCCTCCGAGCAGAACCAGCGGTCGGGCTCGGTGGTCGCGGGATAGCTCGGGCAGCCCTGCAGATGGTAGATGCCGATGTTGCCGGTCACGCGGGCGCGCACCGCGAACTTGCCCTTGATGCTGCAGCCCGGCGGCGCGCTCGGCGCGTCCGGGAACAGCACCGCACGGATCTCGCGGTCGCGGTCGGCGCGGCAGGCGGCGCCGAGCAGGGCGCCGTCCTTCTTGTCGGCGCGGAACTCTGAGGGCGCGACGAAGCATCCCTTCCACAGCCCGCGCACCGCCTCCTTGGCCGCGGCGACATCGTCCTTGGCGCGATACTTGATCGCCGGATCCGCGCTCATGGCGTAGCCCGCGCGCGCGACCTGTTGGTTGAGGCTGACCTTGTCGCCGTCGATGGTGCAGAGGCCGATCCTGCGGGTCTTGAGCGGCTTGTCGGGACCGAGATCGTCGCAGCGCACCGAGCGCCCGCCGATCAGCTTGCCGAGCTGCTCGCGCGCCTCGACGCCGCAGCTCCAGGAATCGGCGTGATCGTCGATGCAGAGCACCATGAGGGTTTGAGATATTGCCGCGCAGCCGGTCCTCGTCCTGAGGAGCCTGCCGGAGGCGGGCGTCTCGAACGACGGCCGCAAGTGCGGATCAGCTCGCCCGCCTTGCGAACGGGACAGACCGCCACCTTGCGCCGGGGCAGGCTGCTACCCATCTGAGCGGCCGAAGGAAATCTTGCCATGTTGGACTTTACCTCCGATCTCGCCGGCGACGCGCTGTCGCCGGCGCAAGCGTCGTCTGCTGCCCCGGCCGATGACCGGGCGCTGCTCGACGCCTATTCCAATGCCGTCATCGACGTCACCGAGCGCGTCGGCCCTGCGGTCGTGCGTGTCGAGACTGGCCCCAAAGCCGGCTCCCGCGCCGAGCGCGGCGGCCTCGGCTCGGGCATCGTGATCTCGCCCGACGGGCTGGTGCTGACCAACAGCCATGTGGTCGGCTCGTCGAAGGCCATCCGGCTGCGCGACGTCGAGGGCGTCGTCACCGATGCGCAGGTGCTGGGCGTCGATCCCGACACCGATCTCGCTTTGCTGCGCGCCAATCACGCGCGCGACCTGCGCTACGCCGCGCTCGGCAACTCCAAGAGCCTGCGGCGCGGCCAGCTCGTGGTCGCGATCGGCAACCCGCTCGGCTTCGAATCGACCGTGACGGCCGGCGTGGTGTCGGCGCTGGGGCGCTCGATTCGCTCGGTCTCGGGCCGGATGATCGAGGACGTCATCCAGACCGATGCGGCGCTCAACCCCGGCAATTCCGGCGGGGCGCTGGTGTCCTCGGCCGCGGAGGTGATCGGCATCAACACCGCCATCATCCAGGGGGCGCAAGGCATCTGCTTTGCGGTCGCGAGCAACACCGCGCAGTTCGTGCTGTCGGAAATCATCCGCCACGGCTATGTCCGCCGCGCCTATATCGGCGTCTCCGGGCAGACCGCGCCGGTGCCGCGGCGTCACGCGCTGCTCGCCGGCGTCGAGAACAAGATGGGCGCGCTCTTGATGCAGATCGAGCCGGATGGCCCGGCGGCGCGTGCCGGCCTGCTGCCGGGCGATGTCGTGATCAGCCTCGACGGCGCCGACATCAACGGCGTCGACGACCTGATCCGCGTGCTCGACCGCGATCGCATCGGCCGCACCGTCGCGATGGATGTGCTGCGGCTGGGAAGGCTGCGCGGCATCGACATCCACCCGGTGGAGCGCAAGCCTGCGGCGCGGCAGGCGGCTGGATAAGCTTGCTACATGAGCGCATAGTGCTGGCGACGATTGGCTCGACAAGTCGAGCTGTGTGATATAGTGCCCTCTCCCCTTGTGGGAGAGGGCATGTATAGCCTCTCCGCATACTCGTTTGGGTGAGGGGTATCTCTCCGCGATTGGCGTTTTTGGAGAGATACCCCTCACCCGACCGTCCTTGTCACACTGTCGTACATGCCCTCTCCCACAAGGGGAGAGGGCGCAGTCATCAGCATGTCGCATCTTCTCCGTCGTCAAGCGGCGCTATTGAATCCAGCTGTTGCACGGCAGAGGTGTCTCCGTTCATCTAATTCACAGTCTCAAACAGCACGGGACACGACATCTCAGCCTCGCGGCGCGTCGCGCCCGAGTTCTACCTTCAATTCGCCCCTCGCAAATCATGCAGAGGGCGCAGGGAATGCCGGGTGAAGGCCTCACCCATGGCCCGCCTGCGAAAAAAATGCAGGCGGCAGGTACCACAGGCAAAGCCGAACACTCCGGCATTCCCTGCGCGACGGTCTTCACGCTTATACGCAGTCTCCCTGGTGCGCCGGGCTTGTTGGCCACCATGCCGCGACAATGCTTGCGCATTGCGCGGGTGACACCAGCGTCGGGGTGTCAGGACGCTGCGACTTCACGTCCGCAAGCCATCGTTCGTCCGCGCCCTCGAAAGAGGACGCTGCGATCTCTCGCGGCCATCGCTTCCCCGCCTCGCGTGTCGTGACGATCGCGCGCTACGCCCCTCTGCGATGAGGCGGGATGCGCATAGACAATCATGATTTCCGAAAAATAGCAAGAAGATTATTTTTATCGGAAGGTGATGTGACGTTCTCCCGCCGTCGTCCCGGGCTTGACCCGACATTTGTCGGTTTGGCGCGATCGGTGGTCATGCTGCGCACAGGCGGGACGAGGTGAAGCTCAATCTCCTTCCTTGGCGCAAGGCGATGCAGCATGGCGATCATTGCATGCAATGATCGCTCATGAAATGGGCTGAGTTCGCGCCGAACGAGCCTGCCCAGCAACCGGGCAATGTCGGCCATCTTCTCAACCCCTTGAATTAGTTCGTGCTTCGCCAGGGCCGTCGCGCCTCGCCGCATTGTACACAATGGCACACCGCTTGCTTCATCAGTTGCGAGACATTCTCGCGGGGAGGCAGGCGGCTGACATGGCGAACTCATCTGCAGCGGCAACTGCGACGATCATCGCCGAGCCGGAGCCGATCACGCTCCATCTGTCCAAGACCGCGCTGGTCATCATCGACATGCAGCGCGACTTCATGGAGCCGGGCGGGTTCGGCGAGACACTGGGCAATGACGTGTCGCAGCTTGCCCGCGCGGTCGAGCCGATCGCGAATGTGCTGGCGGCGGCACGCGAGGCCGGCATGCTGGTCATTCACACCCGTGAGGGCCACGAGCCGGATTTGTCGGATGCGCCGCCGGCCAAGGTCGAGCGCGGCGCGCCGTCGCTTCGCATCGGCGATCCCGGTCCGATGGGGCGCATCCTCATCCGCGGCGAGGCCGGGCACGACATCATTCCCGCGCTCTATCCCGTCGATGGCGAGGTCGTGATCGACAAGCCGGGGAAGGGTGCCTTCTACGCGACCGAGTTGGGCGAGGTGCTGAAGCTCCATGGCATCGCCAATCTGCTGGTGTGCGGCGTCACCACCGAGGTCTGCGTCAACACCACCGTACGCGAGGCCAATGACCGCGGCTATCGCTGCGTCGTCATCTCCGATGGCTGCGCGTCCTACTTCCCGGAATTCCACGAGATGGGGCTGAAGATGATCAAGGCCCAGGGCGGCATCTTCGGCTGGGTCGCGGACTCGGCCGCGGTGCTGAAGGCCATGATCTGAGAGACGAGCTGAAAGATCTGAGACGGATGAGTTTGATCATGTAGTCGCTGCAGGCAACAGGGGAGCAAGGCGATGAGCGGAAGCGGGACGGCAAGCTCGACAAGTGCGGATTTCAAACCGGTGCTCTGGACACAAGGGGACTGGAACGCGTTCTTCGGTTTCGGCACCAACATCCTCGTCAACATGCTCGTCCTCACCGGGCTGTTGCGCTTCGTGCTGAAGATGCCGGACAGCCTGGTGTTCGGCCGCATCCTGCCGGCGCTCGGCCTGATGATGTGCCTGTCGACCTTGTACTACGCGTTCCTCGCCTATCGGCTGGCGCAGAAGACCGGACGCAGCGACGTCTGCGCGCTGCCCTCGGGCGTCAGCGTCCCGCACATGTTCATCGTGACCTTCGTGATCATGCTGCCGGTCACCTTGAAGACCGGCGATCCCCTGAAGGGCTGGTCGGCCGGCCTCGTCTGGGTGTTCTTCCAGAGCTTCATCCTGATGATCGGCGGTTTCGTCGCGCCCTATATCCGCAAGATCACGCCGAGGGCGGCGCTGCTCGGCACGCTCGCCGGCGTCTCGGTCACCTTCATCTCGATGCGGCCGGCGCTCGAGATGTACATGACGCCGCAGATCGGGCTGGTGTGCTTCGCGATCATCCTGGTCAGCTGGTTCGGCGGCGTGAAATATCCGAAAGGCCTGCCGGCCGGTCTCGTGGCGATCGCGGTCGGCATGGTCATCGCCTGGGGCTCCAACCTGTTCGGCCTCGGCCTCGGCGGGCTCAGCGTGAAGGGCGTCGGCGATGCCTTCGCCAACTTTGGCTTCTCGGTGCCGCTGCCGGCGTTCGGCACGGTGTTCTCCGGCTTCGAATATCTCGGCGTGATCCTGGTGACCGCGATCCCGTTCGGCATCTACGACCTCGTCGAGGCCATGGACAATGTCGAGAGCGCGGAAGCCGCGGGCGACGAGTATCCGACGACGCGCGTGCTGACCGCCGACGGCGTCGTCAGCCTGATCGGCTGCATGATGGGCAATCCCTTCATCAACGCCGTCTACATCGGCCATCCCGGCTGGAAGGCGATGGGCGGCCGCATCGGCTACTCCGCGGCGACCGGGCTGATGGTGATCGTGCTGTCCTGGCTCGGCATCATCTCGGTGCTGCTGGCGCTGGTGCCGGTGGTCGCGATCTCGCCGATCCTGCTCTACATCGGCATGCTGATCGGCGCGCAGGCGTTCCAGACGACGCCGGTCAAGCACGCGCCGGCGATCGTGCTCGCGTTCACGCCGCATCTCGCCGCCTGGGCCAAGCTGCAGATCGACACCATGCTGGCCTCGACGGTGACGGCGGCGCAGGCTGTCGGCGGGCTCGCTGCCGACAAGGTGGACGCGGTGAAGACCGCCGCGATCGCCGCGCTGCCGCAGCAGGGCGTGCTGTATCACGGCCTGGAAGTGATGGGTGGCGGCTCGATCCTCGCCGGCCTCGTGCTGGGCGCCATCGGTGTGTTCGTCATCGAGCGCGACTTCACCAAGGCGGCGGCGTTCGCGCTCGCCGGTGCGGTCATGACCTATTTCGGCTTCATGCACGGTGAGGCTGTCGGCATCGGCGGCGGCTTCGGTGTGACGCCGGCGGTGGCGCTGGCCTATGTCGTGGTCGCGGGCGGGCTGTTCTGGCTGGGACGGCTCGGCATGTCCGAGAGCTACGTGCCGCATGCCGACATGCAAGCGGCGCCGGCGGAGTAGGCCGACTGCGGCACGAAAGCCAAGTTGGTTCAGACGGTCATTCCGGGGCAATCGTCAACTCGACGTCGCGAAGCGGCGGCGGGTTGGCGATTGAACCCGGAATCTCGAGCTTGTTGAAAGCCGACGCAAGACAACATCGAGATTCCGGGTTCACGGCCTGTCGGCCTTGCCCCGGGATGACGTTGTGGTGAGGCAAATGCCTGCACCGTCTCACCAGTCCGGCCGCCGGATCTGTCTTCGACCGTCACGTGGCCGGCTGATCGAGATAGTAGCGCAGCAGCGCCTCACCGGGCTCGGACAGCCACTCTGCCGCACCGGTCACATCGCCTTCGATCAAGCCGCTCATCCCGATCAGATAGGTGATCGGCATCGCCGGCGTGGCGAAGACGGAGGCGTCGGCATTGGCTGGATTGGTCGCCTGCGCATGCGGGTCGGCGAAGGACAGACGGGGCATCGCGACCGTTTCCGCGTATCGGCGGATGGTCTTGATGTCGCGGCGGTCGGTGCAGATGGTCCAGACGTCGAGCGCCGGCATCCGGACGCGGTCCAGTGCGGCGAGCGTCGGCAGGTCGGTCTTGCAGGCCGCGCACCACGTCGCCCACAGGTTCACCAGCGTGACATGGCCTGGCTTCGGCGCGAGCGTCACGTCCTTGCCGCTCAAGTCCTGCAGCTTCAACGGCGGCAGCGGATTGCGCGGCCGCTCGACGATGAACTGGCTGCGGCCGCTGCGGAACAGCGGCGGCCTCGGATCATCAGCCGCGGCGCGGACGCGCGGCGAGGATACAAGGAGGGCGGTGGCGGCTCCCAGCAGCGCTGTGCGGCGCGTGAGGGCGCTGAAGGAAACAGTCTCAGCCATGGATGTAGGCCCAGCCCTTGCGCTGCAACTCGACGACGCGGCCGATGCCGAATGGCACGAGCTTCGCGCCCTCGATCAGCTCGATTATCAGATTCTCCTTGCTCTCGGCGATCGCCTTCGACGAGGCGCACATGCTGAAGCCGATATGCGGATACATCTGGCGCAGTGCGGCGATCGGCTCCTTCAACGGAGATTTGTCGGCGCGGAAGACATCGATGCCGCTGCCGTTGGCGACGACCTCGATGATGGGCGTCTGTCCGAGGCTGGCGAAATGCCGCGTGAGATTCCCCGAATAGCTGATGGCGTGGCCCATCACGTGCGGATCATTGCGATCGATCAGGATGACGATGCCGGCGCGATGCTGGGCGACGGCCGGCACGGCGGGGGTTGGAGTGCCGAGGGCCGTCGCGCCAGCGACGAAGCCGCGACGGGAGAGATCTTGAACGGGTTCGCTCATCGCTGCTTTCTCGTCGCAAGGGAAACCGTCGGCCGTGGCGATTCCAAGGCCGGTGGTTGCCGGGTCAGTTGCGCGGCCGGATCGGCGCCTTGTTGTTGCGGCCCCACAGCACGAACAGCGACAAGGCGAGCAGCAGGATATTGAGCGGGGTGACGGCGGCCTCGCCGCGGGAAAGATGAAAGGCGAGGGCGAACACCTGGAGCGTGGCGCAGCCGAGCGCGGCGAGGACGGTCAGGCGCGGCATGATGCGGGTTAGCGACGGCAGGATGATGCCGAGCGCGCCGGCGAGATCGACCAGCCCGATCGCGCGCACGAAAACCTCGGAATACTCACCTGCCCACGGCATCATCGCCGCAAGCTGCGGGATCGGCGTGAACAGCTTGGTCAGGCCGGCTCCGCCAAAGGCCACGAAGATCAGGGCCTGTGCGGTCCACAGGCCGATGCGCAGCGCGAGCGAGGGCCGAAGCGGGGTGAGATCGGTGGTCGATGCAGTGGTGGACACGATGGAAGTCTCCAAACGAGTGGGGGCTGGTCGGCGCAGGTTGATGATTTCTTCTGGATTGATCATTATGCCTCCCGTTGAGAAATCATTTCTTGCTGGTTGATGATCAATGGACTCCCTCGTCAGCATCCGGGTGTTCTGCCAGGTCGCCGAGCTCAAGAGCTTCGCTGCGGCGGCCGAGCGGCTGAGCCTGTCACCCGCCATGGTCTCCAAGCACGTCATGGAGCTGGAGCGGCGGCTGTCGACCCGGCTGCTCAACCGCACCAGCCGCCGCGTCGGGCTGACCGAAGCCGGTGTGGTCTATTTCGAGCAGGTGCGTCAGCTGCTGGAGCAGCTCGACGACGTCGAGGCTGATGTCAGCGAGGCCACCGTGCTGCCGCGCGGCACGTTGAAGCTCAGCGCCTCCGTGTGGTTTGCGAATTCGCTGTTCGCCGACGTGCTCGCCGCCTATCGCTCGCGCTATCCGGAGGTCGTGCTCGATGTCGACCTCAGCGGCCGGCTCGTCAATCTCATCGACGAGGGTTTCGATCTCGCGCTCCGCACCTCGGCCTCGCCCGGTGACGGACTGATCGCCCGTCCGCTACCCTCGATCCTGATGCAGTTCGTCGCTGCGCCACGCTATCTCGCCGCGGCGGGCCGGCCGACGGCGCTGGCCGATCTCAATGGCCATGCGTTCCTGAGATATGCGCTGATCCCCACGCGCGCGATGACGCTGCCTGGTCCCGACGGCGAGGTCATGCCGGCTTTCAAGGACGTGCTGATCAGCGGCAACGAAACGCTGCTTCACCATGCCGCCGTCGCTGGCATGGGCATTGCCGTGTTGCCGCGCTGGCTGATCATGGATGATCTCGCGACAGGCCGGCTCGAGACGGTGCTGCCGGAGGCGTTGACGCTCAAGGCGCCGCTGATGGCGGTCTATCCGAGCCGCAAATATCTCTCGGCCAAGGTCCGCACCTTCATCGACTTCATCGCCGCCGATCCACGCCTGAAGCAGGTCTCGGAAGGGCCGCCGCCTGCGATCGATACGATCAGGGCGCGCGGGCGGAAGCGGCGGAAGACAGGGGCGTGATGCGCGTGGCGGCCTTGGCAGCTCGCGATCTGATCTGGGGTGTGTGTGCTCATCGCTGGCTATCAATTTCTACAAGTTCGACTCGATGTATAGCAGCATGATGTTGTTGAGCTCTCGCGGCAGTGAAGGTGCACCTCGCCCCGCCAGGGCGAAGCGAAGCTTCGCTAGGGCGGGGAGAGGTCGGATTGCATCGAAGATGCAATCCGGGTGACGGGGACAGGTCTCTCCACGAACGCTTCCCGTGCGTCTGCTCACCCCAACCCTCTCAGCGCGAGCAAAGCTCGTTGCGGCCCCGTGACGAATGGGAAGAGGGAGCGCACCGATGGTGCCCCACGTTCACGG
This sequence comes from Bradyrhizobium sp. SZCCHNR1015, assembly GCF_032489875.1. Classification (NCBI taxonomy): domain Bacteria; kingdom Pseudomonadati; phylum Pseudomonadota; class Alphaproteobacteria; order Hyphomicrobiales; family Nitrobacteraceae; genus Bradyrhizobium; species Bradyrhizobium sp. SZCCHNR1015. The sequence continues at coordinate 84,968 of NZ_JAUEYW010000017.1, forward strand.
TCGCACGGCCGGCGCGTCCATCGTCATGCCGCGTGCCCGCGACATCAGATAGAGCTCGAGTGCGATCATGTCCGGCGCGTCGAAGTCGAAGGCTTGCGCGCGCACGCCGGTCATGCAGCCGCGGAGGCGGCGCTGCAGCGAGCCCATGCCCTGCCATTCCAGGCGATAGATCGGATAGCCGGTCGGCTGTCCCTGTGTGATCGATGAGCCCGCGAGATGCCTGTCCCAATTATCGTCGTGGCAGTTGGCGCAGGCGAGATTGAGCTGGCCCTGGCGCTGAAAGAACAAGTCGCGGCCGCGTGCGATCGAGGACGCCAGCCGCGGGTCGTTACCGGCGGTGATCGGCATCCCGCGCGATTGCTTCGCGATCAGCGCCGTCAGCGCCAGCAGCTCGCGGCTCTCTGCTGCGAACGGCGCGGCCTCCTGATGCTGCCTGCGGCAGAGATTGACGCGCTGGCCGAGATCGACCGGCACACCGCTCGCGGCATTGAAGGCGGGATAGCGCGCAGCGACGCCCTTCATGCTGACATCGACCGCGCCGTGACAATCGCCGCACGCCTTGTTGGCCGTGCCTGCCTTCGTCGTCCACAGCGCCTCGCCGTCGAGCACCGACAGCATCGCTGGATTGGCGGTGTCGTCGTCCTGCATCGCCTTGGTGTCCGACGACATGAAGTCATAGCCGGAGCGGCGCGCGGACTCTGCAATCTCGCCGGCCAGCACGGGCAAGGTCAGGGCGATCATCGTCATGACAGTGAGAAGCGCCGGCCGCATCAGTCGACCGTGATCGTCGCCGCGGCGGTAGCGACGAAGCCGTTGTCGCCGATCCACTCGAAGGCGAAGCGGCCGCTCTCGGTCGCCGTGGTGAAGAACGACAGGAACGGATTGGCGGCGATGGCCGGATAGAGGTCGGCGCGGAAGATCTCGGCGCCATTGAACCTGCAGGTGAAGCTGGTGATGATGTCGCGCGGGATGGCCTCGCCTGCGGCCGTATGGCGATAGCCCGGCTCCATGACGTGGCTCATCAGCGTCTTGATCTCGATGATGGCGCCGCGCCTGGCCTTGGCGGGAACGTTGACGAGGGCGGCAGGCATCACGGCATCTCCTCGGTGCAGGCGGCCAAGGTCACGATGACGTCGACGCTCGCCGACCAGAACGAGTCGTCGGAGAGCTTTGCGATCGCCACGACCTTCTGGGTGTCGGCGAGCCGGATGCGCGTCGTGACCTGGGCGCGGCCGGCGCTCGCCGTCAGGTGGAAACTGGCGACGTTGGGCTGCGGGTTCTTCTCGTTGAAGACGTGGATGCTCTTGACGAAATTGTCAGGCGTCATCGGGTGATCGACGCTGACCGTCATGGGCACGGTGTTGCCGTTCTCCACCAGCGGCGGGATGTCGAGCCGGACCTTGCCGACCGTCACCTTGGCCTCGCCGACGAGGTTGCGGATGGCGGACGCCAGCATCGCCGGCGTCGCCTGCGCCGGCCGGACCGTGATCAGCGGCAGCGCGCTGGCCGCGGTGAGCGTTCCCGCCAGTTGCAGCAAATGGCGGCGCGAGATGTGGGATCGTTCGAACATGCCGGTCATATGGGCTCACTCGCGCAAGGTCGCGAGATAGGCGACGATGTCTTCGATCTGCTCCGCCGACAGGATCGGCTTGTCGCGCCAGGCGGAACCGACACGGGTCAGTCCGTCAATGCGATAGTAGGACGGCATGATCGTTGCCGGATTGAGCCTGGAGGCATCGACCAGCCGCAAGCGGAGCTGCGGGATCGTCGAACGGCTGCCGGCGCCGGCAAGGCTGGGCGCGAGATCGCCCTGGAAGCGCGCTTCCGGGAACGGGCCGGAATGGCAGAGGATGCAGGTCGAGCTGCGTGCGAGAACGAGCGCACGGCCGCGCGCGGCGTCGCCGGGCTGGCCGGTGAGCGATTGCGCGATGCCGTCGCCGCTGATCGGATACGGCGCGAGCTGCTGCGCGGCGGCGGTCGCGGGCAGGGCGATGATGAGGATCGCGATGAACCGGCTAGCCGAACGCATCATGGGTCAGCGCCTTGAACCAAGCCATTGTCGCCTCTGCCTCAGCCGCGCGCGTGGCCTGGGGGGCGTCGATCGGGCTTGTCTTGCCACCTTCCACTTCGGCGAACAGATCCGCCTTGGGTTGATACACGCCTGCCAGCGAGAACGCGTAGTTCGGCGCCACCAGGCTGTAGCAGATGCCGGTGAGCGGCGGCGTATCGGACTGCCGTCCGGTCAGGTCGCGCGCGATCACCGCCGCGCACGTCTGGCCCTGCGCCCGCGCCGCGCCGGCCGATTTCGGGATGCCGCCGCCGAGACAGGCGTCGCCGATGACATGGACGTCGGGGGCGAGCTTCGAGGCGAAGGTCGCGGCATCGATCGGGCACCAACCGGTGCGGTCGGCCGCACCGGCAAGCGCGGCAATGCGGCCCGCCTTCTGCGGCGGGATGATGTTGGTCACATCGGGATTGTAGTTGCCGAACTCGGTGACCACGGTGCGCGTGGCGATCTCGACGCCGGTGACGCGGCCGCCCTGCGACAGCGGAATGCGCTCGATCATGCCGGGGTAGAGCTGCTGCCACGCCTGCTCGAACAGCTTCTGCTGCGAGAAGCTGTCCTTGGCATCGAGGATCAGCACCTTCGACTTCGGCTTGTGCGCCTTGAGATAATGCGCGATCAGGCTGGCGCGCTCGTAAGGCGCCGGCGGGCAGCGCGACGGATTAGCGGGGACGGCGATCGCGACCGTGCCGCCATCCGGCATCGTCTCGACCTGCGTCCGCAGCAGCAGCGTCTGTTCGCCGGCCTTGTAGGCATGCGGCATGACCGTCGAGGCAGCCTCGTCGTAGCCTTGCAGGGCCGTGAAATCGAGATCGATGCCGGGTGCCAGCACCAGGCGGTCATAGGCCAGCGTGGCGCCGTCGGCGAGCGCCACCTTGTGTGCAGCCGCATCGATGGCGGTGGCCGCCTGTAGCACGACGCGCACGCCTTCGGCGGCGACCTTGTCGTAGCCGAACTGCTGCGCTGTGATATCGCGCAGGCCGGCAATGACCTCGTTGCTCAGGGGGCACGAGGTGAATGTCTTGTTGGTCTCCACAAGCGTGACGTCAAGCTTCGCGTCGGCCTGGCGCAGGGCGCGGGCGCAGCTCGCGCCACCAAAACCGCCGCCGATGATGATCACGCGCGCCGTCGTCTGCGCGCGCAGCACCGCCGGCGCGGCGAGCAGGGCTGCGCCCGCCGCGATCAGGCCGCCGACCTCTCTGCGGGTGCGCTGGCTCACTCTCATCCATTCAGAATAGCATGTCGGCGGCCATTGTTCCCAACGGCTGCCGCCACACAGATCATGCGAAGGTGATGTTCTGGTCGCGCAGCGGCACCGAGCGGATGCGCTTTCCGGTGGCGGCGAAATACGCATTCAGCACCGCCGGCGCGGCGACGCCGATGGTCGGCTCGCCGACGCCGCCCCAGAAGCCGCCGCTCGGGATCATGATCGCGTCCACCTTCGGCATCTCGGCGATGCGCATCGAGTTGTAGCTGTCGAAATTGGTCTCGACGATGCGCCCGTCCTTCACGGTGCAGCCGCCGTAGAACAGCGCCGACAGGCCGTAGACGAACGAGCCGGCGATCTGCCGCTCCACCTGCGCCGGGTTGACGACATAGCCGGGATCGGTCGAGGCGACGATGCGGTGGATCTTGATCTTGCTGCCGTCGATCACCGAGATCTCGGCGGCGCCCGCGACGTAGCTACCATAGCCGTGCAGCTGAGCGAGGCCACGGTACACGCCGTCCGGCGCCGGGGTGCCCCAGCCGATCTTCTCCGCGACCGCGTTCAGCACCGCGAGATGCTTGGGATGGTCGGCCATCAGCTTCCGGCGGAACTCCAGCGGGTCCTGGCCGGCCGCATCGGCGAGCTCGTCCATGAAGCATTCGAGATAGATCGCGTTCTGGTTCACGTTGACGCCGCGCCAGAAGCCCGGATTGATGTGCGGGTTGCGCATCGAATGCTCGATCAGCAGGTTCGGCACGGAGTAGCCGATCGTCGCCTCGCCCGATGGCGCCAGCCCCTGGAAGGTCGCGGGATCCTTGCCGTTGACCAGCGCGTCGGGCCGCAGGCTGAACAGGATCGACTGGCCGGAGATGCGCATGTGCAGCGCCGTCAGATTGTTGTCGGCGTCGAAGCCGCCGGTCAGCTTGCACTGCGTGATCGGGTGATAGCGGCCATGCGTCATGTCCTCCTCGCGCGACCACAACAGCTTGATCGGCGTGCCCGGCATCTCCTTGGCGATCTTCACCGCCTGGCGGACATAGTCGGTCTGGCCGCGCCGGCCGAAGCCGCCGCCGAGGATCAGCTTGTGCACCTCGCATTTGTCGGCGGGCAGCCCTGAGGCTTCCAGCACTGCGGCGAACGCCGCCTCGCCGTTCTGCGTGCCGCACCACACCTCGCATCGCTCGGGCGTGTAGAGCGCGGTGGCGTTCATCGGCTCCATGGTGGCGTGGTTCTGATAGGGATAGTTGTAGGTAGCCTCGACCTTCTTCACCGCGCTTGCCAGCGCCGCCTTGGCGTCACCGTTCTCGTTGCCGACGAAGGCGGGGCCGGACTCCAATCCTTCCGCGAGCCATTTGGCGATCGAGGCCGAGGAGACCTTGGCGTTCTCGCCTTCGTCCCACACGATCGGCAGCGCATCGAGCGCGGTCTTGGCGTGCCACCAGGTGTCGGCGACCACGGCCACGGCGGTGCCGTCGATCGCGACCACCTTCTTGACGCCCTTCATGCCGGCGATCTTGGCCTCGTCATAGCTCTTCAGCTTGCCGCCGGTGACCGGACAGCCCTTGATCGCGGCGTTGAGCATGTTCGGCAGCTTCATGTCGGCGCCGTAGATCATCGCGCCGGTGACCTTGTCGGCGGTGTCAAGCCGTCTCACGCCCTTGCCGATCAGGGTCCAGTCCTTGGGATCCTTCAGCTTCACGTCGGCTGGCGGCGTCAGCTTCGCGGCGGCCTCGGCCACCTTGCCGTAGGTCGTGGTCCGGCCCGAGGCCTTGTGGGTGATGACGCTATTCGCAGCCGTGCATTCGGCCACCGGCACCTTCCACTCGTCGGCGGCGGCCTGGATCAGCATCATCCGCGCGGCGGCGCCGCCCTTGCGGACGTAGTCCTGCGACGCGCGGATGCCGCGGCTGCCGCCGGTGGAGAAATCGCCCCACACCCGCTTGCGCGCGACGTTCTGGCCCGGCGTCGGATATTCGGTCGTGACCTTGCTCCAGTCGCAAGCCAATTCCTCGGCGACGAGCTGGGCCAGACCGGTCAGCGAGCCCTGGCCCATCTCCGAGCGGGCGATGCGGATCACCACGGTGTCGTCGGGGCGGATCACGACCCAGGCGTTGACCTCGGGCGAGCCATCCGCGGCGCGCACGATCTGCGGCCCGCCGAAGGGAAGGTCGAGGCCGAGGGCGAGGCCGCCGCCGAGCGCGGCGGTGCCGATGACGAAGGACCGGCGGTCGAGGCGCGGCGTCACATGCTGGTTCATGCCGTCCTCCTCAGGCGTTGGCGGCGGCGTGGATCGCCTCGCGCACCTGCGCGAAGGTTCCACAACGGCAGATGTTGGTGACGGCGTCGTTGATGTCCTGATCGCTCGGCTTCGGATTGTCCTTGAGCAGCGCCGCGACGGCCATGATCATGCCGCTCTGGCAGTAGCCGCATTGCGGAACGTCGTTCTCCACCCAGGCCTGCTGCACCTTGTGCAGCCCGTTGTCGCTCGCGAGCCCCTCGATGGTGGTGATCTGCTTGCCCAGGGCCTCGGAGACGGTGACGCCACAGGAGCGCACGGCCGCGCCGTCGAGATGCACGGTGCAGGCGCCGCATTGTGCAATGCCGCAGCCATATTTGGTGCCGGTCAGTCCGGCGTTCTCGCGGATCGCCCACAGCAGCGGCCAGTCGGGCTCGACGTCCAGGGTATAGGATTGTCCGTTGATCGTGAGGTTTGCCATCGCAGATCCCTTTCGTTCAACGCGCCAGTTGAACAGAGGGCGGCACTGTGGCGCGAACGTTTGCATCCTTCAAATCAAGAATATGCGTTTGCCGCGCGCAGGATTTGTGATGGGCCCGGCTTGTAGTTGCGTCGGCTCATGGGCCGCGCGGCGGAGCGACGGCAAGCCGCAGGAAGCTCATCACGCTGCCGAGCGCGGCGAAACCGGCGCCGAGGGCCAAGGCAAGGGTGGCTCCTTGGTGCCCCGCAAGGCTGAAGCACAAGGCGGCGAGCGCCGCGCCGGTGGTCTGGCCGGTCAACCGGGCCGTGGCGACGATGCCGCTGGCGCCGCCGCTGCGGTGCGGCGGGGCGCTTGACATGATGGCCTTCATATTCGGCGCCTGGAAGAAGCCGAACCCGATGCCGCAGATCAGCATGCGCCAGACGATGTTCGCGATGCTCGGGTTCTCCGGCAACATGGCGAGCAGCGCCATGCCGGAGCCGAGCATCACCAGGCCGATGCCGCCGAGCAGGCCGGCGGGAAAACGGTCCGACAGCCGGCCGGCGATCGGCGCCATGATCGTGACTGCGAGCGGCCAGGGCGTCATGAAGAACCCGGTCTCGACCTGCGAGCGCTGGAGAATGTCCTCGAAATAGAACGGCAGCGACACGAAGCCGAGGCCCTGCACCGAGAACGAGCACACCGCGGTCGCGGCCGACAGCGCGAACACGCCGCGGCGGAACAGGTCGATCGGCAGCATCGGCGCCGGGTGGTCGGCCTGGCGGCGGGCCAGGATGACGCCGAGCACGAGCGCTGCGACCAGTTCGGCTACCACCATGGCCGGCGTCGCGCCGTGCGCGGCGCTGCCGATGCCGGTGATGAACAGGCCGAGGCAGAGCGCAGCGAGGGCGGCGCCGAGAAAGTCGAAGCCGTGCTCGGCGCGCGGCGTCCGTGGCAGCATCCTCATGCCGATCGCGATCGCGATCAGGCCGAACGGCAGGTTGATCGCAAACAGCCACGGCCAGGAGCCGAGCGAGAGAATGGCGGACGCGATCGTCGGGCCGAAGGTGAAGGAAATGCCGACCACCAGCGCATTGTGGCCGAGGCCGCGTCCCAGCATCTTGCCGGGATAGACGTAGCGCACCAGCGCGGTGTTGACGCTCATGATGCCGCTGGCGCCGAGGCCCTGCAGCGCGCGGGCGATCACCAGCGTCGGCAGCGACCACGCCAGCGCGCAGCCGACCGAGGCCAGCGTGAACAGCAGGAGGCCGCCGAGATAGATGCGCTGATGGCCGACGATCTCGCCGAGCGCGCCGAGCGGCAGCAAAGTCGCGACCAAGGCGATCTGATAGATGTTGACCACCCAGACCACCTCGGCCGGGGAGACGTGGAGATCGGCCGAGATCGACGGCAGCGCGATGTTGGCGATGGCGACGTCGAGCGAGGCCATCGACAGCGCCGTGAAGATCGCGGCGATGGCCCAGGGCCGCTTGCCGGGCGGCAGGCCATCGGTGGTGCCGTCGCCGGCGAGCTTCGAAGCGTGGTGGCGGTCGGACATGAGACCTTTGGAGACCTTCGGTTCGCGGGGCGCGTCCGGATCAGCATGTACACGGGAGCAGGCGAGCGCCCCAGCCGTCGCGGGCGCATGGCGGTATGCGCCCGGTCGCAAGGAACGGGTCGAAGCTGGCTACACGCCCGGCCTTGCCAGCCGTTCGATCGTCTGGTTGTGCCGCGTCAGGAGCTCGCAGGCGTGGCCGATCTGGCGGGCGCGCAGGGCCTGCAGGATCAGCCGGTGATCCTGGTTGGTGCGCGGACGCCAGCCGGCATTGCGGGCCATCGCCAGCACCAGCCGTGAATTCGCCAGGCGCAATCCGTCGAGGCTCGCCAGCAGCCGCGGCATCGCGCAGGGCGCGACCAGCGCGCGGTGGAAGGCGCGGTTCGCGGTCTCGAATTCCTGGATGGTCTCGGCATTGTCGGCCTCGATCAGCGCGAGCTCGATCGCGGCGAGATGCGTCGGCGTGTAGCGCGGCGCGGCATTGCGCAGCGCGATCACCTCGAGCGCGACGCGCATCTCGACGATCTCCCTGGTCGACTTCGCATCGAGCGGCGCCACCCGCACGCCGCGCCGCGGTGCCGCGACCACGAGATACAGCGCCTCGAGCTGCCGAAATGCCTCGCGCACCGGCACGTGGCTGGATTTGAACTCGCGCGCGACGTGGTCCTGCCGCAGCGGCGCATCCGGGGGGAGCGCGCCACTGACGATCCGTTCGGTGATGGCCTCGGCGATGCGGTGGGCCGTGGTGAGATTCTCGTCCTGCATGGCGATAGATTATCTATCGAAAAAACCGATGCGAGGAAAGCCGCTGTGCCCTACGGTGCTTTAATACGGATTTTCATAGATAATATCTTTGAAAATCTATAATCCGCGTGAGGTGTCGAAATGCCCGTTCCAAGCAGCTTGTCCGATCGCCCCGACAACGACGCTGCCGTCCGTCACGACTGGACCCGGGACGACGCCGAGGCGCTCTACGGCCTGCCATTTCCGGATCTGATGTTCCTGGCGCAGTCGGCGCATCGCCGGCAGTTCGATCCCACCCGCGTGGAGACCGCGAGCCTGCTCAGCATCAAGACCGGCGGCTGCCCGGAGGATTGCGGCTACTGCTCGCAGAGCGCGCATTACGACACCGGTCTCAAGGCGACGAAGCTGATGGATCGCGATGCGGTGGTCGCCACCGCACGGCGCGCGAAGGCAGCGGGAGCCGAGCGCTTCTGCATGGCCGCCGCCTGGCGCAGTCCCAAGGACCGCGACCTCGATCAGGTCTGCGACATGGTCAGCGCGGTGAAGGATCTAGGCATGGAGACCTGCGTGACTCTGGGCATGCTGACGCCGCCGCAGGCGCAGCGGCTGAGAGAGGCCGGGCTCGACTTCTACAACCACAATGTCGACACCTCGCCCGAGTTCTACGACCGCATCATCACCACGCGCACGCTGCAGGACCGCATCGATACGCTCGCGCATGTGCGCGAGGCCGGCATCAAGGTGTGCTGCGGCGGCATCATCGGCATGGGCGAGGAGATCGACGACCGGCTCGGCATGCTGGTGCTGCTCGCCAACCTCGCCGAGCATCCCGACAGCGTGCCGATCAACATGTGGAACGAGGTGAGGGGCGTGCCGGTCCACGAGACGGCCACGCGGCCCGATCCGATTGCGCTGGTGCGATTGATCGCGGTCGCGCGCATCCTGATGCCCCGGAGCGTGGTGCGGCTGTCGGCGGGCCGGCAGTACATGAGCGACGAGCTGCAGAGCCTGTGCCTGCTCGCCGGCGCCAATTCGATCTTCATCGGCGACGTGCTGCTGACCACGGCCAACCCCCAGGCGCAGCGCGACGCCGATCTGCTCGCGCGGCTCGGCATGACCTCGTCGCTGTCGGCGCGTCCGGTCGCACCGGCCGCCGCCAGCGAAAGCGCAGACGCATCGTCCCCGGCCTGATTCGAACCTCATCGCGAGTTCGGCGCGACCGCGCCCACGGAACTGCCTGGTCGTGCCGGTCCACGCCCGCGGCTGACCGAAACAGAGCGGAGCCATGTCCATGCTGTCCGACAGGTTGGCGATCTATTCCGACGGCCTGCAGAGGCTCGCGGCCGATGACCGGTTGCGGCAGCTCACTCCACCGGCCGGTCTCGATTTCTCCTCCAACGACTATCTCGGACTGGCGCAGGCGCCGCGCATCAAGCGCGCCGTCGCCGCGGCCATGGAGGCCGGCACGCCGGTCGGCGCCGGCGGCTCGCGCCTGCTGCGCGGCAATTGCGATGAGCACGAACGGCTCGAGGCGCAGGCCGCGCGCTTCTTCGGTGCCGAGCGCGCGCTGTTCTTCGGCTCCGGCTACATGGCGAATTTCGCCGTGCTCACCACATTGCCGCAACGCGACGACCTGCTGGTGCTCGATGCGCTCGTTCATGCGAGCACCCATGAGGGCGCGCGTGCCGGTCGCGCCGAGACGTGCCAATTCATCCACAACAACGCGCAGTCGGCCGAGGACGCGATCCTGACCTGGCGCAGGGACGGCGGTGTCGGCCAGCCCTGGATCGTCGTCGAAAGCCTCTACAGCATGGACGGCGACCTCGCGCCGCTGGTGGATTTGATGGCGATCGCCGAGCGACACGATGCCTTTCTGCTGATCGACGAGGCCCACGCGACCGGGGTCCACGGCGCGCAGGGCCGCGGCCTTGCCGCAGCCTATGAGGGACGCGAGAGCGTCGTCACCGTTCACACCTGCGGCAAGGCGTTGGGCGCGGCCGGCGCGCTGGTCACCGCGAGCGGCGTGCTGTGCGACACGCTGATCAATCGCTGCCGGCCCTTCGTCTTCAGCACCGCGCCGTCGCCGCTGATGGCGGTGGCGGTGCTCGAGGCGCTTGCGATCTTGCGCGACGAGCCGGAGCGGCAGCAGCGGCTGGCGCAGCTCGTTGGCTTCGCCCATCGCGCGATCGACGCGCGCTTCGGTGAAAGCTGGTCGCCGTCGCAGATCATTCCCTGCGTGGTCGGCGACAATGCGCGCGCGATGAGCCTGGCTGCCGCGCTGCAGGCGCGAGGCTTCGACGTCCGCGGCATCCGGCCGCCGACGGTGCCGCCGGGCACGGCGCGGCTCAGGCTGTCGCTGACCTTGAATGTCGACGAAGCAGCAATTGCCATGCTGCTCGATGCGCTCGCCGACGAGATCGGGAGGCCGCGGGCATGACGCCACGCATCGTGGTCACCGGCACCGATACCGGGATCGGCAAGACGGTGTTCGCGGCCGGCCTCACGGCGCTGCTGGGGGCCTGCTATTGGAAACCGGTCCAGGCCGGCCTTGCCGAGGAGACGGACTCCTGCCGTGTCCAGCGGCTCGCCGAGCTTGGCGACGATCGCGTGCTGCCCGAAGCCTATCGTTTGCCGGAGCCGGCCTCGCCGCATCGCGCGGCCCGCCTCGCAGGCGTCAGCATCGATCCGCTCAGCCTGCGTCCTCCGCAGTCCGTCGGCCGGCCTGTCGTGATCGAGGGGGCCGGCGGGGTCATGGTGCCGCTCGATTCCCAGACGCTCTATCTCGATGTCTTCGCGCGATGGCAATTGCCGGTCGTGCTCTGCGCGCGCACCAGCCTCGGCACCATCAATCACTCGCTGCTGTCGCTGGCGGCGCTGCGCAGCCGCCGCATCGGCGTGCTCGGCATCGCCTTCATCGGCGACGGCCATGCCGACAATGAGGAGACGATCTGCCGGCTCGGGGAGGTGAAGCGCCTGGGCCGGCTGCCCTGGATCACGCCGCTCACGGCGCGATCGCTGCAGTACGTGTTCGCCACGCAATTCCAGCGCAGGGATTTCGAACCATGATGCGCAAGGCAACCTCGCCGATCTGGCATCCCTTCACGCAGCATGCGCTCCAGCCCGAGATGACGCCGGTCGCGCGCGGCGAGGGCGCCTATCTCTTCACCGCCGACGGCCGGCGGATCATCGATGCGATCGCGTCGTGGTGGGTGGTCACGCACGGCCATTGCCATCCGCCTATCGTGCGCGCGATTCAGGACCAGGCCGAGCGGCTGGATCAGGTGATCTTCGCCGGTCACAGCCATGAGCCGGCCGAGCAGGTTGCCGCGGGGCTGCTCGCGCTGGTGCCGCCGAGCCTTGCGCACGTGTTCTTCTCCGACAGTGGCGCCACCAGCGTCGAGGTCGCGCTGAAGATGGCGCTCGGCTATTTCAGGAACATCGGCGAGCCGCGCTCGCGCATCGTGGTGATGCAGCATTCCTATCACGGCGACACCATCGGTGCGATGTCGGTCGGCGCGCGCGGCGTGTTCAACGCCGCCTATGAGCCGCTGCTGTTCGACGTTGCCGTCATCCCGTTTCCGTCGCCGGGCAGGGAACAGGCAACTTTGGACGCGCTCGCTGCGCTGTGTGAGAGCGACCGGCCGGCCGCCTTCATCGTCGAGCCGCTGGTGCTCGGCGCCGGCGGCATGCTGATGTATCCGGCCGCGGTGCTGCGCGAGATGCACCGGATCTGCAAGGCGTTCGGCGTGCTTTTCATCGCCGACGAGGTCATGACCGGCTGGGGCCGCACCGGCACGCTGTTCGCCTGCGAGCAGGCGGACATCGCGCCCGACATCGCCTGCTACGCCAAAGGACTGACCGGAGGCGCGATGCCGCTTGCGGTGACGCTGTGCAGTCCGGCGATCTACGAGGCGCACTATTCGACCGACCGCGCCCGCACGTTCTTTCACTCCAGCTCCTACACGGCCAATCCCATTGCCTGCGCGGCGGCCAGCGCCAATCTCGAGCTATGGCGGCAGCCGCAGACGCGGGCCCGGATCGCCGCCGTCGCGGCCGCGCAGCAGCGCTGCCTCGACCGCTTGCGTTACGACGAGCGAATTTCCGCGCTGCGGCGTTGCGGCACCATCACGGCGCTCGATCTCCATGCCGACGAGCCCGGCTACCTCGCCGAGGTCGGTCCCAGGCTGCAGGCCTTTTTCCGCGACAACGACGTGCTGCTGCGTCCGCTCGGCCATACCATCTACGTCATGCCGCCATACTGCGTCACCTCTGGCGACCTCGAGGCGGTGTATGCCGTCATCGACGAGGCGGTCGACCACGTGCTCTGATGTCGCCGATGGACGAGTTCCAGCGCATGTTCGCCGGAGTGGGCTGCTATCAGCTGAGATGATCAGGAGGCCGGGCAGCTCAGTGCCCGGTCTCGGATTCGATCTACTTATTCAGCGCTGCTGACGAGACGGATGCGCGGCTCCGCCATCTCGATCAGGCTGCGATACGCCGCGAGATAGTCGAGCGCCATGCGGCGTGCGGTGAAGCGGCGTTCGAACTGCTCGCGCACGCGGGCGCGGCTCAGGCCGGACAGGCGATTGACCGCCGCGACCGCGCTCAGCTCGTCCTCGACGACGAAGCCGGTCACGCCGTCGTCGATCACCTCGGGAACCGAGCCGCGATTGTAGGCGATCACGGGCGTGCCGCAGGCCATCGATTCGATCATCACCAGGCCGAACGGCTCCGGCCAATCGATCGGCAACAGCAGGCCGAGCGCGCCGGACAGGAATTCCGGTTTCTCGTGGTCGCCGATCTCCCCGATATAGTCGACCAAGGGATTGTCCTTGATCAGGGGATGGATCAGCTGGTCGTAGTAATCTTGGTCGGCGCGGTCGACCTTGGCGGCGATCTTCAGCGGAATCCCACAGCGCATCGCGATCTTGATGGCGCGGTCGACTCCCTTTTCCGGGGCGATGCGTCCGAGCACGGCCAGATAGCTCGGCGTCACAGGCTTGGGCATCAGCAGCCGTTCGGGAAGCCCATGCAGCACGGTGCGCACCCAGTTCGCATTCGGCACCGGTCGGCGCTGCGAGTCCGAGATCGAGACGACGGGAACATCCTTGAAGACCGAAAATACCGGCTGATGCTCCGGCAGGTCGAGCCGGCCGTGCAGGGTTGTGAGGAAGGGGGTGGGTTGCCGGTGGAACAGGGAGAACGGGTAGTAATCGAGATGGAAGTGCAGGATGTCGAACTGTTCGTCGTCGCATTGCTGCCGTACGTTTTCGAGCATCACCATGTGAAGCGCGTTCGGATCCCTTACCGAGCCGTCGAGGCGCAGAGCCTTCGGCCATGTCGGAGAGAGTTTCGCCGATGTCTGCGAATCGCCGCTGGCGAACAGGGTGACGTCGTGTCCGAGGGCCACGAGCTCCTCGGTCAACCAATGAACGACCCGCTCAGTGCCGCCGTAGAGCTTCGGAGGCACAGCCTCCGTCAATGGAGCTACCTGCGCAATGCGCATCTCGTCGTCTCCTATTCGTGATCATGGATGAAGCCCCCTACCGAATGGCACCGGCACTGCCGAAGCGGGAACGTTGTCGCATGTGCGAAGTTCCCTTGCGCTGATCACTCTTTCTTCGACACAACGTGTTCCTCGCCGTCTCATTGATGCCATCCCTGATCCTCAACGCTGCGGCCGTCATTGTCGAAGGGCAGGGTTGCAGCGCGGCAGCGCAAGGAACCGGACAAACTGTTCATCGTTCAACTCGCCGCAACAGGTGTCGCAACGACGCGCTCATCTCAATGGGAAGATCATGGATCAGCTTTCAGGCTACGCGCACCGGCCCTTTCCTTTCGTGTTGCGCTATCTCATGAGGCGCCCTGCAGCGCATCTCATTATTCTGCTGTCCGTCGTCGGTGCAGTTGCCTGCTCGGTGGGCACGCAATATGGTGTGAAGTCGCTGGTCGACGCTCTCTCCTCCGGGCCGTCGCGTGACAGCAATGTCTGGACCGCGTTCGTGCTGCTGATGGCGCTGATTGCGACCGACAACATTCTCTGGCGCGTCGCGAGCTGGATCGCGAGCTCCACCTTCGTGCGCGTGACCGGAGATCTTCGGCGCGACATCTTCCGTCATCTCACTGGGCATGCGCCGAGCTATTTCGGCGATCGCCTGCCGGGAATGTTGTCGAGCCGGATCACGGCCACGTCGAACGCGGTGTTCACCGTCGAGAACATGTTCATGTGGAACGTGCTGCCGCCATGCCTCGCCACGGTCGCGGCCATCTGCCTGATCGGAACCGTGAGCGGCCCGATGGCGATCGGCCTGCTGCTGATCGCGGCCATGATGGTGGTGGCGATGTTCCGTCTGGCCGCCGCCGGCAAGCCGCTGCACGACGATTTCGCCGACAAGGCTGCGATGGTCGACGGCGAGATGGTCGACGTGATCTCGAACATGCCGCTGGTGCGCGCCTTCTGCGGCCTGCGCCACGAGCACGACCGGTTCGACGCGACCATCGACAGGGAGCTCGAGGCGCGGGGGCGCAGTCTCCGCTACCTCGAGAAGCTGCGCATTCTGCACGCCACGGTGACGATCGTGCTGACGGTCGCGCTCATGGCCTGGGCGATTTCGCTGTGGCAGCGGGGCGGGGCGACGACCGGCGACGTCGTGCTGGTCTGCACGCTCGGCCTTTGCATTCTCAACGCGACGCGCGATCTCGCGGTCGCGCTGGTCGACGTCACCCAGCATGTGGCGCGCATGAGCGAGGCGATCGCGACCCTGTTGCAGCCGCACGAGCTGCGCGATCACCCCGAGGCCGAGCCGCTGGTCAAGAGCGGCGCGGCGATCGCGTTCGACAACATCACCTTCCACTATCCGGGCGGCCACAAGCTGTTCGAGAATTTCACGCTGCGGCTGCAGCCCGGCCAGCGCGTCGGCCTGGTCGGTCAGTCCGGCGGCGGCAAGTCGAGCCTGTTCACGCTGCTGCAACGGTTCTATGATCCGCAAGCCGGTCACATCACGATCGACGGCCAGGACATCGCCAAGGTCACCCAGCAGAGCCTGCGTGAGGCGATCTCGGTGGTGCCGCAGGACATCTCGCTGTTCCATCGCTCCATCCTGGAGAACATCCGCTACGGACGTCCGAGTGCGACCGACGACGAGGTGCTGCGGGCGGCGATCGCGGCGCGCTGCGACTTCGTCGAGACGCTGCCGGAAGGGTTGCAGACGATGGTCGGCGATCGCGGCGTCAAGCTGTCGGGCGGGCAGCGCCAGCGCATCGCGATCGCGCGGGCCTTCCTCAAGGATGCGCCGATCCTGCTGCTCGACGAGGCGACGGCGGCGCTCGACAGCGAGTCCGAGGAGGCCATCCGTGAGGCGCTGAGCCGCCTGATGCGCGGCCGCACCGTCATCGCGATCGCGCACCGCCTCGCGACCTTGCGGAATTTTGACCGCGTGGTGGTGCTGAAATCGGGCAGGATCATCGAGGACGGCGCGCCCGACCGGCTGATGCAGGACGAGGGCCCTTATCGGGACCTCGTGACCCAGGAGATGAACCGGCTCGCCAAGTTCGCCGCCTGATCGTTGCGTCGGATCGCGTCGAGAACGTGCACTCTCGGTTGTCCGGGCACTTCAATATCGCATGAGGCCAACATGTCCGCCGAAGTCGCAAGCACACTGTCGTTGATCACCCGGACGGACGAGCCTGCCGAGCAGCCGTTCTACATTCCCATGACGGGGCCGGCGGCACGGCCGCGGCGCTCGCTCAAGCATGACGATACGTTCATCGTCCTCGACGGCCATGGCGACATCGGCGCCTCGGCCGGCGGACCGGACGGTCTCTTCAACGCCGATACGCGCTATCTCGCGCGCCTCGAATTGACGCTGGACGACGTTCAGCCCCTGCTGCTCGGCTCGAGCCTGCGTGACGACAACTCCGCGCTGACCGTCGATCTCACCAATCCCGACATCTACAGCCAGGGCCGCCTGGTGCTGCCGAAGGACATGCTGCACATCGTGCGGACGATCTTTCTCTGGCATGGCACGGCCTATCAGCGCATCGGGCTGCAGAACCATGGTGATCGCCACGCCAGCTTCGATCTCAAGCTCACGTTCGACAACGATTTTGCCGACCTGTTCGAGGTGCGGGGCTCGGTGCGGCCCCGCCGCGGGGTCGGCTCGAGCCGGCTGGTCGATCCAGGCGAGGTCGTGCTTCACTATCGTGGGCTGGACAATGTCACACGCACCACGGATATGAGCTTCGATCCGCGTCCGACCAGTCTCACCACCAATGTCGCGACCTATCATTTCGATCTTGCGCCGCAGGAATCTGCGTCCCTGTTCGTGGCCGTGATGTGCAACGCCAAGGCCGGCGAGCGGCCGGGGCGCTTCTTTCGGAGCCTGCTCGCCCATCGGCGCGAGATGCGCCGCTGCACGCACGGTGCCACCACCATCGAGACCTCCAACGACATCCTCAACGAGGTGCTGTGCCAGGCGGCGGCCGACCTCAACATCCTGATGACCGACACGCCGGAAGGACGTTATCCGTATGCCGGCATTCCCTGGTACTCGACGACGTTCGGCCGCGACGGGCTGATCACGGCGATGCAGATGCTGTGGGTCGATCCGCGCATCGCCCGCGGCGTGCTGCGCCGGCTCGCGGTGCATCAGGCGCGCACGACTGATCCGCTGGCCGATGCCGAGCCCGGCAAGATCCTGCACGAGATGCGCGGCGGCGAGATGGCGGCGCTGCGCGAGGTGCCGTTCGCCTGCTACTACGGCAGCGTCGACTCCACCCCGCTGTTCGTGCTGCTCGCCGGCCTCTACATCGAGCGCACCGGCGACATCGACACCCTGCGCGAGCTTTGGCCGGCGATCGAGCTGGCGTTGCGCTGGATCGACGGACCCGGCGATCCGGATCGCGACGGCTTCGTCGAATATCAGCGCGCCTCCGAGCAGGGCCTCGCCAACCAGGGCTGGAAGGATTCCTACGACGCGGTGTTCCATGCCGACGGCCGCCTCGCGGAAGGTTACATCGCGCTTGCGGAGGTGCAGGGCTATGTCTTTGCCGGCAAGCAGCTGGCGGCGCGTTGCGCCCGTCGGCTCGGCAAGGCCGAGATGGCGGACCGGCTCCAGGCCGAGGCCGCCCGTCTCGCGGAACGGTTCGAGGACGCCTTCTGGTGCGAGGATCTGAACACCTATGCGCTGGCGCTCGACGGCCACAAGCAGCCGTGCCGGGTGCGGACGTCCAACGCGGGGCAGCTCCTGTTCAGCGGCATGGTGCGCGAGGACCGCGCCCGCAAGCTCGCCGCTGACCTGCTGCGGCCGCATTTCTTCTCGGGCTGGGGCATCCGCACCGTGGCCTGCGGCGAAGCGCGCTACAATCCGATGTCCTATCACGATGGATCGATCTGGCCGCATGACAACGCGCTGATTGCGCTCGGCCTGTCGCGCTATGGCCTCAAGCATGCGGTTGAGCAGGTGTTCGGCGGCCTGTTCGAAGCGGCGTCCTACATGGATCTGCGCCGGCTGCCGGAGCTGTTCTGCGGCTTCCGGCGGGAGAAGCATCGCGGCCCGACGCTCTATCCGGTGGCCTGCGCGCCGCAGGCCTGGGCCAGCGCGACGCCGTTCACCTTGCTCGAAGCGGCCCTCGGACTCGAGTTCGACGCCGAGCGCGGCCAGATCCGTCTGCGCAATCCGCGGCTGCCGCCTTTCCTCGACTGGGTTGTGCTGCGCGATCTCCGGCTCGGCAGCTCGACGATCGACCTGCGCATTCGCCGCCATGGCGAGGATATCTCGATGGAGGTGCTGCGGCGGCGCGGTCAGATCCAGGTCTCGCTGGTGCTCGCGCAATGATGACGCTGAAACACACTCTTCGCCGGGCTGCTCGCAGTTGCCTCGTCATGCTGCCGCTGCTGATCGGTCCGTATGCAGGCGATGGGCATGCGCAGCAGCCGTCGCCGACACCGACTGCCAGGGACGCAGCGGCGCCCGCGAAGGAGCCGGCACCGCCGCCCTCGGTCACGATCCTCGGCGCGCGCGATGCGCATGGCGTGCTCGGCCGCGACGTGCGCAGCTCGACCGACGAGGACATGGGCCACATCGTCGATGTCATCGTCGATCCCACCGGAACGGTGCGCGCCGCGGTGATCGATTTCGGCGGCTTCCTCGGCGTCGGCAGCCGCAAGATCGTGGTCGACTGGACCGCGCTCGACTTCAAGCACATCGCGGAGAAGAGCGACCAGGTCACGCTCGACCTTACCAAGGAGCAGGTGAAGGCCGCGCCCGAATACAAGGAGGACAAGCCCGTCGTCGTGCTCGGCGCGTCCGGCAAGCTGTCACCCTGGGATTTCGATCATTGAGTTGATGCGTGAGATTGCCGGTCCGGCCTGCGCGTGCAGCGGAACACGGTGGGGGATGTTCTGTCCCGTCAGCCTCATGAGTTGAGAATAGAAAGCCATGCCGATTGCACGGCCGTCGAGATCACCTGACCGGGAGCCCGAGCCTGACGGCGCGGCAGAGGCGGGCGCGCGTCCGGATGCCGGGCAGGATCATGGCCCGACGACTGCGAGACCTGCGCCGTCGCGGCAGAGCCTGCGCGGGCTGGACTGGTTCATCTTCTTCCTGGCCGATGTGCAGACCGGCTTCGGTCCCTTCATCGCGGTCTATCTGACGACGCAGAAATGGACGCAGGCCCAGATCGGCCTGGTGCTGTCGATCGGCGGCATCGTCGGGCTGATCGGGCAGATGCCGGGCGGCGCGATCATCGATGCGGCCCGGTCCGAGCGCCGCGTCGCCGGTCTTGCCATCGCGACCATCGGCTGCTGCGCGCTCGCCTATGCCGCTTGGCCGATCTTTCCCGTGGTCGCGGGTGCCGCGACGCTGCATGCGGCGGCGAGCTGCGTGCTCGGACCTGCGATCGCGGCGATCAGCCTCGGCCTGGTCGGGCCGCGCGGCATGGCGGAGCGGCTCGGCCGCAATGCGCGATTCGCGTCGCTCGGCAACGGCGTGGCTGCGGCTGTGATGGGCACCTGCGGCTATCTGCTGTCCAGCCGCGCCGTGTTCCTGGTCACCTTCATTCTCGCCTTTCCGACGCTGATCGCGCTGTCGCGCATCCGCGAGCGCGAGATCGACGTCGCGCGGGCGCACGGCCAGGCCGATCACGAGGACAAGGAGGTCGCGCGGCTGTCGAACCTGCTCGGCCTGCTGCGCCAGCGCGCGCTACTCGTGTTCGCGCTCGGCGTGTTCCTGCTGCAGCTCGCCAATGCGGCGATGCTGCCGCTGATGGCCGGCGTGGTGACGACGAAATCGAGCGAGTGGGCGCCGATGCTGATCGCGTTCTGCATCGTGGTGCCGCAGGCGATCGTGGCGCTGACCTCGCCTTCGGTCGGCGCGGTCGCGCAGCAATGGGGCCGCAGGCCGCTGCTGATGCTGGGGTTTGCCGCGCTCGCGACGCGCGGCGCGCTGTTCGCGGTCGTGCACGATCCCTACGTGCTGGTGGCGGTGCAGATCTTCGACGGCGTCACGGCGGCCGTGTTCGCCGTCATGATTCCGCTGACGGTGGCCGACGTCGCCTTCGGCAGCGGACATTTCAATCTGGCGCAGGGAATTGTCGGGACGGCATCCGGGATCGGCGGATCGCTGTCCACCGTGGTCGCCGGCTTCGCCAGCGACCGCTACGGCAGCGCCACTGCATTCATGGGTCTGTCAGGCGTGGCGCTGACAGGTCTTCTCTTGATCGCGCTCTTGATGCCGGAGACCGGGCAGCGCGAGCGCAGGGCATGAACGGGTAGGGCGCCTCAGGCGTCCATGCTGCGCAGGCGCTGGCGGTTGCGCAGCACGATCTGGCGGGCACCGGAGAAACCGAGAACGCCCTGGCTGTGCAACTGCGACAGCGCGCGCGACACGGTCTCCAGGGTCAGGCCGAGATAGTCGCCGATATCGCGGCGGCACATCGGCAGCGCCATCATGCCGGCGACGGCGAGGCGGCGGTCCATCTCGAGCAGGAAGGTCGCGACGCGCTCCATCGCGGTCTTGCGGCCCAGCAGCAGCATGTGGTCCTCGGCATGGCGGAGATCGCCGGCCGTCATGGTCCAGAGCTTGCGGGCGACCGCGACGTCGACACCTGCGGCCTGTTCGAGGCTGCGGCGCTTCACCAGGCGCACGGTGGTGTCGATGATGGCTTCGGCGGCGAGACGGTGCATCGAGCCGAATTCGAGGCCGAAAACGTCACCGGGAAGATGGAAGGCGCCGATCTGGCGGCGGCCGTCGGAGAGCAGCTTGTAGCTGCGAACGGCGCCGGAGATCACCTGGTAGACGTACTCGGCCGGCTCGTCCTCGCCATAGATCTCCTCGTCCTTCTTGTAGGAGAACTCGCTGGCGATCAGCCCGGCATGACCGGTGATCTCGGCAAAGGGATTGGCGGCAGGAGAAGGGACGACAGCAGAGGGGACGGCGTGGGGGGCGTTGGTGGTGACGACCGGGTGGGTAATCGACTGATTGAGCATGACCATCTCCTTGCGGCGGATGGCGATGTGGTACATTGCGGCTCCCGTTAAGGACATTTCGGCCGTTATCTTAAGGGGGGTCCCTTACGTAGATGTACGTAGGCCGGCCGGGTCAGACGACGCGCTGGGCGGTACCGGAATGGTCGTTGGCGATCGCCTTGCGGATCCGCTTCACCAGGTTGTCGTCGAGCAGCGGCTTGAGCAGGAAATCCTGGATCCCGACGGCCGCCGCACGCGCCGCAAGCCGGTCATCGTAATGGCCGGTGATCAGCACCACCGGAGCGGTGGCTCCCTGCTGACGCAACCGTTCGGCGAGCTCGACCCCGTTGATCTCCGGCATCTTGTAGTCGACCACGAAGCAGTCGACGGTCGCATGGTCGGACGCCTTGAGCAGCGCGGTGCCGCTGCGAAACGTGCGCACGTCGAAGCCGTCGGCCTCCAGCAGAAAGCGCAGCGAGCCGAGGACATCAGCATCGTCGTCGGCCACGTAGACCGTGAGTTTTGTGTGAGCCGACATCGCACGTGCCGCGAGAATGTGATGTTGAACCGAGGCACAACATAACACTCGATTCTGTCAAGGTAGCTTGATCTAGCTCAATCCTTCAGCGCGCCTGCGCGCATCGCCAGACGCACCAGCTCGGAGAGGCTGTTCGCTCCCATCTTGGTCATCACGTTGGCCCTGTAGACCTCGATGGTGCGCGGGCTGATGTCGTATTCGCGCGCGATCAGCTTGTTGGAGAGGCCGGCCATCAGCCCATCCATCACTTGGCGCTCCCGGGGGCTCAGGCTGGCGACGCGCGCCAGGATGTCCTGCGTGACCGATTCGTTCTTCGCGGCCGGCTCGGCCTGCTGGATTGCCGTTTCGATCATGGCGACCAGTCGCTCGTCCTCGAACGGCTTCTCCAGAAAATCGATCGCGCCGAGCTTCATCGCTTCGACCGCGAGCGGCACATCGCCATGGCCGGTCATCACCAGGATCGGAAAGCTGCTGCCGGCGGCCTTCATGCGCTTGAGCAGCTCGATGCCATCGATGCCGGGCATCCGCACGTCCGAGACGACGCAGCCGAAAGGGAGCATCGGCAGTCGGCCGAGGAAGACCTCCGCGTTCTCGAACAGCGTGACGTCAAAGCCTGATGAATCGAGCAGGAAGTTCAGCGAGTCCCGCATCGCCTCGTCGTCGTCGATCACATAGACCTTGGCCTGTTCAGCCATCGTGCTCAACCTTGGTTGGGGCAGCCGGCAGGGTGAAGCGGAACGTCGCGCCGCCCGCTTCGTTGTTCTCGGCCCACATGCGCCCGCCATGGGCCTCGATGATGGACCGGCTGATCGAGAGGCCGACTCCCATTCCGGTGTCCTTGGTGGTGAAGAAGGTCTTGAAGAGGTTGGGCATGACGTCGTCGTGGAATCCCGTTCCGGTATCGGACACCGCAACCTCGATCAAGTCGTCGCTGATCTTGCGATTCGTCGCACTGAGCTCGCGGCGTGCGGAATGAGACATCGCCTCGAGCCCATTGCGGAACAGATTGACCAGGACCTGCTGAATCTGGACCCGGTCGGCGAGCACGAGATCGGCATCCGGATTGAGTTGGAAGCGCAGCTGGACGTTCTGCTCGCGGGCGCCGGAAAGGCCGAGCGCGCCGGCTTCCTCGATCAGCTTCGACAGGCTCTCGACCCGCTTCTCCGATTCGCCGCGCGAGACGAAGTCGCGCAGACGGCGGATGATCTGGCCGGCGCGAATCGCCTGCTCGGCGGCGCGCTCCATCGCGCTCTCGATCTTGGGCGTGTTCGGATCGCTGCTGCCGGCCAGCAGCCGGCGCGAGCCTTTCATGTAATTGCTGATCGCGGCGAGCGGCTGGTTCAGCTCATGGGCCAGCGCCGAGGCCATCTCGCCCATGGCGCTGAGGCGCGACACGTGGACCAGCTCCGACTGCAGTTCGCGCAGCCGTGCCTGGGTCTGCTGATGCTCGGTGAGATCATGGGCGAAGCCGGTGAAATAGGGCTTGCCGCCGGACTGCATCTCGCCGATCGACAGATGCATCGGGAACGTCGTGCCGTCGCGGCGGCGGCCGGTCACGATGCGGCCGATGCCGATGATACGGCGCTCGCGGCTGGCATGGTAGCGGGTGAGGTAGCCGGCATGGCGCGAGCGGTCCGGATCGGGCATCAATTCGCTGACGTCGAGGCCGACCGCTTCTGCCTCGGTGAGGCCGAACATCCGCTCCGCCGCGGAGCTGAAGAACTGGATCGTGCCGCTGCCGTCGATCACGATCATCGCGTCCGGCACGGTGTCCAGGATCGAGCGGAAATGCTGCTCGCGCAGCCGCAGCGTCTCCTCCAGCCGCTTCTCCTGGTCGATGTCGAGGGCGATGCCGCGCAGATGATGCGGCGTGCCGGCCTCGTCGGCGACCACGCCGGCGAGCACGCGAATCCAGTGCCCGCCGCCGGACACCTTGAACGACATGTCGAATCCGGTGCTCCGATGGCGCGAATCCTCGATCGCCGCCTCGACCGGCGCGCGATCCTCGGGCGCGAGCAGCGCCAGGAAGGAGCCGTAGGTCACCGGCTGATCGGCCGCCACGCCGAACAGCTTCCGCGTCGTCACCGACCAGTAGAACTCGCCCGAGGCCAGATCGAGATCCCACGCGCCGAAGCCCAGCCTCCGAGCGTCCTCGGGAGCGTCCTCGGGCCTGGCGGATGCATCCGGGAAGGGGTGGGTGAAGTCGCGCAATTCTAAGCCTTTGATCGATTCGCCGTTATCCGATTCGCCGTTACCGCCGCAGCCGGGAGGCCGACCACCGCGGTATCCTATACCAGATTGCGCCGTTGCAACCCGGGCCGACTTAAACTTTGGTTCGACAATTCAAGGCTTTCTCCGATCCTGGGTCGGGTTGCAACGGTGTCCTGCCGTCCATGCTCCCGCGCCGCACCTTGATCTATCTCATCACGGCAGGCGATTTCACCTCTAAGAGTTGCATGGAAGCAATGTTTGGAGAGGCGGGATGACGTTCGCGACTGTCATGGTGAGCCTTGCGCTCAGTCAGCCGAATGAGGCCCGCCTTCGGGTCGCGGCCGACCTGGCGGCGCGCTTTGACGCAGCTGTCATCGGCGTTGCGGCCGCGGAATTCGCGCCGCCGCTGTACTTCACGACCGGCGAGCAGGCGCAGGATCTGATCGAGCAGGGTGAGGCCGCGCTGCGGAATCGACTGGCCGAGCTCGAGCAGGAGTTCCGCACCGCAGTGGGTGACCGGGCTGCGTCGTTGAGCTGGCGCAGCGCCGTGGATTTCCCCGCGCGCTACGTGCTGGCGCAGGCCCGTGCCGCCGACATTCTCGTCACCGGCGGCGTGCCGCCCGGGGTGTCCGATGCGTTCGCGGTGGCCAATCCCAAGGATCTTGTCATGCAGGCCGGGCGCCCGCTGCTCGTGGTGCCGGACAACGTCAGCAGCCTCGATCTCGGGACCGTGCTGGTGGCCTGGAAGGAGACACCGGAGGCGCGCCGCGCTTTGGCCGATGCCCTGCCGCTGCTCGCCACGGCGAGCGGCGTCGTGGTCGCCGAGATCCCGGAGAACACATCGGAATATGACGCCTGCGAGGCGCGTCTTGCGGACGTTGTCGCATGGCTCGGCCGTCACAAGATCGTCGCATCGGCACGCATCGCGGAACCGGGGCCGGGGCGCAACGTTGCGGCTACGCTCGACGCCGTCGCCGCCGATGTTTCGGCCGGTCTCGTCGTGGCGGGCGCCTATGGCCATTCCCGATTCCGCGAGCTCGTGCTCGGCGGGGTCACCGAGCATCTGATGACGCGCAGCGAGCGTTGCGTTCTGCTGTCGCACTGAAATTCGACCCGCTTCATTCGAGAACAGGATTGCCGCCTTGTACAGATTTCTCGAGGAAACCGCCGGCAACTACATGACGCGGAACGTCACGACCGTGACCCGGGAGACGACGATCCGCGAGCTCGGCGAGATGTTCGACCGCGACGATTTCAACACCTACCCCGTCGTCGAGAACGACGAGGTGATCGGCATCGTCACCAAGTTCGACGTGCTGAAATGCTTTGCCTTCACGCCAAATCAGATGCTGCCGCGCTATACGGACCTGATGAACCGGACGGTCGCCGACGTGATGACGTCCGAGTTCATCTATGTCCGGCCGGATACGAAGCTGACGCGCGTGCTGCAACTGATGGTCGAGCATCGTATCCGCAGCCTGCCCGTGACCGACGGCGACAACAGGGTCGTCGGGATCGTCGCCCGCGAGGATATCGTCAGGGCTCTGGCCGCCGCCGCCAAGGAATGATCGCGAGGACCTGATCTGAAGACCTGATCTCAGGCCTTGTGCCAACGTCTGGGAGTTGAGGCCCGCACGTGTGCCGCGTGCGGGCCTCTCTGGCTCTGTGCATCGGATCATGCATCGCCGGGATCGTACTCTGCCGCGGTCCTGGTTCCCTCCGGCTGGTTCTGCAACATTCCCAGTCTTTACGGCGAGCCGGTCGCAAAGTTGATTTCGATCAATTCCACGTGTGAACGATTGTGGTTGCTGGGCTCGTGTTCTTTCAGCGAGATTCCGCATGAGCGCGTCCTCATCCACAAAATCCATGACCATCGGCGAAAGTGGCTTGTCGCTCACTTTTGCCGTCACCGCCTTCCTGTGCGTCTTCGCTGCGGCGAAGGCACTGGATACGGCCTTCGCGTTCCACGCCTCGCTCGCGGCTGCCGCCAGCGCGGCGTCCGTCTTCTTCATCCTCAACCGCTACTTCGAGCGCGGCGAGCTGCCGCCGCAGGAGATCAATGGCCGACCGAACTACAATCTCGGTCCGATCAAGCTCGGCGCGATCATGGCGATGTTCTGGGGCATTGCCGGCTTCACCGTCGGTCTCATCATTGCCTCGCAATTGGCATGGCCGGCGCTGAACTTCGATCTGCAATGGATCAGCTTCGGTCGCCTGCGCCCGCTGCACACCTCGGCGGTCATCTTCGCCTTCGGCGGCAACGTGCTGATCGCGACCTCGTTCTACGTCGTGCAGCGGACCTGTCGGACCCGTCTGGCCGGCGACCTCGCGCCGTGGTTCGTGGTGCTGGGCTACAACTTCTTCATCGTGATCGCCGGCACGGGCTATCTGCTCGGCGTTACGCAGTCGAAGGAATATGCCGAGCCGGAGTGGTACTCCGACCTGTGGCTCACCATCGTCTGGGTGGTCTATCTCCTGGTGTTCCTGGTGACGGTCATCAAGCGCAAGGAGCCGCACATCTACGTGGCGAACTGGTTCTACCTTGCCTTCATCGTCACGATCGCGATGCTGCATCTCGGCAACAATCCGTCGCTGCCGGTGTCGCTGTTCGGCTCCAAGTCCTACATCGCCTGGGGCGGCATACAGGACGCGATGTTCCAGTGGTGGTACGGCCACAACGCGGTCGGCTTCTTCCTGACCGCCGGCTTCCTCGCCATCATGTACTACTTCATCCCGAAGCGGGCGGAGCGTCCGGTCTATTCCTACCGGCTGTCGATCATCCACTTCTGGGCGCTGATCTTCCTCTATATCTGGGCCGGCCCGCACCACCTGCACTACACGGCGCTGCCGGACTGGACGCAGACCCTCGGCATGACCTTCTCGATCATGCTGTGGATGCCCTCCTGGGGCGGCATGATCAACGGCCTGATGACGCTGTCGGGCGCATGGGACAAGCTGCGGACTGACCCCGTGCTGCGCATGCTGGTCGTGTCGGTCGCCTTCTACGGCATGTCGACCTTCGAAGGTCCGATGATGTCGATCAAGGTTGTCAACTCGCTCAGCCACTACACCGACTGGACCATCGGTCACGTGCACTCCGGTGCGCTCGGCTGGGTCGGCTTCGTGTCCTTCGGCGCATTGTACTGCATGGTGCCGTGGATCTGGAACCGCAAGGGTCTCTACAGCCTCAAGCTCGTGAACTGGCACTTCTGGACGGCCACGCTCGGCATCGTGCTCTACATCTCCGCGATGTGGGTCTCGGGCATCCTGCAGGGTCTGATGTGGCGGTCCTACACGGCGCTCGGCTTCCTCGAGTACTCGTTCATCGAGACCGTCGAGGCGATGCATCCCTTCTACATCATCCGCGCAGCCGGCGGTGCACTGTTCGTCATCGGCTCGCTGATCATGGCCTACAATCTCTGGATGACGGTCCGTGTCGGTGAGGAAGAAGTTCAGTCGCCCGTCGCCCTTCAGCCGGCGGAGTGAGGTAACCAATCATGTCTTTCTGGCAACGACACCAAGTCTTCGAGAAGAACTCGATCATCCTGGTCATCGGCATCCTGCTGGTGGTCGCGATCGGCGGCCTCGTCGAGATCACTCCGCTCTTCTACTTGAAGAGCACGATCGAGGCGGTCGACGGCGTCAGGCCCTACACGCCGCTCGAGCTGGCCGGCCGCAACATCTATGTCCGCGAGGGGTGCTATCTCTGCCACTCGCAGATGATTCGTCCGCTGCGCGACGAAGTGGAGCGTTACGGCCACTTCTCGCTCGCCGCGGAGAGCATGTACGACCACCCGTTCCAGTGGGGCTCCAAGCGCACGGGGCCTGACCTCGCCCGCGTCGGCAACAAGTACTCCGACGATTGGCATGTCACCCATCTGACCAACCCGCGCGCCATCGTTCCGCAGTCGATCATGCCCGGCTATCCCTTCCTGAAGGAGACCGAGCTCGACGCGGACAACATCGCCGACCATCTGAAGACGCTGCGGATGGTTGGGGTGCCCTACACCGACGACCAGATCGCCAACGCCGCCGCCGACCTCAAGGCGCAGGTCGATCCGGACGGTGCCGGCGCGGAGGCGCTGGTCAAGCGCTATCCGAAGGCGGTGGTGCGCAACTTCGACGGCAAGGCGGGTGCGCCGACTGAAATGGATGCGCTGGTGGCCTACTTGCAGATGCTCGGCACGCTGGTGGACTTCAAGATCTACAACGAAAAAGCCAATCTGCGCTGAGATCGAGAGGCGAGCATCATGAAGCCCATCATTGCAGTGGAAAACATCGCGTCGTCACTCGTGACGACGCTGTGGACCCCGATCTTCGTCGCGATTTTCCTCGCGATCGTGACCTATGCCCTCTGGCCTCGCAACAAGGCCGCTTTCGACGAGGCGGCGAGCATGCCGTTGCGGGAGGAGTAATTCATCATGGCTGACCACAACGAAGTTGACAGCGTCACGGGCACGGCCACGACCGGCCACGTCTGGGACGGCATCAAGGAGCTCAACACCCCGCTGCCGCGGTGGTGGGTGATCACCTTCTACATCACCATCGTCTGGGCGATCGGCTACTGGATCGTGTATCCGGCCTGGCCGCTGATCTCCAGCAACACGCAAGGCATGTTCGGCTACTCGTCCCGTGCGGACGTGGCGGTCGAGCTTGCCAATCTCGAGAAGATCCGCGGCGCCAAGATGGCCGCGCTCGCGACGGCCTCGCTCGCCGACATCGAGAAGGATCCGGCGATGCTTGCCCTGGCGCGTGCCAAGGGCAAGACCGTGTTCGGCGACAACTGCGCCGCCTGCCACGGTACCGGCGCGGCCGGTGCGAAGGGCTTCCCGAACCTGAACGACGACGACTGGCTGTGGGGCGGCTCGCTGGAGCAGATCCAGCAGACCCTGCTGTACGGCGTGCGCTCGGGGCACCCGAAGACCCGCGAGGGCCAGATGCTCGCCTTCGGCAAGGACGGTGTCCTGAAGCCGGCGGAAATCATCACGGTCGCCAACTATGTCCGCGAGCTGGCGGGCCTGCCGACCCGGCCGGGCTATGACGCCAAGGCCGGCGCCAAGATCTTCGCCGAGAACTGCGCGGCCTGCCATGGCGACAACGCCAAGGGCAATCCGGAGCTCGGCGCGCCGAACCTCACGGACAAGATCTGGCTGTACGGCTCCGACGAGGCGACCTTGATCGAGACCATCACCAACGGTCGCGCCGGTGTCATGCCGGCCTGGGAGGGCCGTCTCGACCCGACCACGATCAAGGCGATGGCGGTCTATGTCCACTCGCTGGGCGGCGGAAAGTAACGGAAATCCAACGGAACTTTCCCTTCAATTGAGCTGGATCAACTGAGCGGCCGGAGGTGGACATACCTTCGGCCGCAACTGCGAGAAGACCCCAGCCATGATCCGCCAGCCATGAACCAGACGGTAAAACCGGACGACCTGCAGCCCCAAGATCTGCAACAGGTGGACGATTACGGTCCGCTCTATGCTGCGCACAAGAAGGTCTATCCGCAGAGCGTCTCGGGCACTTTCCGCCGGATCAAATGGGGCCTGATGGGCTTCTGTCTCGGCGTCTATTATTTCCTGCCGTTCGTGCGCTGGAATCGCGGCCTCGGCGCGCCCGACCAGGCGGTGCTGATCGACTTCCCGAACCACCGCTTCTATTTCTTCTTCATCGAGCTGTGGCCGCAGGAGGTGTACTACTTCACCGGCCTCCTGATCATCGCCGCCATCGGCCTGTTCCTGATGAACGCGATCGGCGGCCGCATCTGGTGCGGCTATCTGTGCCCGCAGACAGTGTGGACCGACCTGTTCTATGCCGTCGAGCGCCTGATCGAGGGCGACCGTCGGGAGCGCATGAAGAAGGATGCCTCCGGCGACCCGATGAAGCTGGAGCGGATTTCGGAGCTCGTGCTCAAGCATTCGATCTGGCTGATGATCGCGTGGTGGACCGGCGGCGCCTGGGTGCTGTATTTCAGCGATGCGCCTACGCTCGTGAAGGATCTCGTCACCTTCCAGGGGCCGATGCTGGCCTATGTCTGGATCGCGATCCTGACCGCGACGACCTACACGCTCGCCGGCTTCATGCGCGAGCAGGTCTGCGTTTATATGTGCCCGTGGCCGCGCATCCAGGCGGCGCTGACCGACGAATGGGCGCTCAACGTCACCTACCGCTATGACCGCGGCGAGAGCCGCATGTCGGTCAAGAAGGCCGCCGAATTGCGCGCGCTCGGCCAGCCTGCCGGCGACTGCATCGATTGCAAGCAATGCGTGGCGGTGTGCCCGACCGGCATCGACATCCGCGACGGCGCCCAGATGGACTGCATCCAGTGCGGCCTCTGCATCGACGCCTGCGATACCGTCATGACCAAGATCGGCCGCCCGACGCGGCTGATCGGCTATGACAACGACATCAACATTCATCGCCGACAGGAAGGCAAGCCGCCGATCTACAAGCTCGTGCGCCCGCGGACCATTGTCTATGCCGCGATCATCGCCGTGGTCGGCGGTGCCATGGTCTACAAGCTCGCGACCCGGTCGCTGCTCGAGGTCAACGTGCTGCACGATCGCAACCCGATCGCGATCAAGCTGTCCGACGGCTCGATCCGCAATGCCTATACGGTGCGCGTCCTCAACAAGCACGGCTTCGATCGCGTCATCGCCATCGACATCGAAGGGCCGGCCAACGCCGCCGTCCACGTCGTCGGCGCCGATTCCGTGACCCCGGACCGGCCGATGATCGTGATCGGACGCGACCAGACCGAGGAGCTGCGCCTGCTGGTGACCGCGCCCGAAGAGAGCAATCCCGAGAAGTCGATTCCGGTGAAGTTCCATGTGACGGATATCGGTCTCGGCGTCGTCGCCTCCGCCACCGACAATTTCGTCAGCCCGTAGAGCAAGGGAGCCCGTCAATGGCCAGCCGTTCCAATCCTTCCTTCCAGCTGACCGGAGGCATGGTGCTCGCGATGCTTCTCGCCTTCTTCGGGACGGTGATCGGCGTCAACGTCTACATGATGACGGCGGCGATCTCGACCCTGCCAGGCACCGAGGTCGACAGCGCCTACAGCGCCAGCCTCGGCTACGAGAACGAGATCGCGGCGGCGCGCGCCCAGGAGGCGCGGCGCTGGCAGGTCGAGGCGCATATCGAGCGCGGCGCAGGCGGCGCGGCGGTGGTGCAGGTCAACGCACGCGATGCGAGCGGCAATCCGCTGTCTGGCCTGACCTTCCAGGGCCGGCTCGAGCGTCCGGCCGACAAGCGCGCCGACCAGGAGGTCGCGCTGGCCGAGATCGGCGGCGGCATCTATCGAGGCACCGCGGAGGCGATCGCGCCGGGCCAGTGGGACCTCGTGCTCGAAGGCGATTCCAGCGGCCGCCGCCTGTTCCTGTCGAAGAACCGCGTGCTGCTGAACTGAAGGACGTCCGATCATGCATGTGACGCGTGACTTCTCCCATTACGTCAAGGATCTCGGCGCCGGCCTGAAGCACATCGACCTCGCGGTCGAGGGTGTCAGCTGCGCCGGCTGCATGGCCAAGATCGAGCGCGGCCTCTCCGCGCTGCCCGACGTGACGCTTGCGCGCGTCAATCTCACCGACCGCCGCGTCGCGCTGGAATGGAAGCAGGGCACCCTCGATCCAGCCAGGTTCATCGACCGCCTCGCCGAGCTCGGCTACAAGGCCTATCCGTTCGAGAAGGCTAGCGCCGAGGCCACCGAGGCGGAGGAATCGCGCTTCCTGCTGCGCTGTCTCGGCGTCGCCGCGTTCGCGACCATGAACGTGATGATGCTGTCGATCCCGGTGTGGTCGGGCAACGGCAGCGACATGCTGCCCGAGCAGCGCGACTTCTTCCACTGGCTGTCGGCCGTGATCGCGCTGCCGGCCGCGGCCTATGCCGGCCAGCCGTTTTTCCGCTCGGCTTGGCGCGCCTTGAAGACCGGCAACGTCAACATGGATGTGCCGATCTGCATCGGCGTGATCCTGGCCTTGGGCATGTCGATCGTCGAGACGTTTCATCACGCCGAGCACGCCTATTTCGACGCCGCGATCATGCTGCTGACCTTTCTGCTGGTCGGCCGCTATCTCGACCAGAGCATGCGGCGGAGGACCCGCGCGGTCGCCGGCAATCTCGCCGCGCTGAAGGCGGAGACCGCGACCAAGTTCATCGGTCCCGACGAGATTTCGGAGGTGCCGGTCGCCGCCGTCCGCGCCGGCGATCTAGTGCTGCTGCGGCCCGGCGAGCGCTGCGCCGTCGACGGTGTCGTGGTCGAGGGCCGCTCCGAGATCGACCAGAGCCTGATCACCGGCGAGACGCTGTACGTACCTGCCGAGCAGGGGACCGCCGTCTATGCCGGTTCGCTCAACATTTCCGGCACGCTGCGTGTCCGGGTTTCCGCCGCCGCCGAGGGCACCTTGCTCGCCGAGATCACGCGCCTGCTCGACAACGCGCTGCAGGCGCGCTCGCGCTACATGCGCCTCGCCGACCGCGCCTCGCGGCTCTATGCGCCGGTCGTGCACGCGACAGCGGCGCTCACCGTGCTCGGCTGGGTGCTGATGGGCGCGAGCTGGCACGATGCCATCGTCACCGGCATTGCCGTGCTGATCATCACCTGTCCCTGCGCCCTCGGGCTTGCGATTCCCACCGTGCAGACGGTGGCGTCGGGCGCGATGTTCAAGTCCGGCGTGCTGCTCAATGCGGGCGATGCGATCGAGCGCCTCGCCGAGGCCGATCACGTCATCTTCGACAAGACCGGCACCTTGACGCTGCCGGAGCTCGAGGTCGTCAACGCCGCCGACATTCCTGCAGATGTGTTCGCGCTGGCCGGCCAGCTCGCGCTGTCGAGCCATCATCCGGTGGCCGCGGCGGTGGCCCAGGCCGCCAATGCGCGGTCGCCTCTGATGGGCGCGGTCGAGGAGCCGGGCCAGGGTGTCCGCGCCGTCGTCGACGGCGTCGAGATCAGGCTGGGACGTCCGGCCTTCTGTGGCGCCGAGGCGCTGGTTGCGCAGACCAAGGGCGTCGATCCTGAGGCCTCGGTGGTGGCGTTCAGCCGCGGCGATAGCAGGTACCTGTTCTCGGTGCGCCAGGGCCTGCGCCCTGACGCCGCCAAGATCGTCGCCGGCCTGCAGCGGCGCGGCATCAAGGTCGAGATCCTCTCGGGCGATCGCGAGGCGGCGGTGGCCGCGGCCGCCAAGGCGCTCGGCATCAGCGCGTGGCGCGCGGGCGTCACGCCGGCCGACAAGATCGCTGTTATCGAGGAGCTGAAGCGCGCGGGCGTCAAGGTCATGATGGTCGGCGACGGCATGAACGACGCGCCGTCGCTCGCCGCCGCGCACGTCTCGATGTCGCCGATCTCGGCCGCGCATCTGAGCCAGGCCACCGCCGATCTCGTCTTCCTCGGTCGTCCCCTGGCGCCGGTGCTGGCCGCGATCGACTACGCGCGCAAGGCGCTGCATCTGATGCGGCAGAATCTATGGCTCGCAGTCGGCTACAACGTCCTGGCGGTGCCGCTTGCGATCAGCGGCGTCGTCACCCCGCTGATCGCGGCAGCCGCGATGTCCGGCTCCTCGATCATCGTCATGCTGAATGCGCTACGTGCCCGCAAGGTGGCCGGGGAGGCCGCGTCATGGAAGTGATGATCATTCTCGTCCCGCTCGCTCTGGCGCTCGGCCTGGCCGGCCTGGTCGGCTTTCTCTGGTCGCTGAAGAGCGGCCAGTATGAGGATCTCGAAGGGGCGGCCTGGCGCGCCATCGCCGACGACGATGAGCAGGCCCCGCCGTCTCAGCCCGAGCCGGCGCCGAGCCGGTCCTGAGCGTCCGGCGGCGTCAACCAGCGCGCCAGGTATCCCGCGATCCCCAGCGCGGCGGCGATGCCTGCGACGCAGGCCGTCCAGCCGAACCGGTCGAACAACTGCCCGAGCACGGCCGTGCCGACGATGCCGCCGGCGAAATAGCTGGCGAGGTAGAGTCCGCTGGCGACACCCTGATCGTGCGTGGCGGCCTTTCCGACGAAGCCTGTGGTCACCGCCTGGGCGAAGAACGTGCCGGCGCCGACCAGCACCATGCCGGCCAGCACCGCCCCGAGCCGTGACGACAGCATCAGGACGAGGCCGAGGCCTGCGGTCGTGAGTGCGCCCCCGATCGCGCCCTGTGTGCCAATCCTTGCGACCATCCGGCCCGCCAGCAGCGTGGTGGCGATCGACGGCAGGAAGACGAAATACACCAGTCCGACCTCCATCATGCCGAGTGACAGCGGCGGCCGCACCAGCACGAAGTTCACGAAGGTGAAGGCGCCGATGAAGGCGAACAGGACGCAGAAGCCGACGCCGAAGGCCGCGCGCAGGCGGCGGTCGCGCAGGTGATCGGCGATGGCCCCGCCGCGCAGCCGCATCGCTCCCTCCGCACGCATGGCCGTGCCTCCGAC
Organism: Bradyrhizobium sp. SZCCHNR1015; assembly: GCF_032489875.1. Lineage (NCBI taxonomy): Bacteria > Pseudomonadati > Pseudomonadota > Alphaproteobacteria > Hyphomicrobiales > Nitrobacteraceae > Bradyrhizobium > Bradyrhizobium sp. SZCCHNR1015. The sequence goes on from NZ_JAUEYW010000017.1 coordinate 118,857, forward strand.
CGCGAATGCGGCGAGCAGGGCGCCGCAGACATTGAGCGCGGCGAAGACGTAGAAGGTCGGCTTGAGGCCGAGGGCCCCGGTCAGACCGGCCGAGAGCAGCCGCCCCACCAGATTGCTGGCGACGTTGCCGGTGATATAGGCCGCGAAGGCGCTGCCGGCTTCGCCGGCGCTGCACTGCTCGCCGAGATAGGCCAGGGTGAGGGCGAACGCCGAGGCCATGCAAAGGCCCTGCAGGATGCGCAAGCCTGCGAAGATGGAGAGGTCCGGCGCGCTGCCGAGCAGTGCGGTGAAGCCGGCGAGCAGGGCAAGGCTGGCAACGATGCCGATCCGGCGATCGATCAGCGGGCTGAGCAGGCCGATGACCAGGCTCGCGATCGCCATTCCCAGCGTGCAGGCGTTGACGGCGAGCCCCATCTCGGCCGCGCTGACCTGATAGTAGCGCGTGAGGACCGGCAGCATCGCCTGCGCCGCGAACAGGTCGACGAGGCTGAAAAAGGCGAGCAGGCCGACCAGGACCGCGCGCCGCGCCGCCGTTCGTGCATTCACATGGCCGGCTCCAATCGGTAACCGTGCGGACATATCCGTCATGGCCATCTCCTCGGCTCGACAGCGCAACGCGGCCGCATCCGGATCGCCGGCCTGGAAGGGGGCGATCCGAAGGCGGGTGGCAGAGGTACGCGATCTACATGTTGTGATCGTGCGGATCCTTGCGAACGTCGCCGACGTAGAGGATGACTGTCTCCTTGCCGTCGTTCTTCCACCAATGCGACGTGCCGAACACCTCGGCTCTCAGATCGCCGGCCTTGTGCAGGATCGGCTCGGCGCAGTTGCTGGCATATTCGACGATCTCGCCCTGCTGAACGAAGATCAGCGCCGGGCGATCGTCGTGGCTGTGCCACGGCACGATGCCGCCGGGCGCGATGGTCAGCCTGCGGAAGCGCAGCTCGCGGTCCTTGAGATTGGCGGGCTGCTTGGCGAGATCGATCGCGCCAAGGGTGACGTCGGACACGCCGACCGCCTTGACGTCGGCCTTCTCGCGCACGCCGGCCTTGATCTTGTCGGCCGGACACTCGCCGGCGCGGGCGCCGGGCGCCGCGATCACCGTCGTAGCAAGGGCCAGGACGAAGGCAGCGTTCAGGCGGCGCGCGCGTGTAGCTGCGATCTGCATCAACATGTCATTGTCTCCTCTGATGGAACAGCGGCCCGCGCCGAGCGGGCATCGCAGGGCGCACCATCGGGGAGCAGAGCACGTGATGGAAATGCATCCTTTCTCTGGAGCCGATAGACCGCCGCTATCGATAGGCGGGCGCTATCCTCGCGATTGGACAACGGCATTTCTCAAGCAGGAGAGGCCGCGCTTGTAATGCGGATGCCCGATGACGGGCGACAGCATTCATGAGGAGGAGATATCCATGACCCGCCTGTCCAAGACCTTGATTGCCGCGGCCGTGGTCGCGGTCTCTGCCACCGCAGCCATTGCGCAAGGCGGCCTCGATCTCGCGCCCGGCATGGCCTATGTCTACAGCGCCGGCAAGACCAGCATGATGACGATGGCTACCGGCGACGCCAATCATCGGGCCATGATGCGCCACGCCAGGAAGGTGCCGAACAACACCGTCTTCTTCATGAGCGACGGGCAGCTCTATTCCGCGTCCGGCATGCTCGATCCCACCGGCAATTTCTACCGGCCCTGAGCGCGGCGGCCGGGCAGGCCGCCCTTGTGGTCGGCTTGCCCGGGAAACTATCATGGTTGGGGTCCCGAACGCGCCGGAGCAGCTCATGACAGTGCTTTCACCCGCGGATGCCGAGCGGCTCAGACAGGCCTTCCTGCAATGCAGGGAAATGCAGGGCACCTTGCGGCAGCAACTCGAGGCCTATGCCGCTGCGGGTCGCGAGATCTTTCCGGCCTATGCGTCCGCCGTCGACCGCCTGGTCGCGCGGCTCGGAGAAAACGGTGGCGGCGAGACGGCGCCGCGGCCCGGTGAGCCGATGCCGCCATTCGTCTTGCCCGATGAGGCTGGCCGGCTGGTGAGCCTGCAATCCTGCCTCGTCCGGGGGCCGGTCGCCGTGATGTTCTTCCGCGGCCATTGGTGTCCCTATTGCCGGCTCAACGTTCGCGCGGTGATCAAGGCGCAGGCGCGCATCGACGCCGCGGGCGGCGCGATCGTCGCGATCATGCCGGAGCTCCAGGCGTTCACGCAGCAGTTCAAGTCGGACGCCGGCGCCACCTTCCCGGTGTTGACGGATCTCGACAACGGCTATGCTTTGTCGCTCAACCTCGCGATCTGGCTTGGTCGTGAGATCCAGCAACTGCTGGCGCACCAGGACCTGGCGAGCTTCCACGGCAATGACGGCTGGGTGTTGCCCATCCCGGCTGCCTTCGTGGTCGGGCGTGACGGCCTCGTGAAGGCGCGCTTCGTCGATCCTGATTTCCGCAAGCGGATGGAGATCGACGATCTGGTCGAAGCGCTTCGCCAGGCCGCAGCTCAGGACAGCTGACCGAGCCATTCCTGCCAGTTCCTGCCGCGCAGCATGCGCATCACGGTCGAGGCAACCGCCGTGCGTTCACGTCCGGCAACGCCGTAGAGATGCACGGTGCGCCGCACGTCGAGTCCGTCGACGGTGGCCCGATGCAGGGTCTCCGGCAGCGCGGTCGTTTGCGGCACCACACCGATGCCGACTCCGGCTTCCATCAGCGCGATCAGGTCGCGTTCGGAGTGGACGTCATGAGTTCGTCCGAGGTCGACGCCGCGCTCGCGGAGCAGCGTGCGCAACCTGTCCGCATGTTCGCAGTAGTTGCGGCAGAGCAGCGCGTCGCCACTGAGATCATCGATCGTGATCGCGTCCTGCCCCGCCAGCCGGTGCCGGCTGCTCACGGCGAGCGCGAAGTCCTCCGTGAAGAGAGGCCAGACATCCAGCCGATCCCAGGTCTCGTCGATCTCCGAGGCGATGCCGAGCTCTGCTTCGCCGTTCTTCAGATGCTCTGCGATCATGCGGCTGCTGCCGCGCAGAAACCTGAGCTCGAGCTGGTTGAACTGGCGCTGCAGCTGATCGAGCAGCGGGATCAGCAGCGCAAGGTCGACCGAGTCGGCGAGCGCGATCCGGAGCGTGCCGAGCTCTCCGCTCTTGAAGGACGAGGCCAGGGTTCGCGCGCCGACGGCAGCCTCGTAGCATTGCTTCAGCAGTGGATGCATGCGCTGGCCGAGCTCGGTGAGTTGTGCGGCCGGCCGCTCACGCCGGAACAAATCGCCGCCGAGCTCGGCTTCGAGCTGCTTGATCGCACGGGTCAGCGACGGCTGCGTCACGTTGCATTCCTCGGCCGCGCGCGTGAAGTGCAGCAGCCGGGCAACGGCAAGAAAATACCGAACCTGATGCATTTCCATGGGAGAGCTCCGTTCGACCGGGCCGACGTCCCGGATGCAATATCCTAGCAGACCGCGCATCGCATCAACGATCGCGATAGCGAAACCGTATCGTGGGGCGAGCCAAACGGCATTTCCATTCGTCGCGGCAGCCCGGCAGTTTGTTCTCGCCTCGAGCAATCTTCGAAACGGATGAAGGAACAGCCATGGCTGCAGATACGATGACGACCCCGCGCTCGTTACGTCCGTTGTCCGGCAAGGTGGCGGTGATCACGGGCTCGACCAGCGGTATCGGCCTCGGCATCGCGCGGGCGCTCGCCGGCGCGGGGGCACATGTGGTGCTGAACGGCTTTGGCGCGCCGGAGGACATCGAACGGATGCGGTCGGACATCGCAGCCGAGTTCGGTGTGCGGACCGGCTATGCCGCCGCCGACATGATGCAGCCCGCGGCAATCGAGCAAATGATCAACGACACCTTGCATGAGTTCGACCGTATCGACGTACTGGTCAATAATGCCGGCATTCAGCATGTCGCGCCATTGGAGGAGTTTCCGGTCGACAAGTGGAATGCCATCGTCGCGATCAACCTCTCGTCGGCGTTCCACACGATGCGGCTGGCGCTCCCGTCGATGCGGCGGAATGGCTTCGGCCGCATCATCAACATCGCCTCGGCGCATGGCCTCGTCGCTTCTCCGTTCAAATCGGCCTATGTTGCTGCCAAGCACGGCATAATTGGCCTCACCAAGGTCGCGGCGCTGGAGGCGGCCGAGATCGGCATCACCTGCAATGCGATCTGTCCAGGCTACGTCTACACGCCGCTGGTCGAGGCGCAGATCGACGGACAGGCGAAGGCGCACGGCATCTCCCGCGATCAGGTCATCCGCGATGTCCTGCTCGCGCAACAGCCGAACAAGCGCTTTGCAACGGTGGAGGAGATCGGCGCGCTCGCCGTCTTTCTCGCCAGCGATGCCGCCGCATCGATCACCGGTGTCGCCCTGCCGGTCGATGGTGGTTGGACCGCACATTGACGGTCGGGCGATGTAACAGCGACGTGAGAACTGCGAACAGGACAATGTATCAGGAGGGAGACATGGCCGAGGTCGACGACACGATGCACGCGATGATCGATCGTGGCAGGCTGCCTGGGCAGGTGGTTCTCGTGCTGCAGGGCGGTGGTGCGCTCGGTTCATACCAGGCGGGCGTCTACCAGGCGCTGCACGAGGCCGGCCTGGAGCCGGACTGGGTGATCGGCACCTCGATCGGCGCCATCAATGCGGCCCTGATCGCGGGCAGTCCGGTGCAGGAGCGCATGACGCGGCTGCGGGAGTTCTGGAAGCGGATGCACCGGCGGCCAGCCTGGTCGGTGCGCACGGCCTTTCCGGATTTCAACGAGCGGCTGTCCTATTGGACGACCGTGACGCATGGGATTCCGGGCTTCTTCCGTCCCAACGCCCTGGCGCATGCCGGGGAGGCCTATCCGCTCGGTGCCGAGCAGGCCGGCTACTACTCGACCGCTCCGCTGCAGGAAACGCTGCAGGAACTCGTCGACTTCGATCGTCTCAACAATGGCGGTCTACGCCTCACCGTCGGGGCGGCGCACGTCAGGACGAGCCGGATGCGCTATTTCGACAGTCGCGACGACGTGCTCGATGTCCGCCATATCCTGGCATCGGGCGCGCTGCCTCCCGCGTTTCCGGCAGTTCGCATCGATGGCGAACTGTATTGGGACGGCGGCATCCTGTCGAACACGCCGACCGAAGTCGTGTTCGACGACAATCCGCGAAAGGACTCGCTGATCTTCGCCGTGCATCTGTGGAATCCCGAAGGTGCCGAGCCGACGACCATGGCGGAGGTGTTCAACCGCCACAAAGACGTGCAGTATTCGAGCCGGATCTCCAGCCATATCGCGCGCCAGCAGCAGACGCATCGGCTGCGCCATATCATCAATCAGCTTGCGGTCCATTTGCCCGAGTCGACCCGCAACGATCCGGCGGTCCGCGATCTCATCAGTCACGGCTGCCAGACGCGGATGCATGTCGTCCGGCTGCTGGCTCCGCAGCTTGATCGCGAGAGCCATACCAAGGATATCGATTTCACCGAGCGGGGCATCATCGCACGCTGGACTGCGGGCTATCAGCACACGCAGTCGGTCCTGGAGCGCATGCCCTGGTCGGGCGAGCACGATCCGCTCGCCGGCGTGGTGTTGCACGATCCCTCGATCAAGCTTGCAGCGGCAGCCGAGTAGCAGGCCAATGCGCTGACCCGATCCTAATGGTGCAGCATTTCGGCATTCCGATACCGCATGGATCAACTTGTTTTAAGGGATTAGTCGTCATTCGTTCTTAATCATTGTGGCGCGGCGGTCGCCGCAATCTTGTCTGCCGACCGTGCGGGAACGTCGCCGAAGGGCCGCTGCGCAAGCGCGCATCAGCCGATACGCGCGCGACCGGCCGGGCAACGGTATTTGATTGGGAATAGGCAATGTCCGAGCGCGCGGTGCTGCACAATGAGACGATCAAGCCGGAGACCGGGGCGATCAGTCTCAAATGGAAGATCTTGGCCGGCAATCTGCTGACCGGTTTCTTCGCCATGGCCTTTGCATTCGTGCTCGCATGGAGCGGGTGGGGAGATCTAGTCAAGCGCGAGCAGGCGCGACGCGTCCTTGACGCTTTCGAGCTGGCGATGAAGGTGAACGCCCAGATCCCGCTCGAACGGAATATCTGGAATCTGCTGGCTGCTCCGGCGCCCGCTTCGGCCGACGATGCTGCCAAGCTCGACAAGACCATCGCGAGCACCGACGATCTGCTCAACCAGGCCAAGTCATCCGCCAAGGCGGCGGGGTTGGCGACCAGCAGCATCGACGCCGCCGAGCAGACCCTTCGCGGTATCCGGTCGGCGGCTCGCGGTGCCGTGGGGCTGCCCTTTGCGCAGCGTCCGGCCAACATCCAGGCGGCAACGATCGACGGCCTCGGCCGCGCCGCCGAGTCATTGAATGCCGCGATCGACGCGACCGCAATCGAGCTGTCGCGCGTCGGTGGCGACGTCGAGAACCTGCTGCCGTCGGGCCAACTGGCGCAACTGTCGCAATCGATGCGGACGGTGAATGGTGCGCGCTCCGCGGTTCTTCGCTTCTTCATCCAGAGCCTGAACTGGACGCCGGCACGCCTCGCCGAGGTCACCGAACAGAGCGGGCAGGTGACCCTGTTGTGGCAGCAGATGGAGCTCGCGGCCCGCAGCGTGCGCGACAATCCGGACGTCAGCTCTGCGCTCGAACATGTCCGCTCGACGCTGATGGGCGACGGCGAGCGCCGTTATCGTCAGATCGTCACCGCGGCGCGCGACGGTCAACCTTCGCCGGTCACCCCCGAGGAGTGGGGCCGCTGGACCACGCCGATGCTGAACAATGTGATCGTGCTGCGCGATGCGGCGCTGACGTCGGCGCACCAGGCCATCGATCAGTCGATCGAGGCCGCGCGGCTGCGCCTGTTCACCGCTCTCGGAATCCTGCTCGTTGTCGCGCTGGTGTCGGTGGCGGTGGTGCTCGGCGTCGTCCGTGGCGTCATCGGCCCGCTGGTCGGGCTGACCGGCGTGACCCTGCGCCTCGCCAATGGCGAGCTGAGCGCCGACATTCCGAACGAGTCCCGCCAGGACGAGATCGGCGCGATGGCGCGCGCGCTCAAGATCTTCAAGGACGCCCTGATCGCCAAGAAGGATTCGGACGAGGCCGCGCAGCGCGACGCGCAGGCGCAGATCGATCGGGCCCGGCGGCTGGATGCGCTGACGCGCAACTTCGAGTTGACGATTGCCGACATCGTCAACACCGTGTCGTCGGCGGCCTCGGGGCTCGAAACCTCGGCGGATACGCTGACCAACACGGCGAACCGATCGCAGGAGCTCAGCACGGTGGTGGCGGCTGCGTCGGAGGAAGCGTCCGCCAACGTCCAGTCGGTCGCCTCCGCCACCGAGGAGCTGTCCTCGTCTGTGACCGAGATCAGCCGTCAGGTCCAGGCGTCGGCGCGCATGGCCGGCGACGCCGTGCAGCAGGTGCGCCAGACCAATGGGCGCGTCGCCGATTTGTCGCAGGCCGCAGCCCGCATCGGCGACGTCGTCGAGCTCATCAACAGCATTGCCGGACAGACCAATCTCCTTGCACTCAACGCCACCATCGAGGCGGCGCGGGCCGGCGATGCCGGCCGCGGTTTCGCGGTGGTTGCGACCGAGGTGAAGGCGCTCGCCGAACAGACGGCGAAGGCGACCGAGGAGATCTCACAGCAGATCTCAGGCGTGCAGGCCGCGACGCAGGAATCGGTGACTTCGATCCAGGCGATCAGCTCGACGATCGAGCGGCTCGCCGAGATCGGTGCCGCGATCGCGGCGGCGGTCGAAGAGCAGGGCGCGGCAACGCAGGAAATCTCGCGCAACGTGCAGCAGGCCGCCCACGGCACCCAGCAGGTCTCGTCCAACATCACGGACGTGCAGCGTGGCGCCTCGCAGACCGGCTCGGCCTCCGCCGAGGTGCTGTCGTCGGCCAAGTCACTGGCTGGAGATTCCAACCGCCTCAAGCGAGAGGTCGGCAGCTTCCTGGAAGCGGTCCGCGCGGCGTAAGAAGCCAACCTTTCAAGCGCCCAAGAAAAAGCCCGGACGATGTCCGGGCTTTTGTTATTTGGCCGTAGCCCGGATGAGCGCAGCGATATCCGGGGTCTGCTCCGAACGTTGAAATCATCCCGCATGTCGCTCCGCTCATGCGGGCTACGACAGCCGGTCTCGGCTTAAGACGCCAGCATCTTCCGGTACAGCGCATTGTAGCAGGCTGCCGACAGGTCCCAACTGAACGAGCGGGCCATCGCCGAAAGCCGCATCTCGTTCAGCCGTTCGGTGCTGGTGAACGCCGAAAACGCGCGCTTCACCCCGCCGAGGAAGGATTCCGCTGACGGCTTCTCGAACAGGAATCCGGTCTCGCCATCTGTGATGGTCTCGGCGAGGCCGCCGGTCTGGTGCCCGATCGGCAGCGAGCCGAAGCGCTGGGCATACATCTGGCTCAGGCCGCAGGGCTCGAAGCGCGACGGCATCAGGGTGAAGTCGCTGCCGGCGAAGATGCGCCGCGCCTGCGCATCGTTGAATCCGATGGCGACCCCGATCGCGTCCGGCCGGCGGCGGTGGGCCTCCATCAGCGCGCGCTCGATGGCCGGCTCGCCGGTGCCGGTGACCACGATCTGGCCCCCGGCGCCGACGATCTCATCGGCGGCTTCCAGCACCAGGTCGATGCCCTTCTGATGCACGAGGCGCGCGACGATGCCGAACATCGGACCACGCGACACGGCGAGGCCGAACTGCTTGCGGACGTAGTCGGCGTTGGCCTTCTTGCCCTTCCAGTCGCCCGCGGCGAAGGGCTGCGCCAGCTGCTGGCAGTAGCGGGGATCCCAGCTCTCGTCGATGCCGTTGAGAATGCCGGTCAGCTCATGGGCATTGGAACGCTGCCGGAGCAGGCCCTCCAGCCCGCAGCCGAGCTCGGGCGTCGTGATCTCCTGGGCATAGGTCGAGCTGACCGTGGTGAGATGCGACGCATAGACCAGTCCGCCCTTGAGAAAGGACAGCTTGTCGTAGAACTCCAGCCCGTCGATGTGGAACGAGGATTCCGGAGCGCCGATCCGGCGCAGCGACTCCCGCGGGAACAGGCCCTGATAGGCGAGGTTGTGGATGGTCAGGATCGACGGCACGTCGACCCCGCGCCACGCCAGATAGGCCGGCACCAATGCCGCCTGCCAATCATTGGCGTGGACCAGATCGGCTGCCCAGTTCTTGTCCAGCGTGCCCGCCGCGAGCTCGGCGGCGGCGGCCGCGAGCCGGCCGAAGCGGATGTCGTTGTCCGCCCAGTCATCTCCGTTCTCGTCGCCGTAGGGGTTGCCCGGCCGGTCATAAAGCTCGTCGCAGAGCAGGACGTAGACCGGCAGGCCGTCGCGGGTCGACGACCGTCCCAGTGCGCAGGCGGGCATCTCTGCCAGAGGCGCGCAGTGGCCGACGATCTCGATGTAAGTGAGTTGCTCGACCACGTCCCGGTAGCCGGGCAGCATGATCCTGACGTCGGTATGTGAGCGCAGTGCCCGGGGAAGCGCCGCCGAAACGGCAGCCAGTCCGCCCACCCGGACGAAATCGTCCATTTCGGTCGTAACGAACAGAACCCGCAAGAGATGTCCTCGATCAAGCCCCATGTTCGTCCTATGCAAGAAAAGGTCCAAATTCAGTCATGAAGAAAAGCGTTGCCGCATTGCGGCGAAAGGCCAAACGCTTTCGACATCGAATGGTTCGATCTAGAAACGACCTGCACGACGATCGATGGCTTACGCTTCGTGAATCAGCGACCGCAAAGCGGAGCTTCGGCCTCGGTGCCAAGCGAGAAGAGTTCAAACCAGGGAGCTGCCAGGGTGAGTCTAGTGGGAAACGATGAGAGCCGTTTGACAGGATGTTTCGAGGGACTGCGCGTCCTCGACTTCTCGACCACCATCGCCGGCCCGCACTGTGCCCGCATGCTTGCCGATATGGGAGCGGAGGTGATCAAGATCGAGTCAGCCGAAGGTGAAACCATGCGCACCCGGCCTCCGATGCGTCATGGCTGCTCTACCGCTTTCGGTCAGCTCAACGTCGGCAAGAAGAGCGTCGTGCTCGACCTCAAGTCGCGCGACGGTGTCGCCGCGGTGTGTCGGCTGGTCGCCGAGGCCGATATCCTGGTCGAGAACTTCCGCCCGGGCGTGATGCAGCGGCTCGGGCTCGACTACGCGGCCTTGAGCGCGCTGAACCCGCGGCTGATCTACTGCTCGATCTCGGGTTACGGCCAGACCGGCCCATCGGCGGAACTCCCGGCCTATGCCCCGGTGATCCATGCGGCTTCGGGCTACGACATGGCGCATCTCGCCTACCAGCCGGGGCGCAGCCGGCCCGATTATTGCGGCATCTATCATGCCGACGTCGTCACCGGGACCTACGCGTTCGGCGCCATCGCCTCCGCTCTGTATCAGCGCGAGCGCAGCGGGCGCGGCCAGCACATCGACTGCTCGATGCTGGAATCGATGCTGAGCTTGACGCTCAACGAGATCCAATGGTCGCAATTTCCCGTCGCGCAGCCGTCGCGGCCGACCTTCGGCCCGGCGGAGTGTCGCGACGGCTATGTGATGATCGCCATCGCCAGCGAGAAGACCTTCCAGAACCTGATGACCGTGATCGGCCATCCGGACTGGGTCGATGATCCCAGATTCGCAAAATATTCCGACCGGCGGGCAAACTGGGGGGCGCTGATGGATGGCGTCGAAGCCTGGTCGCGCCGGCTCGACGTCGCCCAATGCCTGGAGGCCTTGAACGCGGGCGGCGTACCCAGCTCGGCCTACCGCAGCGTGGCCGATGCGCTGGCTGATCCGCAGATCGCGCATCGCGGCGCGCTGGCCGATGTGGAGGATGCAGCCGGCAACTTCAAGGTCGTCAACCTGCCGTTCCGGATGTCGGAGGCGAAAGTTGCGGCCGGCCCCCGGGCCGCGAGCCTCGGAGAGCACACCGAGGACATCCTGCGCGAGGCTGGCGTCAGCGACGCTGCAAAACCTTGAGCTCGCTGAGGCAAAACGCTGCAGGGCTGCCATGACCGCACATGCTGCGCGCAGCCTTGCCGCTCCACGCGTTTCCAGCCAATGTCGCGACATCGCAAGAACAGTCCGGACCAGCCGGACGCGCTCATGCCGGGAGGAGGTCGAAAGGCGCCGTTGCCGCGCGCAGCCGCGCCGCTCGTCCCGTCGATGCGCCGTCCGGTCCTGGCCGCACCGGATGACGGGAGTGAAAGCATGAAGAGCTTCAAGGTCACCGATTTCAATGCGCCGCTGACCGAGGTCGACGAGCCGACGCCGCAGCCGTTCGGCAAGCAGGTGCTGATCAAGGTGAAGGCAGCCGGCGTCTGCCACAGCGATCTGCACATCTGGGAGGGCGGCTATGATCTCGGCCACGGCCGCAAGCCGCTCTCGCTCAAGGATCGCGGCGTGTCGCTGCCGCGGACCATGGGCCATGAGAGCGCCGGTGAGATCGTGGCGTTCGGGCCGGAGGTTACCGAGGCGGAGAAGGGCGGGCTGAAGGCCGGCGACGTCGTGCTGGTCTATCCCTGGATCGGCTGCGGCAAGTGCGCCACCTGTCTCGCCGGTGACGAGAACATGTGCCTGAAGCCGGCCTCGCTCGGCGTCTATTGCGACGGCGGCTATGCGGACCACATGACCGTGCCGCATCCGCGCCACCTGATCGACCTCAAGGGCCTCGATCCGGTGACGACCGCGCCCTACGCCTGCTCGGGCGTCACGACCTACAGCGCGCTCAAGAAGGTCGAGAAGGACTTCGACACGCCGATCGTGATCTTCGGCGCCGGCGGCCTCGGGCTGATGGCGCTGTCGCTGTTGAAGGCCATGGGCGGCAAGGGCGCGATCGTGGTCGACATCGACGCGCGCAAGCGCGAGGCGGCGCTGGCGGCCGGGGCGCTGGCGGCGGTCGACGGCAAGGCGCCGGATGCGCTGGAGCAACTGAACAAGGCCGCAGGCGAGCCGATCCGCGCCGTCATCGACCTGGTCGGCAATGCTGCCACCGCGCAGCTCGGCTTCGATTGCCTGACCAAGGGCGGCAAGCTCGTCATCGTCGGCCTGTTCGGCGGCGGCGCGCCGTGGGCGCTGCCACTCATTCCGATCAAGGCGGTCACCATCCAGGGCAGCTATGTCGGTAATCTCCGCGAGACCAAGGAGCTGCTCGATCTCGTCCGCGCCAAGCACATCGCCCCGATCCCGGTGACGCCGATGCCGTTGTCCAAGGCCAACGATGCCTTGCACGATCTGCAAAAGGGTCAGCTGGTCGGCCGTGCGGTGCTGACGCCGTAAATCGCAACTCCGTCCGCTCGTCATGGCCGGGCTTGACCCGGCCATCCACGTCTTTGGCGCCGCGGCGTTAGAAAGTCGTGGATGCCCGGGTCAAGCCCGGGCATGACGGCTCATTGATGTCGTCCTCGAAAGCGTCGCCCATGCCCTCGACCAATTCACTCCACATCGCAGTCCTCCCCGGCGACGGCATCGGTCCTGAAGTCATGGCGCCCGCGCTCGAGGTGCTGCGCAAGGTCGAGGCCAAGGCCGGCCTGTCGTTCCGCTTCACCGAGGCCCAGGCTGGCGCCAACAACTATCTCGCAACCGGCGTCTCGATCGCCGACTCGACGATCCGGCTGTGCGAAGAGGCGGACGCGATCCTGCTCGGCGCCTGCGGGCTGCCCTCGGTGCGCTATCCCGACAACACCGAGATCGCGCCGCAGATCGAGCTGCGCTTCCATTTCGACCTCTATGCTGGCGTGCGGCCGGCGCGGCTGATCCCGGGCGTGCCGAGTCCGATCGTTGGTGCCGCCGAGCACGGGATCGACTTCGTCGTCATCCGCGAGTCCACCGAAGGCCTGTTCGCCTCGATGGGCAAAGGTGTGGTGACATATGAGGAGGCGCGCGAGACCCTTGTCATTACCCGCAAGACATCCGAGCGGCTGTTCAACTTCTCCTTCAAGCTCGCCGCCCGGCGCCGCGCGCGCGGCCGCTCGGGAACTTTGGCCTGCGTCGACAAGGCCAACGTCTTCAAGGCCTTCGCCTACTTTCGCAAGATCTTCGACGAGGTCGCTCAACTTCATCCGGACGTGAAGACGGACCGCCTCTACATCGATGCCTGCGCGCTCATGCTGGTGAAGCGCCCGTGGGATTTCGACGTCCTGGTCACCGAGAACATGTTCGGCGACATCCTGTCCGATCTCGCCGCCGGTCTCGTCGGCGGCATGGGCATGGCGCCGTCGGCCGACATCGGCGACCGCCACGCCGTGTTCCAGCCCTGCCACGGAACCGCGCCCGACATCATGGGGCAGGGCAAGGCCAATCCGACCGCGATGATCCTCTCGGCCGCGATGATGCTGGACTGGCTGGCGGACACGCATGGCATCGAGGGCGCAGCCGAAGCGGCGCAGCGGATCGAGCTGGCCGTCGACCGGGTCTATGCCTCCGGCCTCAAGCCGTTCGAGTTCGGCGGCAAGGCCGGCACGATCGACGTGACCAAGGCGGTGCTGGAGGCGCTCTAGCGTCCCTTGAAGGCCGGCTTGCGCTTCTCCATGAAGGCGCGGCGGCCCTCGCGGAAATCCTCCGAATCCATGCAGGCGTCGCCGATCCGCTTGATGGCTTCCATGTCGCGCCGGCTTTCGTCCTTCAGCACTTCGGCGATGGTGATCTTGGCGGCCTTGACCGCCAGCGGCGCATTGCCGGCGATGGTGCGGGCGATCTCCAGCGTCGCCGGCAGCAGCTCGTCGTTGGGGATCATCCGATCGATGAGGCCGATGCGCAGCGCCTCCGCGGCATCGATCCGCAGGCCCGTATAGAGCAGCAGCCGCGCCTGCGACGGGCCGACCAGTGACACCAGGTTGCGCAGGCCGTCATAGCCATAGGCGATGCCGAGCCTGGCGGCGGGGATGCCGAACTGGCTGTCCGCGGCGGCAAAGCGCATGTCGGTCAGCATCGCGATCTGCAGGCCGCCGCCGAGGCAGAAGCCGCTGACGCAGGCGATCGTCGGCTTAGGGTAGCCGGCGAGCAGCGCCCGCTGGGCGGCGCTGCGCTCGGCATAGGCCTCCGAGGCCGCGGCGTTGTGGCGGCTCTGCTCGAACTGGCTGATGTCGGCGCCGGACACGAAGGCCTTGCCGCCGGCGCCGGTCAGCACCACGACCCGGATCGCGTCATCGTCGCGCAGCGCGACCAGGGCCTGGCCGAGCCCCTCCCACATCTCCAGCGACATCGCATTGCGCTTATCCGGGTTGTTGAAGGTGATGATGCCGACGCCGTCGCCCGCTCTGGTCATGAGGATCTTGCCCTCGGCGAAGGTGGTGGGGAGCTCGGAGATGGTCGGCATGAGGGTCCGTCGGCAGGGAGGGCAAGGCGGCCGACATCGTTCACCGCGCCGGTGACGGCGTCAATGTGAGTTCAGGCCACGATGGGCAGGCAAGAGGACGTCGGAGCCGATGCTCTCGACCTGTGCACGGGTGGCCCAGGAGAGGACGCGCAGCGTTCATGATCAGCGTCGGCCGACGGGACCGAAACGCCGCCATGCCGCCACTTCCTATGACGGCAGAGAGCACGAGAATACAAGGGCGACGAAGCCTCAGACCGCGCAGCGATCGCTGGGCGGACGAGAAGGGCCGGTGTGCCGGCCGCGCCGATCACTCGGCCTCGAGCCGAGGCAGTGAACTCGCCCGAGCTGGCAAAGCCTGGCGCCCCCAAGTTGCGCCCTCGAGCGAAGATGGTCCATATCCATCACGGGCAGATCTGTCTGACGGATCAGACAGCCTTGCCTATTCTTCGTTCGCTGCGATCGATTCCATCAAGGATACCAGCTGACGTTGTACGGTCTGGTCCTTGATCTTGCTGTAGGCGCGCAGCAACCGCAGGCTGAAGGCTGAGTCCAGGAACAGGAGGCTCTCGACCTCGCGCGCCTTGCTGTCGCCGTCGTAGAAGAACGTCACGGGCACGTCGAGCGCGGTGGCGATCTGCTGCAGACGCGCAGCGCCGACCCGGTTGACGCCCTTCTCGTACTTCTGGACCTGCTGGAAGCTCACGCCGAGCTTCTCGCCGAGTTCAGCCTGCGAGATCTTCTGCTCCACACGCCGGAGGCGAATCCGCTTGCCGAGCTCGATGTCGGGCTTGCCCGCACTGCGCTGCTTCATTTTCTTTGCCGCTGATTTGTTCATACTGATTTTACCGTCCTTCCATCGGAAAGCCCCCGAATAGATGGGTCAGGGGTTCACCCATATATACTGTTTTAAGTTGCTGTGGATGAATGAATTCGTCTTTAAACCACGGGTATTTGCCAGGGTTAAAGGCCTCGACCAGCCAGTCGATCATGTGACGCACCCTAGGGATGCGTCCGGTGGTGGCATGGTAGGACAGCCAGATGTCGTAGGACCACTTGAGGTCAACCTCAAGTGGTATGATCTTCCCGCCCAGGGCACTCGCATAGGTTGGGAAGACCCCGATGCCGGCGCCGTGCGCCACGGCCCAGTAATTGGCGCTCGAGACATTGGTGGTCATCGCGATCAGGTCCCGCTGCTCGAAACCGGGAAAGATGGTGGCGAAGGCGGCGTTGGCGGCGGCTTCGTCCGCCACCTGCAGAACCAAGCGATGTTTGACGAGATCGTCAATCGTCTTTGGGATGCCAAATATCTCCAAATATTTCTCGCTCGCAAAGCACATCAGGTGCATGCGGCCGAGCCGGACCAGCTTGACGTCGAGCGCCGCCGGCCGGGAGAGATGGATGGCCACGTCGGCCTCGTGGCGTGACACGTCGGCCGAGCGCATCGCGCAATAGAGGTCGACCATGACGTTGGGAAAGCTCTGCTGAAATTCGACCAGCCGCGGCGCCAGCCAGAACGTGCCGAGCCCCTCGGTCACCGCGACCCGGACCTCGCCCGACGCAGCGCCGGCGAGACCATCGCCCGCGCGCAGCAGCTCGAATGACGCGGCCTCCATGCGTTCGACGGCAGAGACCACCAGTGCGCCTTCGTCGGTCAGCCGAGCGCCGTGGACGTCGCGTGTGAACAGCGTCGCGCCG
The DNA here is from genome assembly GCF_032489875.1 of Bradyrhizobium sp. SZCCHNR1015. NCBI lineage: Bacteria > Pseudomonadati > Pseudomonadota > Alphaproteobacteria > Hyphomicrobiales > Nitrobacteraceae > Bradyrhizobium > Bradyrhizobium sp. SZCCHNR1015. Next base: position 134,843 of record NZ_JAUEYW010000017.1, read on the forward strand.
ATCTGCCGCTCGAAATCATCGATGCGTCGCCGTACGGCATTGATCGAGAGCGTCAGCCGCTCTGCCGCGGAGCGGAAGCTGCCGGCCCTGACAACCTCGAGGAAGATCCGCGCTGCATCCCAGTCGGTGAGGCTTGCCAGCGCCGATTTGCTCACGGTCGACTTGGCCGGGGCGGCCCGGCCCGTCGCAGTTTTTGCCGGCTTGCTCGCCGTTGCGCCCTTGGCGCCGCCACTCTCTCGGCTCAGTTCAATGCTCGATCCTGCCGCAGCAGACGAGTCGCCGTGCTCCCCTGGCGCCAGCGTCGCAGGGGTCTCGGCTAGGTCCTGGCGTTCCTTCTGAGGAACGCCCCGTTCCGCCGCAACGCGCATACAAGCTCTCTCCGCCTGCTAGAGTGATTCCGATAAATTACGGGCAGGGCACGTTCGTGCCATGATTTGGTTGAGCGATCGAGGGTCGATGAGTCTGCCACGTTCAGTTCTCTGCAGCATGGTCTTACCGCCAGCAGACGCGCGGTCTGACACATCATGTAGGACAGAGACACGCTTAGCGCGAGTCGAACCTAAGATCGACGGTTTTTGCCTCGACTGCAATGAAATGGTATTCGAAGATGGTCCGTTGTCATGCTATCTTGATGAACGGATCGTGGCGCTAACTCATCGAATGCCGGGGAGCGGTGATGTGTCTTCACCATGCGCCATGCCAGGACGTCGTCGTGCCGTCCCAGGGGGTGGGCGCGCGGCTCGGATGAGCCGCATGGGCAAAGCGCAGGGGAGCTACGACATGACGTATTTGGAAGCCATCCGCGAGTCGGGAGTTGCTCGGCTCCATCTCGTCGCACGCTAGAACGGAAACGACGCCTGTGGCCAATTCAGACGAACAAATGCTTGCAGTGCTTGCATCCCTGGAGCAGTGCCGCGCCACGCTCGCGGCGACGGGCAATCGCGAATCGGCACATTTGGTCTCGGTTGCCATCCTCGACCTGCGTATGAAGCTGAACCGTCTGAGCGAGGACGATCTGAGATCGCTCTGCGATGAGATGGTTCAAGCTGACAATCCCGACAAGCTGCGCGATCCGAAGCTGCAGCCGGGTCAGCGCAGGCAGCCTTTGCTTCGAGTGGTGAAATAGCACAGTTCGATGTGTGCACAAAGGTGCATTTAGCGCATTTGTGATATGTCGTGATCCCGCGGTGATGCGCGCGCGGCTCGCGGACGAGCCGGTTGGAACGGGTGGACGTGCCGCATCCGGGCGGGACTTTGCCGACGAGGCTCTGATCCGGGGACGTCGGGCTCAATCCTAGCGAAGGCCTGCAGGCGGTGATCATCGTTGAGCGCCGTAACTTCGGCACGTCTGTTGCGTATTCCCCGTATCGGCGGCAAGAAGCGTCGTGCCCCGGCTTGCGCCTGGAGGGGCGTATCGCGGGACTCGCATGATCCAGAACGTATCGATTCCGGCCGCGTTCATTGCTGGCCTGGTCAGTTTTCTTTCGCCCTGCGTGCTGCCGCTGGTTCCTCCGTATCTGGTCTATCTCACCGGCGCCACGATCGAGCACATCGAGAGCGAGGAGCCTCCGGCCGCGTCGCGCCGCGCGGTGATGATCTCGGCCGCACTGTTCGTGCTGGGCTTCTCCACCGTGTTCGTCATGCTGGGGGCGAGCGCCTCGCTGATCGGCGGCCTGATCCGGGCCTGGTCGGAGCAGTTGTCCATTCTCGCCGGCATCGTCATCATCGTGATGGGCCTGCACTTCCTCGGCCTGACCCGGATCGCGTTCCTGATGCGCGAAGGGCGGCTGCCGATCCCCAAGCCGGTCGGCCTGTGGGGCGCCTATGTCATGGGGCTCGCCTTCGCCTTCGGCTGGACGCCGTGCATCGGGCCGATCCTGGCTGCGATCCTCTCGATCGCAGCCGCGGAGACGACGGTCGCCAAGGGCGCCGGGCTCCTTGCCGTCTATTCCGCCGGCCTCGGCATTCCGTTCCTGGTCGCGGCGTTCATGATCGAGCAGTTCTCGGCGCTGTTCATGCGCATGCGTGGCCATCTCGTGAACATCGAGCGCGCGATGGGCGTGCTGATGATCGCCACCGGCATCGGCTTTCTCACCGGCGCGGTCTCGACCTTCAGCATCTGGCTGCTCGAGACGTTCCCGGCGCTGCAGAGGTTCGGCTGACGCGGCTCAATCGTCGAGCTTGCAGGTGATGGTGTAGACCACGCCCGGCGGCAGGAAGTCGACCGTGGCCTCGCCGCCGAGCTGATCGCGCGCGCTGCGCTCGATCAGGCGGGAGCCGAAGCCGCGCTGGATCGGCGCCGAGACCACCGGGCCGCCGGTCTCCTGCCACACCAGCCGCAGCCGTGCCGGCAGCTTCTTCGCGGCGTCGGCCGCGCTCGTCAGCTCCCAGGACAGATCGACCGTGCCGGTGTCGTTCGAGAGCGCGCCATATTTGGCGGCGTTGGTTGCGATCTCGTGCACGATCATCGACAGCACGACCGCGAGCCGCGGCGACAGCGCCACCTTCGGGCCGGAGATCCTGATGCGGTCGGGCGTGTTGAGGCGGTAGGGCTTGAGCACGCGCTCGATCACGTCCTGCAGCTCGGAGCCCTGCCATTTCTCCTTGCTGAGCAGATTATGCGCCTCCGCGAGCGCGCCGAGCCGGCCCTCGAACTTCTCGCGCTCATGGCGGCTGGCGCTGCGGAAGGTCTGCACCGCGATCGCCTGCAGGATCGCCAGCGTGTTCTTGACCCGGTGATTGAGCTCCTCGATCAGCAGATCGTGCAGCATCTCTGCGCGCGCGATCGTCGTCGCCATCCGCACCGCGAAGGCCAGGCCGATCGCCAGCATGATGCCGCCGAGCAGGCTGGTAACGGCGAGGTTGCGCCACAGCGGCGCCACCAGCGAATCCTCGGCGATGCCGGCGCCGATGGTCCATCCGGTCAGGGTGGAATGGGTGAAGCTCGACAGCAGCGGCACACCCTCGAGCGATACGCTCGACAGCGTCGCCTCCTGCTCGCTGCGCATGCGATCGAAGACCGAGGGCGAGGCCTGCTTGCCGATCGTCTTCGTCGGATTCGGCACGCGTGCGAAGACGGTCGCCTGGCGGTCGAGCAGCGACAGGGTCCAGTCCGGGTTCGGCCGCTGCTTTTCCAGGATGGTCTGGAACATCTCGATCGGCGGGCTGAACGAGATGTCATAGACGACCTCGCCGTCGCGAAAGACGGGAACCTCGACGGTGACGATCAGGCTCTTCTTCACGACGCCGTAGAACAGGTCGGAATATTGCGGCTGCCTGGTCTCGAACACGCGGCGGGTGATCTCGCGGTTGTTGCGCGGCGGCAGGTGAGCCGTATCCGGCGTCGCCGACGAGAACAATTGGCGTCCCTCGCGGTCGGCGACCACGATCGTGCCGTTCTTGCCGTACTGCTCGAGGAAGCCCATCGCGATCGGCCGGAAGCGTTCGAAATCGCCGGTGGTCAGCGCATCGGTCAGCGCCAGCACCTGGACGCCGCCGGTCATGCGCTGCATTTCGGCATCGAGCGTCAGGCGGATGCTGCGCACCGTCTCCAGCACGCGCTGGCGGGCGTCGCTGCGGTCCTGCATGTAGTTGTGCAAGACGATCCCGCCTGCGAACAGGATGAGCGGCAGCGTGGTCCCTGCGACCAGAAGAGCAAGCCGGATCGGCAGGGAGAGTTTTGGCACGGATGCCCCGTTTGAGCTGGCGCTGCTGATTGCCGTTGGGACTGACGTCGGCTGGGGAGATGCGTCGGGCGCAGGCGAATGTATGCAGCGAGCGCATATCAGGCTGGAGCGGCTGCGTCCGCAAGGTCCCGGCGGTTGCAGCCGTTCACATCGTTGTCAGCATAGGAGAGCGGTGCAAGCGCGCCAAGCGCAATGCGCGGGGATCGTCGGTTCCCTGAGCGGCTTTGCCGCCACAGCGCCTCTCCTAAACGTTGCTCTCGGTGATGGCCGCGTACACCATCGTGCGCAGCTCGCGGCGGATCGGGTAGGCGCTCGAGGGCAGCACCTGGGTCATGAAGATCGTGATCAGCTCTTCGGCCGGGTCGATCCAGAACGCGGTGGAGGCCGCGCCGCCCCAGGCATATTCGCCGGCGCTGCCGGGGATCAGCGTCTTGGCCGGGTCCATCGTCACCGAGAAGCCGAGACCGAAGCCGATGCCGTTATAGGCCGCTTCCGCGAACATCGAGCGCGACAGCGCCGGCAGGTCGACGCCGCCGGGCAGATGGTTCGAGGTCATCAGCTTCAGCGTCTTCGGCCCGAGCAGCCTGACGCCGCCGAGCTCGCCGCCATTGAGCAATGCGCGGCAGAACGTCAGATAGTCGGCCGTGGTCGAGCACAGGCCGCCGCCGCCGGAGATGAAGTCGGGCGGGTTGAGGAAGGTGCTGGTCGCCGGGTCGTCCTGCAAGGTCAGGCCGCCCTTGCGATCGGCGGCGTGAAACGACAAGGCGCCGCCGGCGTCGGCCGAGTAGCACGCCGCAAGGCGGTGCGCCTTCGCCGCGGGAACGTGGAAGTCGGTGTCGCTCATGCCGAGCCGATCGAAGATGCGCTGTTTCAGGAATTGCTCGAACGGCTGGTCGGCGATCTTGCCGACGAGATAGCCGACCACGTCGGTGGACACCGAGTAGTTCCAGGCCTCGCCCGGCGAGAACTCGAGCGGAATCCGCGCGAGGTCATCGATCATCGACTGCAGGGTGCCGGCCTTTTCGACCGCGCCGATCTTGGCGTCGCGATAGGCGGCATCGACGTTCGAGCGCTGCTGGAAGCCATAAGTGAGGCCCGAGGTGTGGCGCAGCAGGTCGACGATCAGCATCGGCCGCGCCGGGGGCCGGCTGACGAAGGCCGGTGCCGTGCCGGCGACGAACACGCCGAGATTCTTCCACTCCGGAATGTATTTGGCGACGGGCTCGTCGAGCGCGACCTTGCCTTCCTCGACCAGCATCATGAAGGCGACCGAGGTGATCGGCTTGGTCATCGAATAGATGCGGTAGATCGTGTCGTCCCTGACCGGGACCTTGCGCTCGACATCGGCAAAGCCGAGCGAGCTCGTGTGCACGACCTTGCCGCGGCGATAGACCATCAACTGCGTGCCAGGAAAACGGCCTGCCTCGACATAGCGCCGTTTCAGGTGGGCATCGATGCGGTCGAGCGCGGCTTGCGACATGCCGACGGTTTCGGGCGAGGCGGGAGTGGGGGCGAGCATCGGCGTCTCCGCTATGATCGGTTTCCGGCGGCCTGCGCGAGGATCGGCCGCGCATCCCGTTTGTTTCGGGTGATAGCCGAAAAACGCGCCGCGTCCAATGGCGGGCCGGGGATGCGTCGTGTACCCTTTGCGCCGGGAGGAATTGGCAATGACACAATTCAACGAGGTCGAGCTCACGGAGGCCGTCGTCGCGAGCTTCGAGCGCACACCCGATCCGCGCGCGAAATTCCTGCTGCAGGAATTGGTGAAGTCGCTGCACGATTATGTGCGCCGGACGGAGCTCACTTTCGACGAGTGGGCCGCCGCCATCGACTTTCTGACCCGCACCGGCCAGACCTGCACCGCGAGCCGGCAGGAGTTCATCCTGCTGTCCGACGTGCTCGGCGTGTCGATGCTGGTCGACGCCATCAATCATCGCGACCGGGCAGGGGCGACGGAGACGACCGTGCTCGGTCCGTTCTACGTCGGCGAGCACAAGGTGACGGCCCACGGCACCGACATCTCGGCGGATCTCAAGGGCGAGAAGATGTTCGTGCAGGGACGCGTGACCGATCTGTCGGGTGCCCCGCTGGCGGGCGCCACGGTCGATGTCTGGCATGCCGACGACGAGGGCTTCTACGATTCGCAGCGGCCGTCCTATGAAAGCGATGGTCCGTCGTCGCGGGCGCGCTTCATCACGGATGCGGATGGTCGCTTCTTCTTCCGCACCATCCTGCCCTGCAGCTATCCGATCCCGACCGACGGTCCGGTGGGACGGATGATCCTCGAGACGAAGCGTCATCCGATGCGCCCGGCCCATGTGCATTTCCTGGTGGACGCCAAGGGCTACGAGCCGCTGATCACCCATGTCTTCGTCGGCGGCGACGAATATCTTGACAGTGACGTCGTCTTTGGCGTCAAGGACGACCTCATCGCCCAGGTGCAACGGAGCACCGACGCCGTGATGCCGGATGGCAAGCTGGCCGTCGGGCCATGGCACTTGATGACCTATGATTTCCGCATGAAGCCGGGAGCGGGCGTGGCGCCGCGTCCGCTCGGCGCGATCGCGCCTGAACCCGCTTGATCGGGGCGCGAGCGCCGGGCTCGCCTACCAGCCGCCGTGGCGAACCGCGAGCAGGATGACGACTGCGATCGCGAGCAGCGCCGTCGTTGCCTTCCAGAACAGCAGCGGATTGCGCTCGATCAGCGGCGTCCGGTCGCCGCCGACATAGGCCGGATTGGGGTGCCGAAGGTCGAAGACGAATTCCGAGAGGCTCTCGTAACGTTTGGCAGCGACCGGATGGACGGCGCGGCGAAGTGCCCCGTCGATCCAGAGCGGGACGGTTTGGTCATCGCCCGAGGCCGGCTGATAGCGCACCTTGCGAAACTGTGCCGGGGTTCTCGCGCGCGCCATCTGCGCGCCATAGGGCAGCCGGCCTGTCAGCATCTGGTAGGCGATCACGCCGAGCGAGAACTGATCGGACCATTCGGAGCCGCCCTCGCCGAGAAAATATTCCGGCGCCGTATATTGCTGGGTGCCGAGGATGCTGTCGTGGTCGGCGGCCGGGTCGGCCTCGACCACGCCGCTGACGCGCACCGATCCGAAATCGATGATCTTCGCCGTCCGGGTCCGGTCGATCATGATGTTTGCAGGCCGCAGATCCTGGTGCAGCATTTCCTTGCGATGCAGCGCCTGCAGTCCGTTGGCGATCTGCTCGATGATGTCTCTGACAGTATCGAGATCGGCTTTCGGATGGTCGATCATCCATTGCGCCAGGGTCTGGCCTTCGACGAATTCGGTGACGACGTAGAGATGATCGCGGCGGCGCGTCGATGGGAAGGCCTTCAGCACGTGCGGATTGTCGATCCGTCGCGCGATCCACTCTTCCATCAGGAAGCGCTTCAAATAGGCCGGGTCGCCGCGCAGGTCGATCGAAGGCACCTTGATGGCGACGGGGAGCTCCGTCTCGACGTCGACCGCCAGATAGATGTGGCTGCGGCTGCTGGAATGGATCTCGCGCAAGATCCGGTAGCCCTCGAAGATCATCCGCGCGTCCAGCAGCGGCGCCGGCGGCAGCTGCTCGGCCTGGACCGGAATCTCGGCGGCGTCGCCGACACCGAGCTCGTCGATCCGCACGATCTGGATCGTGAGATTGTCCGCGCTGCCCTGCGCCAGCGCCTCGGCGACGATGATGCGGGCCGCCTGGTCGAGGTCGTGGGAATTCTCTTTCAACACGTTGGCGACAAAACGCTTGCCGACATGCTCGTGAACGCCGTCGGTCGCGAGCACGAAGATGTCGCCGCGCTCGATCCTGACAGCCTGATAGTCGATTTCGACCTGAGGGTTGACCCCGAGCGCGCGCCCCAGATAGCTCTGCTGCGACGAGATCATGACGCGATGATCGTCGGTGAGCTGCTCGAGCGAATGGCCGGCGAGGCGTGAGATGCGGCAGTCGCCGACATGGAAGAGATGCGCGGTGGCCGCCTTGATCACGATCGCGCTGAGCGTGCAGACGTAACCTTTGTCGCGGTCATAGGCGTATTGGCTGGCTCTGGTCTGGGCATGAAGCCAGGAGTTGGCGGCCGTGATCACGCGTCGCGCCGACGTCTTCACCGACCAGGCATCCGGCGTGCAGTAATAATCGGTTAGGAAGCTCTTGACCGCGGACTCGCTCGCGATGTGGCTGACCTCGCTGCTGCTGATGCCATCGGCGATGGCGACCGCGATGCCTTTCAGGCTGAGCGCAGGCTCATCGGGGATCAGGGCGCCGTGGAAGTCCTGGTTGCCCGGCTTCTGCCCTTTGTCGGAATGCGCTCCGATTGTGATCCGCAATGGCATTTGGCTGTGGGGCGAAGGCGAGGGAGCCCGACCTTAGCGCGGGCGGGCTCCCAAGGGAAAATGAAATCAGGCGGCTGCGCGAACGGAGACCTTGGCATCGCGCTTCGGCTGCGTCCTGATATGGGTGGCATAGAGCGTGAGGCCGGTAAAGGAGAGGCCGCCGACGAGATTGCCGAGCACGGTCGGGATCTCGTTCCAGATCAGATAGTCCATGATCGAGAACTTCGCATGGAGCATCAGCCCCGACGGGAACAGGAACATGTTCACCACCGAATGCTCGAACACCATGTAGAAGAAGACCAGGATCGGCATCCACATCGCCAGCACCTTGCCTGGCACGGTGGTCGAGATCATCGCGCCGACCACGCCGGTGGAGACCATCCAGTTGCACAGCATGCCGCGGATGAACAGCGTCGCCATGCCGGCCGCGCCATGCGCCGCGTAGCCGAGCGTCCGGCCTTCACCGATATTGCCGATGACGGCGCCGACCTTATCCGGCTCCTGCGTGAAGCCGAAGGTCGTCACGAACGCCATCATGAAGGCCACCGTCAGCGCGCCGGCGAAATTGCCGATGAAGACGAGTCCCCAGTTGCGCAGCACGCCTGCGATGGTCACGCCCGGACGCTTGTCGATCAAGGCCAGCGGCGACAGCACGAACACGCCGGTCAGAAGGTCGAAGCCCAGCAGATAGAGCATCGAGAAGCCGACGGGAAACAGCAGCGCGCCGATGATCGGCTGGCCGGTGTTCACATTGATTGTCACGGCGAACCACGCCGCGAGCGCGAGAATGGCGCCGGCCATATAGGCGCGGATGACCGTATCCCGTGTCGACATGAAGATCTTGGACTCCCCTGCATCCACCATCTTGGTGACGAATTCCGAGGGCGCGAGATACGACATTCAGGCTTCCTTCTGATTGTGCTTAACAACTGCCGGTTTCGCGTTGCCCGCTGGGAACGCGTTTCCCGGTGGGCACCACATGAAGCGAGCGGCGTCGAATGTCGGTGCAAGGCTGAATTGCGGGCGCATCACGACGACTGCTGGGATCGGAGCAGTTCATTGAGATCCGTCCCGAATGTCAGGCGCTAACAGCCTCAACAATCCGTCGAACCGCAGTCATCGTTGACTAATGAGTTGTTAGCAAGCCACGTGCCAATTCTGGCCACAATGCCGGTTCGTCAATTTATCCAACGCCTTAGCCGATTGCGCGGCGCGACCATGAGCGAATGTGCCGGGCGTTGAGACGGCGGCTGCTTACGGCCGTATCGCATGTGCTCATTCGGTGTGCATTGCACATATAGCAAGCGAATCGCAAAAGATACGTGCGTTTCTGGCGAAGGCAGGCGCGGACGGCTTGTTCCTAACCCGCTGAAATTGCTGCGCTCCGGCTCAGAACGCGCTTGGCACAAAGATTGAATAAGTACTCTTGACGCCATCGACGCCGTCTCCCGAAAACTCATTCATCAGCAGCGTGACAGCTCACCGGAGCCTTCTCCGGGAGTCGGCTTGCGTCCGCAGGCCGGCAAGGCGTCACGGCGACGCAAAGGATCATCCTTTCATGCCGAATTCATCCGACCTCACCCGACGTCCTGATCCGGAACAGGCGTTCGCTTCCAAGCGCGGCGCCATGCTGGATCGTCGTGCGTTTCTTGCGGCAGGCACTGCCGCCGCGCTGGCGCTCACTTCCAGCCGTGCGCGTGCGGCCAAGCTTGAAAAGGACGAGCTCAAGTTCGGATTCATCAAGCTCACCGACATGGCCCCGCTCGCGGTCGCCAAGGAGAACGGCTATTTCGAGGACGAGGGGCTGATTGTCACGCTGGAGGCACAGGCCAATTGGAAGGTGCTGCTCGATCGGGTCATCACCGGCGAGCTCGATGGCGCGCACATGCTTGCCGGCCAGCCGCTCGCGGCGACGATCGGCTTCGGGACCAAGGCCCATATCATCACGCCGTTCTCGATGGATCTCAACGGCAACGCCATCACGGTCTCCAACGAGATCTGGGAGCTGATGAAGCCACAGGTGGCGAAGGATGCGAGCGGCAAGCCGGTGCATCCCATCAAGGCGGAGACGCTGCGTCCGGCCATCGAGAAGCTCAAGGCTTCCGGCAAGGCCTTCAAGATGGGCATGGTGTTCCCGGTCTCGACCCACAACTACGAGCTTCGCTACTGGCTCGCCTCCGGCGGCATTAATCCTGGATATTATTCCGCCGATGATACGAGCGGCACCATCGCCGCCGAAGCCCTGCTGTCGGTCACGCCGCCGCCGCAGATGCCCGCCACGCTCGAAGCCGGCACCATCAACGGCTATTGCGTCGGTGAGCCGTGGAATCAGGCCGCCGTCTTCAAGGGCATCGGCGTGCCGGTGATCACGGACTACGAGATCTGGAAGGACAATCCCGAGAAGGTGTTCGGCATCACGGCGGCGTTCGCCGAGAAGAATCCCAATACGACGCTCGCGCTCACCAAGGCCTTGATCCGTGCCGCGATGTGGCTGGACGAGAACAACAACGCCAACCGCGCCAAAGCCGTCGAGATGCTCTCCAAGCCTGAATATGTCGGCGCCGACAAGGCGGTGATCGCGAACTCGATGACCGGCACATTCGAGTACGAGAAAGGCGACAAGCGGCAGATTCCGGATTTCAACGTCTTCTTCCGCTACTTTGCGACCTATCCCTATTACTCCGACGCCGTCTGGTATCTCACCCAGATGCGGCGCTGGGGACAGATCGCGGAGGCCAAGGACGATGCCTGGTACCACGCGACGGCCAAGAGCGTTTATCGGCCCGACATCTATCTTGCGGCCGCCCAGCAACTCGTCGCGGACGGCAAGGCGAAGAAGGAGGATTTTCCCTGGCAGACCGACGGCTTCCGCGCGCCGACTGCCGAATTCATCGATGGCGTGACCTACGATGGTCGCCAGCCGAACGCCTATATCGACAGTCTCAAGGTGGGGCTGAAGGGCAAGCAGAAGATCGAAGGCAACAAGATCATCGGCGGATGAACGGTGGCAGGGCCACAAGTCCTGGCGGTCCACACCCGGTCCCTGTCTCGCATTCTGAAAGATGAGCAATGGCTATTGTCGGAGATTACGTCGATGTCGACGCCGCCGCGGAGCAGCGCGCGCGCAAGGAGCGAATTTTCGCGCGGATCAACGCCGCCGCGAGCTATCTGAATATCGTCGGTCTAGGCTGGCTCGCTCCATTGGCGCGGATGGCGGCCGGCGACAGTATCAAGCCGCAATTGAAGGAGCTCCGGCAGACGCTGCTCGTTCCGTTGCTCGGCATCGGCCTCTTCCTTGCTGCGTGGGGTTGGGTCGCGCCCCACGTGAAGACGTCGCTCGGCGCCATTCCGGGGCCAGCCGAAGTCTGGGGTCAGGCCAAGAATCTCTACGCCGATCATGTGGCCGAACGCGCCAAGCAGGCCGCCTTCTACGAACGGCAGGAGGCACGCAATGCCAAGCTGATCGCGGACGGACGGGCTGATGAGGTCAAGCAGCGAAGCTACGCCGGAAACCCGACCTATTTCGATCAGATCCTCACCAGTCTGCTGACTGTTGCCGTCGGCTTCGTCGTCGCTACGGTGATCGCGGTTCCGCTCGGCATCTTTTGCGGACTTTCGAAGACCGTGAACGGTGCGCTCAATCCACTGATCCAGATATTCAAGCCGGTGTCCCCGCTGGCCTGGCTACCGATCGTGACGATGGTCGTATCCGCTCTCTACACCAATCCGACCGAATACCTGCCGAAGTCGCTGTTGATCTCGGCCATCACCGTGACGCTCTGCTCGCTGTGGCCGACGCTGATCAATACGGCGCTCGGGGTCGCGTCCATCGACAAGGACCTGCTGAACGTCGGCCGTGTGCTCCAGCTCCCGACCCATCGCACGATCACGAAACTGGTGCTGCCGAGCTCGCTGCCGCTGATCTTCACCGGGTTGCGTCTTTCGCTGGGGGTGGGCTGGATGGTCCTGATCGCCGCCGAAATGCTGGCGCAGAACCCGGGTCTCGGAAAGTTCGTATGGGATGAATTCCAGAACGGCTCGTCACAGTCGCTGGCGCGGATCATCGTGGCGGTGCTGACCATCGGTATCATCGGCTTCCTGCTCGATCGGGTGATGTACGCGCTGCAATCCGCCTTCACCTTCTCGAGTCAGCGCTGAGGTGGCCGTCATGTCATTCCTGTCGTTGAAGGGCGTCAGCAAGAGCTACGGCAGCGGCGATCGCAAGGTCGACGTGTTGTCCAATCTCGATCTCGAGGTCGAGGAGGGCGAGTTCGTTGCCATCGTCGGATTTTCCGGCAGCGGAAAATCGACGCTGATCTCGGCGATTGCGGGGCTGGTTCAGCCCGATGCCGGCGAGATCGCACTCAAAGGCAAGCCGATCTCCGGGCCAGGGCCCGACCGCGGCGTCGTATTCCAGTCCTACTCGCTGATGCCATGGCTCACGGTGCGCGGCAACGTCGCGCTCGCCGTCGATCAGGTGTTCGCCGGAGAGACCAGGGCGGCGCGGTCGGCAAGGGTTGACCGGTATATCGCAATGGTCGGGCTGTCGCATGCGGCGCAGCGCCTGCCGTCCGAGCTGTCAGGGGGCATGCGGCAGCGGGTAGCCGTCGCCCGCGCGCTCGCCACCGGACCGGAAATTCTGCTCCTCGACGAGCCGCTGTCTGCGCTCGATGCGCTGACCCGGGCGCGACTTCAGGACGAGATCGTCGAGATCTGGTCGCGTGACAAGCGCACCGTCGTGCTGATCACCAATGATGTCGACGAGGCCATTCTGCTTGCCGACCGCATCATTCCGTTGCTGCCGGGGCCGAAGTCCACGCTCGGACAGAATTTCAAGGTCGACATTCCGCGTCCGCGCCAGCGCTCTTCGATTAACGAGGACGTGCGCTTCAAGCAACTGAGGCAAGCGGTGACGAGTTATCTCATGGACGCGGCCGCCGGCCGGACGCCGGACAAGGCCGCTGGCCGCTCTCTGCCCAATGTGGTGCCGATCACCCAGATGGAGAAGCCGCCCCCGGCCTACCAGCGCGCGATCAGCTCGGCGCCCTACCAGTCCGACCGCTACCTGGAATACTCACAGCTGTCGAAGGTCTATCCGACCCCGAGCGGTCCGCTCACCGTGGTCGACAATTTCGACCTGAAGGTGCGCAAGGGAGAATTCATCTCCGTGATCGGTCATTCGGGATGCGGCAAGTCGACCGTGCTCTCGATGACCGCCGGGCTCAACGATGTCACGCTCGGCGGCATCATTCTGGATGGTCGCGAAGTCTCGTCGGCCGGTCCCGACCGAGCCGTCGTCTTTCAGTCGCCGTCGCTGTTTCCGTGGTTGACCGCGCGTGAGAACGTGGCGCTCGGCGTCGACAGGGTCTATCCGCATGCGACGCCCAAGGAGCGCAACGACGTCGTCGACTACTACCTCGAGCGCGTCGGCCTCGGCGACTCGCTCGACACGCCGGCTGCGTCGATGTCCAACGGCATGCGACAGCGCGTCGGCATCGCGCGCGCCTTCGCTTTGTCTCCGAAGCTGCTGTTGCTCGACGAGCCGTTCGGAATGCTCGACAGTCTCACCCGTTGGGACCTCCAAGAGGTCCTGATGGAAGTCTGGCAGCGCACGCAGGTGACGGCTCTGTGCGTGACCCACGACGTCGATGAAGCAATTCTGCTGGCCGATCGCGTGGTGATGATGACCAACGGTCCCAACGCCCGCATAGGTCACATTCTCCAGGTCGACATTCCGCGACCGCGCACGCGCAAGGCCTTGCTGGAGCATCCGGACTATTACCGCTACCGGCGCGAGGTGCTCGATTTCCTCGAGGCCTATGAACACGGTTCGAAACCTGAGCCGGGCCCCGCGGTCCCGTCGCATTCAGGCACCCAGGCTGCATGACTGCCGGACGCCGGATCGAACCGCCGTCCGCCTTCAGACGACCAACGAGGCCCGATAGCTGCATCGAAGGATTTCCCATGACGCCGTCTCAGATCGCATTGGTTCAGGACAGTTTTGCCAAGGTCGCGCCGATCTCCGATCAGGCCGCGACCATCTTCTACGATCGCCTGTTCGAGGTCGCGCCGCAGGTGCGTGCGATGTTTCCGGACGACCTCACCGAGCAGCGCAAGAAGCTGATGGCGACCTTGGCGGTCGTGGTGAATGGATTGACCAACCTGCCTGCGATCCTGCCGGCGGCAAGCGCGCTCGCCAAGCGCCACGTCGATTACGGCGCCAGGCCGGAGCACTATCCGGTGGTCGGCGCCGCGCTGCTGTGGACGCTGGAGAAGGGACTCGGCGACGGCTGGACGCCCGAGGTCGCCGCCGCCTGGACCGCGGCCTATGGCACGCTGTCCGGCTACATGATCGCGGAAGCCTATGGCAAGGCGCAGGCGGCGGAGTAGGCGCTTTGAGTGAACCGCTCGTCATCGTCGGCAACGGCATGGCCGCTGCAAAGCTGGCGGAGGAATTGTCGCAGACCGTGCTCGGCCGCTACGCGATCGCCGTCATCGGCGAGGAGCCGCGGCTGGCCTACAACCGCGTGCTGCTGTCGTCGGTGCTGGCCGGCGAGGCCGCGTCCCACGAGATCGAGCTCAAGCCGGCATCCTGGTGGCGCGAGCGCGGCGTGACGTTGAAATACGGTGCGCGCGTGACCGGCATCGATGTCGGCCGCCGCGAGCTGCAGATCGAGAACGATGAGAACGTGGCGTTCTCGCGCCTGGTCCTCGCTACCGGCTCGCTGCCGCTGCGGCTGCCGGTGCCGGGCGCCGATCTGCCGGGCGTGCACACGTTCCGCGACAGCCGCGACACCGACGTGCTTCTGGCGCTGGCGGCCAAGAAGGGCCGCGTCGTGGTCGTCGGCGGCGGGCTGCTCGGGCTGGAAGCGGCCTATGGCCTGGCGCGCGCCGGCGCCAAGGTGACGCTGCTGCATCTGATGGACCGGCTGATGGAGCGGCAGCTCGATGCGCCGGCCGCCGCGCTGCTCAAGTCGCTGGTGGCGCGCAAGGGCATCGAGGTTCTGCTCAATGCCAGCACCGCTTCCATCCACGGCAACGGCCGGGTCGAAGAGGTCGAGCTGGCCGACGGGCGCCGCCTCGCCGCGGACGCGGTGATCTTCGCCGCCGGCATCCGGCCGAATGTGACCTTGGCAAAGGAAGCGGGGCTCGCCGTCAACCGCGGCATCGTCGTCGACGATGCGATGCAGACCTCGGCGCCTGGCATCTTCGCGCTCGGCGAATGCGCCGAGCACCGCGGCACCTGTTACGGGCTGGTCGAACCGGCCTACGAGCAGGCGCGGGTGCTGGCGCAGCATCTGGCCGGACGCAAGGCGGCCTATGGCGGCAGCGTCGTCTCGACCAATCTGAAAGTGTCGGGGGTGTCGGTGTTCTCGGCCGGCGATTTCGTTGGTGTCGAGGGCAGCGAGACGATCGTGCTCAACGATGCCAGGCGCGGCATCTACAAGAAGCTCGTCATCGCCGACGGGCGCCTCACCGGCGCCGTGCTGATCGGGGAGACCAGGGATGCTCTGTGGTATCGCGACCTGATCCGCAGCCGCGAGCCGGTCGCGGCGATCCGGACCGAGATGATGTTCGGCCGCGCCGCGGCGCGGCCACGGGCAGCGTGAGAGAGGGGGCCTCGCACGATGACGACTGTTGATCCCAAGTTGCGCACGGTGCGCACCGCCTGTCCGTATTGCGGCGTCGGCTGCGGCGTGCTCGCCACGCCCGACGGCAGCGGCGGCGCGGCGATCTCCGGCGATCCGTCGCATCCGGCCAATCTCGGCCGGCTCTGCTCCAAAGGCTCGGCGCTCGGCGAGACGCTCGGGCTCGAGAGCCGGCTGCTCTATCCGATGATCCGCTGCAAGGGCGGCATGGAGCGGGTGGCGTGGAGCGATGCGCTCGATCACGTCGCGACCCGCCTCAAGCACATCGTCGCCCGCGACGGCGAGGACGCCGTGGCGTTCTATCTCTCGGGCCAGATGCTGACCGAGGACTACTACGTCGCCAACAAGCTGATGAAGGGTTTTCTCGGCTCGGCCAATGTCGACACCAATTCGCGGCTGTGCATGGCGTCGTCGGTCGCCGGCCACCGCCGCGCCTTCGGCGCCGACACCGTCCCCGGCACCTATGAGGATCTCGATCGGGCCGATCTGCTGGTCTTCGTGGGCAGCAACGCCGCCTGGTGCCACCCGGTGCTCTACCAGCGCATGCTGGCCAACAAGCAAACGCGCGGCGCCAGGTTCGTGGTCATCGATCCGCGCCGTACCGACACGGCTGAAGAAGCCGACCTGTTCCTGGGATTGAGGCCCGGCACGGATGCGGCGCTGTTCTCCGGCCTGCTGGTGCATCTCGCCGACAGCGGCGCGCTCGACGGCGACTACATCGCGCGCCATACGTCTGGCTTCGACGAGACCCTGGCGCGCGCGCGCAGCCTTGCCGGCAGCACCGCGGCGACCGCGCTCGCCACCGGTCTGTCCGAGCCCGATGTCGCCGCCTTCTTCAAGCTGTTCCGCGACACGCCAGAGGTCGTCACCTTGTACTCGCAGGGTGTCAACCAGTCGGCTCAGGGCACCGACAAGGTCAATGCGATCCTCAACTGCCATCTTGCCACCGCGCGCATCGGCAAGCCGGGTATGGGGCCGTTTTCGCTGACCGGCCAGCCCAACGCGATGGGCGGCCGCGAGGTCGGCGGGCTCGCCAACCAGCTCGCCGCGCATATGGGCTTCACGCCGCCGGACATCGATCGTATCAGGCGCTTCTGGAAGGCGCCCGATATCGCCACCCATGAGGGATTGAAGGCGGTCGCGATGTTCGAGGCGATCGCGCGCGGCGAGATCAAGGCGCTGTGGGTGATCGGCACCAATCCGGCGGTGTCGCTGCCGGACGCCGATCTCGTGCTGTCGGCCCTGAAGAAGCTCGAGCTGCTCGTCGTCTCCGAGAACGTGCGCTCCAACGACACCGTGGATGCTGGCGTGCACGTGCTGCTGCCGGCGCAGGCCTGGGGCGAGAAGTCGGGCACGGTCACCAACTCCGAGCGGCGCATCTCGCGCCAGCGCGCCTTCATGGCGCCGGCCGGCGAGGCCATGCCGGACTGGTGGATCCTCAGCGAGGTCGGCAAGCGGCTCGGCTTCGCTTCCGCCTTCGACTACGGCTCCGCCGCGGACATCTTCCGCGAGCACGCCGCGCTGTCGGGGTTCGAGAACGACGGCAGCCGCGACTTCGACATCGGCGCGCTGGCGAGCCTCAGCGACGACGAATACGACACAATGGCCCCGGTGCAATGGCCGGTGCGCGCGGGCAAGCCGCCCGCGCCGCGCTTCTTCGCCGACGGCGCCTTCTTCACCGGCGACCGCAAGGCCCGCTTCGTCGCGCCGGAGGTGCCGGCGCTGCGCAGCGAGACCAATGCCGCGCGGCCCCTGCGGCTGAACACCGGGCGCATCCGCGACCAGTGGCACACCATGACGCGCACCGGGTTGAGCCCGCGTCTCGGAGCGCATCTGCCGGAGCCGTTCGTCGAGGTGCATCCGGACGACGCGCTGCGCTACGGCCTGATGCATGACGGCTTCGCCAAGGTGACGACCGAGCACGGCCGGTGCATCCTCAAGGTCGTGGTCAGCGAGCGCCAGCAGCGCGGCATGCTGTTCGCGCCGATCCATTGGAACGCGACGAACTCCTCGCATGGCCGCGTCGGCGCGCTCGTCGCCTCGCACACCGATCCGTTCTCCGGCCAGCCCGAGGCCAAGGCGACGCCGGCCGCGATCAGTCCCTATGAGTACGTCTTCCGCGGCTTCATCCTGTCGCGCACCGAGCTCGCGCTGCCGTCCCATCTGTGGTGGGCGCGGGCGACGGTGCAGGGCGGCTTCGGCTATCTGTTCGCCGACAACGGCGACCTCATGCGCTGGCCGGCGTGGTTCAAGGCGCGCGCCACCGACGATGTCACGGACTACATGGATGTCGGCGGCGGCGTCTATCGCGCCGCGTCCTTCGGCGGCGACCGCATCGAGACCTGCGTCTTCGTCGGACCGGGCCATGATGCCGGCGACTGGAACGTCGTGAAGACGATGTTTTCAGCCGATCGTCTCGACGACGACCAGCGCCGCATGCTGCTGTCCGGCCGCGCGCCCGACGGCGTCGGCGGCGGCCCGATCGTCTGCGCCTGCTTCGGCGTCGGCCGCGACACCATCTGCGATGCGATCGCCGCCGGCGCGCGCACGCCCGCCGCGATCGGCGCGCAGCTCAAGGCGGGAACGAATTGCGGCTCGTGCATTCCGGAGATGAAGCGGCTGATCGCGCAGACGCCGGCGCAGGCCGAGGCGTCGGTGAAGGTGGCGAGCTAGCAAAGCCCGCCGTCATTCCGGGGCGAGGCCGCAAGGCCCCGAACCCGGAATCTCGACATGGCGGAAACGAGCCGGTGCAAACCAAGTTCGAGATTCCGGGTTCAACGCTGACGCGTCGCCCCGGAATGACGTTCCTGGGGAGCGCCAATCGACGTCGCGCGCTCCATCCTCTATGCTCGCCGCCATGAAGCACAAGACATTCGGAACCGGCGGCGCCGGTGTGTCCGTGATCGGGCAGGGCACCTGGTATCTCGACCACGCCGACCGCAGCCGCGCCATCGCCACGTTGCGGCGCGGCCTGGATCTCGGCATGAGCCACATCGACACCGCGGAGATGTATGGCGATGCCGAGCTCGTCATTGCCGAAGCCATCGCCGGCCGGCGCGACGACGTGTTCCTGGTGTCGAAGGTGCTGCCGAGCAACGCCTCCCGCCGTGGCACCATCACCGCCTGCGAGCGCTCGCTGAAGCGGCTCAAGACCGACCGGCTCGACTGCTATCTGTTGCACTGGCCCGGCTCCTATCCGCTCGCGGAGACGGTGGCAGCGTTCGAGGAGCTCAAGGCGGCCGGCAAGATCGCGGCCTGGGGCGTCAGCAATTTCGACGTCGACGATCTCGATGAGCTGCTGGAGGTCGCAGGCGAGGGCAGGATCGCCTGCAACCAGGTGCTCTATCACCTGCAGGAGCGCGCCATCGAGCACGCCGTCATCCCATGGTGCGGCCAGCACGGCGTCGCGGTGGTCGCCTATTCGCCGTTCGGCCATGACGATTTTCCGGAACGCCGCAGCGCCGGCGGCGAGGTGCTGCAGCGGATCGCGGAGCAGCACGGCGCGACGCCGCGCCAGGTCGCGCTCGCCTTCCTGACGCGGGCGTCATCGCTGTTCGCGATCCCCAAGGCGTCACGGCCCGAGCATGCCGAGCAGAATGCGGCGGCTGGCGACATCGAGCTCACCGCGGCCGAGATCGCCGCGATCGATCGCGCCTTTCCGCGCGGGCCGAAGCCGCGTGGGCTGCCCATGCTGTAGCGCAGCATCACGGAAAATTACGGATGTTTGCTACTTCGGCGCGTAGCCAGCGCATATCGGCTGCCCGCTTTCCATGGGTTGTCCCGCGGCCGCGATTGGCGTTTTGTCGCCACTCACCGAATCGTCGCTTCTGCCAACCTTTGAGTTCGACCGTGACCCCGCCCCCGAGTGCGGCCGCCGCCGCGCGCCTCGACGACGTGCCGACGTCCGTGCAGGACAAGCCGCAGGCCCGGCGCAAGCGCGCGCCCGCCCGCGCCGACCGGCCGTTCCGCGGCATTGCGCTGATCCTGCTGTCGACCGTGTTCCTCGGCACCTCGGACGTGACGGCGAAATATCTGTCGAAGACGCTGCCCTCGATCGAGATCACCTGGATCCGCTTCGTCGTATTCGCGCTCATCATGGTGCCGGCGATGATCCCGGGCTCGCCGCTGTTCGCGATGCGCACCGCGCAGCTCAAGTTTCAGTTGCTGCGCGGCGTCGCGCTGCTCGGCTCGTCGCTGATGTTCATCACCGGTTTACGCTACCTGCCGATCGCCGAGGCCTCCGCCACCGGCTTCGTCGCGCCGCTGTTCGTCACCGCGCTGTCGATCATCTTCCTCAGCGAGAAGGTCGGCCTGCGGCGCTGGGTCGCAACCGCGGTTGGCCTGTTTGGCGTGCTGGTGATTCTTCGCCCCGGCACCGGCGCGTTCCATCTTGCCGCGCTGTTTCCGATCGTCTCGGCCTTCGCCTGGGCCTGCACCCTGATCATGACGCGGATGATGAGCGGGCGCGAGCACGCGATCACGATCATGACCTATTCGTCGATCGCCGGCGTCTGCGTGCTCACCGCGATCGTGCCGTTCTTCTGGACCACGCCGTCCTGGCAGGACATCGCCTTCGGCGTGCTAGTCGGCGTCGCTTCGACCATGGGGCAGTGGATCGTCGTGCTGGCATTCCGCTATGCCGACGCCTCGGTGCTGGCGCCGTTCTCCTACACCCAGTTGCTGTGGGTCAGCATCCTCGGCTTCCTGGTGTTCGGCGAGGTGCCGGACGTCTGGACCATCGTCGGCGCCGCCTTCATCGTTTCCAGCGGCCTCTACACTGCCCATCGCGAGCGCGTCCGTCGCTCGCAACTGCTGCAGGTCGCCGGCGAGAGCTCGCCGAATCCGTGAGCCATCGGTCGCACGTCCCCCAGGCCATTGCGGGGGGGCGACTTTTTGGGTGGATGCGTTGCGCGCCCGCTACAACCGCGATCAAACGCGTAACGCGCTGATTTCAAACAAGAAACAGGGACGCCGTCGATCTCGGCGGGCGCCGCGCGCCTGCTAGGTCTTGGATTGCATCACGGGGTGCAGAGCAAGATCGGGGGATTGCGTGC
Source organism: Bradyrhizobium sp. SZCCHNR1015 (assembly GCF_032489875.1). Classification (NCBI taxonomy): domain Bacteria; kingdom Pseudomonadati; phylum Pseudomonadota; class Alphaproteobacteria; order Hyphomicrobiales; family Nitrobacteraceae; genus Bradyrhizobium; species Bradyrhizobium sp. SZCCHNR1015. The sequence goes on from NZ_JAUEYW010000017.1 coordinate 155,569, forward strand.
AGAGGCGGGTCGAAACGGCGGGGCGTCCGACGGCGCGAGGCGTGTGGGGCGCGCTGGCGCTCATGCTCGGGCTCTTCGGGCTCGGGCCGACGACGTCGGCGCAGGCCCAGACCGACTACACCTGGGGCGGCACCGGCTCTTCGACTGCGACCTCCGACTACAACCTCTCGACCAACTGGGAGAGCCCGCCGGCCGGCGCGCCGCCGGCATCGAGCGGCCAGGAGGCGCTGTTCGGCGCCACCGGCGCATCGACCATCACGGTCACTGCGCCGATCAATCCGGATTCCTGGATCTTCCTCAGCAACGCCCAGTCCTATTCGATTGGCGGCGCCGACGTGAATTTCGGCGTCGCCGGCTCCGGCTGGGGCTTCATCAACAACGCCAATTCCGGCCAGACGATCACGATCAACAACAATCTCGGCGAGACCGTTGCCGGCGTGCGCGCCGAGCTGCTCGGCAACAGCACCACCATCCTGCTCGGCAACAACTCCTATTCGGGCGGCACCTTCATCGGCAACGGCGCGACCTTGCAGCTCGGCGACGCCACCCACACCGCCCGCATCATCGGCGACGTGTCGAATTTCGGCATCTTCAACGTCGTCAGGGCCGATACGTCCGGGATCGTCTCGCTCACCAATGATGGCGGCACCACCAACTTCCTCGGCGCGAGCTCCGCCGGCACGATGACGATCGTGAACCAGTCGATCGCCACGACGGCGTTCGGCGTCGCCGGAGGCACCGATACGGCGACGGCGGGGAACGCCGTGATCACCAACCATCAGGGCCGCACGCTGTTCAACGCCAACACCAGCGCCGGCAATGCGACGATCACGAATGATACGTTCAGCCTGGTCGCGTTCGTCAATGCCGCGACGGCCGCCAACGCGGTCATCACCAATGGCGGCAATTCCTACCTGATGTTCGGGATGGGCTTCGGCAGCGACACGCCGTCCGCGGGCAACGCAGAGATCACCAACAACATGGACGGGCATATCCAGTTCAACGCCCATTCCACCGCGGCGAATGCGACCATCACCACCAACGACGGCGCTTCCACCCTGTTCTTCGACCATGCGACCGCAGGCTCCGCCACGATCATCACCAATGCCGGTGGTCGCACCCGTTTCCTCGACAATACGACCGGCGGCGCCGCGCAGTTCGTGACCAACGGCACCGGCGTGGTCGACTTCTCCGGCAGCACGGGGGCCAATGGCGACGGCCGCATCACCGCCGGCTCCCTGGCGGGATCCGGCAACTATTACATCGGCGCCTTCAACACGCTGGTGGTTGGCGGCAACAATCTCTCGACCGAGGTCTCCGGCGTGATCAGCGACTACGACCCGTGCGAGTGCGGCACGGTCGGACCGGGCGCGCTGACCAAGGTCGGCAGCGGCAAGCTGATGCTGTCCGGCATCAACACCTACACCGGTGCGACCACGGTCGATGGCGGCATCCTCGCCGTCAACGGTTCGATCGCCGGCAGCAGCGTGACCGTGAATGCCGGCGGCACGCTCGGCGGCAACGGCATCGTCGGCAGCACGCTGGTCAATGGCGGCGCGCTGGCGCCCGGCAATTCGATCGGGCTGCTGACGGTGCAGGGCAATCTCGTGTTCACGGCTGCCGCGAGCTACATGGTCGAGGTGTCGCCGGCCAATGCCGACCGGGTCAACGTGACGGGCACCGCGACGCTGGGTGGCGCCACGGTGCAGGCGGCGTTCGCCCCCGGCAGCTACGTCAACAAGCAGTACACGATCGTCAACGCCGCCGGCGGCATCAGCGGCACCTTCAACACGCTGGTCAACACCAACCTGCCGGCCAACTTCTCCTCGAGCCTGAGCTACGACGCCAACACCGTCTATCTGAACCTGACGCTCGGCACGTCCGGGACCAATACCAACCAGCAGAACGTCACGGACACCACGACCGGCTATTTCAACCGCACCGGCGGCATCCCGCTCGCCTTCGGCGCGCTGACCCCGGCCGGCCTGACGCAGGCGTCCGGCGAGATCGCCACCGCCTCGCAGCAGGCGATGTTCGACTCGATGAAGATCTTCCTTGGCCTGATGACCGATCCCTTCGTCGCCGGGCGCAGTGCGAACCCATCGGCTCCGGCGGCGACGTTCGCCGACGCAGGGCAGGGCGCCGCACCGCGCGATGCCTTCGCGCGCATGCCGGTCAAGGCCGCTTTGGCCCGGCGCTTCGACGAGCGCTGGAGCACCTGGGCGGCGCCGTTTGGGGGTGGTTCGTTCACCGATGGCAATGCCGCGCTCGGCTCGAACGACACCACCATCCGCGAGGTCGGCTTCGCCGCCGGCGCCGACTACATCGTGTCGCCGAACTGGCTGGCCGGCTTCGCGCTGTCGGGCGGCGGCACCAGCTTCAGCGTCAATGGCGGCGGCAGCGGCCGCTCCGACCTGTTCCAGGCCGGCGCCTTCGCGCGCTATCGCAACGGTCCGGATTATCTCTCCGCCGCGCTCGCCTATGGTTGGCACGACGTGACCACCGACCGCACCGTGGCCGTCGCGGGCGTCGACCAGCTCCGCGCCCGCTTCAATGCGTCGGCCTATTCCGCTCGCCTCGAGGCTGGCCGCCGCTACGCCACGCCATGGGGCGGGATCACGCCCTATCTCGGCGGGCAGGCGACGGCTTACGTGCTGCCGTCCTATGCCGAGCAGGTGCTCTCCGGCGCGGGCACCTTCGCGCTGAGCTATGCCGGCAAGACCGTGACGGATGCGCGCGCCGAGCTTGGCGCGCGCGTCGACCGGTCGTTTGCGCTCGCCGACGGCGTGCTGTCGCTGCGTGGCCGCGCCGCCTGGGCGCACAATTTCAACCCGGATCGCACCATGACCGCCAGCTTCCAGGCGCTGCCAGGCACGAGTTTCATCGTCAACGGCGCCGCGCAGTCGCGCGACCTCGCGCTCACCACGGCCTCGGCCGAAATCGCCTGGCGCAACGGCTGGTCGGCGGCCGCGACCTTCGAAGGCGAGTTCTCGACCATCAGCCGCTCCTACGCGGGCAAGGGCGCGGTGCGCTACAGCTGGTGATCGCGCGCTCCCATCTTGGATCGTTCTCGCAGCAATGCTACGGCTGCCTCAACGAGACACCAGGGAGAACGCCATGATCAATCTGACGCCCGAGACCATGCTGCCCGACGACGGCACCCAGGGAACGCTGGTCGGCCGGGTCTGGCGGCCCGACGTCGATGGTCCGGCCGTTGTGGCGGTGCGCGATGACGGCGTCTACGATGTCACCTCGGCCTTCCCGACCGTCAGCGCGCTGTGCGAGCACGACGATCCCGCGGCTGCACTGCGCGGCATGGGCGGGCAGCGCATCGGCGACCTCGCCGCCATCCTCGCCAACACGCCCCCCGATCGCCGTGATCCCGCCAAGCCGTGGCTGCTGGCGCCGGTTGATCTCCAGGTGCTCAAAGCGGCCGGCGTCACCTTCGCGATCTCGATGCTGGAGCGCGTCATCGAGGAGCGCGCGCGCGGCAATCCGGCCTCCGCCGAAGCGATCCGGACAGAGGTGGTGCGTCTCGTCGGCGACGATTTCTCCAAGCTGAAGCCCGGCTCCGACCAGGCCATGCACCTCAAGCAGGTGCTGATCGAGCAGAACGCCTGGAGCCAGTATCTCGAGGTCGGCATCGGCCCCGACGCCGAGGTCTTCACCAAGGCGCCGACCATGTCGTCGGTCGGCACCGGCATGGATGCCGGGCTGCATCCGAAATCGACCTGGAACAACCCGGAGCCGGAGGTGGTGCTGGCGGTGTCGAGCCGCGGCCAGATCGTCGGCGCGATGCTCGGCAACGACGTCAACCTGCGCGACTTCGAGGGCCGCTCGGCGCTGCTGCTGTCCAAGGCCAAGGACAACAACGCCTCCTGCGCGATCGGACCGCTGCTGCGCCTGTTCGACAAGAGCTTTTCGCTCGACGACGTCAGGAAGATGGACGTCGCGCTGAACGTGACCGGCAGCGACGGCTTCGTGCTCGACGGCCATTCCTCCATTAGCAAGATCAGTCGCGATCCGACCGATCTCGTCGCCCAGACCATCGGCGCCGTGCATCAATACCCCGACGGCTTCGCGCTGTTCCTCGGCACGATGTTCGCACCGGTCAAGGACCGCGATGCGCCGGGCCAGGGGTTCACCCACAAGCGCGACGACATCGTCACGATTTCAGCTCCGCAGCTCGGCCGCCTCGTCAACCGCATGCGCAACAGCGACGAATGCGAGCCGTGGACGTTCGGCGTCGGCGCCCTGATGCGCAGCCTCGCGCGGCGGAAGCTGATTTGACGACGGGCTGCCTCTCCATCCTCGCCGTCATTCCGGGGCGCGCGCAGCGCGAGCCCGGAATCCATACGCCGCAGCCGTCGTGAGTCAGACGGCTCTCAGTGATCGTGCTCCACCACGTCTATTCGTGGCTATGGACTCCGGGCTCGCTCGCTTGCGCGAGCGCCCCGGAGTGACGACCGGTGTGCATCGAGGCATTTGGGGCCTCGTGGTTTGAGACGCGCCGCGATGCGGCGCTCCTCACCATGAGGGGCAAGTGGCGGAGCAGCCGCTGCATACGGGACCATGAACACGCTGTTAGCGTGTTCATGGAGAGGGTTTGAAGCTCTTGAGGATCGCGCCGCACACTCAGCCCTCGTCCTGAGGAGCCCGCCGGAGGCGGGCGTCTCGAAGGACGGCTGCACGGCTCTGCCGGCTCTACGCCCCTTCATGCTTGCGAGCGCGATGTTGGGAATTGGAGCGGCCGCCTCACTCGCCTCACACATGCCCCGACGCCATTTCGCCGGCGACGCGGCGCGGGCGTTCCTGCAGCTGGGCGGGATCGCCGCGCGCGGCGCGCTCGCGGACCAGCGAGAGCGCGTGGTCGCGTTCGGCGACCGGGCTGCGCCGTGGCTCCGACCGGCGCAGGCCGAGATCGTCGTCGATCGGATCCTTCGGCACCAGCGACAACGCCCGCTCGAACGGATCGAGCGACGCGTCACGCCCCCTGCCGCCGTCACGGCCCGGCTCAGGCTCGGGCGGACGTCGCGCCACGAGCGTCTTGATGCGCCCGATCAGGCCGGATGGCGCTTCCGGCGGCGCTGAATCGAACGGGTCGGCATAGAACGTCGCGCCGGCCTTCTCGACCATGCCGGCAAGTGCGGTGACCATGCGCGGCGAGCCGCAGGCATAGACCACGTCGGAGGACGTCAGCGTCGGCATGTGCGGCTCGATCCGCCCGGTGCGGATCGACGGATGGTTGATCGGGCCTTCCTCCACGGTCGGAATGATCGTGACATTCGGCAGCCGCGCGAGCTGCGCCAGGATCGGCGTCATGTAGAGCTGCGGCAGCTTCTTGGCGCCGGCGATGATCACCATCGGCCGGCTGCGGTTCTCGCGCAGCGCCATCGCCGCAATCGCCCAGATCGGCGCGAAGCCGGTGCCGCTGCCGGCGAGGACGAGACGGCCGGTGCCGCCCGGACGCAGGAACGCGTGACCATACGGCCCCTGGATGCGCAGCCGATGGCCGGGCCGGATGCCGCTGCCGAGCGCTTGCGTGACGCGGCCGCCACGGACCTTCTTGATGTTGAGATGGATGACGCGGCCGCCGATGCGGCCGTCGAACGAGGCGGTCGGGCTGTAGGCGCGCGCCGGATAGCCGGCGAAGGTGAACTTGAAGTACTGGCCCGGCAGATAGCTGATGCTCTTCTCGGGCGCGATCATCAGCTCCATGATATCTGGCGCGACCTCGCGCAGGCCGACCAGCCGTGCCTTGCTGATATCGATCTCCGGCACGTCCTCCACGTCGACGTCGAGGTCGGAGACGACGCGCGCCTGGCACGCATAGATCATGCCCTGCGTATGCGTCTCGCCGCACACCGTCTGCCCCTTCGAGACGTGAACCATGCAGGTGCCGCAGGTGCCGGCGCGGCAGTCGAACGGAATCTCGACGCCGTTGGCGAGCGCGCCATCGAGCAGCACGTCACCCGCGCGGACGCGGAACTGGCGGCCTTTGACGGTGACGGTCCTGAAGTTCGACATGGTTTACTCCTCGATCGGATACGCTGTGACGATGGTGGGACGAGACCGCGGGGCTTCACGCCTTGCCGGGCGACACGCGGATGAGATTCTTGTTGGCCGTGCTCTCGAATCGGCTCGACCAGTAGTTCGACGCCATCACCGGCCGCTTCAGCCAGCTCACCTTCGGCGAGCGCAGCACCAGGAACCAGAAGAAGAACGGCGTCGTGATGAGATGCGAGACCAGCGGAAACCAGTCCGGGAGTAATGACGCCGGGCCGGGCAGGCGATACCAATAGTAGGTGCTGATCGCGGCCGCCGCGAAGATGCGATGCATCCGGGTGCGGGCGGCGGGCCTGTAGCGCAGGATGCGCTCGCCGACCCTGAACACGACGTAGCTGACGAGCGCGGCGCCCAGCGGCCACACATAGGCGGTGATGATCGCGGCCTGGTCGACCTGCTGCGGCGGATAATCCGGCACTTGATACCAGCCCCAGACGAAGCCGGGGAAGCTGCCGATCAGGAAGTTGCCGAGGAACTGCTGGACTTTTGTGGGCACGCCGGCGGTCGGCGTCAGCTCCGGCGTGGAGTCGGGGCACGGATTGCTGCAGGCCTCGCAGATGTTGCAGCGGGCATTCTTGAAGGTCAGCGCCGGGTTGGTGCCGTAGAGCCGCTCGACCGGATGGATCGGGCACAGCGAGGTGCACCAGCCCGAGCGCATCTCGAACACCGAGCCCATCGCGAACGCCATGACCGCGGCCGACAGCAGCATGACCGCCGTCAGCGGGCCATCGACATTGAGCCCGATGCGCCGCATCGGTACCACGATGAAGAGAAGCGTCACGCTGATCACCGCCAGCGTCGCCGCGCCCCATTCCGGCATCCTGATGTTCTGCGAGATGCCCATCTTGTTCGGCAGCAGATGGAATGTCGCCATCGGACAGATGTTGCGCCACAGGCCCGGTGAGATCGTCACCAAGGCGGGCGCGACGGGAATCAGAAGATTCCACATCAGCGCGATGCCGAGCGCAGGAAAGAACAGCAGCAGGTTCACCAGCAGCACGCCGACGGCCAGCATCACTGTCTGCATCGTCAGCCAGAACCGCCGCTCGCCGCGTCCGGTGCTGCGGCTGCCGGGCTGTGCGGCCGGCTGATACCGGGCCGGTGCCACGTTCACGGCCACGTGGGCGAGTGGCCGGGTCTGTCGTTGGTGGGAAGCATAATCGTGTTGAGCCGAACGTTGAGCGCTGTTGTTTCGCATTGCTTTCCAGGACGCTGGTTTCTCTGTACGGGCGCGCTGGTGTGACGATTTCGGGCCGGACGTGTTGGTCCGCCGTGCCTGTTAGTTCGCGTCATCAGCGCATGCTGTGCCGCAGAATCTGACGGCGAGATGTGGCGCTTTTTGACGGCCAATATGGACGTGTCTGGGCCATGCTGCGGTAGGCGTGCGGCCGTTTGATCTGGATCAAATCGAGGAACATCAAGGATTTGATCCGGATCTGGGGTGTGTTTTCGAGGGCGTTTGATCTGGATCAATGACGGCCTTCGCTGTGACGCATCGCAGGCGCGATCAAGGCGGTGAGTATGCGGCCTCATCGTGGGCCTCATGGTTCGAGACGGCGCTTCGCGCCTCCTCACCATGAGGGTTAAGCTCCGAAAACGGCGCGGCACCCGGCCGGTCGGCGCCGCGGAGTGCGACGGCGCTATGGCTGCCCGACGGGCAAATCAGATCGCGCGTGAAAATCCTGTCCAGCCCTCCGCTGAAAAATAATCCACTTGCCGATTTCGCAAAATCAGCATTAGAGTCCCGACCGTTCCGTTGCGTCGGAGGGGACGTATCGCGGTCGTCATGGACGTCGGTAGCGGAATGCGATGGGCGTGTGTCGTTGCAGCGTGATCATTCGCGCGGACGAACGGCGATGCACGCACGGTCAAGTCGCGCGGTCCTGACACCCCGATGCTGGTGTCACGCTTGCGCCGGCGCTCACGCGCCGCGCAGGCAACGGTGGCCAAAAGCCGGTGCGCCGGGGAGAACGCGAAGCAGCCGTCAAAACCATCGCGCAGGGAGGGCCGGGCGTATTCGGCCAGACCTGTGGTACCTGCCGCCTGCATTTTTTTGAGCAGGCGGGCCACGGGCGCGGCCAG